>NZ_CP064795.1:432500-1099033 GCF_015644725.1 Salinimonas marina
AGGAAGGTGGGGACGACGTCAAGTCATCATGGCCCTTACGTGTAGGGCTACACACGTGCTACAATGGCATTTACAGAGGGAAGCGAGACAGTGATGTGGAGCGGACCCCTTAAAGAATGTCGTAGTCCGGATCGGAGTCTGCAACTCGACTCCGTGAAGTCGGAATCGCTAGTAATCGCAGGTCAGAATACTGCGGTGAATACGTTCCCGGGCCTTGTACACACCGCCCGTCACACCATGGGAGTGGGATGCAAAAGAAGTGGTTAGCATAACCTTCGGGAGTGCGATCACCACTTTGTGTTTCATGACTGGGGTGAAGTCGTAACAAGGTAACCGTAGGGGAACCTGCGGTTGGATCACCTCCTTACCAAAAGAATCGACGAGCACTCTTAGCGTAGTGTCCACACAGATAGTCTTGTTATAGAAAAGAAGAACGACCGTTTTTATGGGGCTATAGCTCAGCTGGGAGAGCGCCTGATTTGCATTCAGGAGGTCAGCAGTTCGATCCTGCTTAGCTCCACCACTTCCGCCCGTTATTTGATTCAAAATGAGTCAGATTGCTGAAAGAAGGTTATAGCGAAGCGATTTGGTTTGAATGCGTACCGACTTGAAGAGCGAGGAAGGAGCATACATACGTATGTGACTGACAAGCGATGAAACCAAGGTGCTCAGTCAAGGCAAAGCGAAAAGCTAGAACAGGCTTGTAGCTCAGCTGGTTAGAGCGCACCCCTGATAAGGGTGAGGTCGGCAGTTCAAGTCTGCCCAAGCCTACCATTTCTTCCCTGCTTTTCGTTATCGAATTGCTTATGTGCTGCTTGCACACTACGCAATCCGATGCCTCAATCAGAGAAGAAATGCGAAAAAAAACTGGTTGCCAGGAAGACCGGAATCCTAATGAATATTTACTGTTTCAGTAAGCATTGATTAGGGTTTTTTACCCTAAGGATAAAAGTACTGCTTTGAGCAGGAAATACCCAACGTTCTTTAACAATTTGGAAAGCTGATATTAATTAGTAATCAATCAAAATTGAGTAACTGAGATTGAATATCGAAAGATGTTCTTTCAAGTAAGCTACTCTACTTGACTTAAATTACTTGTTATCGAAAAGCGCTGAAAAGCGTGCCAATCGGCAAGTCCGATTGTCAATGAGATAGCAAGGCAATTTATCGATTAGCTTGTCATCATACAGCAGGTGTTAACTCACCGCCTAACGCAGAAGTCAAAAGGCTGCTTGGGGTTGTATGGTTAAGTGACAAAGCGTATACGGTGGATGCCTTGGCAGTTAGAGGCGATGAAGGACGTGTAAGTCTGCGAAAAGCTGTGGTGAGCTGACAAAATGCATTTGAGCCACAGATGTCCGAATGGGGAAACCCACCTGTTTACAGGTATCTTATAGTGAATACATAGCTATAAGAGGCGAACGAGGGGAACTGAAACATCTAAGTACCCTTAGGAAAAGAAATCAACCGAGATTCCCCTAGTAGCGGCGAGCGAACGGGGATTAGCCCTTAAGCATTTTATAAGTTAGTGGAAGCCTCTGGGAAGTGGCGCGATACCGGGTGATAGCCCGTACACGACAACGAATTAAATGTGAAATCGAGTAGGTCGGGACACGTGTTATCTTGACTGAATATGGGGGGACCATCCTCCAAGGCTAAATACTCCTAACTGACCGATAGTGAACCAGTACCGTGAGGGAAAGGCGAAAAGAACCCCTGTGAGGGGAGTGAAATAGAACCTGAAACCGTATACGTACAAGCAGTGGGAGCCCCATCACTAAGTGCCTTTAGTGATGTGACTCACAAAGTGCTAACCCTTGATATGACGATTAACGTTGACCTGCGAAGCAGCCAACGGTAAACCGCCACCAATCAAGCAGGGTGCTTAGTGATGGGGTGACTGCGTACCTTTTGTATAATGGGTCAGCGACTTATATTTGGTAGCAAGGTTAAGCGAATAGCGGAGCCGTAGCGAAAGCGAGTGTTAACTGCGCGTTGAGTTGCCAGGTATAGACCCGAAACCCGGTGATCTAGCCATGAGCAGGTTGAAGGTTGAGTAACATCAACTGGAGGACCGAACCCACTGACGTTGAAAAGTCAGGGGATGACTTGTGGCTGGGGGTGAAAGGCCAATCAAACCGGGAGATAGCTGGTTCTCCCCGAAATCTATTTAGGTAGAGCCTCGGACGAATTCCATTGGGGGTAGAGCACTGTTAAGGCTAGGGGGTCATCCCGACTTACCAACCCTTTGCAAACTCCGAATACCGATGAGAACTATCCGGGAGACACACGGCGGGTGCTAACGTCCGTCGTGGAGAGGGAAACAACCCAGACCGCCAGCTAAGGTCCCTAAATATTGCTAAGTGGGAAACGATGTGGGAAGGCACAGACAGCTAGGAGGTTGGCTTAGAAGCAGCCATCCTTTAAAGAAAGCGTAATAGCTCACTAGTCGAGTCGGCCTGCGCGGAAGATGTAACGGGGCTAAGCAATATACCGAAGCTGCGGCAGAGGACATCACTCAATGCTATTTAAGCTAACAGCGACCTGGCAAAGCCAGCCGCTGGTAAAGCGTTCATCACAAGGTGGTGAAGATAAAGAACGAAGAAGTAGCATTCAGGATGTCCTCTGGGTAGGGGAGCGTTGTGTAAGTGGATGAAGGTGAACCGAGAGGTTTGCTGGACATATCACAAGTGCGAATGCTGACATGAGTAACGATAATGGGGGTGAAAAACCCCCACGCCGGAAGACCAAGGTTTCCTGTCCCATGCTAATCAGGGCAGGGTAAGTCGGCCCCTAAGGCGAGGCGGAAACGCGTAGTCGATGGGAAACGGGTTAATATTCCCGTACTTGTATAATCAGTGATGGAGGGACGGAGAAGGCTAAGCAAGCCTGGCGTTGGTAGCCCAGGTGAAAGTGAGTAGGCTGAAGAATTAGGTAAATCCGGTTCTTCAAGGCCGAGACACGAGACGAGCTCCTAAGGGAGTGAAGTTGTTGATGCCATGCTTCCAGGAAAAGCTTCTAAACGTATGATTATGTGAACCGTACCCCAAACCGACACAGGTGGTCAGGTAGAGAATACTAAGGCGCTTGAGAGAACTCGGGTGAAGGAACTCGGCAAAATAGTACCGTAACTTCGGGAGAAGGTACGCCCTTGTTGGTGATAGAACTTGCTTCTTGAGCTGATGAGGGCCGCAGTGACCAGGTGGCTGGGACTGTTTATTAAAAACACAGCACTCTGCAAACTCGAAAGAGGACGTATAGGGTGTGACACCTGCCCGGTGCCGGAAGGTTAATTGATGGGATTAGCGTAAGCGAAGTTCTTGATCGAAGCCCCGGTAAACGGCGGCCGTAACTATAACGGTCCTAAGGTAGCGAAATTCCTTGTCGGGTAAGTTCCGACCTGCACGAATGGTGTAACCATGGCCACGCTGTCTCCACCCGAGACTCAGTGAAATTGAAATCGCAGTGAAGATGCTGTGTACCCGCACCTAGACGGAAAGACCCCGTGAACCTTTACTACAGCTTGGCACTGAACATTGAACCTACTTGTGTAGGATAGGTGGGAGGCTTTGAATCGCAGACGCCAGTTTGCGTGGAGCCGACCTTGAAATACCACCCTGGTATGTTTGATGTTCTAACATAGGTCCCTTATCGGGATTGTGGACAGTGTCTGGTGGGTAGTTTGACTGGGGCGGTCTCCTCCCAAATAGTAACGGAGGAGCACGAAGGTTAGCTAATCACGGTCGGACATCGTGAGGTTAGTGCAATGGCATAAGCTAGCTTAACTGCGAGACAGACACGTCGAGCAGGTACGAAAGTAGGTCATAGTGATCCGGTGGTTCTGTATGGAAGGGCCATCGCTCAACGGATAAAAGGTACTCCGGGGATAACAGGCTGATACCGCCCAAGAGTTCATATCGACGGCGGTGTTTGGCACCTCGATGTCGGCTCATCACATCCTGGGGCTGAAGTCGGTCCCAAGGGTATGGCTGTTCGCCATTTAAAGTGGTACGCGAGCTGGGTTTAGAACGTCGTGAGACAGTTCGGTCCCTATCTGGTGTGGGCGTTGGATGATTGAGGGGAGCTGCTCCTAGTACGAGAGGACCGGAGTGGACGAACCGCTGGTGTTCGGGTTGTTATGCCAATAGCATTGCCCGGTAGCTACGTTCGGAACGGATAACCGCTGAAAGCATCTAAGCGGGAAGCCGAACCCAAGATGAGTCATCCCTGACCTTTAAGGTCTGGAAGGGTTGTTGAAGACGACAACGTTGATAGGCAGGGTGTGGAAGCGTTGTAAGGCGTTAAGCTAACCTGTACTAATTGCCCGAAAGGCTTAACCATACAACCCGAAGCGGCTTTTTACCTACAAGCACTTGCGTTGCAAGTGGTCGTAAAGATTTGCTTATCGCAAGCTGCGAGCTTGCTGACAAATCTTATCCTCGCTAAAGAGGAGGTAAAGCTCAGGGTTGTAAAGAAGACAAGCTAAATATTGAAAGTGTAAGTCAGAGTAGCATGTTACTCAGTGATTGATTGAATATCAGATTTCCCAAATTGTTATGTTATCGGCGCAGCCGGTAACAACCTTTTTTGCTTGGCGGCCATAGCGACGTGGCACCACCTGATCCCATTCCGAACTCAGAAGTGAAACACGTTAGCGGCGATGGTAGTGTGGGGATTCCCCATGTGAGAGTAGCACACCGCCAAGCTCCTCATTACACGAAAAAGCCCACTCATTTGAGTGGGCTTTTTCGTATATGCGCAGCATCCTAAATAGTGTTGATACTTTACTCTAGCTGGGGCTGATGCAGGCGTACACTTCCATGTGGCGTAGTGCCAGCTCGCACTTCCTATGCTCGCGTTCGTACCTTTTAAGGTGACGTTAAGTCACCTTAAATTTGCGTTGCAAACCGGAGCCTCACCCATCCCTGGTGCTGCCACCAGTCTCGCCCTCCTTGGCGAGCCGTAAATCACTGACGAGGATACTTAATCCTCGCCCTGGCGTGATTTACCCCCATGTGAGAGTAGCACACTGGCCCTTGCCGGCTACGGAGCTCCTCATTCGAAAACAAAGAACCCCGCGCATGCGGGGTTTTTTGTTTTAAGAAGCAGCATCCTGCGATGCTACTTCAACGGTAACCCAACCCATCGTGTAGTTGAGTCATTGCATTCGGAAACATCCATGTTGGTTAGTGCCAGGGCGTACTTCCTGTACGCCCGTTCGTTCCTTTTAAGGTGACGTTAAGTCACCTTAAATTTGCGTTGCAAACCGGAGCCTCACCCATCCCTGGTGCTGGGTGTAGTGGTCTAATGATCCCGGACACCAATTTAGGTGGTAAAGTTACCGCCTTAGAAGAGGTGTTTAATGAAAAAACAACGTCGTTCGTTTTCGACAGAGTTCAAACTGGAAGCTGCAAATCTGGTCATCGAGGAAGGTTACTCAGTATCTGAAGCCTCAAGGGCCCTGGATGTTGGTGAAACTGCCATTCGTCGGTGGATAAAGCAATTACAGGGAGAGCATCAAGGCAATACGCCTAAGTCCAAAGCGTTAACCCCTGAACAACAAAAGATCCAAGAGCTGGAAGCTCGTATTAAGCGACTTGAAACTGAAAAACGCATACTAAAAAAGGCTACAGCTCTCTTGATGTCGGACGAACTCGAACGTACGCATTAATAGACCAATTGGGAGAGCAGGAAGCCATTGAGACGGTCTGTGACGTATTTGATGTAGCATCCAGCAGTTATTATGAGCAACGACAACGCCGTAGCAAAATTGACGTAGAGCGAACAACATTACGTATTAAGGTGAATGAGCTGTTTCGCGACAGTCGTAGCTCAGCAGGCAGTCGTAGCATCATGCTCATGTTGCAGGAAGATGGCTATACTATTGGTCGTTTCAAAGTACGTCGGTTAATGAAAGAGCTGGGCTTGATATCTAAACAACCGGGTTCCCATGCCTATAAAACGGCAACGGTTGAAAGGCCAGATATACCCAATGTACTGAAGCGTGAATTTGACGTGGTGACACCGAATACCGTGTGGTGTGGCGATATCACTTATATCTGGGCCGGAAGCCGATGGCACTATCTGGCTGTAGTATTAGATCTCCACAAACGGCGCGTAGTGGGTTGGGCATTATCTGCAAAGCCTGATGCCGAGTTGGCAATAAAAGCATTGGCAATGGCCTATGAACAGCGAGGCAGGCCACAAAACATCATGTTCCATAGTGACCAGGGTAGCCAGTATGGCAGCCGTAACGTTAGACAAAGGTTATGGCGTTATCGTATGGTTCAGAGCATGAGTCGGCGAGGAAATTGCTGGGATACAGAGATTATACTTACCAGTGCTGACAGTAATAATCTGACCCGTGCTGGGATTGACCTTGTGTCTTTGTGTTGACCTGTCGATTATTGCTCGTCAGTTAAAGTTGGGATCATTCCAGTATCCGTGACCTAATAGGAGCATTGTTTTGCATCTTCAGTGTCCAGTCCGGTGGCTGGTTTACTGAGGAAAAACTGATGAACCGTGATCATTTAAATAATCAACTCACCCTCGGAGTTGATACTCACCTTACTAGCCATGTTGCTGTTCTAATTGATAATATTGGTAAGGTTGTCGATACGCAGGAGTTTCCGGTCTGTTATATTGGATATGAGAAGCTTTTCAACTGGGCAAAATCATTTGGAAATATTAGACAGGCTGGACTGGAGGGAACCGGCACTTACGGTGCTGGTCTTTGCAAGTTCCTAGAGGAAAAGGGTTTGAAAGTCTTTGAAGTCAATCGGCCAAACAGGGCGAAACGTCGACTCAGAGGAAAATCAGATCCCACTGACGCTGAGAATGCAGCGCGCTCAGTCCTGGCGAATGAGTCAACAGCCATCCCTAAGTCACATGATGGAATTGTCGAAGCCTTGAGGTATCTTGTTGTCGCCCGGAAAAGCGCTGTTAAAGCCCGTACTCAGGCCATCAATCAAATCAGAGCGCTTCTAGTCACAGCCCCTGAGCAAGTTAGGGTAGCATGTTATGTCCCATCGACCCGTCTATGTATAGCTGCTTGTAAACAAATTCAGAGCAACGACAGTGATGTGCGGTTAAGAACTTTAGCGGCAATGCTCAATCTACTAGCCGATCGTTGGCTTAGGCTAACTGAAGAACTCAGACTAATAGGAAAACGTCTGACAGAGCTGACAAAATCAACAGCCTGCCACTTACTTGAACAATTTGGTGTTGGCCCATACGTCGCTGCAACTCTCATGGTCACAGCCGGTGATAATCCGACCCGGCTTCATAAAGAGTCTTCATTTGCGGCGCTGTGTGGTGTAAATCCGCTAGAAGCATCATCAGGTAAAACTCAACGTCATCGTCTTAACCGAGGCGGCTCAAGGGATGCTAATAATGCGCTATGGACAGTAGCCCTCATTAGGATGCGAAGTGACCCAAGGACGAGGGTTTATGCGGCTAAGCGAACAGCTGAGGGTAAATCAATTAAAGAGATCCAACGATGTCTCAAACGCTACATTGCTAGAGAGCTTTACCCGATAATGGTATCCGATCTATCCATACTAACGTGATAGCTTGACATAGGAGCGTCAACGCCCCCATGGAAAGGCTCTTTCGTAGTCTAAAAACCGAATGGGTTCCTTCTACGGGTTATGTCTCCAAACAAGAAGCGGCAAAGGATATCAGTTACTACCTGATGGAGTATTATAACTGGCAACGGCCGCACAGTTTTAATGAAGGGTTGGTCCCTGCCAAAGCAGAAAGTCGACCTAAAATACTGTCCGGTATTAGTTGACCACTACATACGCTGATCGCTCGAAGGTGACTGAGGTCAGATTTAATAAGGACGCTTATAAGACCTACCGTATTAAGATAGAAAAAACGGTCGGTCAATATGTCGATACCTCTCTTCTAATTTTAGCGAAAGAATCGGTAACCCAGCGATACACCCGGGTTTTAAAAATTATTGAACAAAGCGAAGCTTCTCAGGCCGGGGTACTAAATAAGGTCCTGCTGAATGTGACCGATAAAGAAGCACTGAATGCTTATCAAAAATTTCAATCTTCGTTGCATCGCTAAAGAATAAGACATTTGGCGGTTGGGGTTAATCCACCGCTTCACCTTTTCATCTAGCGCCACATCCCCTACTATATCGGCAGTTTTGTTTTACAAAAGGTGCCGGTGTGCTTGGTCTTTCCTCCTATCATTCGTTTCATCTTTCCAGCTGTTGTGAATCGCTGATTGCTTTTGAAAATGTCGAGCAGCTTCGTGCAGCGCTTAATAATGCCTCTCGATACTATTTATTAGGGGAGGGCAGCAATACTTTATTTGTTGAGGACTTCGCCGGCACTGTACTGGTGAATAAAATTAAAGGTATTAGCAGTACTACCACCGAAACAGCTGTGCACTTACAGGTAGGCGCAGGTGAAAACTGGCACAAACTGGTGACCTATGCCCTAGAAAACGGTTATCACGGCATGGAAAACCTGGCGCTGATCCCTGGCTCAGTCGGTGCCTGCCCTATTCAAAACATCGGTGCCTATGGGATAGAAGTTGCCGATTTTATCGAATCAGTTGAATGCATCAATCTGGCTACCTTTGAAACTCAGCAATTAACTCATGAGCAATGTCAGTTTGGCTACCGTGACAGTATCTTCAAACATAGCCTGGCCGGTAAAGTGGTTATTACTCAGGTAAACTTTAAATTGCCCACAAATTATACGCCAGTGACCACCTATGGTGAGCTGGCAGCGTTAAATAACCCTGGGCCTCAGGATATTTATGATGAAGTTATACGGGTACGGCAAAAAAAGTTGCCGGATCCCGCTGTGCTTGGCAACGCCGGAAGCTTTTTCAAAAACCCCATTATTGGGCTTGGGCAATATGAACAATTACTAAACATCCACCCTGGGCTTCCCGCTTACAAAGTCGACGACCATCGTATGAAAGTTCCGGCAGCCTGGTTAATTGATAAGCTTGGATTTAAAGGCAAAACGCTGGGTGAGGTGCGCTGTCATCCTACTCAGCCGTTGGTATTGACCAATCTGGGTAACGCCTGTGGCGAGGAGGTCTTACAGATGGCACGGCAAATAATCAGCTCAGTGAAACAACGGTTTGCCATTGAGCTGGAACCTGAGGTGCGTTTGATTGCAAAACATGGACTGACCACGCTATGAAACAAGCATCCAAATTAATTCGCCAGCAAATACTGGCGCTCCTGGCAGATGGGCAGTTTCACTCTGGTGAGGTAATTGCGCAACAGGTGGGCTTATCGCGAACCGCTGTCGCGGGGCATATCAGTCAGCTTTCTGACTGGGGGCTGGATGTTTTTAAAGTAAAGGGCAAGGGCTACCGCCTTAATCGTCCGTTTACTTTATTAAATGCCGAGCACATTAAAAAACATCAGAATAAAAACCGGCTGGCAGTGATTAATGTGGCACCGGTGTTAGAGTCGACTAATTCAGAGCTGAAAAAACGTATCGCCAATTCCAGAGAAGAACTGGCCAACGGTGATACCGTGCTGGCTGAGATTCAAACCGCGGGGCGGGGACGTCACGGTCGGCAATGGCTGGCTCCGGTTGGCGGTAGCCTGACATTTTCAATGTATTGGTCGTTTCCGGACGGCTATCAAAGCATGACAGGGCTGTCACTATTAGTAGGGGTGGCCATTTGTGAAGCATTACAAACCATGGGCGTTGATGATGCTCAGGTAAAATGGCCAAACGACATTTATCTAGGGCATAAAAAGCTGGCTGGTATTTTGATTGAGGTTGAAGGCCAAATCGGGGCCACTGCCCATTGTGTAATTGGAGTGGGCCTGAATGTCTATGTGCCGGCCGATGAGTTCGATGTGGGTCAGCCACATACTGATTTAGCGGCCGTGCTGGGCAGCGAACCCGACCGCAACGAACTGGCCGCGAAAGTGATTGCTTCCCTTTGGGAGCATCTTGATGGGTTTGCCGCCCATGGATTTGACAGATATGTGCCTATTTGGGAGTCGCTGGATATCTTTGCTGATAAAAAGATTGTGCTGCAGATGGGAGAAAAACGCTTTTGCGGGGTAGATCGCGGTGTCGATGCCAGCGGGGCGTTGCTAGTAGAAACTGAAGATGGCATCACCCGCTTTCACGGTGGCGAGGTAAGTCTGCGTGGTTACTGAAAAATCAGTGCTGTTGGTCGACGCTGGCAATACTCAGCTAAAATATGTCAGCCTGGCGCAATATAAAAAGCATATTTTTTGCGCCGACTCTGCCGCCAGCTTGTTTAATGTGCTTAGTGAAGACCCCCTACCGACCCATATTTTTTTATGTAATGTGGGAAAAGCATTAATTGAAACGCATTTTATTGAGTTTTGTCAGCAGTCCAGGATTGAGCTTCATATCATTCGCACGGAAGAATGTCGTTTTGGGCTACAAAATAGCTATATAAATGTAAGTAAAATGGGCAGCGATCGGTGGTTGGCCATGATCGCCGCACAAGAAATGACCACTCAACCCTATGCGGTAATAGATATTGGTACGGCACTAACCTGTGATTTTGTGGAAGATGGTCAACATTTAGGCGGTTGGATCGTTCCGGGTTTTGCCTTGATGCAAAAAAGCCTGGTTGAAAACACCTCCAAAGTGAGTATCGATTCGCGTATTCCTTCGGATTTTGGAGTAGGGCAGGATACTGAAATATGTGTCGCTATGGGATGCCAGGCGGCGGTGCGTGGTGTTTATTTGAGCGCCGT
Source organism: Salinimonas marina (assembly GCF_015644725.1). Lineage (NCBI taxonomy): Bacteria > Pseudomonadati > Pseudomonadota > Gammaproteobacteria > Alteromonadales > Alteromonadaceae > Salinimonas > Salinimonas marina. The sequence goes on from NZ_CP064795.1 coordinate 443,230, forward strand.
TGATTATTTGTCGAGCAAACAGTCTTCATTTTCGATAATTATCGGTGGTGGGGGCAAAAACATGCTTGCATTTGCTGAATCTGATGGTAGCATCCTCGTCGCGAATTTGGTGGTGCATGGCCTTGCCCGCTACGCCAGAAGTTTACTTCCGGCGCTGGTTTCCGACCGATGATAACTACTTCATCAGTCAGAAGAAAAAATCGAAATTATTTCGAAAAGGCTATTGCACTGAGTAAGTGATTACTCTAGAATGCGCACCACTTGATGACGTGCCGACTTAGCTCAGTTGGTAGAGCAACTGACTTGTAATCAGTAGGTCGCCAGTTCGACTCCGGCAGTCGGCACCATCAATCTCAGGAGGGGTACCCAAGCGGTCAACGGGAGCAGACTGTAAATCTGCCGGCTCAGCCTTCGCAGGTTCGAATCCTGCCCCCTCCACCACTTTTCTATGAGGTGGCCAGAGAATTAGGAACGCGGGCATCGTATAATGGCTATTACCTCAGCCTTCCAAGCTGATGATGCGGGTTCGATTCCCGCTGCCCGCTCCAATTAGTGTGCTGATATAGCTCAGTTGGTAGAGCGCACCCTTGGTAAGGGTGAGGTCGGCAGTTCGAATCTGCCTATCAGCACCATTCTTCTCCCCAGCTCATATATAATGAATTTAAAAGTTTTTAAGTAACTTTGCTGGGAAAATAGAAAATGGCAAAAGAAAAGTTTGAACGTACGAAAACTCACGTCAACGTGGGTACAATCGGCCACGTTGACCATGGTAAAACCACTCTAACTGCGGCAATCACTACTGTTCTTGCAAAAGCGCACGGTGGTTCAGCTCAGGCATTCGATATGATCGATAACGCGCCTGAAGAAAAAGCCCGTGGTATCACCATCTCTACCTCACACGTAGAGTATGACACTCCAGCTCGTCACTACGCTCACGTAGACTGCCCAGGACACGCCGATTATGTTAAAAACATGATTACCGGTGCTGCTCAGATGGACGGTGCGATTCTGGTTGTTGCGGCGACTGATGGCCCTATGCCACAGACTCGCGAGCACATCCTGCTAGGCCGTCAGGTTGGTATTCCTCACATAATCGTGTTTATGAATAAATGCGACATGGTTGATGACGAAGAGCTGCTTGAGCTGGTAGAAATGGAAGTTCGTGAACTGCTTAACGAATACGAATTCCCAGGTGATGACCTGCCAGTAATTCAGGGTTCTGCTTTGAAAGCGCTGGAAGGCGAAGAAGAGTGGGAAAAGAAAATCGTAGAGCTGGGTGAAGCCCTGGATTCTTACATCCCTGACCCAGAGCGTGCTATCGATAAGCCGTTCATTCTGCCAATCGAAGACGTATTCTCAATCTCAGGCCGTGGTACTGTTGTAACCGGTCGTGTTGAGCAAGGCATCGTAAAAGTTGGTGAAGAAGTTGAAATCGTTGGTATGAAAGACACTACCAAGACAACTTGTACCGGCGTTGAGATGTTCCGTAAGCTTCTTGACGAAGGCCGTGCTGGTGAGAACGTTGGTGTTCTTCTGCGTGGTACTAAGCGTGACGAAGTTGAGCGTGGTCAGGTACTTGCTAAGCCAGGTTCAATCACTCCTCACACTAAGTTTGAAGCTGAAGTATACGTACTTGGCAAAGACGAAGGTGGCCGTCATACGCCATTCTTTAAAGGTTACCGTCCACAGTTCTACTTCCGTACAACTGACGTAACTGGTGCTGTAGAGTTACCAGAAGGCGTAGAAATGGTAATGCCAGGCGACAACCTGAAGTTCGTAGTAGAACTGATTGCTCCTATCGCGATGGACGAAGGTTTACGCTTCGCAATCCGTGAAGGTGGTCGTACTGTAGGTGCGGGTGTTGTTTCTAAGATTATGGACTAATCTGAAACAGTACTAAGTACTCTGAAAAAGGTCGCGCAAGCGGCCTTTTTTATTGCCTGTCACTCTGACAGTCGGCTTTAGCGCACCACTGCTACCTTATATAAAGTATATAAAGCTCCATCTTTGAGCACCATTCTGCAATCTATTCCCACGCCGCGCGGCAATCTGATGCCGTTAACCATCACCTGCAATTATCTTTTAAAACTAGGGGTTACCCCCTATAGCGATACGTTCCCTGATAGGCCAACATAATTGATATCAAAACAGGATGTCTGATTATGCAACGATTATGGACCGCTTTACTGGTGATGGCTTTTGCTTTTCCCTGCCAGGCCGACTTTATTGAGTATCGATTTAACACGCTGGAAATGCGTGGTGACGCAGGAGAAGTAGCCACCATTGAAGGCAGTATTCAATACGATACAGCCGGACCAAGGGATAGTCATCGTTGGTATCACTTTCTGTTCTGGTTGACCTTTGAAGATACGGTTCACCAGTTAGATGAAGATGATTTAAACCAAATAAACATCAGCGATCTGGATGATTTGCAGTTCGGTGATGAAGCGGAGGAAGGCTTTTCCTTCGCCTTTGGCGATAATTTTAACCTGTACAGCGGCCGAGCAGCGATCGGCAACGATACCTGCCTTTACACAGAACAGCAGCAACTGTGTGCCAACGGGCTAATTTCACTAAGCAAACGACGCATCGCGGCTGAGATTCCGACAACCGCTACGGCTGCGTTACTGGTGCCGCTGTTGTTATTAGGCTATCGCCGGAAATTGTATGGCAGAGATGCGCCGGTACTAAAATCAAATAACTCCCTTTAGAACGTCACTTGCAGCGCATGGATGCGCTTTTTTTAGTGTCGATTATTTCAGTTTACCAGTCTTACCGCACCCTTCTTATTATTGCTCACTGCCAGGAGTGATCAGGCTTTACTGTTAACAAAAAGTGAATGATAGGGGGAACCCCCATAGAGCCACGTTCGTGATTACGAAATACTGAATGCGTAATCACGACTGAGGTTTATTATGACTTTCTCCACCAAACAAACACTTATCGCCGCCGCTGTGGCACTGTCGCTTCCTGCCAGCAATGCATGGGCAAAAACATTTGATCAAACGCTGGCAGAGTCGCTGCTGGCCGCACCCAATGAACTCCAACAGGTTATTGTTACTTTCGAGGGTAATGGTCCCGCCAGTAATGAGCAGTTAGATGCGATTAAAGCACTGGGTATTGACGCTGGCGTGAGCATGCAGGCATTACCCATTGTTGGCATTATGGCCACCAAGGCACAGGTTGATGCTCTATATCAGCGCGACGATGTTGTCTCGGTATGGAACAATGATGCTCTGGTGCTGGAAAACCATGAGTCTACACAAATTACAGGCGTACAGGCATTACGTGCCGATCAGGATTTACGTAATCACGGCATACCGTATTCTGGCCGCGGCATTGGCGTGGTTGTCAATGACTCTGGTGTTGATGGCACCCATTCTGATTTGGCCTTTGGCGATCACGTGGTACAAAATGTAATGGCCCAGCTCAACCTGGCAAGTTTTTCTGATTTGTTGCCTATTACCTATCAGGAAAATGTAGCCAATACCGATATTGCCGGCGGGCACGGCACCCATGTGGCCGGTACCGTAGGTGGTAATGGTGCAAAAAGTTCAGGCTTACACGCAGGGGTTGCTCCGGGTGCGGACATTATCGGATATGGCTCCGGTGCGGGCTTGTTTATTCTTGATACCATCGGCGGGTTTGATTACGCGCTCACTCACCAGTACGATTATAAAATCCGGGTTATTTCGAACTCGTTCGGAAATACCGGTGATGTAGGCACCGACTTTAATCCGGATGATCCCACCAATGTGGCCACCAAAGCACTGGCCGATCGCGGCATTATCACGGTGTTCTCAGCCGGTAACTCCGGTCCTGGCGAATCCACGATTACCGGTAACTTTAAAAAAGCGCCCTGGGTTGTGACCGTTGCGGCGGGCAACAAGCAGGGTGAACTGGCTGACTTTAGTTCACGTGGCGTTGATGGCAAGGGTGGTGAAGCGGTTGTCGATGGTGAAGTTTTCCGCTGGGAAGATCGCCCCACCATCACCGCGCCAGGCGTAGATGTCATCTCCGCCCGTGCTTCCACCTCCAGCCTGGGCGGACTTAGTGCCACCACGGATGCTGAGATGATAGAACCACAACATCTGCCTTTTTATACGGTATCCAGCGGCACTTCCATGGCGGCGCCCCATGTTTCCGGTATTGTGGCATTAATGCTTGAAGCGGATACCAGTCTGCAATGGCAGGATGTAAAACATATCCTTCAGGAAACCGCGACACCTATGGCGGGCATGAGTGACTGGGAAGTCGGTGCTGGTTATGTCAATGCCCATGCAGCGGTTAACGCTGTTGTTAATGGCGTTGAAGTGTACGGTGATACCGTCAAACTGAATCGTGAGTTTAATGCTTTCGCCAATATCAGTGAAGGTGACAGTTTTACCCTCACCACCACTTATCTGCCGGCTGGCGATTCCCCCACCGAGACCTTTAATGTTGGTGACAATGTGTCAATGGTAGTGGCTAACGCCTCCATCGAGTCCGCTACCGCATTTGTATTAGAAGATCCGGCTGGTAATCGCTATGGAAGTGGCATTGGTTTACCAGTGCTGGGTTCCTCTGTAGGTACGGCTGCCCCTGGCATGCCCGGCACCTGGAAGCTGTATAGCCGCGGTATTGGTAGTATCAGTGGGGTGTCTGTGGACCCGTTAGGAGTGACGAATGGAGTGGGGGTACCCAGTACCGCCGATGTCAATATTCGGTTACTGGAGACCTCGGGTTATACGGGTATTGATGACACGCAAAATCACCCGTCGCGCTCATTTGTTGAGTATGTAGTGAGTAATCAGCTGATGGATGCCAAAAAGCATGGTTTCAAACCCGATGCAGCGCTGAAGATGAAAGACTTAGCCGACGTGTTATCGCTTAGCGGTACCGTGCGTCAGTCTTTACAAGGTAACCAAACCGACTTTTTAGATGTGAATAACCGTTATGCCGCGGCTGTTAACTCGGCCACCACCCCGGGCGCCGTACTGGCAGATTTGACGATGTCAGACAAGGCCCTGATTGAAACCGGTGGCAGCCAGGTATTTGGTTCCAAAGATACGGTAACCCGTGAAGCGATGGCCTATTCAATGGTGCAGGCACTAGGCCTTCAAGCCGCGGCGGAAGCCTTCAATCCAGACGATGATATTGTCGCCGTCGTGTTAGGTGAAAGCGTTATCGTGGAAGATACCAGTGATATTGCGCCGCATTTGCGTGGCTATGTACAGCAAGCGGTTGCGACTGGCCTGATTCAGGTAGAAGTGCAGGTCAGCCAGGGCCAGTATGACCTGGAGCCAACGCTGAAAGCCTTCTACAATCCGGCCGATACGGTAAGCCGGGGTGAAGCCGCCTTTATTGTGACCCAGTTTGACCAATTGAAGTAAGCCATCCTAAGGGGCGTGTTCCTACACACCCCGATACCTCTGTCTCATTCCAACAGGCCGGCTTTGCCGGCCATTCTGACCAGCTCCGCAGAACTCTTCAAATGTAACTTTCGATAAATATTGCTGCGATGATTTTCTGCGGTTTTCAAGCTCATCGACAACAGCTCCGCGATTTGTTTGCTGGTATTACCGGCAGCGACCAGAAAAAAAACTTCACGCTCGCGGCGGGTTAAAACACTAAGCGGACTGATATGAGCTTCCGGGGAACTTCCGTTTTCATGCAGACTTTGGGGAAAGCAGGTACGTCCGCCCACCACCGTTTTGATTGCTGCAATCAGTGTTTCCTGCGATGACTCTTTCAGAATATAGCCTTTGGCGCCGGCAGCCTGCATGGCTTCAACATATTCCACTTCGTTGTGCATCGACAACACCAGAACTTTTGCATCACTACGCTGGGTTAATATCTTATCAATGGCGACTAACCCGCTCATCCGCGGCATCGAAATATCCATCAGGATGATGTCCGGGGCCAGGTTGATTACCATGGCCAGTAGCTCAATACCGTCGCCGCATTCGCCAATTACCTCAAAACCCTGCTCGGCCTGCAGCATCGTGCTTACGCCCTGACGCATCAGCGCGTGATCATCGGCAATAATAATTTTTATTGTCATAATGGTACCGAAATTATTGTGCTAGTGCCCTGGTGCAGCGCTGACTCCAGGCTCAGGGTGGCATTAAATGCCTTGGCCCTGTCTGCAATGCTAATCAACCCTACACCGGGTTCTATCTGTGCTCTGTCAAACCCACAGCCATCATCTCTGAGCTCCATCCGGATCACATTATGGTGGGTCATCAGCTTAAGTTCGACCTTACTGGCCTGGGCATGTTTTACCGTGTTGACCAGTGTTTCCTGAGCAATCCGGAATAACAGCACGCTGATCTCTTTATTAATCTCAACGTTGACGTCTAGCTGACAATGATAGTCGATTTGCTCATGTTCTAACAAACTACGGCACAACCATTTAAGCGCCGGCTGCAAACCCAGGTCATCTAAAATGGTTGGACTCATCAAACGTGATAACTGGCGCACATCCGCCAGTGCCATCTCGGCAATACTGTGCAATGCGGTAAGTTCGGGTTGTTGCGCACTCAGGTCATGCAAACGCCGGGTAAGGCCGGTTAACAACTGGCCGACCCCATCGTGTAGCTCACGGGACAGGCGGGATTTTTCGGCTTCCTGTTGGGCCCACAGTCGCTTTGCCAACCCGGTCAGCTGCTCTTGCTCACTATCCAGCCGCTGCTTTAAAGTGGCTTGCAATGCTTTGATGGTTTGCAGGTCCGCATCGTACGTATTATTCAAGATAGGTCTCTTGGTAGGTTTGAATTTGTTCTTCGGGGAGCTCCTGCAACCACTGGGATAACAAGGTCTGTTGTTGCTCACTGCTGGCTGGCACAACGGAGTAATACAGGTGGTTACGCCAATAATCCGGATGCACTGCCAATTGTTGTTCCAGTCTGGCCAGGCTTTGTTCATCGCCCTCGCGAGCCTTCAGGTACAGCCATTGTAAATGGGTTTGATAAAATACCGGGCGATGCAGCTGATCGGCCTTTTGCATAGCCAGGCTTTGCGCGGAAAGCTCAAACCGCTCCTGTATATCAAGCAATATTTTTAGCTCCACATGAATGGGCATATTGGTGGTATTGACCAGGGCCAGATAGCCTGGATGACTCTCGTTGACCCGCTCCCCCTGATGAAAGGCGTGCGCCAGTTTAAGCCAGCGATACACCATCTGTTGTTCACTACTGGTGCGGTCAACCTGGGTGCTCAACTGCGTAAGTTTTTGCTCCAGACAAGGCCAGTCAGCGGTTCTCAGACAAATCTCGCCCATCCACAAGCTGCTTTCAAGCTGAGCCTTCGGGTCCTCTGCCTGTTGGGCAAGTGACTGTGCGGCTTCGGTGTGTTTTATCGATTCTTGAAGGCTGCCCTTGGCAAAATGCAAATAACTCAGCAACAGATGTTGATACAGGCGCTCCTGCCCCAGCTCGGGTGATAGACTTTGCGTCAATTCGCCCAGCTCGCGGCTGGCCGCCGTGTTATCGCCCTTCATTAGCTTAAGATGAATGAGATTCTGTTGGGTGCGTAGCTGGTGGCTTTGATCATTATTTCGGGTAAATAACGACAATGCCTGCTGCCAGTAGATTTCGGCCAGGGCAATGTCACCAATCAAGAAGTGCATGTAGGCAACATTGCTCATGCTTTCCGGTTGCAGTTGTGTATCCGACATTTGCACTCGCAAATCCAACCCATGTTTGTAATATTTGAGCGCGGTAGGGTAGCGCCCCTGTTCCTCATACAAGAAACCAAAGGTATCCATAATATGAGCTTGCTCGGCCTGGTCGCGTTGCGCCTCTACCAAAGTTCGGGCCTCCTGTAGGCTGTCTTCGGCTTCATCAAAACTGCCTTGAATAATGCCTACGATCGCCAGGTTGGCCAGTGTTTTTGCCCGTTCATCCGGTTGGGTCTGAGCACTGCGAAGGGTCAGCGCATCTTCAAAATAGCGCTGGGCCTGTTCATATTCTGCCAGGCGAAGATGAGCAATGCCGAATGCATTGAGCACCAGGCTTTCACCATGGGATCCTTGCTGCGACGAAATGCAACCAGCGCCTTGGTCAGGGTTTTGTCCAGGGCCGCAGCAAAGTCGCCACGCAGAATTTGCAGTCGGGCCAGCTGGAATAACCACTGACCATTGTGCGGTTGCAGCTCAATGGCACGTTGATAGTCTTGTTCCGCCGCGGCTAAATTATTGGCCCATTGATTAATATCGGCGCGGGTGGCAAGTAATTCTGGGCGATCAGGATAGGCCTCTACTAGCGCCTGAATGCTTTGCTGCGCTAGCGGTAAATCATCATTGAGCTGAGCGGTGAGTAAATTACCCTGGAGTTTCCAGTAAGGATGTAAATCTGAAAAGTTAGCCAGTGTGGACAACGCCTCCCGGCTCTGGGCGATATCATTGTTATCGGCTGCGTATTGCGCTGTTGCCAGCCAGGTGCCAGGGTAGTCAGGTGCCTGTTGTTGTAGTTGGGCTAAAGCATCGCCAAAGGTAGTGGCGGTGTCCAGAGCGGTTAATGCTTCAAGGTAGGTCAGGTCAGGTAAAGCCACCGGGGTAGTCAACTGGGCAAACAGAGTATCAATGAGTGTTGTTGAAAACTGTTCCAGGTGAGTGGCCAGGTCACCACTGGCGACTTCCTGGGTTTGGGTGAAAATGACATCATTGGCCGGCATCAGAATCATGGTGGCATGCAGCAGATACTGGCCGGTATTTGCTGGAGTCAATTCCAGCGTCAGAATTAAATCGGCATCCAGGGTGGTCGCCAGGTTCAACCGGTCCTGGTCATTTTGTAACGGTTGCAGTGCTAGATTTTGAATCAATTGCTTGCTGGTGGCGGCCGGGACCAATGCCAAGTCAGGGTGTAGGGCCATTGGGTAACGCAGCAACCGTGTCATTGTGCCTAACAGCGGATACTGCTCATCATGCAGCAAGGCAAGCTGTAAGGTTTTTTCGGGCAGCGTGGGTGTGTGGGGCGCCGGGGAGCGCGACAACCCAGTTACGATAACCCCCACCAAAAACACTAACAGAAGACCAACCGTAAGCGGGTTACGAAGCTGGGTGTTGGAAGACTCAGGCTCTTTTAGCACATTGCTGAGCTTGGGACGCTGTTCAGGATGAGGGTGGGTCAGCCGGGCATTGTTTCGTTGCCGTTTTTGACGCCAACGCCAGTCCCATAGCATTTGTTTCACCGGCACCGCCGCCAATACTTCCTGCAATACCATGCCAGCACTGTAGGTGTCTGATTGGAGAGTAGAAATACCGTTATTTATGACCTCTGGCGCGGCATATTGCAAGTGTCCACTGGTATGCTGTTGGGTGCTGAGCGAGTGGCCAATGCCGAAATCAATCAGCATCAGATCATCATCATCGGTAATCAAAATGTTATCAGGCTTGATATCACCATGATGAATACCAGCCGATTGACAGGCTAATACAGCCTCAAGCAGTTGGCGGTTCCATTTGTCATAAGAAGCCGGCCCCACACTGCTAAGCAGGCGTTCGCACAAGGGCCGACCCGTCACCAGTGCCATGGTAAAAAAAGCATCGTGGCCATCAGAAAAAACATCGTGCACGCGAATAATATTAGGGTGCTGGATTTTACGCGCAACCAATACCTCGTTGCGCAGGGTTTGCATACTGTGAGGGTCTGTTGCCGCGCCAGCAAGCAGTTTTATGGCGACCTCAACATCCAATAATTCATCATAGGCGCGGTAAACGGCGGCCTGGGCGCCACTGCCTAAGGGGCCACCACTCTGAAGCGATCGGCAAGGAGGGTCTGACAGGCAAGCTGAGGGCCTGAATGAAGTTGTTCAGTCGGTAGTGCGTTTGGTGAGGACGGTAAAACATTATGCCCGCTCACATAGTTACCTCATAACCCGTGTGGTTTAGCAATCTCAGTCGCCTGTATAGTCAGGCAGATATGTGCCAGTGGTGTCCTCCGTGAGTTGCTACCGTGCTTCTCGGTAACCGTTTTTATTTATTGCTCAGGCGCTAAAGCCGGTGCAATACGATACTTAATGCATCGCCACTGGCGACAAAGCACTCCGTGTCTTGTCCAGCATATTAATTCTATGCTCAATATTGTGATAAAGCAGCCTTAAAGACAAGAGGTCAGCTAACTTTTGTGCAAATGCGATGTCAATCTGGGTGAAAAAGCGTTTGTCCTGGGTGGAGTCGGCATATAAGACACCGACAATATTGTCATTTACCATCAACGGCATGGCCAGGGCGGCCTGAATATTAAACCGAATCACACTTTGTTGGTGGGCCAGGCCTTTATCATCGGCCAGGCTCCCTACCGCCAGGGTACTGCGCTGCTCCAGACATTGCCGAATGAAAGTGCGGCTGCCGGTGAAGCCGGCATCCTGCATCCAGGGCGTAAAGCCTAAGCTTTGATGGCTTTTGGCATCCTCACTGAGCAGAATAACTGCTGCACGCTCACACCCCAGTGATTGTTGCAGACATTCCTGCGCCAGCAGAATTAAAGCCTGACTATCGGTGCATTGCTGTAACTGCACAGAGTGCCGGGTGAGCTGCTTTTCGCGCCACACCCTTTGGCTATCCAAACGCACCACGTCTTGTGCGGCCAGGGGGTTAACTGACAGGCCACCGGGCCTAACAAAATGGTATACACCTGGTTTATCATCAGATTACTAATAGCCTTGCCATGCGCAAAACAGCCAGTGGAACTGGTGTCGCTAAATGTCCAGTGAGCATCATTCTGGGCCTGCAGGCAAGCGTGGAGGCGCGACACTTGGGGGTGCGCAATGGTGATATCGGCGTCACCAGAGCGGCCAATACGATATTGGCGTCCTTCGAAGAGCATGTGCTCACAGACCGAACCATCCGTCTGAGTATAGGCAATTTGCAAGGGCATAATCAGTGCCTTATTGGGTGCGAAGGGTATAGCGCAAAGTATACAGACGAGACAGTAAATCACCTTTTACATTAACGATATCACCGCTGGAACGCCATACATCTGGCACCGTGTTACCGGTAGTATCTTCCAAAGCGGCAATTAAGGCATCACTTGCTGTCAGAGCGCTGTCAGTATCGAAGGTCAGAATGGCACTTTCCAGAGTCAGCATCAGCGGATCAAGCAAAGTGGTCACCGCGGCAGGCAACATCGCGCGGTTATCCCGCAAGGTATCACTCAACAGCGCAAACTTATGTTCGATGATGGTGTTGGTGTCACGAGAGTCCAGCAAAATAATAAAATCGGAAAAGCGGCCTGTGCTACCCCGTGCCCGGTAACTGCCGGTGCTGGTCAATGTCGTAATATCTTCGAAGGTGCCCTCATCATGAGAGGTAAACAGGCGCCATGGTACGGTCGGGTCAAAATGAATGGCTTTGGTGTAAAATTCAATATTAGCTAACCCCTCAAACGCAAAGCCTTTATCACTTTTGGGTTGCACCGACACCAACACCGGAAACCCTGCTACACCATCAACCAGAGATGAGGGTAAGCGATCAACCACCCGGGGATCGGTGGGCATTACAATTTCAGCAGAAATATCCAGATTCGCGGGATGCAGACCCACCACCTGGTCGAACTCCAGCGACAATGCTAAATCAAAAGACTGGCCCAACATAAACTTCGCCTGCACCTGATTGTCACTATAAGACACGGTGTGAGGCGCTACGGACTGCGCTTGGACGGTGGGGAGGAGCCCTAGTATCATCGTACCAAGCACTAATAAACGACAGATGGAGCCTTGCATAACTTTCATAGTATTACCTCTTAAAGCTGTGCTTAAAAACTATACGAAAAGAGTGCCATTATCAAATGATAATGGCACAAGTTAGTTTATAATTTAGTTTTCAAGGTATTGCGTATAGAAACGTGAAGCCAGCAGCGCATAATGAGCCCGGGTGATAGTTTCATCAGCATTAAATCGTGCCGTTAATGTGGGTGACACCGCAAATGGACCCTGTTCGATACCAAATTCCACATTCACCAGCGACAGGGTAATGGCCAACTGGACATAGCCTTTCATCTCTGCGGCAATCTCGTCCTGGTCCGCTAGCACAAGCTCTTCGCCACGATAATTCACCACGATATCCCGGTTTGGATCAAAACTGGTAGCAAGGTCTTGCAGACCCAGCAACTGGACCAGCGCGTAGGCCATATCAGCTTTGTCCATTTTGCCAAAAGGGTCGGCGCTGCCATTCACCGTAGGCAGGATTGGAGCTTGTTCACGCAAATTATCCTTTAGCGCCCCCCAGAGACTGACACTGACTCGATAAATGCTTTATCAAAACCAGGCAGATTGCCGAGCTCTGGCGCCGCATCATTTAACAGGTCACGATATTGTCTGACCGCACCGCCCATCACAGCGTACCGGGCAAAGTCCTTACGTTTAAGGCTGGCGTCAGGAAAAAATTTGTTGTTGTTTAACCCGTCCATCAAGCGCTCACTCACCGCAAACTCAATAGCGCCTTGCTGCGGATGACCCGCGACGTCGTTCAATCCATCAAAGCCACTGCTTTGTTCAAACGAAACGGTAACATCAAAGGTTTCCGGAATACCCGGCCCATTGGTAACGCCCAGTACATCGGCTTGCACCCCTGATAATGAGGTTAAGCCATAGGCGTAAATGCCCCAGGTGCCTGGCTGCGCCGGTGCAGAAACCCGCATTGTCTCACTCAGTACCGGAGTACTCAGGTTGCCAAAATATTCAGTGCCGTCCGGGGCCACCAATACCAGTTTGGTCAGGTTCGCCAACGTACTGGCAGAGGCTTTGACCAACACGTCGTCAGTACCTACCTCAAATTGTTCAACTTGCGGCTCACCAACGGGGCATAGAACAGCTCAAATGTTTCGGTGCGCTCACTGGTGGAAACCAGCGCATTGGCGTTGAACATTTTACCCGGCAGGTTATTAACCGTGGTGGCATGACTCATATCGTAATCCAGTGCCGCGGCCACGGCTGAACGTGCATTCACATAGCCTGCACCCACTTCCCAGCGCTCGTAACCTGGCATATTGGTGGCGGTTTCCTGCAACAGTTTTTTGATGGTTAGATTATCCAGGGAGGGATTTGCTTCCAGCATCAGCGCAATAATACCCGACACATGCGGGGTCGCCATGGAGGTCCCTGAAATCATAGTGTAAAAGGGCAGGTTTTCAGTTTCGATGGCATCCACATCGGCATCGCCGCCGTTGGCAGCCAGGTTGGTGGCGGCCCGGGTAGAAATAATGTCCACACCCGGCGCTACGATGCTGACTTCGTTATTGTAGGTCCACTGGCTGCCGTCAGGCATGGTGAAGTCGCCGTTTTCACTTTTCAATCCGCGAGAAGAAAACCCCGCCAGATTGCCAAACTTATCACCGGCACCCACTGAAATTCCCCAAGGTATTTGGGCATACGGGTTGTGTGAGTCTTCACCCGGACCCGAGTTACCGGCGGCAAACACACTTAAAATACCCAGCTGATGCGCTTTATAGGTTGCCAGCGAAACCGGTCCTTTGGGCTCATACTTGCCACTGGAGCCCCAGGAGTTACTGATCACCTTGATGGGGTTGTCGTAGTTGTACAGGTTGTTGATGGCAAAATCGAAGCCACCAATGGTGTCAAGCAGAAACAGCCCGCCGCCTGAGCCGTAGCCAATCAAATCAGCGTCAGGGGCCGCACCCACATATTTACCTCCGGACATAGCGCCATTACCGGCGATGGTGCCGGCAACATGGGTACCGTGACCCGAATTGGTATCGGTATTCACCTGACCGGTAAGTACCATACCGTCAGTCATGCCGGTAATCCCAATGGCAGAAGCGTGGGTGAGCGCCTGTACATTCTCTACGACCGTATCGCCAAAGAAATGATCCTGGTGCGAAGCATCTACGCCAGAATCATTGACCATAATCGTGACCCCTTTACCCGTGTAGCTCACCCCATTTCGTTGCTCAAAGTCGCTGGTCTGTAAGTCGGCTACCCCGGTGATCTGGCGGGCATCTGCATTGAAAAATTCTAGTTTGCGGTTAGCAAATACCGAACGCACACCCTCAAAAGCAGCAATAGCTTCAATTTGCTGGCGGGTAGCCAGTACCCCGATAATGGGCAGTGATTTGAATTGAACCCCTTCGGTAATACCTAAATTCAATAGTTGCTGAATCTGTGATTCGGCCAGTGGCGCCATTTGGTCAAAGGTGACCACCGCCATAATTTGCTGGTTTTCGGTCAATGAAGTCAGCTTGGTGTTCAGCTGCTCACCGATGTAGGCATCAGCCAGTGCGCCGCTGGCGGGGATACTTAACATTGCTGCAGTAAGAGTGGATAAGGCAAATTTTTTCATGTAGAACTCCATGGAGATTCGCATCAGATAGTAGGTACTGATTGCAATGATGAATAATTGACCCGTCCAATATGCGCTTTTTAAACAAGGGTCGGCTATAGGGGGATCTCCCTATCTTTAACCCGGTGTTTACATCTTTTGCTCAGCGTCACTTGTACTCATCACACCGGAGCCACAGACGGGGTCTGTTACCACATTTTATAAAAGGAAAACTACATGAAATATTTACCGTTAGGCACAAGCAAGTTAAAGGTGTCTGATGTGTGTCTGGGTACCATGACCTGGGGATCCAGAATTCTCAGCACGACGCAGATGAACAGATGGCCATGGCACTGGCGGCAGGTGTCAATTTTCTGGATACTGCCGAGATGTATCCGGTGCCGCCAAATAAGGAGACCTATGCAGATACCGAGCGACTGTTAGGAAACTGGCTAGGAAACCATGCCGGCCGGCGTCAGGATCTTATCGTCATGACCAAAATTGTGGGCAACGGTGTGAGCTGGATTCGGGAGGGACAGAATATTTCCGGCCACGCGATAGGTCAGGCTATTGAGGACTCGCTGAAACGTCTGCAAACCGATTATATTGATGTCTATCAGCTGCACTGGCCGAATCGAACCACCCCACATTTTGGTAAACACTGGCCAGGAATGACCCACCCGCAGGACATCAATCGGGAGCAGGAACTGGCCGGGATGCGGGATATACTGCTGGGCCTGGATACGGCTATGCAGGCAGGAAAAATTCGGCACTGGGCTTATCCGATGACACGCCCTGGGGATCCATACCTTTTTACGCCTGTGTGATGAGATGGGGGTAGCCCGCCCGGTGTCCATCCAAAATGAATTCAGTCTGCTGCACATCAAAGATTGGCCGTACCTGATAGAAATGTGCGCGTTAGAAAATATTGCTTATTTACCCTGGTCGCCGCTGGCCACGGGCATGCTGACCGGCAAGTATCTGAATGAGGCGCGCCCCCACGGCTCCCGGTGGACCTACACTCAGCGACAGGGGTTATTTCGAAATCAGCCGATGGCGCAGCAGGCCACGCAGGCATATGTTGATCTTGCGCGGGAGTTGTCCATGACGCCGGCCCAGCTTGCCCTGGCCTGGTGCCGGCAGGTACCGGGCGTAACGTCGACGATTATCGGTGCTACCAGCCTCACGCAGCTGCAGGAGAATCTGCAGGCCTTTGAAGCACCCCTGACCGAGGAGGCGCTGATAGCAGTGGATAAGGTACTGCGTCAGTATCCGGTGGGGTTTTAATCCTTAGGTATCGTAACAGTGGTTTGTTAATAAAAAAGACGGCCAGGGCCGTCTTTTTTGAATTAAGCGTTTTGCTTAAAAGGCATACTTTGCTGAGAACTGCACCCGGTTCATATCCCCTTCCAAGCCGCTTTCAACTTCGCGCTTGGCAAACGCATATTCGGCACCAAAGGTAAGCGCGGAGACCGGCGAGTACAAATAGTTAATCCGGGTACTATAGGTGCTTTTGGTGGCTTGAGGGCCGGTTAATGCCACCGGGTTGTCAACTTCCAGCGCGGCAAATATAACCGAACTTCGGGCTTTATCGCTCCACAGGTGTCGATAGGCAATCGAGTAACCATAAGAATCAATTGCTTCTAATTGATTATTTTTCTGCGGATTAACGGCTACGCCCGTGGCGGCATTTACTGCCATATATCGGCCCATTCCAGAGCCGGCATTAAACGACATCCGCAGATCATCGCCGTTAACAAAGTTTAATTTGCCAGAGACCGCCATACCATAGCCAATCTCATCTTCATCCACATCCATGCCATTGTCATAAGATAGCTGGCGCAGCATGCCCGCCACCTTTATATGGCCCCAGTCCTTGCGTACTTTGTATGCGCCAATCAGGTCCGGCACGACATTATCATCGGCGGTTTCGCGCGAACCGATATTGTCAGTAGCTATGGTGGCTTCAGGGTTTTCCAATGCTACCTGAAAGCCGCCTTTGGAATAGCGAACCATTGTTTGACGGTTGAAGATCACCCCATCGGCTGCCCCAACAAAATCCAGTGACTCAGGTAGAATTGAGACATCCATAAAGGTGGACCAGGTCTGACCAATCAGCCAGTCCTGATACTCAAGAAAGGCATGGCGGATTCTGGGGGTATAAGAGTTACTCACCCGCTCATCACCGCCTCCGGTTACGATGAAGTCGAGTTCCAGTACGCCCTTAATGCTGTCGCCCTGGCTGGTAGGGGAGTTGGTAGTGATTCGAAACCGGGACTGGCGAATATGAGCATCAAGCTGAGTACCTTCATCATTGCCGTCAACCGGCGTTAAAGATGGGATATAAAAGTCGCGTCCCACGCTGCCAGAGGGCAGCGAGCCATCCGAATAATCAGTCACTATGGCGTCGGCTTTGATATAGCCAGAAAATTTAAATTGCGTGTCTGCAATGTTTTGCGCCGAAGCACTGAAGCCGGCAGAAAAAAGCGCACAGAGGACGGCGGTTTTTTTCACTGTGTGTTTCATTGGTCGTTCCCGTCTTTATTGTGGAAGTAAAGGCTGTGTAACTATAATGTGAATGCGTGTAGAGTGAATCACATAAAGAAAATATTAAATAGGGTTCTTACCCGATAAGACTAAAGTCTTACCCTTAGATCGAACGGCGCACATCATACATGGCGTTAGCAGATTGTTAAGACCAAAGTCGCATTTTGCTTTAATCGTTAAGCGTTACATTGAAGTATCTGTATCAACCACTTATCTAATTCGTACTTCGGAGGGGCACCAATGACGGCCAGCAAGACGTATCCAATACCTGAACAGGTTAAACAAACGACCCACATTACTTCAGAAAAATACCAGCAAATGTATCAGGCATCGGTAACTGACCCCTCTGCATTCTGGGCAGCACAGACCGACTTTCTTGACTGGTATAAAACACCGCAAAAAAGTCAGAATACAAAATTTACCAAAGACGAAGTGTCGATTAAGTGGTTCGAAGATGGTGTTCTAAATGCCAGCTACAACTGTATAGACCGTCACCTGGCGGACAATGGCAAAAAGACGGCGCTATACTGGGAAGGGGACAACCCCGAAGACAGCGAAGAAATCTCCTATCAGCAGTTACATTACGAAGTCTGTAAGCTGGCCAATGGGCTGAAAAAACTGGGTGTCGAAAAAGGCGACCGGGTAGCGATCTATATGCCTATGGTGCCCCAGGCGGCCTACGCCATGCTGGCCTGTGCTCGCATCGGCGCAGTCCACTCGGTCATCTTTGGTGGTTTTTCTCCCAATGCGATTGCCGATCGGATCAATGACAGCAGCGCCAAAGTCGTCATAACCTGCGATGAAGGGCGCCGTGGCGGCCGCAGTGTGCCCTGAAACAAAATGTAGACAAAGCATTGAGCGATAATGCCTGTCCTTCTATCACCAATGTGGTGGTGCATCAGCTGACCCATGGTGATATCGACTGGAATGATTCGCTGGACATCGCCTGGGATACCCTGGTGGATGATTGTTCAGGCCAGTGCGAACCGGAGCCGATGAACGCCGAAGATCCGTTATTCATTCTTTACACCTCGGGCTCTACCGGCACCCCTAAAGGCGTGGTACACACCACCGGCGGCTATTTGCTGTACACCGCTTTGACCTTTAAGTATGTCTTTGATTATCAGCCTGAGGATGTGTACTGGTGTTCAGCCGATGTGGGCTGGGTTACCGGCCACAGTTATATGGTTTACGGACCACTGGCCAATGGCGCTTCCCAGGTATTCTTTGAAGGTGTGCCTACCTATCCCGATGTGCGTCGTATTGCTCAGGTTATTGAAAAGTATAAGGTGAATAGTTTTTACACCGCCCCACTGCCATTCGCGCGTTGATGGCCCACGGTGATAAACCCGCCGAAGGCTGCGATCTGTCTTCACTCAAAGTTCTGGGCACCGTCGGCGAGCCGATAAACCCCGAAGCCTGGGAGTGGTATTACCGGGTCATTGGTCAGAGTCGCTGTCCAATCATGGACACCTGGTGGCAAACCGAAACCGGCGGACACATGATCACGCCATTGCCTGGTGCTACCGAGTTAAAGCCAGGCTCGGCGACGCGTCCGTTCTTCGGTATTCAGCCGGCGCTGTTTGATCCTGAAGGCAACGATATGCAGGGCGAAGCCGAAGGCAATCTGGTCATCAAAGACAGCTGGCCAGGCCAGGCAAGAACCGTTTATGGCGACCACGAGCGCTTTATTAATACCTATTTCAGTGCCTATGAAGGCGTGTATTTCACGGGCGATGGCGCACGCCGGGACGAGGACGGTTTTTTCTGGATCACCGGCCGGGTGGACGATGTACTAAACGTTTCGGGCCACCGCTTAGGCACGGCCGAGATTGAAAGCGCGATGGTGGCTCATAGTAAGGTGGCTGAGGCGGCGGTAGTGGGCTTTCCACACGATATTAAAGGGCAGGGTATATATGTTTATGTCACGCCTAACGACGGGGTTGAACCTGATGAAGCGCTTACCCAGGAGTTGCGTGACTGGGTGCGTAGTGAGTTAAGCCCGATTGCGACCCCGGATATGATTCAGTGGTCGGAAGGCTTGCCTAAAACCCGTTCGGGTAAAATCATGCGTCGTATCCTGCGTAAGATTGCGGCGAATGAGCATGATCAATTAGGAGATACATCAACATTGGCGGACCCGTCAGTTGTTGATACACTGATTGAGCAAAGGCTAAATAAATAACGGAGTATCCATGGTAACGCTGCTCATCGCTGATGATCATCCCTTATATCGCGATGCGTTACGTGGGGCATTATCGATGTCATTGCCTGACCTCACTCTGCTTGAGGCCGGCGATTTGCTAGGTACCGTTGAGGTCCTGCAACATCATGATGTCGATTTGTTATTGCTGGATTTGCATATGCCTGGCAGTCACGATTTATTCGGGCTGCTGCATGTGCGCAGCCGTTTTCCTGAGCTGCCGGTGGCGATAGTGTCGGGCACCGAAGATCCGGCTCTTATTTCTAAAATTGTCAGTGCCGGTGCATCAGGCTTTATTCCAAAGACGGCCAGCGCTGAAGATATTGGGGCTGCGGTACAGGCCATTCTTGATGGGGATATCTGGCTGCCAGACACCATCAGTCAGGAAGTTGAGCAAATTGATGAGGCCTTTGCTGCCTTAGCTGACAAAGTATCCAGCCTTACCCCTTCCCAATATAAAGTGCTGTGCTATATGCGTGATGGGCTGCTGAATAAGCAGATTGGTTATAACCTGGATATTGCCGAGGCCACGGTAAAAGCGCACGTGACCGCGATATTTAAAAAGCTTGGCATTAATAATCGGACCCAGGCGGTGTTGATTGCCTCTCAGTTGGAGCTGGAACCCCCGGTCACCAAATCCTGACGGCGCTTATCGGGCCAGCAGGTACTCCATTTCTGGGTCCACAATCAGTCGGCCTGCCATGGCTTCACGGCCTAACAACATTAAATAGGTCATTTCAGACCGGTCAGTAAGGGTCAGCTGAATATCCCAGCGCTCGCCTCCCAGCACAATGGGCGTGGTTATAACATACCGGCGTTCCAGCGTGGCGGTAGAGCTCTTTACCCGTTTTTTCGTCAATACCGGGGCCTTGCGTCGTATTACCCGGCTGACATTGTGGATGTCCGGGTGAATATCGAAACTGACCCACAGATCGCCGTCCTGGTCGAATTCTTCCAGGTTATCCACATGCAGTGAGGAAGTAGCCGCGCCTGTATCTACGCGAATATGCAGCGCTTCGATAGCCAGTGCCGGCAGGTCGCATTGCTCCAAAGCGCCCACCAGTTGTTTAGAATGTGTCTGTGTCATGCTGGTTTACTCCCCAGTGGGTGTTTCACCCAAAACCAAGTTATCTTGCAGTAGTTCCACATGTTCGGCCACCGACTCGGCCTTTTTAAAGTAAGCAATGTGGTAAACCGCTTCGCCTTCCTGCGCCAGCGGGATATTCTGTTTGCCGATAATGACCCCTTCAGCCGGACTGATAATTTCAGTCTGAATATCACCAAATGGGTCGGCAATGACTGCCAGTTTATCGCCTTTTCCCACAAAGTCGCCTAACTGTGCCCGGTGGGTAATAAAGCCACTTTCAGGCGCTCGAATCCAGCCGCTTTCACGGGCAATAAAGCGCTTGATATCATGGCCGGTATGCTTACGCTTGTTGAGCATGCCCAAATGGCGCATGGTGCTGATAATACCCCGCAACCCCGCCCGGATGGAAAACTCATCATAACGTAGTGCCTGTCCAGCTTCATACAGCATCATTTTTATACCGGCTTCACTGGCCGCCTGCCGCAACGAACCATCCCGAATGTTGGCATTGAGTAACACCGGCACGCCAAATGCCTTGGCCATCTCCAGAACTTCCGGGTCATCCAGGTTTGCCCGAATTTGCGGTAAATTACTGCGATGAATGGCGCCGGTATGTAAATCTATGCCCACATCACATTTAGACACTACCTCGGTGAAAAACAACTGCGCCAGGCGGCCGGCCAGTGAGCCTTTTTTACTGCCCGGGAAACTCCGGTTCAAATCGCGCCGGTCGGGCAAGTAACGTGACTGATTCAATACGCCATACACATTGACCATTGGCACCGCAACCAGCGTACCCCGTAGCCGCTCAATTGACTTTGAGCGAATCAGACGCGCCACAATCTCGATGCCATTTAACTCATCACCATGAATTGCTGCCGAGACAAACAGGGTCGGACCCGGGCGCTTGCCGCGCTTAACATACACCGGAATACCCATTTGGGTGGCGGTGTATAAGGGCGGCATTTTCAGCTCAATACGTGCGGTTTCACCCAGTGCGATAGATTTACCGCCAATCACAAATTCGTTCATTCAGCTTAACCTTTGCCGCGAGTTTTGGTTTTATGAGCTGCCGCATTTTTTTCAATAAACTCAATGACGATGCCTGCTACATCTTTGCTGGTGGCCGACTCGATGCCTTCCAGCCCGGGGGACGAGTTTACTTCCATCACCACCGGACCATTAACAGCACGCAGAATATCCACGCCGCAGCAATTCAGGCCCATGGTACGGGCGGCATCAATGGCGCATTTACGCTCGGCCGGCGACAGCCGGGTTAAACTGGCCGACCCGCCGCGATGCAGGTTTGAACGAAACTCACCCGGGGCCGCCTGGCGTTTCATGGCCGCCACTACCTTGTCGCCTACCACAAAGCAACGGATGTCTGAGCCACCCGCCTCTTTGATGTATTCCTGCACCAAAATACTGGCATTCAGACCCATAAATGCCTCAATAATAGACTCTGCCGCCTTTTGGGTTTCGGCCAGTACCACGCCAATGCCCTGAGTCCCTTCAAGCAGTTTGATCACCACTGGCGCACCGCCGACATTTTTAATCAGATCATCGATTTTGTCCGGGTGATGGGCAAAGCCGGTGCGCGGCATACCGATGCCTTTACGGGATAATAGCTGCAATGAGCGCAGTTTATCCCGGGAGCGGCTGATGGCCACTGATTCATTGATGCTGTACGTGCCCATCATTTCAAACTGACGTACCACCGAGGTGCCGTAAAAGCTGACCGAAGCGCCAATACGAGGAATTACCGCATCATAACGCGGCAGGCGTTTACCCTTGTAACGTACCGATGGATTTGAGCTGGTGATGTCCATGTAACAATGCATGGTATCGATAACATCGACTTCATGACCGCGGGCAATACCGGCTTCCTGAAGACGTCGGGTAGAGTAGAGGCGCGGATTACGGGATAAAATAGCGATGCGCATGAGTTAGCGTCCTATTAAGAAAAAAAGCGCAGCCACGGCCGTGGGGTGCTGCTGCGTTGAGCAATATCTACGCTATCATAAACAAGGACAGGGCGGTACGCTTACACAAATTATGATGGCAACGAGCAAAAAATCTATTTGCGTTAATAAAGTGAATCAGCATTCGCTAACCCGGTAGGGCAGGGGTTACTGCTTGTGCCGGGTCATACTTTGCAACAACGCCCGTAACTTGGCAGGTTTTAAGGGCTTGCTAAGATACTTGACCCCTTGCGCAGTGGCCTGTTCTAACAATTGTTCATCGCGTTCAGCCGTGATAAGGGTGGCAGGTACCACTACATCAAGTTGCTGACGAATAGCCTCAATTAATTGCAAGCCGTTATAGGACTCATCCAGCTGATAGTCCATCAGTACCACCTGGGGCCGCACCTCACAGGCAAGGGCCAAAGCGTCCTCCCAGGTTAAAGCAGTATTGACCTCGGCGCCCCATTTTTTCAGTACGGTGCTCAGCGCATCCAGGTTTTCCTGTTGGTCATCCACACACAACACCCGCAGCCCGGCAAATGAGGCAACGCGTGCAGCCTGTGGCCGGGGCGCAGCAGTAGCAGGCGCCGCGGCTGGTAGCATCAAGGTAAAGCAGCTACCCTTATCCGGTGTTGAATGAACCGAGCACGTGCCGTTCATGGCGGTGGTAAAGCGACGCACAATCGCCAGTCCTAATCCCACCCCGGGCTCAGCGCTGTCATGCGTACGGTAAAAATCTCCAAACACCAGTTGTTGCTGGGTTTTCTCAATGCCAACGCCGGTATCAAATACCCGAATTTGCACTTGCTGACCATAAGGCCGGATGGTCAACAGCACCTTGCCCTGCTCGGTGTACTTGGTGGCATTCGACAACAAATTCTGTACTACCCGGTATAGGTAGGTTTTGTCAGCCATTACCCAGCACTCACGCAGGCATACTTTGAGGGTCAGGTTCTTATCCGCTGCACGCATCTGCATTTGTTCAATCAGCGCCGATAGCTGGGTGGGTAGCGCCAGCGGCTTCAACGTGGGTTGCATTTCACCCTGGTCAAGACGGGCAATATCCAGCAACGTACCGATCAGATTTTCGCTGGCCACCACACTGTCGCCCAGGCGCGTTACAATCTGGCGGGTGGCATCATTTAGTGATGAGTCCTGCAGCGCACTGATATATAGCTTGGCGGCGTTTAAGGGTTGCAACACATCATGGCTGGCCAGCGCCAGAAATCGACTCTTGCTGGCATTGGCATCTTCCGCCACCTTGCGTGCCCGAATCAGCTCTTTTTCGGCTTCACGGCGGCGTTCAATTTCCAGCCGCAATTCAGCATTGATAGAGTAGACTTCTTCGGTACGCTTTTTTACCCGGGCTTCCAGATCCAGATTGGACTCTTCCAGGGCCTGCTGTATTTCCACATGTCCGGTAATATCATTAAAGCTGGTGACAAAGCCGCCGCCCGGTAATGGGTTGCCCACCATTTCAATGACACGGCCATCACGTCGCTTTCGGGTAAAGCGATGCGCGGTGCCGGCATGCAGATGTTGCAGACGCTTTTCCACATGTTCTGAAACATCCCCCGGCCCAAACTCCCCCTGCTCGGCGTTGTACCGAATAAGTTTTTCGATAGGCATTCCCACATTCAAAAAATGTTCGGGATAGTGATACAAATTGACGTATTGCTTGTTCCAGGCCACCAGATTCAGGTGTTTGTCGATCACGCTGATCCCCTGATCAATATTTTCCAGCGACGTAAGCAGGGCGGTCATATTGAACTGCATGGCCTGAGTAGTATCATCAAAAAAGTTTACCACCTCGGTCAGGTCCAGTTTTTTACCGTGGATCACGCTGTCGATGAGGACCTTGGCACTGGCAGCGCCGATAACGCCGCCCAGCGCCCGTTCACAAAAGCCAATAAAGGCTTCGTCAGGTAGCTCACCAGGCTTCAGGTTTTGCTGGTTAGTTTGCTCATAATCGGCCAGCAGCTGCGTACAGCGACCCGGCCCCATAAAGGTCGATAGCAGGGTGATTAAGTCGTCGATGGTCATGGTACTGTTTTGGGGAGTGCGGGCAGGCAGCGACGCATCTGCCGGCACAACAAACGCCTCTGCCTGTAATCGGTCTATCAGTCTTGGCCGCGTAGCTCTGCTGACCAGCATATAGACCAGTGCATTGACCAGTAAACTCACCAACGCGCCCTGACTATGAAATTCGCCGGGGGCCAGGGTAGGGACACCGGCATTTATCACCGGCAAGCCCAGTAGCAGCATCCAGCAACTCAGCCCGGCGAGAAGCCCGCCGTAGACTCCGTACGCATGGCCCTGTTTCCAGTAGAGTGCGCCCACAATGGCGGGCAATAGCTGAATAACCAGTGAAAACGCAATCAGTCCGATGGAATGCAGCGAACGGCTGGTGGTCATTTGCTGGTGGTATACAAACGCCAGCAGCAAAATCAGCCCTATCACCAGGCGGCGGATGAGCCGGATTTTGTGACTGTAATCCCGGGTGTCTATGGCTAACTGCCGGTGCGCCAGTAAACGTGGCAAAATCACATCATTGGTCAGCATTGTACTTAAGGTTAATGTCGCCACGATGATCATGGCGGTGGCGGCTGACAAGCCCCCAGAAAAACAATCATCTGCAGCCACAGCGACTCGTAGTAAATTGCCATCGACAGCACATAAGTGTCGGGCTCCACGCCCGTGCCGGCAAACAACTGATTTCCGGCAATCGCAATAACCGGGATCACCAGGGCAGTTATGCTCAGATAAAGCGGAAATAACCAGCGCGCCGTTTTCAGATGACTCAGGCTTAAATTATCGATGATGGCCACATGAAACTGCCGGGGCAGACAGATAACTGCAGCCGCCGCCATGACGGTTTGGGCGATAAAATCAAACGAGGCAAACTGCGCCAGTGCGGCGCTGGAAAAAAATGTGTCGGCCATGGCGGTACTGGCCTGTGTGGTCCAGACGGTATAGCCCAGCAAGGCCACCAGTACCAGTGCCAGCAACTTAATTGATGACTCAAATGCAATAGCCAGCATCAGCCCGCGCCGGTATTCGGTAACATCGGTTTGGCGGGTACCAAAATAAATGGCAAACAACGCGATAAACAGGGTCGCGACCACAATGATCAACCGCGTATCGGACTGTTGGGTAAGTAACTGAAAAATGGCCCCGATTGCTTTAAGTTGCAGCGCGATGTAGGGGATAGTCGCCAGCAAGGCAATTAAGGTGACCAGCAGCGCCACCGGCTGGCGTTTACCATAACGGGAGGCGATAAAATCGGCAATGGTGGTGATATGCTGCTTTTTACTGACTAAGGTGAGTTTGTAGATAAACCGGTAACCAAACACATACAAAATAACCGGGCCTAAGAATATCGGCAGGTAGGTCCAGGCGAAACGACTGGCCTGGCCCACCGAGCCAAAGAATGCCCAGGCGGTGCAATAGATGGCGAGGGCCAGCGAATATACCGCCGGATGAGACGTCAGCCAGCGGGCAGTTACCGAGTTTTTGTCACCCCAGCGGGCAATATAAAATAAGCTCACCAGATAGAGCAATGCGAGTGCAATCCAGCCCAACGTCATTGTCGGTTACATCCTGTTGTTAAAAATACCGGGGTTCGGGCCCCATACTACAGGCCTGCATAATGGCATGTTGATAACAGAAGATCACGATGAGGTGACTGCCAGAGCGCGGATCCACAAATAAAACGGGGTGAAAGTGTACATAGTGTGGATAATTTGTACGAAAATAAAAAAAGATGAAATTAATCACAAAAAACCACAGTTTAGTGATTGACAAAAGGGCAGGGCTTGCGTAAATTGCGCACCCACAACGACGCAGACACAGCAATACTCCGTGTTTGTATCTTGTAAGCCCAGGTGGTGAAATTGGTAGACACGCTAGCTTCAGGTGCTAGTGCTCGCAAGGGCGTGGCGGTTCAAGTCCGCCCCTGGGCACCATTTCTTTATTCTTCGAATAAATTCTTATTCACATTGTTTCTATAAAGTTTTAAGCAGTCGGCGGACTATTCCAGCCAAAAATCACAGATTTTTGTCGTTACGCTGCGCGCAAAGCGGTGCTTTGCATACTGCGCTTGCTGCACCCGCCCCTGGGCACTATTTCTTAGTTCTTCGAATAAATTCTTATTCACATTGTTTCTATAAAGTTTTAAGCACTCGGCGGACTATTCCAGCCAAAAATCACAGATTTTTGTCGTTACGCTGCGCGCAAAGCGGTGCTTTGCATACTGCGCTTGCTGCACCCGCCCCTGGGGACCATTTCTTAGTTCTTCGAATAAATTCTTATTCACATTGTTTCTATAAAGTTTTAAGCAGTCGGCGGACTATTCCAGCCAAAAATCACAGATTTTTGTCGTTACGCTGCGCGCAAAGCGGTGCTTTGCATACTGCGCTTGCTGCACCCGCCCCTGGGCACCATTTCTTAGTTCTTCGAATAAATTCTTATTCACATTGTTTCTATAAAGTTTTAAGCAGTCGGCGGACTATTCCAGCCAAAAATCACAGATTTTTGTCGTTACGCTGCGCGCAAAGCGGTGCTTTGCATACTGCGCTTGCTGCACCCGCCCCTGGGCACCATTTCTTTATTCTTCGAATAAATTCTTATTCACATTGTTTCTATAAAGTTTTAAGCAGTCGGCGGACTATTCCAGCCAAAAATCACAGATTTTTGTCGTTACGCTGCGCGCAAAGCGGTGCTTTGCATACTGCGCTTGCTGCACCCGCCCCTGGGCACCATTTCTTAGTTCTTCGAATAAATTCTTATTCACATTGTTTCTATAAAGTTTTAAGCAGTCGGCGGACTATTCCAGCCAAAAATCACAGATTTTTGTCGTTGTGCCTATCCACATGAAAGAAACACTGGTACTGAATCTGGTTCCCCGCATTGCTGAAGTATTGCCGGTAATACCGCCGCCAGCTTTGCTATACGCTTGTTTAATCTTAAACGCTGTTCATTAAGTGCCCACACGATATAGTTAAAGTGACTGAAGTGAGGGTGGTATGAACGTCAATACAAAATTAAATATGCAGGATCTCACCAGAGCCTATAAAAATCTGGCCAGTTTTTTGTTTCGGCATCCCGTAATAGGAACAATATTGTTGATTCTGAGCGGATTAGTCAGCGAATTGTCGATGGCCCAGTTTCCTTTAAAAATGGCTGCGCTGGTGGCACTGCTGGGCTTTAGCGTTGCCCTGGTCACCACACAATATCGAACCGGCTCGTTGGGACCATTACTGGCTGAACTCAAGTTCCAACAACCGCTATGGCTTGGGGTTATTACCGGCGTCCTTGCGCTAAGCTGGGGCGGCATCTGGGTAGCACAGCATTTAGTGCGTATAAGTGGTGCGGCCCATAATCAGCACAGTGATACTGCCATAATACTTGATGGCACGGTATTAGGCGGTATGGTGGTGGGGGCGGCTCTTATTTGCATGACCCAAATCATGCCCCTGGTGCTAAGTTATTTTTGTCTGAGCCTGGGCCTGAATAAAAAGCAGGGCGAAGCGATATGGCTGAAGTTGCTGACCCAGCTTAAACTATTGGTTGCCTTTATGCCGGTGGCAAGTCTGGCGGTGGTGGCGGCATTTATTGGGCTGGATGTTAGTGCCCTCTTTGTGGTGCTAAGTGCCTTATATGCGACCTTTGTCCTGTTTATTGTGTTCGAAATTGATCCGGCGCCACCGCGAGAGGTAGTCCGGTTTACGCTTACACCTCAGACTACCTGAACATAAATTCCAGCCTCAGAGAATGAGCCACAGCGATTACCCGGACACAGTGGGGTGCTGAATCTTCACCACCTCAACAAACTTATCAAACAGCCGGTAACTTGCTGACACACGGGCCGGTAACTGTTCCGGCCTGGTGGTCAGCTCATATTCGCACACCTTGAAATGATGATACAGCCGCTGGGCGCCCACCTGACCCGCGTTGCCTTTAAGCGTGTGTAACAGCATGGATATTTGCTGGTGATCGTGTTGTTCTATGGCTTTATCAAGCTGGCTGAGCATAGTCGGCACCTGCTGCACAAACAGTGTCAGCACCCTGGTCAGCAGTTGAGGATTATGCATTAAACGACGTGCAGCATCCGCCGCATCAAAATGAGAACTGGAGTGGGGCATGTATTGCTATAACCTTGTTACTACGATTAACCGTGGCTGCACACAAACCGGTTACGGCCTTGTGCTTTGGCTTGATAAAGGTGTCGATCGGCCTGGGAAATGACCTGTTCGATAGGGAGTTGTTGCTCCGGTGAGAAGATACTGTGACCAATACTTACGGTGACATAGCCGGTGTCGGTATGCTTATGCTCGATATTCAGCGCCCGGATGGTTTCCAGTAGCCGCTGACAGACCACTTTCGCCCCGGCACCACTGGTGTTGGGCAACAACACCATAAATTCTTCGCCGCCAATTCTGATCAGGTGGTCCATAGGTCGCATCAGGGTGTTCTGAACCGCGCTCGACAGTTGCCATAAGCACTCATCTCCGGCTGGATGGCCATACTCATCGTTGTATTGCTTAAAAAAGTCAATGTCAAAAATCGCCACCGATAGGGGCTGCTGATCCCGAATACAGTCTTTGACGATAGCGGGAAGACGCTCTTCCAAATAATGGCGGTTGAAAGCCCCTGTCAGCCGATCGGTATAAATTAATGTTTCCAGTAAGTCAGATTTAAGCTTATGGGACAAATGAAACTTTACCCGGTTACGAAAGGTAGTGGCATTGATAGGCTTAATAACAAAATCAACCCCACCGGCTGCCCAGCATTGTTCCTGCTCTTCATCATCGTCGCTGGCAGTCACAAAAATCACCGGGATTTGCTTTGTTTCTGGTTTCAGATGTAACTTTTGGCTAAGTTCGTGGCCGCTGAATCCTGGCATATTCACATCGGTGATCACCAAATCAGGACGATTTGTAGCGCAAAACTCCATGGCGGCCGACGCACTGGAAACCGTATGACACTGGGCGATGTCCGCAAGCAAAGTTTCCATAATCAATAAACTGGAAATCTGGTCGTCAACAATGAGCACCTGGCAATCATCTAGTGTACGGGGGCGATTTTCTTCAAAAGTCACTAAGGCTCCTGTGAATTGATATCGGCGTATCAGGACGCATAACAGCTAATTTAAGACAATATAACGGTAGCAAGTTTTTGATAATTATACTTTCAGGTACTTTATGACTCTATGGCAATTGAATATCTGGCGTAGCCCTATGGCCTGCTCATGCAGACTATTGGCGCATGTCTAACCCTAGTATACGGTAAAATAAAAAATGCGTGAGTTTATCCAATAAATAAACGTATACCCACGAATACATAGAGCGCCGCGTTGATCAGCCAGCCACCTAAGAAGAAATAGCTACGGGGACTGGGGTTTTTCTCGGTGGCAATAGCATAGTACAGGATCATATGGCCCAGTCGGGCAAGGGCAAAGGCCCATACCATGGCGCCAAGAACCGCCGGGTCTGCCCCGATGATGATGCCAATGATAACCGGAATCACAAATACGGCCAGGTTTTCTAATGAATTGTGAAAAGTTCGGTGGGTTCTGAATACCAGAGACTCATGGCCCAGGTTATTGCTGACCTGACCCGGTGGCGTTTTACCTTTTTTGCTGTGTACCGCCGCGGCAATAAAATTTTGCAAAAACACCATCAGCAAAATAAACCACAAGCCGGTCAGGCTCCACCAATAAGTATGACTCATAATTACTCCTGATTAATATCATGTTTGTTATTACGGCGGCTGACCGGTGCCGGTTGGACTACCACCTCATCTGCAATCTATACCGCCTGGTCATAGTAGCATTTAATGTTGGTCAGCTTGCTGACCTGATT
Organism: Salinimonas marina; assembly: GCF_015644725.1. Taxonomy (NCBI): domain Bacteria; kingdom Pseudomonadati; phylum Pseudomonadota; class Gammaproteobacteria; order Alteromonadales; family Alteromonadaceae; genus Salinimonas; species Salinimonas marina. The sequence goes on from NZ_CP064795.1 coordinate 473,150, forward strand.
AATATAACTGCGTAGTTGGTCAGGGATCTTCAAATCTTTGACTAAGGTTAAGTTTCGTAAGATTGGAAATAACATCACATCATCCCAGCTTAACTGATTGTCACGCTCTTCAGGTAAAATAACTTCTGGTAAGGCTGCCAGGGTTTGCTCAACCTGACTTTGATAGGCTTCGGTATTTTCAAAAGCCTCGTCGAACGACATACCCAGCATGTCCTCTTTCTTGTGTTGAAAGTAATCCCGGGCCGACTGCGTCTCAAATTCAGGCTGAGTCACCCTGATATGACGCGGGTACAATAGCCCTCTGGTCGCCTGCGAGATATCATCGAGCATCTGCAGATGGGCCTGATAGCCACTACCTTCATGCAGATCCGTCTTGCTCATAGAGACAAGGTGCTGCACGATATCCATACTTTCTGCCATCGCGCTGCCATCTTCGAGTTGTAGAATGGGTACAATTTTTTTGCCCACCAAACGCTCGCCGGTGTCGGTATCATCGTTGTCTAAAAATACCTTTTTGTGGTCGATATTCAGATAATTGGCCACCATATCGGCGCGTACACAATAGGGACAATGAAGATACTGATACAGTGTTACCATAGGATTCTCCGTAGCGTTATGCTAATAAAATACAGAATCTTATACATACGGTCGCCAGTCTCAAGTTACAACCCCGTAGCCGGATTCATCTGGACGACTTATTAATCACCGGTAGATTAAGGAGTCTATGGCCGACCTTTCACTGTTAGCAACATTTTGCCTTGCCACATTAACCCTGACCTTTTCTCCGGGGCCTTCGAATCTGTACATTATTGCCTGTACTTTGCATCAGGGCCCAAGAGCCGGGGTGGCAGCCGCCATGGGGCTGGCGCTGGGCAGCATTATCTATGTCGTGTTATCGGTATCGGGGATAGCCGCGCTGGTGGTGTTTTCACCGGTGATGTTTACTGTGCTAAAGATCCTTGGCGCGGGCTATCTGATATGGCTGGGGACACAGGCGCTGCGCACCGCCAAAGACGACGCCAAAGGCCACGAACCCGCTAAACCGACCTCCACAGGCCTTAGACAAAGCATAATAGTGGAACTGACCAACCCTAAATCCGCGTTATTCTTTATCGCGTTTCTGCCGCAATTTGTAACCCCGGCAGGGGGAGAAGTTGTTACTCAACTACTGATTTTAGGGGCAATTTACACCTTACTGGCGCTGGGTTCGGATTTATTTATGGTGATCCTTAGTGGCCAGTTGCGACGCTGGCTGAGCCATCATAGTTCATTTCATTACTGGCAGAATCAGGTCGCCGGGGGAGTATTGATAGCGTTGGGTGGCTTCATCCTGATGGCGGATGTTCTGAGTCTGGGTAGCTAGCCACGATGTTATTGTTCGTAAAGTATTGGCGCCTGACATTGCGTTCGCAGTCGTAGCTGCAGGCAGCTAAACGAAGGGCGAGGGCCAGTGGTGATAAGAAATGACAGCTAAAGCTACAAAGCGCCCGCTACAAATTTCACGGTTCACAGGGTGGGGCGGTAGATACCGCTGGCCGCCCCCATGTTAATTCACGGCGTCAACTATTTACGATTTTGGCATAAGCACTTTTTCAATCACATGCACTATGCCATTGTTGGCACGGATATTTTCCTCAACAATCATAGTCTTTTCCACCGTCATTCTACTGCCTTTAACCATTAACTGAAGGTTGGTGCCTTCCAGAGATTCTGCATATTTGTTGGCGGCGGCCTGTTCCGCGTCAATTTTACCTTCGGCCACATGGTAGGTCAGAACTTTAACCAGTTTTTCTTTGTTTTCAGGCTTTAGCAATTCATCAAGTTTACCTTCAGGCAGCTTTTCAAACGCAGTGTTGTTGGGAGCAAATACCGTAATATCACCAGAATCTTTCAGGATGTCAGTGATGCCGGCAGCTTCAATCGCTTTGACCAGTGTAGAAAACTGCTCATCATTTTGCAGTACCTGCACGATATCATGAGACTTTTTTTCACCATGATGATTTGCCACCACCGACATGCTTAACAGGGCACAGCTAAGCGCCAATAAATACTTCATGCTATTGATTAGTTTCATTAATTTCTCCGAACATTAAAGGGGCTAGTAATTACGACTCTATTAATACGTAGCACTGTAGATCTGGATTGACCGTCAAAAGAGTAATCCCAAAACCAGCAAAAATGTGTATACTATTTAAACGATGTGAAAAGTTAGCGTTACTTCGCCGTTGGAGGTGAATATGCAAACTATCGCGATAGCAGTTGTTGCGGTTGTACTCATCGGCACAACAGGATGCGCCACTTCAAACCACCCAGAACCTGAGCAAGTTCAGGTACTGCGAGACGATTTATTCCCCAGTCACCACTTATTCAGCGTTGAAACACCAGATGAAATATTTGCGCTTAATGCAGACGCTAAAGACTTTGTGCGCCGTACCCAGGTCTCGCAGCATGATACCCATCAGAACATGCGGGCGCTGCTGAATCAGATTTTTGACTACTCGGAATTGGGATTACTGTATCAGGGCAGTGCTAATTCTATCGCGAGTGAGACCTTTGATAATCGGGCGGCCAATTGCTTGTCGCTGTCGGTGATGACATATGCGATGGCGCGGGCGGCCGGACTTATGCCGCAGTTTTATCAGGTCAATATTCCCGAGTACTGGACCCGCAGAGATGGTTATAATTTGCTTAATGGGCATATCAACCTGCGGGTACAGCCCATGCCCAACAGCCAGCAGCTAAGCCTGTTAACCCCTTATATTGATGTCGACTTTGACCCACAGGCGGTACGCAGCCGTTTTGATCGGGTACCCATCAGTAAAGACAGGGTGGTGGCGATGTTTTACAACAACAAAGGGGCTGATGCTTTAATAGCCAACAGCTATTCACGGGCGTATGCGTATTTTAGGGCGGCCGCCAAAGCCGATGCAACCCTTGGGCAGGTGTGGGTCAACCTGGGCGTGTTATACCGAAAACAGGATGCTTATGGGGCGGCGGAAAACAGCTATCAGCGCGCGCTATCGCTTAACGACGAAAACTTAACGGCGTGGGAAAATCTGGCGCTTTTATACAGGCTGACCGACCGTAAAGAGCAGGCTCACACTATTCAGGCCCGGATCACCGCCAAACGGGAAGCCAATCCGTTTTATCATTTTATTTTAGGGGAAGAGGCGCTGGATAATGAGTCGCCAGAAGCCGCATTAGTACACTATCGTGCCGCCATGCGCCTTGATCGAACTCAGCATGAAGTCATGTTTGGGATGGGCCGCGCTTATTACGAACTGGGGGATATTACCAAAGCCGAGCATTTTTTAAGTCGGGCCGCAAATCTGGCCAGCTCGGATCAGGATAAGCAGCGCTATCAGCGTAAAATTTCGGCCCTGCAATCCAGCAACTAGCACGGCAGCGGGCTAAAAAAAGCCGTCAGGAGAGTGACGGCTTTTCTAATTACAAAATCAGACTCAGATAACCCCAAGCTCTCTAAGACGTTCCTGCAAATATGAGCCCGCAGTGTGGCGCTCAGATAACTTCACGTCCGGACGCGGATGCAAGAACAGCGGCAATGAGATACGAGACTTGGTCATATCGGCATTGTCAGGGTTGACCACCCGGTGAGTCGTGGATGGAAAATGATGGCCGGAGGCTTCCTGCAACATATCTCCGATATTGACAATCAGGTTACCAAAATCACAGGGAACATCTAACCAGCTGCCGTCCCGGGCTTTTACCTGTAAACCCGGCTCATTGGCCGCCGGCAAAATGGTGATTAGGTTGATGTCTTCATGCGCCGCAGCACGAATCGCCTCAGGCTCTTCATCACCGCTTAGTGGCGGGTAATGCAACACCCGCAGCAAGGTCTGGTCGCTGTCTTCAATCATTTGCGATAACGGCTGGCTGTATTCGCTGGCCACATTCTCGGGCGAGCACGCCTCAATCCATGACAACAGTTCCTGCGCCAGGTTATTGGCTTCTTTATAGTACTGCTCCAGCTGCGGACGCAGTGCCGGTGGGCATTGGCCCCACGGATAAAAATGATAATACTCTTTAATGTCCTTTTTAGTATTACCTTTGGCCGTTTCCGAAACGCTCTGGGGGAAGAACCCGTCCTGAGTTCCTTTGTTATAAACATACTGGTGCTTTTCTTCGCTGTCAAAGAAGCTTTGCCAGGTGTTGTAAATGTCGGTCACCATGGATTGCTGGATAGGGTGGTTTTTTAAAACCCCAAAGCCAGTTTCACGCAATGATTCAACAAAATCTTCTTTGGCAGTCGGAGACTGATAATCAACAGCAACTAATTGCATAACTGTGTCCTGTAAAACGCGAAGGGCACAATAATGTGTGCCTCTTCTTAAAAACAACGACGGCCGTGTCATAGAACGTATCCGTCCAATAGCGGTAATGTATAAAAACCTGACCGAATAGTCTACTTAATGTGTATTTAATGCATCCGGCGGGTTTAACTTTTAACCCAGCGCAAAAAAGAACCCGGCCAGGGCGGCGCTCATCAAATTTGACAGCGTCGCAGCGATGACCGCTTTTAATCCTAAGGTGGCAATTTCCTTGCGTCGCGAGGGCGCCATCGCACCGATACCACCCATAAGAATAGCAATCGACGAAAAGTTAGCAAAGCCACACAGAGAAAAGGTCACTATGGCCTGAGTCACCGGCGACAGCTGGGATTGATGGGACACAAAGTCCAGGTAGGCGACAAACTCATTGACGACAATTTTCTGGCCAATAAAGCTGCCCACCAACTGTGCTTCATCCCAGGGCACCCCAAGCACCCAGGCTAATGGCTGTAACAAGAAGCCCAGAATCGTTTGAAACGACAGTTCTTCATAGCCGAAGAAGCCGCCACCCCAGGCAATGATGCCATTTAGCATGGCAATCAAGGCTACAAACGCCAGTAGCATAGCCCCGACATTCAGGGCCAGTTGCAGCCCCGACGCAGCGCCGCTGGCAGCCGCATCAAAGACATTGGCGTAGTTGGTATCTTCAGACTGGATGTCGGTCAGCTCATTTTTGGCTGTTTCGGTTTCCGGTTGAATAATTTTGGCCATCAGCAGACCGCCGGGCGCCGCCATAAAACTGGCCGCCAGCAGGTATTTAAGTTCAACCCCCATACTGGCGTAACCGGCCATGACTGAACCGGCAATAGAGGCAAGTCCACCTACCATTACCGCAAATAGCTCGGACTTGGTCATATGAGGTATAAACGGGCGCACTACCAGGGGCGCTTCAGTCTGGCCCACAAAAATATTCGCCGCTGCCGACATCGACTCCGGCCGGCTGGTTTTCAATAACTTTTGCAGCAGGCCACCGATTAGCCGAATCACCCAGCTCATGATGCCCAGGTGATACAACACCGCAATCAGCGATGAGAAAAACACGATGACCGGTAATACATTGAAAGCAAAAATAAAACCCATGCTTTGATCGCCCATGGGACCAAATATAAAGTTTATGCCTTGCTGGCTATAGCCAATAATATTGCCGACAAACTTGGTGGCGGCATGAAGAAATTGAATCCCTGGTTCGAAGTACAAAATGAAAGCACCGATCAGCGCCTGCACCGCAAAGGCACCACCCACCGTGCGCCAGCTAATACTGCGCCTGGAAGATGACAACACAAATGCAATGCCAAGCAGCATTACAATGCCCAGTAAACTCACCATAGGGTAATTCCTTTCTTATTATTTTATTGTATTGCCTGTTGAATATGGGATTTGATGACATCCAGGGCAATTTGATTTTTACCACCCTGAGTCACCACCACATCGGCGGTGAACCGGCTGGGTTCGATAAACTCATGATACATGGGTTTAACGGTAGATTCATACTGGCTGGCAACCGACTCAATGGTACGGCCACGTTCTTTCACGTCGCGCATCATGCGACGCATCAGACAAATGTCTAACGGCGTGTCGATAAAGATTTTCACATCATACATTGGCAGCAGCTCGGGACGAGCCAGCAGCATAATCCCTTCCAGAATAATCACCGGCGCCGGATTCAGGCGTTCGGTTTCTGGCAGGCGGGTGTGAGTTTTAAAGCAGTAATGCGGGTAATCGATGGGTTCGCCATGCCGCAGCGCCTGCAAATGCGCTTTAAGCAATTCATGCTCAAAGGCATTGGGGTGATCGTAGTTATTTTGCTCACGTGCTTCCATAGGCAAGTGATCCTGAGCGCGATAATAATGATCTTCGCGCAGGATTTGCACCGGTTGCCCCTGAATGGCAAACGCGTTAAGCAAATTTTCGGTAAATAGTGACTTGCCAGAGCCTGACGCTCCGGAAATAGCAATGATTAATGGAGACTGCATATTGATTTGGGGCTGATTTTCCTGGTGCAAAGATACGCAATCATACCTGATGAATCAATGTTAAGTTACTATTTATCTTTGTATGGATCAGTCTTTGCTTAGTCATTGATTAGTCATTGCGAAGCGCTGCCGACGCAACGGTAAGCCCTAGTTTCCAATGATTTCAACATCTTGTTCATCTAAATTGGTCAGCGCGAAGGAATGTTGCTTTGAACGCGAGCCTTCACCCTGGGCCCGGGGAGGGTAGTACTTTTCTTTTGCTTCACTAAACTGGCTGAAGACTTCTTCTAACGCTGAGCGGATTTCACTCAGGGTTTTATCCAGATTGGCATTAAAATCGGGCCGTTTGCGCTTAGTGTGTCCTAACTCAATCAACCGGCTAAACACATTATTGGCGGCATGAATAAGTTCCGGTGGTACGTCTTTGTGATGCAGCAACGGCGTGTCTGGGTGTTCAATACAATATTTGACCAGTGCCACATAAAAACAAAACGGTTTGTTTTGCATCAGCGGATGGGTGTCATCCACGCCGTTACCAATAGTCTTCTTATGCAGGTCGATAACCAGCCGCGGCTGTGGAGTGTCTTCCTGACTACTGATCACCGCGGCCAGGCGCCGGGCTTTTTGAGTCTGGCGCAAACGCACCAGCATCGGTGCTAAAATCAGCGCCCCGATGAAACTTGCCGGGTGCAGTTGTACTTCCTGCCACCAGCTTATCTTTGATACCGCGATATGCAGTTGCTGCTCAGCATTTTGCATACTAAAGACAGTTTCTACACTGTGATGGGAAGGCAAAGGCTGGTTACCGCTGACGCCCTGCAAACTGGCCAGACGTACCGGAAATTTCATGGCCGCTAAGGCGGTATTGAGCTTATCGATGTAGCGGGCCACCGCGGACTGGTTAACGGGGGTATTCAACGTTTGGTTACCAATATCAAGATAAGCGCTATCCAGGCTGACCCGCTGTTTCACTGCATCTACAGCCTGATGATAGGTAAACTTGTGGCCTGCAAGCTGTCCTGCCGAGATAATCAGCTGGAACAGCACAAACAAGCCGATAGCCACGCTAGTGCCTTTAAGCCACTGTCTGGGTGAGTATCGTGTTATCTCAAACATTGTGGTCACATTTATCCACCAGCTTTACATGCTGGTAATAAGATTTGTTGCTCTGGGCGGTCGCAGACTGAATCACCTGCTGTAAGGCGCAGCGTAAATCCGTATTCCGGGTTTGCATGCGTAAATACCAGCGCATACCACTGACATCGTTGACCAGGGCGGTGATGTAGTTTTTGGAGAGCTGCTGCTCATCCGCCTCGCTCCAGTAAGACGCAATGACATCCACCTCACCCGCTCTCAATGCGCGGCGAAGCTCTTCGTGGGAGCTATAATAGCGCAAGGTGACATTGTCCTCGCTTAGTCCCAGCGATTGTAACACCGTCTTGGGCACAATATGCCCCGAGCGGCTGCTGGGGTAGTCCAGAATCCCCAGACGCTTGCCTATCAGATATTCCTTAGACAGTTCGGGCTTTTCACGCAAAGCGATAAAGTAAGCACTGTAGTTATTATGGGTAGCCAGCGTTTCGTAGCCGTAAATCTCATGGGCCCCGAAAGCTTCGACCACATTGCTCTTCACCAGCGCCAGGTCACTGACCCCGTGGTTAATATAACGGAAGGTGTCATAGTCGTTCTGGCCTACCATCAATTGCACATTCCCAAACTGACGTTTCACAATAGGGTTATTGCACAACTTATTTAGCAGGGTAGAGGCCATACTGGTCTCGGTCAGATACACATTCAGCACGTCTTTGTTTGACGACAGGGTGTCGTTACAATAGACATACTGCCCGACCTGCGGGGGCACCTGTGCAAAATTTGTTATTTTTTGATAAAAACCTAAGACAAAGCAGATTACTGCAGCCAACAGGACTATCAGGGTTTTTCCGAATTTATACATGCACTCTGACAATAAAACGAGATCAAGGTTATAACCTTATTTGTTGGAGTGATTTCACCAGTTAAGCTTATTTAATGCAATAGATAACTTTACCTGAAACGAGTAAGCGTCTGATTTAAAAGGTTATTATATGTTTTATTCTGAATTTGATTAAACGGTGTTTATCCAATCAAATTGAGTAAAGAATAAGCCGCGATAAAAACAGGACCTGGCAATGGCGGCGGTATTACATTGAGCCGGTTTCAACTTCTGATGCGCAATCATGATAATAATATGTAGCAGAAGTAGGTATGACAGAGCTTTTCATACACTGTCATCTTTTTGAAACATACATGTTTAACAATCCGGCCCGCGAAAAGTTCAACTTATATTGCCAATACAACAACAGCTTTCGAATGACAATTACCTACATACTATGAATAAAAGGGAAACACACATGATCTCTAAATCAAAATTCAGTCGCGTCGCGGTGGCGGTTGCATTGTCGGTGGGCCTTGCCTCTACTGCAATGGCCCAGGAAACCTCGTCGTCGATGGAAGGTAAAATCGTAACGCCGCAGGGAACACCGGCTACAGGTACTACAGTCACAGTAGTCCATGTGCCCTCTGGTACCACCCGTGAGGTTACCGTTAACGCCAACGGTACCTTCAACCTGCGTGGTTTGCGAGTAGGTGGCCCTTATAAAATTGTGGTTGATTCGGATACCTACCAAGACACCACCATCAACGATATCTTCATTAACCTGGGTGACCCGTACGGTCTGAATCTGGCACTTGAGGAGCCTTCTGATATCGAAGTTATCTCGGTAAGCGGCAGTTCGCTGGCTGCGACAAACTTTGGCGCCACCGGGCCGCAAAGTGTTTTTGGATTGGATGAATTGGAAAATGCCCCGGCAATAAACCGTAGTATTACCGACATTGTGCGTGCTGATCCGCGCGTATTTGTTGACGAAAGCTTTAATGATGCGATCAGTTGCGGTGGTGCCAGCCCCCGCTTCAACAGCCTGACCCTTGACGGTATTCGTATGAACGATGGCTTTGGTCTGAACAGCAATGGCTATCCAACCGAGCGCATGCCATTTCCATACGATGCCATTCAGCAAGTTGCGGTAGAACTGGCCCCGTTTGATGTGGAATACGGTGGCTTTACTGCGTGTAACATCAACGCGGTTACAAAATCAGGCACCAACGAGATTCATGGCGGCGTGTTCTTCGATTACACCAACGATTCTTTGCGTGGTGACACGGCCGACGATATCGAACAGGACAATGGTAACTACAACGAAAAACGCTACGGTTTCAACGTAGGGCTGCCACTAATTGAAGATAAGCTGTTCTTGTTCACCACTTACGAAAAGCTGGAAGGTAGTCAATTATTTGATTACAACGGTTTAAACAACCGTATCTCTCAGGAAGATGCCGATGCCGCCGCTGAAATTGCTCAGCGCGTTTATGGTTATGATGCTGGCGGCTTCCCACCGTCGTCACCCATTGAAGATGAAAAGCTGCTGGTTAAATTAGACTGGAACATCAACTCTAGTCACCGTGCGTCACTGGTCTACAACTGGAATGATGGTTTCAGTATTAGCCAGTCAGACGCTGACAGCGATGAACTGCCGTTCAGTAACCATTTTTATGAGCGTGGCGCAGAACTGCAAAGCTTAGTGGGTTCACTGTATTCAGACTGGACGCCAGACTTTATTACAGAGTTTCGTGTAGGTCATATCAAGCTGGACAACCGTCAAACCTCTTTGGATGCTGACTCGGGCTTTGCTGAAGTACAAATTGATGCTGCCGATGGTGGTACTATTTATCTTGGCCCGGATGACTCACGTCAGTCTAACGAGCTGGAATACGATGTCACCACTATGAAGTTGGCGGGTACTTACTATTGGGGTGAGCATGTTATCACTGCCGGTGTTGAGTATGAAAAAACCAATGTATTTAACCTCTTTATGCAGCATACCGTGGGTGAATACCGGTTTGATTCACTGGCTGATTTTGAAGCCGGTCTGGCTGACCGTATTTATTACAACAACTCAGCTGGTACCAACAATCCGGCGGATGCCGGTGCCTCGTTTAGCTTTGATGTGGCTACCTTCTATGTTCAGGATGAGTTTTATCTGACTGATGACATGAAAGTAATGCTGGGCTTGCGTTATGACACCTATGGCTCTGGCGATACCCCACGGTTGAACGAAAACTTCACCAACCGTTATGGTTATGACAATACCGGTAATGTCGATGGCATTAGCCTATTGCAACCGCGTTTTGGTTTTACCTATACCGTTAATGACGATTTGGAAGTGCGTGGTGGTATTGGTCTGTACTCCGGCGGTAACCCGAACGTCTGGATCTCCAATGCTTATTCAAATGACGGTGTGACCAATATCAGCACCCGCGAAGGTGATATTCCGGGCTGGGTAAGCGGCGAGACCTCAATCTTTGATGTACCGTTAACGGGCGAAGGTCGTCCAATTTATGACATCCCGCAGGCACAGTTTGACGAAGTCGCGAATACCAGTCTGGTAGACGGCGATGGTAATACCGTTGCCACTGACCCGGATTTTGATATTCCTTCTGAATGGAAATACGCATTGGGCGCGACTTATATTGCCCCGTATGAGGTGGTTGTTACCGCCGATGTGATTTTCACCGATCGTCAGGACTCAGCGATTTATCGTGACCCTAACATCCAGTATTCTGGCGCCACACGATTTGATGGCCGTCCAGTGTATGAGCAAGTAGATGCTGATCGCCGGGTAGGCAGCGATTTTGTGCTGGGTAATGTAAACCAGGGCGATGGGTCTTCTACCATCTTCTCGTTGGGTCTGACCAAAAGCTGGGACAATGGCATCGATGCTAGCCTATCTTATGCCTACGTGGATGCAGAAGACGCCAACCCGATGAACAGTTCGGTGGCATTTTCTAACTACGTAAACTTTGCCACCACTGATCCGAATAACCCGGCTGCGGCAACTTCAGATTATGCCATTGGCAATCGTTTTAACTTGTCACTCAGCTACACGACCGAGTTAGTTGATGGCTATGACACTCGCTTTAGCCTGTTTGCCACTGCCAACGAAGGTAAGCCTTACTCGTATGTGTACGGGAATGATGCGGCGTTCCCGTGGGATACTGCTCGCTCTCGCCAACTGCTGTACATTCCAGAAGCCGGCGACCCCAATGTAGTGTTTGGTGATGATGTCACCCGTGACGGCGTCGTTTTGCAAACTGCAGCAGAAGCCGAAAACGGCTTTAATGAGTGGGTTGAAGCAAACGGCTTTGAGCGTGGACAGACATTAGAGCGCAACAGTGAAACCGCGGCCTGGTGGTTGAAAGCGGATATTCGTGTGTCACAGCAGTTGCCAGGCTTTACCGACGGTCATAATGCTAACGCCTTTATCGTGGTGGAAAACTTCACTAACCTGCTTAATGATGACTGGGGTGATTTCCGCCAGGGTTCATTTGTAGGTGAAACGGTGATTGATGCAGCTGTGAATGATGCTGGTCAGTATGTTTACAGTGGCTTTAGTGCACCTCGCGAAAGCATTGAGCGTGCGCCGTCACTATGGGAAGTGCGTGTAGGTATTAACTACACCTTCTAATCAGACCATAATTTGCCAGCACTACCGTGCCGGCAATAAGATAAAAACACCGCTGTAGCCTGACCGCTGCAGCGGTGTTTTTTTATTGGTGGCTAGGTGTTGCACTGGGTACTTATTGATAGCTTGTACCCGCTCAGTGTAATGGTCCCCGACTTGCCCTTGAATCTAATCTAATTTACCTCAAGTTATGTATCAATGACTCAACTCGTAAAGGAGAAGCACAATGACAAAACGTCTGTTAATGGTAATGACCTCGCACGATATCATGGGCGACTCGGGTAAAAAAACCGGCATCTGGCTGGAAGAATTCGCGTCCCCGTATTATGCATTTGTGGATGCAGGCTACACCATTACCCTGGCTTCAACCATGGGTGGCGCAGTCCCGGTGGATCCCATGAGTTTAGGCGATGATGCGTTAACCGAAGACACCGAGCGGTTTACCAATGATGAGCTGGCCAACTCTGCGCTGGCGTCCACCATCCCTTTAGAAGATGTTAAAGCCGACGAGTTTGATGCCGTCTTTTATCCTGGTGGTCACGGGCCGTTATGGGATCTGTCTGACAATGCTCACTCAAAAGCTTTGATTGAAGATATGCTGAATGCGGACAAGCCCGTAGCGGCGGTCTGTCATGCGCCTATTGTGCTCAAAAACGTGCAGAACAAAGCTGGTGAGCCAATGATTAAAGGATTGAAAGTGACAGGGTTCACCAATACCGAAGAAGACGCGGTAGGGCTGACCGATGTGGTGCCCTATTTGGTGGAAGATGAACTGCGAAATATTGGCGGAGAGTATTCCAAAAAAGGCGACTTTGAATCTTATGTAGTAGAAGATGGTCGTTTGATTACCGGTCAGAATCCTCCCTCGTCAAAGCCTGCGGCTGAAGCTTTGATTAAACAACTGGGTAAGTAATCTAAGTCACACAACCTGTCCCGGTGCTAACCGGGACCTTGTTTAGCAGGCATTAAACATTATCGAAAAGATCTTCCACCCGTTGGCGCAGCTCTTCAATCTTTTTGACATCCGCTGGTGCAATGAAAATAGTGTCATCACCAGCAATAGTACCTAATACCCCGTCTTTGGAGCTAAGAGAGTCCAGTAGACGGGCGATCAGCTGGGCCGCCCCGGGACTGGTGCGAATGATCACCATGACATTGTTATGCACAATATCCAGTACCAACTGTTTCAGCGGACTTTTGGCTGTCGGCATCCCCAACTCTGGTGGCAGGCAATAAACCATGTCGCCGCGGGCATTGCGAGTACGCACCGCCCCGAACTTACTAAGCATGCGCGAAATTTTAGACTGGCTGATATTGTCATAGCCCTGTTCTTTCAATGCTTCAACAATGTCGCCCTGAGAGCCATAACTTTCTGCTTTTAAAATTTCTTTGAACGCTTTGATGAGTTGTTCTTGTTTTTGATTTGCCATAGCGCCTGCCAGTGTTGGTGTTAATCTCACAAAGAGTTATTATTGTGCCGTAGAGGGTGTCCCGATGCAATTTTAATGCATATTCATGCATTGTCGATGAATGTTTGAGCAGAATGAATGTTGTCGTGGTGCCAAACTGCCCCGATGATTGTTTTTTTCATAGCGTTACTATAGGGTGACGTACCGTTATACAAACGTGAAATTTCCATAGGAGAAATGAAATGAAAGTAGCCGTGTTAGGTGCTGCCGGTGGTATTGGTCAGGCGCTGTCGTTGTTGTTAAAAACACAACTTCCAGCGGGTTCAGAATTAGCGCTTTATGATGTTGCACCGGTTGTACCGGGTGTTGCCGTCGATTTAAGCCACATCCCCACAGCGGTAAAAGTAACCGGTCACGGTAAAGATGATTTGGGCGTTGCACTTACCGACGCAGACATCGTATTGATCCCTGCCGGTGTACCGCGTAAGCCAGGCATGGACCGCTCTGATTTGTTCAATACCAATGCTAGCATTGTTAAAGCGCTGGTCGAAGGTGTAGCTGAGCATTGCCCTGAAGCGTGCCTGGGTATTATTACCAACCCGGTTAATACCACGGTGGCAATTGCTGCTGAGACGCTGAAAGCAAAAGGCGTATACGACAAAAACAAGTTGTTCGGTGTTACTACGCTGGATGTGATCCGCGCCGAAACGTTTGTTGCTGAATTAAATGATATGGACCCGGCCAACGTGCATGTTCCGGTTATTGGCGGCCATTCTGGTACCACCATTTTGCCATTGTTGTCTCAGGTTGAAGGCGTAAGTTTCAGTGACGACGACATTTCAAGCCTGACGACCCGCATTCAGAATGCAGGTACTGAGGTAGTTGAAGCGAAAGCGGGCGGTGGTTCAGCAACCCTGTCTATGGGTCAGGCTGCAGCCCGTTTCTGTTTGTCTCTGACTGCTGCTATGCAGGGTGAGAATGTGGTTGAGTACACCTATGTTCAAACTGACGACAGCGACGATGCTGCCTTCTTTGCGCACCCGGTACGTCTGGGTCCCAATGGTGTAGAAGAAATTCTGCCATATGGCGAGCTTAGCGATTTTGAACAAAAAGCTAAAGAAGAAATGCTGGAAGGCCTGCGTGGGGACATTCAGCTTGGCGTAGACTTTGTAAACAGCTAATTCATATAGCTGCTTAATAGCCAAATTTAAAAAACCGGGCCGGAAACAGCCCGGTTTTTTATTGTCTATTGATCGTGTTTTAACACCACCCGATAATGCGCCTTACCCTCGCGTAGGCGATCCAGCGCCTCATTAATATCGCTGAAGGGATAGGTTTCGGTGACCGGTTCAATATTATGCAGGGCGGCAAAATCCAGCATCTGTTTAATGGTGGCCGGGCTGCCCACCGGCGAGCCAGAGACCTGCCGTTGTCCTAAAATTAACCCAAAGACATTAATATCCAGCGGCTCTAAGGTGGCACCGACAAAATGCAGTCGGCCTTTGGGGCCAGAGTGGCAATGTAGTTGTCCCATTGCAATTTGACATTCACCGTTGAAATAATCAGATCAAACTGGCCCTGCGCCGCTTCAAGTTCATCTTCATTTTTGCTGTTTAACACATGATGCGCTCCCAGCTCTTTGGCTTCCTGTTTTTTTGCTTCGCTGGAGGTAAATGCGGTGACTTCACATCCCCAGGCATTCAAAAACTGCAGCGCAATATGGCCCAGGCCACCAATGCCGATAACGCCCACTTTTGAGGTCGGGGTGATATTGAACTGATTCAGCGGATTAAACACTGTGATGCCGCCGCAAAAAAGCGGACCGGCAGTATCGGGATTGATGTTGTCAGGCAAGGGAATGACGGCCGTGGCCTGCGCACGTACTTTATCGGCAAAGCCGCCGTGACGCCCGCCAATGGTCATTTGAGCCTGGCTGCATAGATTATGATCGCCGCTGTGGCAGGTGCGGCAGGTGTTGCAATACGACGAATGCCAGCCCAGACCCACACGCTGACCGGGTTTCAATGCGCTGACATTGCTGCCAACCTGGCCAATCGTACCTACAACCTCATGGCCAGGTACGAAGGGGTACTCGGTAAGGCCCCATTCATTGTCTAGCATGCTTATATCACTGTGACATACGCCACAGGACTCCACGTTGATTTCAACTTCGTCCTGGCCAAGCTGGCCCGGGTCGTAACAAAACTCTTCCAGTTTGCCGCCGGCGTCTTTTGCTGCATAAGCATTGATCATAGAAAGGTCTCAAATATTCAGAAAGAAGTAGTAGGTTTTTTACACGGATTAACGGAAAATGGGTCAGCGGAGGCTGGGGCAGATTAATGAGCAGGGGAGCGCTTATCAACGGATAAGGCGAACCGTTGGGTCCTTTGCGTATTTACACAGCTTGTGATGCAGGGCCAGGTCAAAAAAACAGGCTGACCCTGCATGAGATGGCGATTAGTCCATCACCTTTTTAATGGTTTCCTTAGACAACGGCTTGACAAAATGGTCATCAAAACCGGCCTGTCTGGAGCTTTCTATATATTTGTCGGTGCCCCAGCCACTTTGCGAATAAAACTTCACCATATTTGCCTCAGGCAAGGCTTTTAAGATTTTGCACAGTTCGTACCCGTCCAGGTCCGGCATGCCAATATCCAAAAACACACAGTGGGGCTTAAAGCGTTTAAATTCTTCAATCGCATCGCGCGGGCGGTGATACCGCGGGTTTTAAAACCCATGGAGTTGGCCAAAAGACAATACATGTCGACCAAATCTTCATTATCGTCCACAAACATGATGCGCTTTCCAGCTGTTCTTGTATGAATCTCTTCACTATCATCATGGTTTTCAAAAGCCTGTTCTGACATGGGCAGCTTGACGGTAAAGGTGCTGCCTTGCCCCGTACCGGCACTGTTCACACTGACACTGCCATGGTGTAATGCCACCAGTTTACTCACCAGCGTCAGGCCAATGCCCAGCCCGCCTTTGGTGTGGGTGGAGTGCGCTTCAATTTGGGTGAACATATTAAACACATCTTTAAGACGATCTTCTGGGATGCCCATGCCATTATCGCTAATGCGAACCACCACCATCGAGCCTTCTTTTTTTATGTCGACCTGAATCTGGCCCTGATCATTGGTGTACTTGGCGGCATTATGAATAATGTTAGAAAATATCTGACTCAGGCGGGCTTTGTCTCCAAAAACGGTGACGCCTTCACTTAAATATTGCACGTCCAGCGTGTGGTGTTTGGCTTTAACATGCTGATCGACAATCTCCAGCGACTCTGAAATAACATCATGAATATTGAGTTTTTCAAATTCCAGCTTAACCTTACCGCGGGTGATGCGTGAGATATCCATCAAATCGTTAATCAGCTTCGACATGTATTCAGCCTGACGATTGATAATAGAGGTTACGCGTTTTCGGGTGCTCTCATCATCGACGGTTTCTAGAATGCTGGCCCCTGACATAATTGGACCAAGTGGGTTGCGCAGTTCATGGGCCAGCGTTGCCAAAAACTCGTTACGGTATTTGTCCTGTTTTTCCAGCTCTTTAATGCTGATGTGCATCCGCTCCTGGACTTCCAGGGCATACACTAAAAACATGCGGTTAAGGCGATGAGCCGTGTTGATATCGGCTTTATCAAAAGCTTTAGAATGACCGGTAATAATACGCTCATGCACGGTAAAGGAGGTGCGGGGTTCAAGGCGTTTTGCTTTTGGCGAGTCTTCGTTAACTTCATCTTCGGCGCCCACCCACTTCTGGGTCATCTGACGCTCTTTACGAAACCAGGCGGTAAAGTATTTTTTCTTCTCAAACAACGGAATGATCATGATGCCGGCGATGCCGTGTTGTTTGGCTTCGGGCCATTCTTCATACAAGTTATCGCAGACATAAGGAAAGCCATCCTTATTGCGGGCTTGGCTAAAAATAGTTTTGGTCAACTCCACCGGCAGATGCTGACCCAGGGTGATAGTTTCATATTCTGAATAGTATAAAAAACCATGGGTATCCAGAGCGTCGAGAAAGTCGCCTTCGGCATTTTTAATAACTTTACCAATCGGGTTTGAAGGACCGATTTTATTAAGCATGGCATCAACCGCCCGCTCGGTTTTCTCGAATCGTAAACGAGCCAGTTCTTCTTCTTTCGCTTTTAAATGCCAACTAAACAACTGGCTAAGGTTTTCACACTGCAAACGAACATTTTGTGGAATGTAGCAGGGTTCGCGATGATGGCAGGTGATAAGCCCGTAAAGATCGCCGTCCGTTACCAAAGAGATAGAAAAGGTCGCACGCTGGCCTTGGTTTCTAATGTATTGTAGATGTATCGGTGAGAATGTACGCAATAAAGAACGGGTCAAATCCAGTGGCTGTCGGTTACTCTCCTCGGTAGTGGGGACCAGCTTAGACGGCGGCAGTTCGGTATCGGGGGTTAATCTCACCCAATTGACCTTATAAAGCTCACGGGCTTGCGCGGGATATCTTTGGCGGGGAAGTGCAGCTCATTATAGGACTCCAGATCATCGCTTTTGGCTTCAGCGATCACCTTGCCAGAAAAGTCTTCCTGAAACTTATATAGTACCACCCGATCCATATTAGTAAGGTACTTAATGGTAGACACCATCTCGTTGGCCATTTCTTCCAACGTCGTCATTTCTTTGAACCGGGGGGCGACGGTCATCGCATATAATTTGATAAATTGTTCGGCGCTGTAGGTATCACGAAATTCGGTAGCTGGTTCGAGTTCAACAACGTAGTGCGCACCAGAGTCATACACCACTGCCAGGTAGTCACTTTCAGTGTCAGGCTTTAAAACGTCAGTTTTTAGATGAAGTTTGATAGGGAGTCGAATCTTGTTTTTGGTGACCCGCTCGAAGGTTTCGTTAAGAAAGTTACGTTCATCGGCTTCGGGGGATAACAGATCCAGAAAATGCTTGCCAACCAGCGGCTCACTAAAAATGTCCCGGGTGTTTTCACTCACTACGGTAATTTTCAGATTTTCGTGCGCAAATGCAATCAAAAAGCCATAGCCCTGAATACTTTCAGGAATATGAATGGGCTCGTCTTCGCATTTGTCGAAGGGCATATTTTGTGGATCGTATTGCATAGGCTTCCTGAAAAAAAATTACGGCAGGGCAAGCCTGACAAAATAGCACGGGCCGCCCAATAATAGTATTAAACGAAATTTAACCTGTAATGTTCAACTTGTCCTAGCGATAACTATGCCAGATGTGTCGCCGGCCACCAGCAGCGGTGCTTCCGACCTATTTTGGGCATAAAAAAACCGGCCAGAAGAGTTTGGCCGGTTTTTATCGCAGCGCGGTAAGCTACCGGTTAGCCGGTGTTGCGCATACCAATAGCAATACCGGCAATGGTAACCATCATGGCCAGTTCCAGTTCGCTGTTTTTGGTGTCATCACCGGCTTTACGTACCCGATCCAGCAACTCTATTTGTAAATAATGCAGAGGCTGCAGGTACGAGGCGCGAATGTTCATCGACTCTTTGCCCTGGGGGTCCTTGTGCATGATTTCCGGCTGCCCGGTAAGTTTAAGCAGCGATTCAACGCTATCCTGCAATTCGGTACGCAGGGTCTTTCCAAAATGCTTAAGCTCTTGTGGCACCAGGCGCTCATCATACGCTTCGCTGATACGCGGGTCGGCTTTATGAAACACCATGTCCAGCATCGATAAACGGGAACGATAAAATGGCCAGTCAGCAAACATCTCGGCCACCACCTTTTCATCTGATTCGGCTTTAACTTCATCAATGGCGCGCATTACCCCCAACCATGAAGGCAACACCAGCCTGGTCTGGGCCCAGGCAAAAATCCAGGGGATGGCCCGCAGACTTTCAATACCGCCCTGAGGCTTACGTTTTGACGGCCGGCTGCCTAGGGGGAGTTTACCCAGCTCCTGCTCGGGCGTGGCCACTCTGAAATACGGAACAAAGTCTTTATCATGGCGCACGGTTTGGCGATAGTTATCACGCCCCTTGGCCGCCATTTTGGTGATAAGCTCACGCCATTCAGGCTTAGGCTCCGGTGGCGGGAACAACACCGCTTCCATAATCGCACTGGCATAAATACCCAGACTGCGTTTGGCCAGCTTCGGCATACCAAACTTATAGCGAATGGTTTCGCCTTGTTCGGTAACCCTGAAGCCGCCTTCCAGAGACCCTGGTGGTTGCGAGTAAATTGCAGCGTGGGCGGGCAGACCACCTCGGCCAATTGTACCGCCGCGCCCATGGAACAGGGTCAGCGTCACATCGTGTTCTGCGGCAACTTTCACCAACGCTTCCTGGGATTCGTATTGAGCCCAGCCGGCCGCCAGGGCCCCGGCGTCTTTGGCTGAATCGGAATAGCCGATCATGACAAACTGACGGCCTTTTACATAACCGCGATACCAGTCAATAGATAACAGATTGCGCATGACATCAGGCGAGTTGTTCAAATCGTCCAGGGTTTCAAACAGCGGTGCCACCGGCATTGGCCAGTTCACGCCAGACTCCTGCAACAACAGCTGCACCGCCATAACATCAGAGGGTTGGCTTGCCATGGAAATAATGTAGATCCCAAAGCCGGTCTGGTCGTGTTTGGCCACCACCTTACAGGTATTCAGGACTTCTTTAACTTCATCTGAGGCATCCCAGTGCGCGGGAAACAGCGGTCGTTTAGAAGACAGTTCACGTAACAAAAAGGCTTGTTTGTCTGCCTCATTCCATTGTGAATAGTCCCCCAGTCCCAGATACCGGGTTACTTCGCCCAGTACATCGGCATGACGTTCTGCATCCTGACGAATATCCAGGCGCAGCAAATGCACACCAAAACAGCGTACCCGACGAATCGTATCCAGTAATAAGCCATCAGCCGTCACTTTCATACCGCATTTGCATAGCGACTCGTAGCACAGCAACAGTGGCTCCAGCAGCTCATCACTGTGCGCAATCCAGCGACGCTGATCAACGCTTTTACCCATCAGCAAATCACTGAGGCCATCGCGGGTCGCCTGCAACCGGCGTACTAACGGACGCAATAAAGCACGATAGGGTTCGTTGGCATCGCCCACACGCTGACGCAGCTCGTCGCTGCAATCAAACATCGACAGCTCAACCTGTAAACGGTCAAAGTCACCGGCGAACAATTTGGCAGCGCGTTTACGCGCCAGATACAATACCTGCTCGGTCAGCTCTGCGGTGACAAATGGGTTGCCATCGCGATCCCCGCCCATCCATGAGCTGAACTGTACCGGCGCACTGTCCAGCGGCAGGCTCACCTGATAATCCTGCTGCAAACGTTCATCAAGTTCACGCAAGAATTGCGGTACGGCTTCCCACAATGAATTTTCGATAACCGAAAACCCCCAACGGGCCTCATCTACCGGGGTAGGGCGCTCCGAACGGATCTCTTCGGTATGCCAGGCCTGGCTGATCAGATCAGCGATACGGGTCTCAATGCGACTGCGCTCAGGATCGCTGAGCGTCTCCTGATGAATGGACTGCAGACAGTTGGCCAGCTCTTTGTGTTTATGAATTAAGGTGCGGCGGGTTACTTCGGTAGGGTGCGCGGTTAACACCAAATCAATATTGAGTTTGGCTACGGCCTTTTCGACATTCTCAGCGCTCAGGTTGGCTTTATCTAAATGATTGAACAGGGTGTCGATGGAAGCATCAACATTCATCGCGCTGTTGAATTCCTGCTCGGCGATATTGCCCAGATTCAGAAATTGCGCAAATGCCCGACCTACCGTAAGAAGGTCAGAGTCGGACAATGTTTTGAAAGTTTGTTTCAGATTTTCACTGCAATCTGTATCGCCCTGGTATGAACCACGGCCGTCTAAACGTATTTGTTCTATCCGTTCAAGCCATTCATCGCCCAGTTGTGCTTTGATGGTTTCACCCAGGACTGTTCCCAGGTATCTGACGGTATCTTTTAGTTCTGCATCATAGTGTGATTGCATGGCATCCTCCTGCTTACATGCCTTTCACCATACTGTCTGGTGATTCTGTTGTCTAACCTCTTTAGGGAATATTTCGCGCAGTTATTGCTGTTTTAATGACCCGGATATGCTGTCTAGAGCAAGTAAATACAGGGTATGTTACACTGCGTTGTGCGAGAAAAAATTCATCCGGACCTAATACGTGCTGGGATGGATTTTTGAACAAATTTTGTAATTTAATTTCAGGAGATACTGTGTCCGATAACTATTCTACAGTCGAAACTCAGGCCAGCTACGGTGTTGGTTTTCAAATGGGTGAACAGCTTAAATCTAATCCGTTTGACGGGCTGGACATTGATGCTGTGCTGGCAGGACTGAGCGATGCCTTCACCGGAGAAGCCGCCAAGGTAGACAATAATACTTTGCGTAGTGCCTTTGGTGAAATTCACGAGCGGATGCAGGCTGCAAAAGCCGAGCAGAGCAAGGCACAAATCGAGGAAGGTGAAAAATTCCTTAAAGAAAATGCTGAGCGTGAAGAGGTACAGGTCACTGAATCAGGTTTACAATACGAAGTACTTGAAACCGGTGATGGTGAAGTGCCCAATGCCGATAGCACCGTGCGTGTGCATTACCACGGTACTTTTATTAACGGTAAAGTATTTGACAGCTCTTACGAGCGCGGTCAGCCGGCTGAATTTCCGGTAAACGGCGTAATCAAAGGCTGGACCGAAGCCCTGCAGATGATGCCTGCCGGTTCAAAATGGAAGGTATACGTACCAAGCGAACTGGCTTACGGTGAGCAGGGTGCTGGTGGTGCTATCCCGCCATTCACCACGCTGGTATTTGATGTCGAGCTACTTGACATCCTGGCGTAATTTACGCCTCCAACGGCCTGGTTCACCCCAGGCCGTTTTTGTTTGTAACAGACAAACCCTGATGGGAGTGCGTCACTGCTGATAAAGCCGCAGATTAAGTGTTCAGAGTTGTTATCCGCCAAAGCATGATTACAATACGGACACAAACAGCAAAGGATACCCAGAATGATTATCAAGCCTAAAGTCAGAGGATTTATCTGTACCAACGCGCACCCGGTGGGGTGTAAAGCCTCGGTCGCAGAACAAATTGATTATGTTCGCCAGCAGGGCGACTTAGGCACAGGCCCAAAAAATGTACTGGTCATAGGCAGCTCCACCGGCTATGGCCTGGCGTCACGCATTACCGCGGCATTTGGCTATGGTGCCAAAACCCTAGGGGTGTGCTTTGAAAAAGCCCCTACCGAACGCAAGACCGGCACCGCGGGTTGGTACAATACTGCGGCTTTCCATGATTTTGCCGCCGAGGAAGATCTGTATGCCGAGACCCTTAACGGCGATGCGTTTTCCCATGAGCTGAAAAATCAGACGATTGAAAAAATCAAACAGCAGATGGGGCAGGTGGATCTGGTGATCTATAGTCTGGCATCACCACGACGTACTGAGCCGAACAGCGGCGTGACGTATAAGTCTACACTAAAGCCGGTCGGTCAGGCGTATACCACCAAGACCTATGACACTGATAAAGATAAGGTACATGATGTTACTTTAGAGCCAGCCACCGATGAAGAGATTCGCGACACCATTAAGGTAATGGGCGGCGAAGACTGGGAAATGTGGCTGGATGCGCTGGCCGAAGCTGGCGTTCTGGCTGAAGGTGCGAAAACGACCGCGTATACCTATATTGGCAAAGAGCTGACCTGGCCAATCTACGGCCAAGCGACCATTGGTAAAGCCAAAGAAGATCTGGACCGCGCGGCGGCCGCTATTATGGGTAAGCATCCCCAGCTACAAATCGATGCCCATGTGTCTTCCCTGAAGGCCTTGGTCACTCAGGCAAGCTCTGCGATTCCGGTGATGCCTTTGTATATTTCATTAATCTATAAAGTAATGAAAGAAGAAGGCACCCATGAAGGCTGTATTGAGCAAATAAAAGGCCTGTTTAACCAGTGTTTGTATGGTGACACTCCAACTCTGGACGAAGCCAACCGGTATCGCATGGATGGCAAAGAAACTAATGATGCCACCCAGGCCAAGATTAAAGCATTGTGGGATCAGGTCACCCAGGAAAACTTTCATGAGCTTAGCGATTACGCTGGCTATCACCATGAGTTTTTGAAGCTATTCGGTTTTGATATTGAAGGCGTGGATTACGACGCCGATGTTGATCCGCAGGCTGATTGGCAATAAAAAGATTAAAAAGCCGTCATTGATGACGGCTTTTTTTTGGTTTTTGTAACCTTGTTGTATAATCCGTAAACGAGATTTATGGGGATGTTGGCAAGAATTTTTCCGGTTTACCGATTTTTTGCATAGCGAAGAGCCGGCAGATAATGTTAAAATCCCAGAAATTAGGCGCGGGTTGTTCTACCCACGCATCACGACTTTGGTCTTAAGAAGCTTATTAGCATAATGCTTTTTGACCCGGCCAAACGTCGGATCTACAGGAAAAAATATCCAAAGCACATGGTTTTTAGCGGGCGTTAACGCGTTTGCCGCCGAAGCTTGCAACATACTATTTACCAGTAATCTGCAAGTAATGAGCTAACAGGTTGTTATACAGAGTTTTTTTGCATTGCAAGCGAGCATGGTGTTGTGCGGCTATGCAAAAGAGTTTTTCTATTAGAGTAGTGCGATTACATATGATTAAAATCAAGAAAGGTCTCGACCTCCCTATCAAGGGGCGCCAGAGCAGCAAATTTCTGAAGGAAATGCTGTGACGCGCGTTGCCGTTCTGGGAGAAGAATATGTGGGTATGCGTCCTACCATGCACGTCCAGGTTGGCGACAAAGTGAAAAAAGGCCAGATTCTTTTGAAGACAAAAAGAATCCCGGCGTTAAGTTCACTGCGCCAGCGGCCGGCGAGGTGGTAGAGGTCAACCGTGGCGCCAAACGTGTTCTTCAGTCTGTGGTAGTAAAAATCGAAGGTGATGAAAGTGTTGCCTTTGACAAGATTGCCGCAGACCAGATTACCAGCGCATCCAAAGAAACCCTGGAACACACACTGATAGAGTCCGGTTTATGGACGGCGTTTCGTACCCGTCCATTTAGTAAGGCGCCGGCGCCGGGCAGTGCCCCGCACTCTATCTTTGTCACAGCCATGGATACCAATCCGCTGGCGGCCGATCCCACCATTATTATCAAAGAGCGTGAAGACGACTTTGTTAATGGTCTGCAGGCTCTGACTGTGCTGAGCGAAGGCAAGGTGTTTGTCTGTAAAGCTGGCGGCGCGAGCGTGGCCACCGGCAATGCCAAGGTTGAAGTTGCCGAATTCGGTGGCCCTCACCCGGCCGGTTTGCCGGGTACGCACATTCATCATCTGGATGCCGTAGGCAACAGCAAAACCGTATGGCACCTGAATTATCAGGATGTTATGGCAATTGGTTCGTTGCTGACCACCGGTGAGCTGGACAACCGTCGGGTAGTGGCACTGGGTGGCACGGTAGCAACCAAGCCGCGCCTGGTCCGCACCCTGTTGGGCGCAGATATCGAAGAGCTCACCGCCAATGAGGTTGAAGGCGGTGAAGTTCGGGTTATTTCGGGCTCAGTGCTAAACGGCATTACCGCTCAGGGCGTGCACGGTTTCTTAGGCCGTTTCCACACTCAGATTTCGATGATCAAAGAAGGTCGCGAGAAAAAACTCTTTGGCTGGATCACACCGGGGTCGGATAAGCACTCAGTAACACGTGCGTATCTGGGGCACCTCAACAGCAAACAAAAATACGATATGACTACCACTACCAATGGTTCGGACCGCTCGATGGTTCCTATTGGTAACTATGAACGTGTTATGCCTCTGGACATCATTCCTACGCTTTTGCTTAGGGACCTGATCTCTGGTGATACAGACGGTGCTCAGCAGTTAGGTTGTCTGGAACTGGACGAAGAAGATTTAGCCTTGTGTACCTATGTATGCCCGGGTAAATACAATTACGGTCCAATCCTGCGCGACGTATTGACCACGATTGAGAAAGAGGGTTAAGAAATGGGTTTAAAAGCGTATCTGGAAAAGATTGAACCTAATTTTGAACCAGGTGGCAAACATGAAAAATGGTATGCCCTGTATGAAGCAGCGGCCACTATTTTTTATACACCTGGCAAAGTCAACAAAGCCACCACCCACGTTCGTGATGCGATTGATTTAAAACGCATTATGATTTTGGTATGGATGGCCACTTTCCCGGCGATGTTTTATGGCATGTACAACATTGGTGTACAGGCAAATGAAGCGATTATTGCGGGTTCAGGAACCTTACCTGATGCCTGGCAGGCGGCATTATTCGCTGGTTTAGGCGGTGAATTAGGGGCCGATGCTGGCTGGGCCAGCTTAATGTTTTATGGTGCTTGCTTCTGGCTGCCGATTTATGCGGTAACTTTTGCGGTAGGTGGTTTCTGGGAAGTACTTTTTGCGTCGGTGCGTAAGCACGAAGTTAACGAAGGCTTCTTTGTAACCTCGGTACTGTTCGCCCTGACGTTGCCAGCCACAATCCCGTTATGGCAGGTCGCCCTGGGTATTACCTTTGGTGTGGTTATTGCCAAAGAAGTATTTGGTGGTACCGGCCGTAACTTCCTTAACCCTGCCTTATCAGGCCGTGCGTTTCTGTATTTTGCCTATCCGGCACAAATTTCGGGCGACCAGGTGTGGGTGGCTGCTGATGGTTACTCAGGTGCAACCTGGTTGAGTAAAGCGGCTGCAGGGGATATGGACTACACCAACATGGAACTGTGGTGGAACTCGTTCTTCGGAAACATCCCAGGATCTGCCGGGGAAGTGTCAACCTTAGCTATTTTGCTGGGTGGTTTGTTTATTATTTACATGCGTATTGCCAGCTGGCGTATCGTGTCAGGGGTGGCCTTAGGTGTCGCCGGCTTTGCGACGTTGCTGAACCTGATTGGCAGTGACACCAACCCGATGTTTGCCATGCCGGCACACTTCCACTTTGTTATTGGTGGTCTGGCGTTTGCCATGTTCTTTATGGCAACGGATCCGGTTTCTGCCGCCTTTACCAATAAAGGCAAGTGGGCATTTGGTATCTTCATCGGCTTTATGACGGTATTAATTCGAGTGGTTAACCCTGCATTCCCTGAAGGGGTGATGCTGGCCATCCTGTTTACCAACCTTTGGGCGCCACTGTTCGATTATTTTGTTGCACAAAGCAATATCAAGCGGAGGGTTGCTCGTGTCGGCTAAAAAAGAATCTCTAGCAAAAACCGTAGGCGTTGTGGTTGCGGTCTGTCTGGTATGTTCAATTGTAGTTTCTGGGGCAGCGGTAGGCTTGCGTCAGATTCAGCAGGAAAACAAAAAGCTGGATAAGCAATCAAACATTCTTACTGCAGCGGGCTTGTATGAATCCGGTATGAGCAGTGACAAGATTGCCTCGGTTTATAACGAAAGAATCCAGCGCCGTTTTGTTGACCTGGACACCGGTAATTTCACCGACAAGCCAGGCGGTGATGGGGCGGAGTACGACATGTACAAAGCCGCCAAACAAACGGAAATGAGTCAGAAAGTTGAAAACAGCAATGTGGGTTTTCAGCGTCGGGCGAATGTGGCCAGTGTTTGGTTGGTTAAAGGTGAAGACGATGCCGTTACCCGGGTCATCTTGCCGGTTCATGGCAGTGGTCTCTGGGCTTTGATGTATGGCTTTCTGGCAGTTGATGCCGACGGTAAAACCATCAAAGAGCTGATTTACTATCAACAAGCTGAAACACCTGGATTGGGCGGCGAAGTCCAGAATCCAAACTGGCAGAAGTTGTGGGACGGTAAAAAGCTTTACAACAATGGCGAAGTCGCAATTGATGTAACCAAGGGTGCTAACCCGAATGACCCATACGAAGTGGACGCACTTTCTGGTGCAACACTGACAAGTAACGGTGTTGAAAACACCATTCGCTACTGGGCCGGTGAGCAAGGCTTTGGTCCATTCCTGAAGAGTCAGGCCTGGCGTTCATAAGGGGGTATATCGTGGCAGATACTAAAGAAATGAAAAAGGTCCTGTTTGGACCAATTATGGACAACAACCCCATTGCCCTGCAGGTATTGGGAATTTGTTCAGCCTTAGCAATTACAACTAAATTAGAAACCGCACTGGTAATGTCATTGGCACTGACCACCGTTGTGGCGTTTTCCAACTTGTTCATCTCGCTGATTCGGAATCAGATCCCTTCCAGCGTACGGATCATTATTCAGATGACCATCATTGCCTCATTGGTAATCGTGGTAGACCAAATTCTGCGAGCGTATACCTATGAGGTATCTAAGCAGCTCTCGGTATTCGTGGGTCTGATCATTACCAACTGTATCGTAATGGGACGCGCCGAGGCGTATGCCATGAAGAGCCCGCCTCTGCTGAGCTTCTTGGACGGTATTGGTAATGGTTTAGGTTACTCGTTTATTCTGATTGTGATCGGCACCATCAAAGAATTGTTCGGCTTTGGTACTATCCTGGGCTTCGAAATTCTGCCAGTGGTACAAAACGGCGGCTGGTATCAGGGCAATGGTCTGTTAATTCTGCCATTCAGCTCGTTCTTCTTAATTGGTGGTATGGTTTGGTTTATCCGAACGATTCGCCCGGAACAAGTAGAGCCTAAGGAGTAAGACGTGGAACATTATATTTCGCTATTTGTTCGCTCTATTTTTATTGAGAACATGGCGCTGTCGCTGTTTTTAGGTATGTGTACCTTTCTGGCGGTATCAAAGAAAATCAAAACCGCCATGGGTTTGGGTGCCGCAGTAATCGTGGTACTGGGTATTTCGGTACCCGTTAACCAGGTGATTTATGTGAACGTGCTGGCCCCTGGTGCCCTGGCCTGGGCCGGGTTCCCGGAAGCCGACCTTAGCTTTCTGAACTTTTTGACCTTTATCGGCGTTATCGCGGCACTGGTACAGATTCTGGAAATGAGTCTGGATAAGTTCTTCCCGGCTTTGTACAACGCCCTGGGTATCTTCTTGCCGCTGATTACAGTGAACTGTGCCATCTTCGGTGGTGTTGCGTTTGCGGTTCAGCGTGAGTACAACTTCACCGAAAGTGTGGTGTATGGTATTGGCTCTGGTGTGGGCTGGGCAATTGCCATTGTCCTGCTGGCAGCGGTTCGTGAAAAACTGAAATACGCGGATATGCCCGATGGTGTACGTGGTCTGGGGGCGGTATTTATGATCGCCGGCCTGATGGCCCTGGGCTTCCAGTCGTTTACTGGTATTGCGCTGTAACTGGCCTTAGGAGTTTATAGATGAATGTAGAAATTTTCCTGGGCGTTGGCATGTTCATTGTCATCGTACTGGCGCTGGTTTTCATCATCATGTTTGCCAAGTCGAAACTTGTGCCAACCGGTGATGTAACCATCGATATTAACAACGACCCCGATAAGGCTATCAAAACATCTCCGGGTGGCAAGCTGTTGGGTGCGCTGGCCGAAGCTGGTATTTTTGTATCGTCTGCCTGTGGTGGCGGTGGTTCATGTGGCCAGTGTCGGGTAGATGTGAAATCCGGTGGCGGTGAAATTCTGCCTACCGAACTTGACCATATTACCAAACGCGAAGCTCGTGAAGGCTGTCGTTTGTCGTGTCAGGTTGCGGTAAAACAGGACATGGAAATTGAATTACCAGAAGAAGTCTTTGGTATTAAAAAGTGGGATTGTGAAGTTATTTCTAATGACAACAAAGCCACCTTTATCAAAGAACTGAAGCTGAAGATTCCGAATGGCGAAAGTGTGCCGTTCCAGGCGGGTGGTTATATTCAGATTGAGGCGCCGCCTCACCATGTGAAGTATAAAGATTTTGAAGTACCAGAAAAATTCCGTGGTGACTGGGAACGTTTTGGCTTCTTCGACATCGAATCAAAAGTTGATGAAGAAACCATTCGTGCCTACTCGATGGCAAACTATCCGGAAGAAGAAGGGATTATTATGCTTAACGTGCGTATCGCTACGCCGCCGCCTAATAATCTGAGTCTGCCTGCTGGTAAGATGTCATCGTACATCTGGAGCCTGAAAGAAGGTGATAAGGCTACGATTTCTGGGCCATTCGGTGAGTTCTATGCCAAAGAAACCGAAAACGAGATGGTATTTGTGGGCGGGGGGCCGGTATGGCGCCAATGCGTTCACACATATTTGACCAGCTACGTCGTCTTAAAACCGATCGTAAGATTTCTTTCTGGTACGGCGCCCGTTCATTACGTGAAATGTTCTATGTAGAAGATTTTGATGAACTGGCTGAAGAAAATGAGAATTTTGATTGGCATGTTGCCTTGTCAGATCCTCAGCCTGAAGATAACTGGGAAGGTGATACCGGCTTTATTCACCAGGTATTATTAGAAAATTATCTTAAAGATCATCCAGCCCCTGAAGACTGTGAGTTCTATATGTGTGGTCCACCTATGATGAACGCAGCAGTAATCAACATGCTCAAAGATCTGGGTGTTGAAGACGAAAACATCATGCTTGATGATTTCGGTGGCTAACACCAGGCGATAAAGAACAGACAAAAGGGGCGATTCATTCGCCCCTTTTTTAATGCAAAAAGGATAAGGTATTTTGATAAAACCCCTGACGCAATGGCTGGTTATTTCCACGGTAGTGCTGGTTTTAGCCGCTTGCGGTAACGAGAAGCTGCCTGTAGTTCATTTACATGGCGATACAATGGGAACCACGTATAATGTGAAGTATGTGGTGAGTGACCAGCAGCAGGCGGTGGAAGGCTTGCAAAGCAAGATTGATACGCGCTTGCAACGTATCAATGCGTTGATGTCCACCTACGACCCAGAGTCGGAATTATCACGCTTTAATCAAAACCGGTTTACCAAACCTTTTGTTGTTTCTGCTGAGACCCGCACGGTGGTGACTGAAGCCTTGCGTCTTAGTCAGGTAAGCAAAGGCGCGCTGGATGTCACGGTGGGGCCCTTAGTTAACCTGTGGGGCTTTGGACCCAATAAGCGTCCGGAGCAGGTTCCCAGTGATGAGCAAATTGCGCAGGTGCGTGACTATGTGGGCGCCCAGAAGTTGCGGGTGACCGACGAGGGCTTACAGAAAACCCATCCGCAGGTCTATGTGGACTTATCCACCATTGCCAAAGGCTACGGGGTGGATGAAATTGCACAAATCCTTGAAAAACACGATATCCATGACTATCTGGTTGAGATAGGTGGCGAGATGCGGGTTAAAGGACAGCGTGGTGACGGTAGCGGCTGGCTTATTGCGATAGAAAAACCGGTCAGCAGCGAACGCGCGGTACAAAAGATTTTATCGGTCGGCACCAATGCGATAGCGACCTCAGGCGATTATCGCAATTATTACGAGCAGGATGGGGTGCGTTACTCTCATCTTATCGATCCTCGTACCGGCAAACCCATCACCCACAACCTGGTGGCAGTGACGGTCGTCGACCCCTCATCCATGACCGCCGATGGCCTGGCCACCGCGTTAAACGTAATGGGTTGGGACGCTGCGAAGGCACTGGCCGAAGAACAGAATTTAGCGGTGCTGTTGATACGGCATCACAACGGTGAATTTGAAGAATATCTTTCTGCGGCCTTTGAAGAAACCGTTGAAATTAAAAACTAAATAAGGTGGTGTTATGAGTACATTTATTCTGGCCTTTGTATTTTTCCTGGCCATGGTATTAGCCATGGCAGTAGGTTACATGGTACAGCGCAAAACCATTTCTGGTAGTTGTGGCGGCCTTGGGGCGCTGGGTATTGAAAAAGCCTGTGACTGCCCGGAACCGTGCGATCGCAAAAAGGCCCGGGAAGAGCGTACGATGCTGCGGGAAAAGAAACTGGCAGAATGGAAAGAAAACCAGATTCTATAACAGCCCATCGGTAATGATTCAGCGCCTGGCTGTCACAGTATCGTCAGGTGCTTTGCGTCCGGCGCTGGAGCTAGCTTCTGAGTGACTCCTTACTGACCTCTATCGCCTCTGCTACATCCTGGTATATAACACCGGCGAATACGAAGCTATCAGGCCACGCTGTAGAGGCGTTACCCCATGATCTATAAAAATAATAGCGTGACAGGCAAGCTTAACTGGTAATAAGTACAGTGTTATGTTCTGCTATACGTCTTCGCCACCTCGTATTACTGTGCGTTGGTGTGCTTATGACGCTTATTATTTTGTTACTCTTTTAGGATCTGCCAGCATGGCTACTATTCCCCGGTTACCTCACGAAGCTGAACGCTTAAAAGCCCTTTACGATCTGAATATCCTGGATACACCGCCTGAAGAACGCTTTGATGCCATCACCCAAAAAGCTCAGCAGGAATTTGGCTGCAAAACGGTACTGATCAGCCTGATTGCCGAAAACAAACAATGGTTTAAGTCGCGTCAGGGGCTAGATAAACGGGAAACGCCACGAAACATTTCGTTTTGTACCTATGCCATTGCCGAAGAAGAATATCTAGTGGTGCCCGACGCCCTGGCAGATTTTCGATTCAAAAATAACAAACTGGTGCGCGGCGAACCCTATATTCGCTCTTATGCCGGGATGATTCTGTATTCAAATGATGGCTACGAGCTGGGGACATTTTGTTTATTGCACGATGAGGTCCGTGACTACACCGCGGCTGAGATTGACCGGCTTAAACACTATGCCCGAATCGTGGAACAGGAGCTGATGCTATCTCCTGAATATGGTTCTCGCTGAAGTGCCCACCTAATATCATGTGGCGCGGTTACACGACCACGCCTTTATGGCCGAGCCCCACGCCAGGGCCAGTCTGTGCCATCATAGCCGGTGCTATCACCCTGTGTGATTAGCCTATCGCCTGGTCTGCTTGTTTATTTCCTTGTTATCGCCTGTTTATAGGGCAATCCAAACCCTGTAGCCGGTGGTAATTACCCTATCGGCCGCCAGATCGCCAAGAGGGTATATTGTGACCAAAAAAATCGTTAAAATACTGGCTATGTGTACAGGCAGAGAACATTCGGGTGCGTAAAATTATTCATGTGGACATGGACTGTTTCTATGCCGCTGTAGAAATGCGCGATAATCCGTCTTTGCGTCATGTACCGCTGGCCATTGGTGGCAGCTCAAAACAACGGGGTGTGATCTCCACCTGTAATTATCCGGCCCGAAAATACGGTGTTCGTTCTGCAATGGCCACTGCCTACGCGCTGCGGCTATGTCCTGATTTGGTGATGGTCAAAGGGCGTATGGATGTTTATGTAAAAGAGTCGATGCGCATTCGCGAAATATTTGCTGATTTTACCGATATCATCGAGCCGTTGTCGCTGGATGAAGCTTATCTGGATGTATCAGGCTCAGTACATTGTGGTGGCAGTGCCACCCTGATCGCTCAGGAAATAAGACAGCGTATTCACGATGAACTGGGACTGACCGCCTCGGCCGGCGTGGCCTCATGTAAGTTTGTGGCCAAGGTGGCCAGTGATGAAAACAAGCCTGATGGCATCTGTGTTATCCCCCAGATCAACAAGACGCGTTTGTACGAAAAATGGCGTTGGAAAAAATCCCCGGCGTGGGCAAGGTCACCATGCAGAAACTACAGCGAATGGGCCTGGCTACTTGTGAGGATATTCGCCATTACCCGTTTGAAAGACTGCAAAAAGAGCTGGGAAAATTTGGCGCAGTATTGTGGGACCGGGCGCATGGGGTCGATGAGCGGGAAGTCAATGTTACCCGCGAGCGCAAATCCATTGGCGTAGAACGCACCCTGCATGATGATATCCATACCCTGGAACAGTGTCGGGACTTTTTACCCGTGCTGCTGGACAAACTGGCCGAGCGTATGGCGGCCCATCAGCAAAAACACACAAAGGGTGAACCGGTACGCATAAAGTCGCAGGGCGTGAAGCTTAAATTTAGTGACTTTCAGCTGACTACTGTGGAGCACCGGCAACAAAAATTTGATGCCAGGGTGTTTGAGCAATTGCTGAACGAGGCATTTGAGCGGGGCAAGGGCAGGGGCATTCGTCTGCTTGGCCTGCACATAGGTTTAGCCGAACCCACGCCTGTTGAACAACTTACCTTACCACTGGAGTATCAGTAAATGATTCCTACCCTCAAGCCGGGATATACCGGCATTATAAAGGAAACTTCTACGCCGTGTATGAAGTAGCCCGGCACAGTGAAGATGACAGCAAGCTGGTGGTCTACCGGCCTTGCTATGGCGAACAGGCATTGTGGGTCAGACCCTTGTCGATGTTCACCGAGACGGTAGAAAAAGGCGGCGAAACCCTGCCCAGATTCGAATACATCAAGCCGCTGCCTGAAAGTCACACAAAAATATAAATGATCTGTTCGATATGTGACCGCATAATGATTGGCAGTCAACCAGTGAAGGATGCATCATGAACATCGGATATAAAGGCGCATTGGCGGTATTGCCATTGTTGTTAAGCGCAGCCGGACAGGCCCAGAATAAATACAACGATGTACAAATAAAAGATACGCCGCTGCGCGGCTCTGTACATATGTTACAGGGCGCCGGGGCAATATCGGCGTATCCGCCGGCAAGGATGGGGTACTGATTATTGATGACCAGTTTGAACCGCTGGCGCAAAAAATCTCTAATGCGTTGGGTGAGTTAGGTAATGAATCGCCAAAATTTATCATCAATACCCATTTTCATGGCGACCATACCGGTAGCAACGGCTGGTTTCATCAGCATGCCGACAGTACGATTGTCGCGCACAACAATGTGCGGGTAAGGCTGGCTAAAGACAACAACACCAAGCCGCAGGCATTGCCGGTGATCACCTACGAAGATGGCATTAAAATGCATTTCAATGGCGAAACCCTGCATATCATGCACCTGGCCGAAGGTCACACCGATGGTGACTCCGTAGTTTGGTTTGAAGAGCCGAATGTCCTGCATACCGGCGACTTGTTTTTTAATGAGCGCTTTCCGTTTATTGACTTAAAGTCAGGGGAAGCGTTGAAGGGTATATTCGTTCGGTGAAACACCTGATTGAAAAAACCAACGAAAAAACCATTATTGTGCCCGGTCATGGCCCGTTGGCAAAACAGTCTGACTACAAAGCATTTTTAGAGATGATAGAACAAACCAAAAGCTATGTGGATAAACTTAAAGCTCAGGGCATGAGTGCCCAGGAGATTGTGCAGCAAGGGCTGGAGTCGAAGTGGCAGTCATGGCACTGGGACTTTATCACTGAAGAGAAATGGATTAATACGCTATACAATGGCTAACATCATCGTGTAAGTCGTTAGCAACGGGAGCTCAGGCTCCCGTTTTTTATAGGCCGGGAGCCAAACAACAGTGCGAGCTTTAACAATCTTTGCAATGGTGGTGCTGGGGCTGATACTGACGGCGGGTGTGGTCAACTACCGGCTCGACAGTACCCCCTCAGAAACCTTCGACTCACCTCAGAAACCTTCGACTCACCTCAGTACCAGGACGGGCCTTTGCCAATACCACCC
Organism: Salinimonas marina; assembly: GCF_015644725.1. Taxonomy (NCBI): domain Bacteria; kingdom Pseudomonadati; phylum Pseudomonadota; class Gammaproteobacteria; order Alteromonadales; family Alteromonadaceae; genus Salinimonas; species Salinimonas marina. The sequence goes on from NZ_CP064795.1 coordinate 507,799, forward strand.
CTATTACCGGTAATACCTTTAAAAAGTTTATCGACATTTTTCATCGCAGTATTACCGGGGAACGCACTGCTATCAGACCCGCCGATGCTATCCCGGTACAATCGTTAAGTACCGCTCAGTTACAGGCCCTACCCGACACCGGCATCTTTTTTGCGAAACTGGGTCATTCTACCGTATTGTTTAAAATCGATGGCCGGTATCTGTTAACCGATCCCATGTTTGCCCGTCGTGCCTCACCGTTTAGCTTTATGGGGCCGGAGCGCTTTCATCCAATGCCAATTACTATCGAAGAGTTGCCGTCTATCCTGGCGGTATTGTTGTCCCACAATCATTACGATCATCTGGATGAAGACTCTATCCGGGCACTAAAAGATAAAACCCGGCACTTTGTGGTGCCCTTAGGGCTTAAAAGTCAGCTGCTCAAGTGGGGTGTCGAGCCCGGCTCCATTACCGAACTGGACTGGTGGCAGCATCAACAGCTTGACGACATTACGCTGACCCTAACGCCTTCCTATCACTTTTCGGGGCGTGCATTCACCGATCGCAATGCAACCTTGTGGGGCGGGTGGGCGATCAATAGCACTGCGGGCTCGTTATTTTTTAGTGGCGACTCTGGCTATTTTGCCGGTTTCAGGACGATTGGGGAAAAGCTGGGGCCCTTTGAGGTGGCGTTTATGGAAAATGGAGCCTATGCCAGTAACTGGCCTCAGGTTCATATGCAACCAGAACAGACCTTAACGGCGTTCAGGGAGGTTAACGGACAGTATCTGGTACCGATACACAACAGTACCTTTGATCTGGCATTTCACAGCTGGTATGCGCCCCTACAGCAACTTGAGCAGCACAGCCGGCAGCAGGGCGTGAAATTACTCACGCCTCGCTTCGGTGAGGTGATTAAGGTTAGCCAGCCAGGGGTAACGCCGCGCTGGTGGCAAACCATGGATTAATTTGCGTCCTGGGCGGCAGCGAAAACCTGTTCACCGGCGATCCAGGTCTGTAAGACTTTGGTTTTCCAAATGTGTTCGGGTTTTATTTCAAAAATATCCTGATCGACCAGGATAAAGTCGGCCCATTTTCCCGGTGTCAGAGTGCCGGTTACCTCTTCCATATGCGCTGCGTAAGCCGCATCAAGGGTAAAGCCACGAAATGCCTGTGTTACCGACAGCGCTTCGTGGGCGTACCAACCTGCTACTGGCTGATTATTGCGATCCTGACGGGTCACCGCGGCATGCAAGCCATAAAACGGGTTGGCCAATTCCACCGGAAAATCTGAGCCCAGGGGCAGGGGAATGCCAGAATCCAGCAGGGTTTTCCAGGCATAAGCACCTTTCATACGCGCTTTACCAAGCCGATCTTCAGCCATGTTTTTATCGCTGGTGGCGTGGGTAGGCTGCATAGATGGCAGGATCTGAAGCTGGGCAAAGCGGGCTAAATCGTCGGGGGCCACCACCTGAGCATGTTCAATGCGGTGACGCAGGTGTTCTCCGCCGCGCTGCGCAAAGGTTTGTTCAAACTGATTTAGCGCCAGATGATTGGCCCGATCACCAATAGCATGAAAATTAAGCTGGAATCCGGCATCAATGACCTTATTAAAAAGACCCGGAAAGTCTTCGGGCTGAGTCAGCATTAAACCTTGCTGGTGGGGCGCGTCACTGTATGGTTCTAGCAAGGCGGCTCCCCGGCTGCCCAGGGCCCCGTCGCCATAGGCTTTAACACTGCGTATAAAAATAAAGTCGCGCTCACCACGAACAATGCCGCGATCCAGCATGCGCGCCAGGTCAGGATCCGTAGCGGCAATCATCGCGTATACCCGCACCGGCAGCTCGCCTTTTACCGCCTGGGTCAGATAAAAATCGTATTCGCGATGGCTGATGCCGGCATCGTGCATCATGGTTACGCCGTTTGCCAGCAGATGGGCGGAGGCCGCGTCCAGTTGTTCTGTGAGTTGGCTGTAGCGCGTCTCAGGCATAACCTCTTCTACCAGCGCTTTGGCGTTATCAATAAGCACACCGGTGGGGTTGCCCTCATCATCCTTAATTATCTGACCGCCTTCAGGATCCGGCGTGTCGGCGGTGATCCCGGCCAGCTCCAGCGCTTTGCTATTAGCCCAGCCCGCATGGGCATCGACCCGACCTAGCCAGACCGGCCGATCGGTAATGTGCTGATCTAGTTGCGCCGCGGTGGGAAAAGCGCGATCAGGCCATTGTTCCTGATTCCAGCCACGGCCCGTGATCCATTCCTGATCGCCATGGGCTAATGCATAATCCGCTACCATCTGTGCTGCTTCCTGAGCACTACCGGCATCTCGCAAGTCCACTTCCAGCAAATTACTGCCTAAACCTAGCATATGGCCGTGAGCATCAATCATACCCGGCAATAAGGTTTTGCCGTTGCCGTCAATAATATTTGCCTCGGCAATCTTGTTAGCGGCGTTCTGGTCGGTGGAGACCACCTTGCCATCTTTGATTAATAACTGGGAAAACTGCTTAAGTTCTCCCTGCTCATCGAGGGTATAGCCATTAATGTTTTTGAGAAACACCGAATTTTGTGCCACCGCAGGTACCGCCATCAAAGCAGTGGTGGCCAGTGCGCACAGAGTGTGTCCGAATTTACGCATTATTTATCGTCCTGTTGAGTTAAGTTTGGAGGCTGTAACAGATAGTCCTGTTGCCAGATTTTTTGCATGGTGGCAGCGCTGATGTTGCCTCCCGAAAGCATTACCAAAGCGGTTTTGGGCGTCGGATTTTCTACCGCCCAGGCGGTGACCGCCGCCATGGATAAGGCACTGGTGGGCTCTATATGCAGTTTGAGTAAATGCTGTAACCACTGAGTCCAGTAGGCAATCTGCACCTCGTTGACTTCGTAAAAATCGTCAAGCTGTTGCAAAAAGCCAAAGGTATGCTCGCCCACGCTGGGCGTCGCGGCGCCATCGGCCAGCGTATCAGGGGGCGAATTTAATACTTCGATGTTGCCACTTTGCAGCGAGCGTGAAGCATCATTGGCCTGCTCGGGCTCGGCGCCAATGATCTGCGCCTGGGGTTGCATCGCCCGGGTGGAAATCAGGGCGCCGCTTAGCAATCCGCCGCCGCCACAGGGCGCAAACACCGCATCTACCGGGCCTGTTTGCAGCAACGCTTCGTGGGTAGCGGTGGCCTGCCCGGCAATAATATCGGGATGATCAAAGGGGGGATCCATAGCGTATCGGCATCGGCGGCTGCTGCTTTCACCGCCTGGTCAGCTTCCGTGCGGGTGACAAATCGTTGCACTTTGGCCCCATAGCTTTCGGTGGCTGCAGCTTTGATGGGGGAAATAGTCTGGGCTGCAAAAATCGTGGCCGGGATATGGTAAAGACTGGCAGCGTAAGCCACCGCCTGCGCGTGATTACCAGAGCTGTTCGCCACCACATGTTTAGGCAGGGTGTTTTGTTCAGCGCAGCGTGCCAGCATATTCAGCGCGCCGCGAAGCTTGAACGCGCCGATGGTTTGCAAGCATTCAGCTTTGAATAAAATCCGGTGTCCCAGCCATTTATTCAGTAATGAAGATTCAATAATAGGGGTGTGCTGTACATGAGATTTCAGCCGCTTTGCCGCGGCTAAAACATCCTCGTAAGTAGGTGCTGCCATGTTGGATTATTTGCACTCTTTTGGGTTAAAAAACATCGGGGTATCTAACATAATCGGTTCCCGGGAACGGTGCAACCAGGCTGACCGGCGGCATACCCCCACGGTGAGTTGCTGTTATCGGCATAAGCCATATGTTGCAACTCTGCTGGGTAAATAACATACTAACCGTACTGAGGATTCACACAAGCGCCCGCCAGGGTGCATAAGGCAGAAGGACAAAGTTATGGGATTATTAGACACCCTTATGGGCAATGCCAGCGAGGTTGATGTAGAAGAAGTACGGGAACAGCTGGAACCGATCATCGGCGATAGTGAACAAATTACCACTGCCTACCGGCTGATTCGCGACCTGATTGTATTTACTTCGGCGCGAGTCATACTTATCGACAAGCAGGGATTAAGCGGACGTAAGGTGAACTACCTGTCTATTCCGTACAAATCCATTACCCAGTTTAGTGTGGAAACCGCCGGACATTTTGATACCGATTCGGAGCTGAGGATCTGGGTGTCGGGCAGGATGAGCCCCAAAAGGTAGAGCTTGGGAAGTCGGCTGCCGTAGGGGTCCAGAAAATGCTGGCTAACATGCTGTTTTAATCTGCCCTGGAACCACAAGAAAGGGGGCCAGATGTGGCCCCCTTTTTATACCCGCTGACACGTGCTAAATAGCATGGTCACTTTGCACTTATTTTTCTATCTGTAAGCTGCGATTGAAAAAGTTAGTGATGGTTTTATACAGGTGGATCCCGGTTTGTTTACCGCGAATACTGTGTTTTTTGCCTGGATAATCCATGGTTTCAAACACAATGGCTTCATCCTGCAGATGTTTGTATAAACGAGTACTGTGGGTAAACAGCACATTGTCATCGGCCATACCATGATAAATCAGTAAATCTCCTTTAAGATCTTTGGCATAAGGAAATACCGATGCATCGGTGTAGGCCTGGTCATCCGTTTTAGGGTTGCCCATATACCGTTCAGTATAATGGGTGTCATACAACCGCCAGTCGGTAACCGGCGCCCCGGATACGCCAGCTTTGAAATATTCTGGCGCCTGAAACATTGCCATTAGCGTCATATAGCCACCATAGCTGTGGCCATGCACCCCAATGCGCTCACCATCTACATACGGCAGGCTTTGCAGGAATTTGGCACCGGCGACCTGATCGTCAACTTCAATAGAGCCCATTTTTTTGTAGATAGGATCTTCAAAGCCTTTACCCCGGTAGTTTGAGCCGCGGTTATCGACCGTAAATACCACATAACCCTGGTTTACCCAGTACTGCAGCAACAGGCTCCGGTTGCCGCCCCAGCGGTTGGTGACCATTTGGGCATGGGGGCCACCGTAAAGATACACAATCGCAGGGTGCTTTTTATCGGTATTTTGTGGCTTGTACAAGCGATAGTACAGGGTGGCATTATCTTCGGTTTGCAGCGTACCGAACTCAGGCTCGTGCCAGTTTTTCAGGTATGGTGTTAAAGGATGATTGTCATCCAGCTTGTTTTCTTCCAGCCAGGTAATCTGTTTACCATCGGCCTGATGCAGACTTACCTGGGGCGGGCGGTTCGCAGTGGAAAACTGATCAACATAGATTGAGGCGTCGGAGGCAAAACTCACAGAGTGGTAACCATCACGGCTAGAGATACGCTCTACCTTCTCGCCCTGCAGGTTCACCTTATACAGATGGCTTTCCAATGGCGTGTCTTTGCGGCCGCTGAAATACACCAGACCTTTGGCTTCATCAATAGCTTCAATATCATCGACTACCCAGTCGCCGGACGTCAGCTGTCTGACCAGGCTGCCATCATTGTTGAACAGGTACAGGTGTTTGAATCCGTCGCGTTCAGAGGTCCAAATAAACTGTTCAGAGTCATCCAGAAAGGTAAGATCGTCGTGCAGGTTTACCCAGGTGTCGCTGGTTTCTTTTAATAACACCGTCTGCTGTTGGGTGGTAATATTATACGCCTTTAGCTCAAGGGTCTGCTGGTCACGGGTCTGCCACTGATAAGTCAGTGTTTTGCTATGCGGCATCCAGTCTGCGCGAGCCAGATAAATGTCCTTATTTTCGCCTAAATCAACCCACCGACGCTCACCGGACTCAATATTCTGGACCGCCAGGGAAATGTCCACATTGGGGGTGCCCGCTTTAGGATAGCGCTGCTCAATCATTTTGATGTCGTCAGCATAAATTTCTGAGCGGGTGATGATATCCACCGGGCTTTCATCGACTTTGGTAAACGCGATATGGCTTTCATCGGGCGCCCACCAGTAACCGGTCATCCGACCCATTTCTTCCTGGGCGACAAATTCCGCCATCCCCATTTTAATCGCATCGCCACCTTCGGTGGTAATGGCTTTCTCTTCGCCGGTTTCGATATTCTTTACGAACAGATTCTGGTCGCGGATAAATGAGATGAAATTACCCTGGGGAGAAAGCCGGATATCGGTTTCAAAGGCTTCGGTATCCAGCAGTTGCTTAGCGCCTTTTTGCCCCAGCTTGTGAAAATACACATCGCCACCCAAGGGGAATAATAACGCTGAACCGTCTTTAGAAAACTGATAACTGACGATGCCGGTGCCGGATAAACGCATGCGTTCGCGTCGGGCTTTTTCTTCGTCAGATAATTCCTGCTCTTCAGATGCCAGCTCAGCTGAGTCGAACAACATGCGGGTTTGGCCAGACTCGATGTGGTATTCCCATAAATCAAGTTGTTCGTAGTCCGACTCCTTACCTTTCAAAAAAGTCACTCGCTGTCCGTCCGGCGATACTTTAAGATTACGTGGCGCGTTGCCATCTAATGAAGGTGAGTCAAATATTCGTTCGATAGTGAGGGTTTTCGCCGTAACGGCGTTGCTGAGCATCATAAAGGCTCCAATCATTAACGCTTTTTTCATTATTATCTACGCTCTACGCTGTGATAGTTATCTGTAGTTAAAAGGATGACACAAGGTGACAGGCAATAAAACCGCTTTAATATTAGGGGCCACCGGCCTGGTAGGTCAGGCGCTCGTCCGGCAGCTGTTAACCGATGCGCGCTATAGCCGCGTTATCTGTTTACTGCGACGCCCGATGCCTGCCGCTGTGTTTGACGATCCTGACAGAAAACTGCAGCCCATGGTCATTGATTTCGGCCAGTTGCAGGATTATGAGGGTTATTTCACTGTTAACCATGTGTATTGTTGTCTTGGAACGACTTTGAAACAGGCGGGCACCAAAGCCGCATTTCGCAAAGTAGATTTTGAGTACATTCATATCGCCGCTCAGCTGACCCGCGCGCAGCGTTGCGATAGCTTTGTGTGGATCTCCAGTGTGGGGGCCAACGCCCGCAGCAAAAATTTTTACCTTAGGGTAAAAGGCGAGCTGGAAAATGCCATCATGCGTATGCCGCTATTACACCATGCAACAGCGGTACGCCCGTCGCTGCTGTTAGGAGCCCGCCATGCCACCCGGCCACTGGAAGATCTTGGTCAGAAACTGGCACCGGTACTGCGCAAAGTGCTGGTGGGTAAATTACGTAAATACCGGCCAGCTTATGCCAGCGAGGTAGCAGCAAAAATGATTCTGCAGCAACGGTTTTAAGCATGGCCAAAGGATTTCAGTGTAAGCAGTTTTTTGTCGGCCATGAGCACTGTGCGATGAAGGTCAGTACCGATGCCCTGGTGTTAGGCAGCTGGGCGCCGGTCGCCCAGGTCCATAACGCATTGGATATCGGCTGTGGTAGTGGCATTTTGAGCTTGATGTTGCGTCAACGGCTGCCTGATGCGGCGACGGTCACCGGCTTAGATGTGGATGCCGGTGCGGTGCGCCAAAGCCGTGATAATGTCGCAGGTAGCCCCTGGCCACGGGGAATCCATATTAAGCATTGCGCGCTGCACCAGTTTACCTCTGTCCATCGCTACGATTTGATCATCTGTAATCCGCCCTATTTTAGCCAGGCCGGGGTCGGACAGCGAACTCATCTGGCCCAGACAAAGGCGCGTCAACGTGCGCGGCACGATGACGCGTTAGCGCCTGCGGAACTGTTTAGCTGGGTCGCCGAAAAGCTTACCCCAGCGGGCCATTGCTGCTGCTTGTACCCGGCCACCCGGTTTAACGAAATTGTTCAGCTGGCGGCCCGGCATCATTTGCGCTTACAGCAGGCACTGATGCTGCACCATCGCGAGGGTAAGCCTGCGCACGCTGTGGCCTTACAATTTAGCGCGGTTCCAGCAGGGGGTAATGATCATGTACCTGAAGTTGCCATGGCCGATTGTGTAACACCTTTGTATATTCGTGATAGCAACAATCAATATACTGCTGCTTACAAAAGCTTGTGTCAGCCGTTTTATCTGGCATTTTGATTTCGCCTGACAGCAACCGATTTCGGGATTTTAAGCGTATTAGCGGTTATCAATTTTATTAACCGACCAGACCACAATGACAGATTGGGTGGCAGAAGCCTTTGGCGCCGTCGCGCTGGTATTTAATTTTATTGGCTATCGCCAAAATGATGCGAATCATTACAGGGCACTATCTGCAATAGCTTTGCTGAGTGTAAGTGTTCACTTTTTTATGCTGGAGGCAATGGCTGCCGGGGTCGGCTGTCTGATGGCCAGTGTCCGCAATGTGGTCGCATTGAAATACCGGAGCCGGGCCATCCTGTATTTTTTTGTGGCCCTGAATATCGCATTTTTGCTGCTGGAATGGTTTATTCTTGAGCACGGGCCCCTCATCTTTGTGGCCTATGCGTCGTCGCTGATTTTTACTATCGGCTCCATTATCTTGCAGGATGCCAAAAATATTCGTCGCTGGTTTGTGCTGGCGGAGTTACTGGGGCTGACTTACGCGGTGCTGGTGGGCAGTATTTTTGGGACCTTGTTCAATATCAGCAATCTGACCAGTATTGCGATGAAGATGTACCAGGCAAACGAACTGCCAAAATTTAGCCGTTCGCGATAGCTAATACCAAAGTATACAAAGCGTATTGTTTCGGATAACCGTGTATTTTCTAAGCAATTTATTGCCGCGCCCGGGTTGCCTACAATAAGAATCTCATAGTTTGAGATTCTCGCGATGTTTTCCAAAGAAAGTGCAGCTCCATCCCTTCCAGCCAGCCACGATAAGGTTACCCCCTTATTCGGGCGCGAACGGGTACGCCTGCATGATGGCCAGCCCAGCACTCACAGTCTGCAGTTACGCTGGAATAGCCGTTTGCGTAAACTGCTGAATGCCGAGCAACAAATGCACAGGGCGCAGCGCTTGCGTGCGCTCACTTACGCGATTATAGTGGCCTGCACATTGGTTTTAGGATTTTCATTGTATTTGGCACCAGTGGCAGCTGCATGGGTATTTGTGCTTGAAGCAACCGCGCTGATGATTGGCCTGGTAATATTGCCATACGCCGTACTACGCAGTAAGGAATGTCGGCGACACAGGGACACACTTTCGCGCAAGTTTTACGAAAGTAATCACGAAGTCGAATACACCGACGATGCGTTAGTGTTAATCGATCGCAGTACCTATACAGCCGTGACAAGGGTGCCTCTGACGGAACTCTGATTTGGAAAATACCCAATCAGGAAGACGCTGGTTTCTGAGCTATAACGGTTTCTTTCTTTGTTGTTTGTTGTTGTTAGGCGGCGCTCTGGCCGCGCCCATGGATGCCCTGGCACAGTTAGTTGTGGCTGGTTGTATTCTGGTGTTCATCTACTTTGCCAGTCATGAAGCCGCTGCCTTAAAACAATATCGGGTTTTTTTCCGGGTACTGGCGGTGTTGTTAGGCCTTGCACTTACCGTGCGCTACATTTTGTGGCGGGGCATGTACACCCTTAATGCGGCCGACTGGTTATCTCTGGCTGCAGCCTGGCTGTTGTTTCTGGCAGAGCTCTATGCCGCCCTGACCCATGTGATCAGCTGTGTGGTGAATATTTTTCCGTTAAGCCGCCCTGAACGCAGCCTGAAAAACTATAGCGAACCACAACTTCCCACCGTAGATGTGTTTATCCCCACCTATAACGAAGATCCCGAGATTTTACAGGTTACGCTGCGAGCGGCGTTGCAAATGCATTATCCGGCGCATAAGTTACACGTACATTTATTAGATGATGGGGGACCGAACAAAAGCGCCAGCAACACGATGTGGTTGCCGCCCGGCGGGCCCGCCACCGGCATGAACAGCTTCAGCGATTATGCCTGAAGCTTGGTGTGCGCTATCACACCCGGGCGCAGAACCTGCACGCCAAGGCCGGCAATATCAACAGTGCGCTGCCGCACACCGATGGCGAGCTTATCGTGATCCTGGATGCCGACCATGTCCCCACTGCCGATTTTCTGGATAAAACGGTGCCCTGGCTTATTGATAAAGAGAAAGTGTTTTTGGTGCAAACTCCGCACTTTATGGCCAACCCCGATCCGGTAGAGCGTAATTATTTTTCGGCCTTCACCCGGATGCCATCCGAAAACGATATGTTTTACGGCACAATTCAAAAAGGCCTGGATTTCTGGAACGCTTCTTTTTTCTGTGGATCGGCAGCGGTGCTGCGCCGGGCCCACCTGGAAAAGGTCAATGGCTTGTCAGGCGAATCGGTTACCGAAGATGCCGAAACCGCCTACGATCTGCATGCCATGGGGTATGAGTCGGTGTATGTAAACCGGCCAATGGTAAGTGGCCTGGCGCCTGAAACCCTGCATGCGTTTGTCACCCAGCGAATGCGCTGGGCCCAGGGCATGACCCAGATTTTACTGCTAAAAAAACCGTACCGCGGCGCCGGGTTATCGTGGTCGCAGCGCTTTGGATACCTGAGTTCTATTTTATTCTGGTTGTTTCCTTTTGCCCGGATAATCTTTTTGCTGATGCCGTTGACCTATCTTATTTTCGGGCTCCAGATTTATCATGCTTCATTGCAGGAAATTGTGGCCTATACGGTGCCTCATGTTATTGCCACCTATCAGCTGTCGACCCTATTGTTCGGGCGAACCCGTTGGCCCCTAGTCTCCGAATTGTATGAAATATTGCAATGTACTTTCACCCTGCGGGCGCTGGTAAAAGTGTTTAAAAACCCTCGCGCGCCTTCTTTTGTCGTCACCCCCAAAGGCGAAAGTCTGGTTCAGCAATATATTTCCCCGTTAGCCAATATATTTTATGGTTTGATTGTACTGGTGATTACCGGGATTATAGTGGGGTTACATAGGGTGTCTGCCGAGCCGTTAACCCGCGATCTGACCGTGGTGGTGCTGTTGTGGAATACCTTTAACTTATTGTTGTTGTTCAGTGTGCTCAGTGTGCTGATAGAGCAGCGACAAATTCGGGGCCAGGCGCGTTTGCCGGCCACTGATGACATCACGCTACGGGATGAACACGGCCGGGCCTGGGTAGGTAATATGCTGGATCTGTCATTAGGGGGGGTAAAGCCCAAATTCATGCCCGCCATCAGACATTACCCGAGCAGGTGCAATTGCTTAGCTGGTCGAGTTCGCTGCAGCGCAATGTGACGATTCCGTGCCGGGTACTGTTTCATGATCCCGCCGCAGGGGTGGTGCGCTTTTGTTTTCTGCGTACCAGTGAAGTTGTTCGCAACGAGATTGTGGCGTTCACCATGGGCGATAGCCGCCGATGGCAAAGTTTTCAGCGACGGCGTACCCGGCCTATCTCATATTTATACGGGGTGCGTCATGTCTTGCGGGTAAGCCTGCGGCCCGTTTTCAAGCATTTTGTCATGCAGCTACAGGCGCTGTGGCAGCAATGGGTTATAACAAAGGGAAAATAACATGCTATACCGAGTTGGTTTGTTTTTGCTGGGGTTGTGTTGTTTGGCGATAGTCAGGCGGCCACAACCTCAACCACAGCGTTAAGCCAATATTCTGCAATGCCTGACATATTACGATTGCAGGGCAAGCGTGATGAAGCCACATTATCGATTCCACTGGCGGGACGGCAACAGGTACAAAGTGCCTCACTCAAGCTCGCCCTGGTGAGTTCGGCGGCGCTGGTAAAACGCCGCTCTATTTTAAATGTGCGTTTTAACAATGCGACCATCGGGCAGATTATGTTTGATCCGGAACGTCCGCAGCTGTCCTCAAAGGTGCAGATCCCGCCCCAGCTATGGCGCCAAGGTTTCAATACTCTGACCTTTGCTGCCAGTCATCATTATGCGAGTCAGTGCGTGGACGGGGGCGCCCCGGAATTGTGGAGTGAAATTGATTTACAGCGCTCCAGCCTGACGGTGACCAGCGAGCGTTCGGTTCAGACCGCCCGGCTGCAGGATTTGGCCGGCTATTTTGGACCGGGTATTGGCGCGCAGCGCCAGGTAATGCTTATCAGTGCTGAGCAGGCAGCTCCCGGAGTGGTATCGCATGCGCTGCCACTGGTGGCACAGGCGCTGGCGCTACGCAGTCAGTATGCGCCTTTAAAAGTTCAGCATCAGGCCCTCTCGCCGCAAACCTCTTTGCCGGTGCTGCCGGCAACTCAGCAGTGGACCGAAAAACTCACAGAGCAATATTATCAAAGCAGCTGGTATCTGAATCAAACCGCTGGTCAGGAGCTGCATGTGTTGGTCGGGGTAAAGGATACCTTGGCTAAATACCTCGACAAACCGATTCAGCAGAAAATCAACGGGCCCTTTATCGGTATTGAACAAACCCGGCCTTTCACCCTGGAAGAGGGTACCCGTATTGGCGCCAGCCCCCGCCTGATAGTGTCCGGACGGACTCCCGAGGAGGTGCAGCAGGCGGCCAGAACCCTGGGCATCATGGACGATGCGCTAAATCCGGATCGCAGTATTGTGGTGACCGGTGATACCTCAGGCCCCGCGTTGTCTGCTGGCAATGTACTTAAGCCTGACAATACCTATACCTTTGCGCAGATTGGTTATAATGATGTGGTTTTTCGGGGAGAAAATAAGTTCCAAAAGGCCTATGAACTGCGTCTGCCCGCCGACTTTTATGTTCCTGAAAGTGCCAGTGTGAAACTTGAGCTGGACTTTGCCTATGGCGCCGCGGTGGGACCCGGCTCGATGATGAATATCATGGTAAATGATGAACTGGTTCATGGCCGGCCACTAAGTAATCCGAATGGTGAGGCCTATCGGGGCTATCAGCTCATTGTGCCGGCGCGCTACCTCCAGGGCGGCAAAAATACCATCGATTTTGAGGTGACCATGCGTGCCCCTCTGACCGGCCAGGCCTGTGATGAGGTCGGCGGAAATCATATGCTGTTTCAACTGCAAAGCAGTTCAGCGATAACCCTGCCAGAGGCCGGGAGTGTGGTGACCCAGCCCAGTCTGACCTTATTTAAGGAAACCGCCTATCCGTTTGCACAGACCACAGATAGCCATGCCAATGGCATTTATATGACCAGCCACCAAATGACAGGGGCTGGCCTCACGCTGGCGGGCAAACTGGCCCAAACTGCCGGCGCGGTGATCCCTGATTTATTTTTGTCTTATGAAACAGCGCAGACCTTGTCAGGGAATGCCTTTGTCCTGACCACGCCGGAACAATTGCCGGCGGATTTGGCGACCGGGTACGGCGCCTCGCTCAGTGCCACCAAACAATGGCCCTACAAAATGCAAAATGCGCTGCATAACCGTATTCATAAATTAACCGGCTCAGCCAACCAGGAGATCCTGCAGCTAAGCGGCACTACCAGTCAGCAAAGTACGCTGGGTGAGATGGGCGTGCTAAGCGCTTTGCAGAATCCACGCACCGATTCCACTGGTAGCCTGTATATTGTGGCGGCGCAAACCCCGGAAATTCTGACACAGCGGGTTTACGATTTGGTCAGTCTGAGCTTGTGGGGCCAGATGGCCGGCGACTTTTTCAGCTGGCAGGATGCGCAGCAACCGCTGGTGGCGATGCAGGTGGCCCAACAGTTTGAGCTGGGCGAGCCAGATAATCGCTGGCTGGAACTGCGTTTATGGTTATCTAATAACCCCTGGTACTGGTTGCTGGCGGTAGCGGCACTTATACTTTTATGCACCACGGTAGCGGTGATGCTCTTGCGGCGGCGCAATCAGGCCGTAACGGAAGACTGGTAATGCGGACCTGTTATATCGTCGTATTGGTAGTTGCAGGGATGCTGCTTAGTGCGTGTCAGGAGTTACGCGAACCCACCGCGTTTGAAAATGACTGGCAGCAGTATGTTGAGCAATTCTATCGTGAAGGTCGGATTGTGGATACCGGCAACGATTTTGTTTCGCACAGCGAGGGTCAGGGCTATGGTATGTTGTTTGCCGTGCAGGCTGGGGACCAAAAGCGTTTTGATGCGATGTGGCAATGGACCCGGCAGACGCTGCAGCGCGAAGACCATTTATTTAGCTGGCGTTACCGGCCTTGTCCCCAGCAAAGTGCGGCGTGTATTGATGATACCAATAATGCTTCAGACGGTGATATTTTAATCGCATGGGCATTATTGCGTGCCAGTAAAATGTGGGAAGTTGAGCAATACCGTGTGCAGGCGCTGCGCATTATAAACAGTATCGAAGAGCAACTGCTGGTCAATGCCCATGGGTATACGGTGTTACTGCCCGGGGTGGAAGGATTCACCCGGCCGGGGGCGGTGCAGTTGAATCTTTCTTACTGGGTATTCCCGGCATTTGAGGCATTTTATACACTTACTGATAACCCGGTATGGCAAGATCTGATTCGCTCAGGACATGAATTATTGACCCGTGTGGCCAGCCAGCCGCCAAGCTTACCCGGCGATTGGATGTGGTTGAGTGAGCAGGAGCTGACGGTGGAAGGGGCGGTGAATCAGCAATACGGCTTTAATGCTTGTCGAATTCCTTTGCATTTAACCTGGCAGAAAACCTCTGATCCTGCTTTGCTAAAACCTTATCTGGATTTTTGGAAGCGCTACAAAGTGGTACCGGCGACAGTGAATTTGATCAATGGGGAGATTGCAGATTATCGCTGGAGTGAGGGCATGCAGGCAATTGCCCAGGTGGTCTATTTCAGAACCGGTCAACAACAGGAGATGCCGCTGTTGCATCCTGGGCCCGAGACCGACTACTTTTCTGCCAGCCTCATTATGCTAAGTCAGCTGAATCTGGCAGAAGGTACGTTATGATGCGGGCGGTCATCTGCCTGATGGTGCTGGGTATCAGCACACTCCCCTGTGCGGGCCAGGTGGTGACCGATTATGCAACCACTGATGTTGCGCTTCCCAAAGGGCAGGCTGAGCAACCAGACACTACGGGCGTATGGTTTCATATTCAGCAACAGCAGCGCCGCCTAGCCGCGGCCGAATTTCAGCGATTACAACAGGTATATCCTGAGTGGCAGCCCTCGCCAGCTCTGCGCACCGCCCTGGAACAAATGCCGCTTCCCACGGCTTCACCACCAACATCACCGGCTAAGCTGCAGACAGCCACGATGCACGAGGGCGCAACCAAATCCCAGACCCGGCAATTATTCTGGCGTCTTAGCAAGTGGTCTGAAGCTCAGCGAAAAACCGCCTCTGAGGACACGCTTGCAAGTGCAGCGCGGTTAGCGGCCGCAGCTGGCGAGCCCGAATATCATGTGTTGCTGGGCTGGATATACTATGCCAGAAACCAGTATCAGCAAGCCTTCACCCAATTTGAACGGGCGCGGACTTCGGGTTCACCATCAGTAAAGACGACATCACCCGGCGACGGTATCATCGCCAGTGTTACGGCACTCACCCGCCAGGCATTAACCAACGATAATCTGCCAGCGGTGAAGCAGTGGCAGACCCGCTATCCGGATCTTGGCCTGGATAAGCTTATCGACAACTCAGCATGGCAGGCTTATGAGCAGCAGAACTTTCAGGCCGCGATGTCACGTTTCGAATTAACGCATAATCTGTATGGCCAGGTGCTAACCCTGACACAAACCCGGCAACCCGCCAAAGCCCTGGCTGTAGCTTGTGCGTACCCCCAGGCGCCCCGGCTAACCCAATTTTGCACTGATCAATTATCTATGCAGCAAGCCGCGCTGTATAACGCTAAAAATTACCCCGGCAGTCTGCATAAAGCCCGGGCAATTGCCACAAGACGCACGTTAACCCCGGCCGAAGCAGAACTGCAAGGATGGGCACAACTGGCCACCGGGCAATATGATGCTGCCCAACACGTGTTTAATGGATTATTGCGCCGGGATCCGACCAACCGGGTATATGCCCAGGGATTACTGCAATCGCTGAAATCCTATGCCAGCCATATGCTGTTTGCCGAGCTTTATCCCGCCGTCGCCAGTCTGGTTAAGCAACAAGCGGCCGGTAACGCCTGGCAGCGTAAACAATTCTGGCAGGCGCGGGAGCTTGAGCATCCGGTTGCCCGGCAGGCAATTAGTGCCCAACCCCTGACCCTGTTTGCCGGTCTCACCAGCCATAATCGCAGTGGCGCAGCGGGGCTGGGTCATTTAGATCGTCTTGACAGTTATATTGGTATCAGCGACACCCTGGCAGACTGGCAATGGCAGCTGCAACTTAACTATCAGCAGCTTTACAGTGGCGCCCCTGCGACCGGAAGCTGGTTTGGTGACGGGCAGGTTCAAGACAGCTTTACCAGTCTGACCGGCTTTGAAGATGTCGGCCTTACTGGCAGCGCTAAATACGAGACCGACAATGCCACTTACTATGCTCAGCTTGGGTATACCCTGCTCGATCAGCCGGTTAACGCCCGCCCGAACGGGCAGCTGGGCGGGGTCTGGTTAGCCCCTGACCACACCCTGGGTGTCACTGTTTATCATCAGCCCGTGGCGCAAAGCTTACTCAGCCTGGGCTCCAACTATTTCCAAACCCGCACCGAAGCCTGGGGCGCGGTATATAAAACCGGATTGCGAGGCTTGTTTTCCCGGGTGATCATGCCCCAATGGGCCCTGTCACTTAGCACAGTAGCGGACCGGTATGCCGGCACCCGGGTCATTGATAATAACCATTTTGGGCTGCGCGTGGAGGTAAGCAAAGCCATCCAGATTGACTCGGATATCCCGCTGGATTTTGTCCGCGCAGGGCCTTATGTGAGCTGGGAAGGCTTTGAGCACAATGCCGGTGATTTTACGCGAGGGCAGGGCGGCTATTTTAGTCCGGACAGCCTGTTTGCAAGCGGGGTCAGTGCGGCAATACTCACCGGTGAAGGCCGGCTATGGCAAATGAAAGGGGAGGTAAGCGTGGGCTATAGCTGGATCCACGAATCGGGCTATCGGCGCTTCGCACTTACCGAAACCGGCCCTGAAGTAGAGGCCAGGCAGCGGTCCGGTATCAGCGGCCAAATGACGCTACAGGCTCAGTGGCAACTGTCTCGCCAGCTGGTATTAACCGGTTTTGTGGGCCGAAATTTTGCGGTGGAGTATCAGGCCACCCAGGCCGGATTACAACTACGCTGGCAGCCGGCCGGAGCGGCGGGGCTGACCAGCGATACCCTGATCCTTGAAGATCCCGCCTTAAGCGGCTTTGCGTTTTAACCAGCGACGCCAGCCCAGACCGGCCAGCGCCGCCATCATTACGGCCCACGTGCCTGGCTCACTGACATCAACAAAGTCGCCAAACCGGTAATCATTCACCTGGCCGGTTTGTTCGCCGTCGGGCGTCTGTAAATTACCCACAATAAAATGACCGTCAATATGGCCATTGTAGAACGTGGTGTCGGCCAATGGCGCTAAAATACTGCCCTTAAAGCCTACGCCATGCAGTAATAACTCAGTAGCATCCACAAAATTGAACAGCAGGTTGTTGGTAACCCGTCCTGTATGGCGACCAGCAGGACCATCTTCAGGCCGGTTGTCGGTTATTTTCGAGCCATCCGCATAATGAAAGCCGGTGTTGAACAATTCAACGGATTCACCATAAACATTGATAATATTGTAGCTGGTGGACGGCACATCAAAGATCAGGCTTTTGTTGGGAGAAGAAAAGTCCGCCGCATCAATAGAAAAAATATTGATATCAGCATCACCGGTGAGGGTTAAATCCCAGATGGTGGTGCCATCGCCGTTTATCTGCACCTTGGAAGTGGCTTCATACTGACCCCAGAGCTCAGATTTAGCCAGCAACTGCGTATTCGTGCCAGCAAAATCAAAACTGCTATCTGCATAGAACTGATGGGTATTGTTAAACTCGCCCTCATCATATAAACCAACGCTATCGTCAATATCAATCGTGCCGCCGGCAGTAGCGTCGCCATGGTAAATACGGGCGTCACGTACGGTGGCATCCTGGCCTACCACCAGTACCGGCTGTGTGGCATTTTCAGGCAATTGCAGGCCAATGCCATAGTCTTTGATATCCACATTGCCAGCCACCGCCAGGCGGCCTTCAACATCGGAATTGCGACCATGCATATCCTGTAAGATATAAGCATTAAAGTTGGCGGCATCACCCAGATAAAAAGGGGCGGCGGTCAGCGGTAGTGATACCGAGCAGGCCAGCAGACCCGCCACTATTCCTGTTTTGCGTAGCTTCATGATAATTCCTTTATACATTGGCAAATTTCAGGCGCGGTAAACACCGACATACCAATTCAGGCAGAGATACTTTTAAAGTATTGCTTGAATTTTAAGCTTTTAACCCGGCGAAAGCTACTTTTCAGACATAAAAAAACGCAGCACAAAGCTGCGTTTTTCATTATCTTTTGGCAATCTGGGGTATTAACCCTTTTTCACCAGTACCGATACTTTATCAATACCTGCAATTTTTACCTGGTTCATCACTTCGACAACCACACCTTCTTCAGTGTTTTCGTCGGCCTGGATAGCAGCCGTGTCGGTATTGTTTTCAGCCAGATAAGTTTGGGCATTAGCAACTACCCGACGGATGTCGACTTCACGACCACCCATCATAATCTTACCGGTTTCATCAATACGAATAGACAGCGCTTTAGACGGCTGATTATTGTTAGACTGATTGTCTTCAGGACGGCTTACGTCAAGGCTTTTTTCTTTAACGAAAGACGTGGTAACAATGAAGAAGATCAACATGATGAACACAATGTCCAACATGGGAGTCATGTCAACCTGAGCCTCGTCCTCAGCAGATGTATGCTTTTTTCTTTTCATCTTGTATTCTTTCTTCTCTAAAGTTCGAGCGCAATAGTATACCGCTTGTAATAAAAATATACAGTTTTTTCATCACGCAGTGTGCGCCGGTTCAACACTTATTGTGGCCGACTGGCCAGGCTGTGCGCCTTTAAAATGCACGTTCAGGCCATTTTCTGGCTCAGCGCTTTACCCAGCACCGTGAAGTATTTCATTAACTGCTGGTTAACCTGAGTACGCAAATTACCATGAGGATAAATACCAAGTCTAGCCTCAGTCGATTTTTTTGTACCTTGCACCAGGAAGGCGTTTTTCAGGATTTGATCCTGTATACAGGCTTCAAACGCCCGCGCGGCCATCTCCTGAGGCATGGCATAGTAATACATTTTTAAGGCGCGATCAGCCTCGATCGAGGTTTTCAGATAGGATCCTGGCGATCTATCGGTATCCAGAAACAGCATTTCAAAAAACTGACACAACAAGGTATTTAATGGGTGAGCGATGGGCTCGGCATCATCCAGCCAGGCCTGCGAAGCAAAATGACCAAAATCCAGCCCCTTAAACACTTTACCCGCAATATAATGATCAAAGGCGTGAAACCACTCATGGGCCAGAGCCCCTCCACCGGCATTTTTGGCCAGCGCCAGCTGGCGTTTGGTGCTGTTGTAATGGGCACTGCTGTGCTTTTGACCACCGGTGCCAAAAGCCAGCGACAATGAGCCATTGAGGGAAATGACCGGTTCGTTGACCTGTAAAATGGTCATCAGATCATACAGTGCATCGAAAAACAGGTTGGCAGCCAGCTGCTGTTCGCCAGCAGTTACCCAGCGCCCGATGGTGATGCTGGAAAAGTTGAATAACTTGCGGATATCCTGAAAGCTGACATCGGCGCCATCACGATGGGATGGGCCGTTGCGATAAAACTGTTGATGCAGGCGACCCGCTCCGGCCATGGCTAGCTAAGCTCTTCAAGCAGTTG
The DNA here is from genome assembly GCF_015644725.1 of Salinimonas marina. Lineage (NCBI taxonomy): Bacteria > Pseudomonadati > Pseudomonadota > Gammaproteobacteria > Alteromonadales > Alteromonadaceae > Salinimonas > Salinimonas marina. Next base: position 527,370 of record NZ_CP064795.1, read on the forward strand.
CAGGCACCATTTCTCAATGCGCTCATCGGTAACATCGTATTGATTTTCATCATCCAGACTTAATCCCACAAACTGAGTTTTATCTTCAGTCAGTGCTTTAGAGGCAGTAAACTCGTACCCCTGATTGGGCCAATAACCGATGATATGGCATTGGGCCGGCACAATGGCGTCATGCAGCATGCCCAACGCATCCTGGAACCAGTCGGCATAGCCAATCTGATCGCCTAAGCCGAATAATGCGATGGTTTTGTTCTGCAAAGCCAGTTGATAAACGTCTTCCCAGTGGGACTCCCAGTCTTCCTGAAGTTCACCAAAATCCCAGGTAGAGATGCCAAAAATCAGAATATCGAATTCTTCAGCACGCTTTAGTGACTCGTCCTTAATATTGTGCAGACTCACCACCTGCTCATCGAACAAGCTATTGAGTTGCGCCTGAATTTTTTCAGCCGCCATCTCGGTATAACAGGTGGTCGACCCATAAAACAGGCCTATAGACAGGGCAGATTCACTCATTTTCTTACCTTTTTTGTTTAGTCTTGCTGCTGTGCCGGGAATTCTATCGTTTGTTGGTCTGCACACAAAGCTTTGCACACCACCTTTTCGGCATCAGCATCTATGATCAACTGACCTACTGCACTTTGATTGAGCAGTGTTTTGGCTTTGTGTTTGGGTACGGGTCGGGCGGTCACCGACATATTCCGGCGCCGTGTGAACACATTCAATACCGAATCCGGGCTGTATAGATAGCGGTTCAGACGCTCTAGCTTTTTCAGTAGTTTATCCGGGAAGGTATTTTTCAGGCCGCTGCAGGTGAACTGGGTAATATGCGGGCTGTTGCGTTTAAAACGAAGGCGGACATCATAAACAAATGAATAATGCACATCACCTGACAAAATAATGAATTCCGGTGGCGTACGATAATGTCTGAAAATATTCAGCATGACGTGCGCGGTGCCGCGATGGGCCATCCAGTTTTCAGCGTCTACGGTCAAAGCCTGGCCAAAAAAGGTAAACAGCTTTTGAATGGTTTCAATAAATTTGACCCCATAAATAGGGGCCGCAGAAACCACGATCACTGCCTTTTTACCAATAATGTCTTGCTGAAATTCGCATAGGGCTTCCCAGTCCATCAGACCCGATGGCTTATTTGGATTGGTTTCAGAGCGCCATCGGCGCGTGCGGGTATCCAGCACACACACCGGTGGATTGGTATCCAGGGTAAAATGCCACTGTTCAAAGTCCAGTAAGGTATCAATAAAATCATCATGATGGCACAGACCGTTCGGGGTCAGTACCGATTGGGCCTGGGCCAGAATATCAGTAAACACGCCGGGCTGATTACCCCAGCCCTGGCACAACCAGTAACCCATTAAAGCATTGCCCACCATCCGACGGGACAGGGGGTGGCCATACACCTCTTCCTCCCAGCCCCGGGTGAGATTCCAGTCATCGGTAACATCATGATCATCAAAAATCATATAGACAGGAAGATGGGCCATGGCCCGGCGCACTGAAGTCAGCGATGACACAAAGTGCTCCAGGGCCTGCTGCTCGGTTTTAAACTGCGCCTGATACTGGCTATTGACTTCACCGGCATTCAGCGACACCAGCTGCCACGGGGTGTCAGACCACACCAACAGATACATAGCCATTATCTCGGCAAAACTGACTAAATGATTGTGGGCATTTACCGAGGTGAAAATAGGCTTTTCTTTAGCACTGAAAAATAACTTGGCCAGGGGCGAATTGACCTCAGTCTGCGGCAGTATTTGTTCCCGTTCATAAAAATTATGGGGATGGCCCACCAATTCGCTGCCGTTGCTGATAACCGCACCTTCCAGGCTTTCATCAAACAGCCCCAACCGGGTGCTGAGCTGTTGTATGGCCTGGAGCATGGGGCCGGCCACATCATCGGTATAAACCTGATCGCCAGACATGATCAGCATATCCGGACGCCGCTGCTGCTTGGAAAATTCTTCGGCGATACAGGTATCCACCCGTTGCAAAGCATCGTCGACCGGATGATGGGGCTTGCGACACGATCCGTGTAGCACGTTGCTCAGCTGGGTTTGAAAACAAAAGCTGAAGGTTTGCTGGTCGGCATAAAAAAGGTCAGCGGCGGTCTGCTGCCACTGCTGCTGCATAGCGGCATCGGCAAAAGCGAGGGAGTAATGGTAGACCGTACCAGGGCTTAATGGCTGCTGCGGGCTCACCTGCAATAAATGGACAAACGCATGGGTACCAACCGTGATGGTATCGGTATGCACTTGTATGGCCACTGGTTGGGTCTGTTCTATGGTGATATCGGGCGGCTCGGCGCAGGAAGTCACAAGCCACACGGTGACAGTATGAGCATCGATATGGCGCAATATCGGTCCGGCCAGCACGCCGGGCAGACTTTGTTGTGAAATAACCAACCCCTTTGGTATCAGGAAGGGCCATGCCAGGACAGCCCTTACATTTATTGAGGACACTACCATACCGGGATCTACTCGCTGACGGTAGCAGGAGCTCTTTATTATGGGGTAAGCGTGACAGGCTACACACCAAAAAAGTGCAACAATTTATAACCGTAGGGTCTGTGGCTTGCCTAAGTGAATCAGGGCAAGATAAGATACCGGGTGAATTAGTAGTACTACATTTAACCGGCGAAGGATTTTATGAAGCAACTGGTACTGATGGTAGCGGCTCTGACCGCAGGATTAAGCGGGTGTTCTGAACCATCCCCTGCGGACTCGGCCAGCGACAATCCGGCGCCTGAAGCACAGGTGGTCTCAGTCAAAGGCCAGTGGCTCACCGAAGCGGATGGCAGTATTGCCACCGACCCGCAGCCTTCGGGGTTATCGTCGTGGCAGAATCAACTGGTCACCATCTCCGATGGCAGTGCCGATAGCTCTCAGCAACGGCAGTTGCATATTATCGATCCGACCACCGCCAAACTGGCGCCGAAAACCGCTAAAATGCGTTTAGGTAGCCGGGTTCGTCGCAGTTGTTTTGCGGCTTACCTGGGCAGTGAACCGGATCTTGAGGCGCTGATTGCCGATCCCATCGATCCGGAAGTATTTTATACGGTCACCGAAGATGCCACCCGCACCGGCGCCTTGTCTTCACGTTGCCAAAAACGCTACAGCGACTCCGGATCCACGGATTATCCTACGTTGTTGCTGCGCCTGGAGCGGTTAGATGATGGTGATATTCTGATGACCCGGGTGCGGCCTCTGCAGTTTAAATCAGCACAGGCCGTTGGCGACTTTCCGAATGACGGCGTTGAAGGCATGGCCCTGGGGGAAAATGGGCGTTTGTATCTGGGGCTGGAAAAAGACAAAGCCGGGAAGCCCAGAATTTTTTCGGTGGATATGACCGACGGTTTTTGGGAAACCACTGACTTTGCCCCGGTGTCGGAGCCGGCTCTGCAGTTACCCCAACTGCACGAGGGCTCGCACCCCATTAATGCTCTGGAATATTATATTCATCCTGAGACAAACCAGCCGTATCTGCTGGCCATCGCCCGCAATGATAATGAATTGTGGGTGATAGACGCTACCGGCGAGCGGCCTGCCCGCCAGATAAAAATGGACTTTCTGGCGCCGGCCGGCGGTGAGCAGTGCAGCGCTTATGAACGCATGGACAATGCCTCAATTGAAGGTGTTACTGTGGTAGATGGCACGTTGTGGATGATCAACGATCCGTGGAAGGTGAACTATTTGAAAAACATTCAGTGTCAGAGTAATCAGGCCAATTACGAGGCGATGGCAGCATTATTATTCAGCACCCCGTTACAAAATAGCTGGTTTGCCGGGGACCCCGAAAACAATGAGGCTAGCGAGAAGATAACCGATTAAGGCAGCGTGTCAGACACACCCTGCCTTTGGTTTAACCAGACTCAATCTTTGCGCAAACGCGACGCAAAGGTTTTTTTGAACTTTGCCAGCTTCGGGGCCAGCACCATCGCGCAATACTGGTTTTGCGGATTGTTGGTAAAATAATCCTGATGATACTCTTCGGCATCATGATAATTATTTAATGCCGTGATTTCGGTCACAATCGGATCCGGCCAGACTTCATCCTTAGTCATTTCACTGATGATCTGCTCGGCTTGGGCTTTTTGCTCATCATTATGATAAAACACGGCACTGCGATACTGAGTGCCCACATCGTTACCCTGACGATTCAGCTGCGTCGGATCATGCAGCGCAAACAGAATTTCCAGAATTTCGCGGTAACTTATTGTATCTGCATCAAATTCTACTTTGACGACTTCAACATGACCGGTATCACCTTTACATACTGCCTCGTACGATGGATCGCCAGTCTGCCCTCCGGCATATCCCGACGTGGCCTTAATAACGCCTTCGATTTTGTTAAACGCTGATTCAATACACCAGAAGCAGCCGCCACCGACCGTCGCGGTTTGGATATTTGCCATACATTTCTCCCATCTTGATTGACATAAAAGGTGGGTGCGCCATCGCTTTACTTCAAGTCATCCGCAGGAATATTTTTAACGTACACAGTTATTGAATTTCAATGACATTGCAGGGTGTATGATAATTTTTTACGACGGCCATTGTCCTTTGTGCCGCAAAGAGATGATGCACCTGAAACATTACGATAAAAGCCACGCTATTCAGTTTGAAGATATTCAGCAGGATAATTTCAGCCAACGATTTAATGAGCTGGACTGGAATGAATTAAATAACCGCATTCATGTGCAGCAGGACGACGGCAGTTTGCTTAGCGGGCTGGATGCGACCCATGCGGCCTGGAAGGCGGTAGGTAAAGGCTGGCTGTATGCTCCATTGCGCTGGCCTCTGATCCGGCCGGTGGCCAATACCGCGTATACGCTATTCGCCAAACACCGCTATAAAATTTCGTACTGGCTAACCGGCAAACAGCGCGGTTGTGATAAGGATTGCAATTTATGAACGATGTCATCGTCGTGATTGGGGCCGGCGGGGGCATCGGTCAGGCGCTAACCCGTCAATTGGCCAGGCAGAATCCGCACACCACCGTCTATGCATTATCCCGTAAGGGGCAAACGTTTCCAGAGGCGGATAACATCGTGGCCCGGGCGCTGGAGACCGGCGAGGATGCCGCCATCAAGGCGTTTTGTCAGCAGCTTCGTGAGCACGATGAGTAGGTTGTGACCGCTATTTGTACCATCGGCACATTGCATAGTCGCGTCGATGGTCTGGAGCTGGCCCCGGAGAAAAAGCTTGAAGACCTTCAGCAACAACAGCTACAGGCCTATTTTAAGGTAAACAGTATCATTCCGGCTTTATGGCTAAAGCATCTGGTGCGGGTGATGAGCCCTAATCCCAGTCAGGTAGTCTGTCTTAGCGCCAGGGTTGGCAGCATCAGCGACAACCGTATTGGTGGCTGGTATGGCTACCGCGCCTCTAAAGCGGCACTGAATATGCTGGTGAAAACCGCCGCAGTGGAATATGGGCGGCGCGCCAAATCCACCAGTTTGCTGTGTTATCACCCCGGCACCGTAGATACCTCGTTATCAGAGCCTTTTCAGCATAACGTCAAACCTGAAAAATTGTTTACGCCTGAGTTTACGGCGCAGCAGCTAATAGCTGCACTGGCTACCCTTGATAGCGACCAAAGCCCTTACTTTCTTGACTGGGGTCACAAAGTGGTAAGCTGGTGATACGCCCAACGCCAGTCAGTTACGCTTAAATTCAAGACTTTTGTTAACACTGCTGTTACCATTTTGGCCAAACGGTGACACAGCCGCGGTGTTAGCGCATGTCAATGCGATGACCCCACAGCTGCCAATAAAAAATAGTTGCCGGAATAACACAATAAAACAACAATAAGTTGAGGGGAAGCTGGTATGAGCGGGGCCAGAGAACAGTTCGGAACGCGCATCGGATTTATTCTTGCGGCGGCGGGATCTGCCGTGGGGATCGGAAACCTGGTTGGGTTTCCGGTCGGCGCAGCCAAAAATGGCGGTGGCGCTTTTCTTTTGATGTACGCCATTTTTGTATTTGCCATTTGTCTCCCGGTGATGCTGGCCGAGATGACAGTGGGCCGTCGCGCCCGCAAAGATCCACTGGGCACTTACCGGGAGCTTAGTAACAACTCGGGCGGCTGGAAACTGGCCGGCTGGTTGTCTATCCTCACGCCCTTTATGATTGCCGTGTTTTATCTGGTCATTACCGTCTGGATTTTTGGCTATTTGTTTGAAGCGGTCACCGGCGATCTGGATGTGCTGGCGAACCCTGATACCTTCAACACCTTTATTAATTCACCTAAAGTCTTTTTGTACATGGCCGGGGTCTCGGCCATTGTGTATCTGATTTTGCAGGGCGGGGTTAAAGAAGGGATCGAAAAGGCGGCGAAGCTCCTGATGCCATCGCTTTTTTTGATGCTGCTGATACTGGTGGTGTTTGTACTTACCCGTGAAAACGCCATGGCCGGGGTAAAGTTTTACCTGATACCGGACTTTAGCAAGCTAACCGCTTCGGTGATCAACGGCGCGCTGTCTCAGGCATTCTTCTCGCTGTCGTTGGGGATGGGGATTTTAATCACCTACGGTAGCTATATATCTAAAGATGCTGATGTGCCAAATTCTGCCAAGCTGGTGGCCATTACCGATACCGCGGTGGCATTTACGGCCGGGTTACTGATACTGCCCGCTATTTTTTCGTTTAACCCTGACACCAATCCGGCGGAGTTAAGCGAATCATCGATTGGCATGATCTTCACCTTTTTGCCAAAAATATTCTTAGCGCTGCAAACCAGTATTGGCTATATAGGCGCGTCAATGGTTGCCAGCCTGTTCTTTCTACTGGTGTTTTTTGCGGCCATCACCTCGCTGGTCTCTATCTTTGAAGTGCCGGTAGCGGCACTGATGGAAGAAAAAGATGTGAGCCGTAAAAAAGCGCTGGTGATGCTGGGGCTGATATTGATTGCCCTTGGTGGATTCTGTGCGCTGTCTTTTGGTTTTGTTGAGTTTTTCACCAGCTTTACCCACTATGCAGGGGCCGATAAATCATTTTTCGATGTGGTGTATGATGTGTTCTATGACACCATATTACCCCTCAATGGTTTCCTGATCTGTATTTTTGTCATCTATCGCTGGAAGCGTCACAACCTGAATGAGGCTTTAGAAGAAGGGGCGCCAAACTACAAAGGCAGTCTGTTCGCCCGCTATGTAAATATGTCCCTGGGTACCTTTATTCCGGTGATCCTGGCGGTCATCTTTATTAATACGGTATGCCTGAAGTACTTTGGCTTTTCATTGTACTCGCTGGTGTCCGGTTAAAGCATATCGTAGGGGTCGGCATAGATGGGTGCCACCCCTAGCTGCTTCCAGCTATGTTGCGCATCAATGCGTTTGCCGGAAGCGGGCAGGGTATCAAAATCAAAATTAAATACGGGGGCCTCGAGCCCCTTTTTTTGTGCACTGGTATTGTAGAAATGTCCCCGCTTGGGGTGTTTAAGCGCGCACAGATGCAACGCCGCACCGGTAATCGGAGTTTTCAGTAAACTCAGAATCGCCTGGCAAACATCAGCCTCATGGACCAGATTGACCACCTGTTCCCCTTTATCCAGGCTGCGACCACTTAAAAAATGTATCGGATGACGATCAGCGCCAATCAGGCCAGCCAGCCTTATTACCACAGATTTGTTGGCGTAATGCTGTTGCAGATAGTCTTCTATTTCAACATGAGCGCTACCTGAAGCCGTCACTGGCTGGCGAGCAGTTTGTTCAGTAATGGTGCTGTTCTGGTCGCCATACACAGCAGTGGTGCTGATGAAAATAAGGTAGGTACTTCCGGCGGCAAAAAACGCATCAATTAATGTTTTCATGTTATCGACAAAGGCCGGATCAAGAGGCTTTTTGCGAGCGCCAGGGGGGATATTCAAAATAACCGGGCTGGCGCCATTGGTGCGGCTGAGTGCTTGGGGGTCATCTCCTAGCAAATAACAATGAGGCAATACCTGGAGCTGACTTAACCGGGCCGCGTTATCAGCGCTGCGGGTGGTACCCAGCACCTGATACTCAGACGGCAAGCGGCGTACCAGGTGCTGACCCAGCCAGCCGCAGCCACATAATGTCAAATTAGTCATCGTTATCGCGTCGTTGATAAAACACTACGCTATCCTACCACGCTATGTTGGCCGCTTTACATTTTTGACGAGTCAGACTTAACATTGAGTATATTAAACTGCTCCAGGCCGGTGACATGATCCTGAAGTTTGTTTTCGTAGTGGTCGGCCTGATACAAAATTTCACATAAGTCTTCAGCTTTGGTTTCGATAGCGTCAGCCTGACCTTCTATGCGCTGCTCCATATCTTCGCCAAAGGCTTCCATCCGTTCCCCAAAATCTTCCATGCTTTCCTCACCACTGAGCATTTGGGCGCCCAGGCTCATCAATATACGGCCGGTCGCACGCTCCGCCAAATCTTCGATACGTTGTTCAAATTCGCTGGCCCAGGCTTGCCCGGTCCACCCTGACTCTTTTGTATCGTGGCGGGTGATTTTAAAATGGCCGTCTTTAGACTCGAATTTTTGCTTCAGTTCGCTACGCATATCATCAAAAGCTGTCTGAAAATCTTGAATCAGTTCATCATCTTCTCCCAGCAGCTGTCCGAAGGTTTCGATAAGGGCACTGTTGGCCAGAGATAACGCATCAGACGCAAGCGTCATGGTCAGGGGCACGGCTTCACTAATCGAATCGTAATAGCCGCTTACCCACTCCTGTTGTCTGGCCGTCAGTGACACCGCTTCGCGATTGATGGTCAGGTCATGATCCTTACTGATGGTAACCACATCGCCATTGGTTTGGGTCAGGGTTAACAAGGTGGGGGTGTATTCAAGATCGCCGTTGATATTGATATCACAGTCGGTATCACTGTGAGCCAGCACCGATGACGTGGTGAGCAACAATAAAGCAATAGCCGTCAGTTTCATGATAATTCCTTGTTATAGATAAACAGTTATAACCGATAGAGCACCCACCGTGCCACTTAGAAATAACTATTAATAATCAATAGATTAGTCAGATTTATTGAGTTAAGCAGGACGCCTGGTGCGGTATTTTTCGTCAGATAGGCTAAAATGTGGCAAATCCCACACCCACCAGGACTAAAGAAGGGGTGTTGATTATTGTGCGGTTAAAATAGGCTTTTTGGTGGGCCTCATGCATAATAAAGCAACAAAATGAACAGGTTGACTGTCGGGGTTTATCCATAGACGCCGGCAAATTGATGTAGCTTATAGAGGATTTATCATGGGCGAATGGCTTTCAGCACTGGGTTTTGGGATTGGATTAGTCGCATTTGTGTTGGGTGCGACCAGTATCATCATGGGGTTTAGCACCACAGAATCCGGCAATATCGGGATGCAAAAAAAAATCGAGTACGGCTTCTTTGGGGTCACCGGCCTGGTTTTGTGCCTGCTGATGGGCTACGCTCTGGCGTAACCCACTCTACGCAGCCCTGGTAGCAGGCTGTTACCGGACGGTTATGACGTGCCCGCCGGTAACGTCATGGTGGGTTTTTCAGCGCGATTGGCCACCATAATATGGCTGTCGCGCTGATAGGCGCGCAGGTCAAAGGTGTCGAGCATCGCCAGGACATGATCAAATATCTCTGCCTGCACCGATTCATAATTGGTCCAGGACTTTTCGATACTGAAACAATACAACTCCAGCGGCAGTCCTAGTTCGTTCGGCGGCAGCTGCCGCACCATGTAGGTAAGCGACTGATTTATCTTGGGGTGTTTACTCAAATAATTTTGCAGATAGGCCCGAAAGGTACCGATGTTGGTCAGTCGGCGGCTATTGAGCAAATCGGTCTCATCAATATCATAATCTTTGTGATAGACCCGCAGCTCATTTAATTTTTTATCAATATATTCTGATAAATACCGAATTTTTCCAAAGCGCTCCAGCATCGCGTCATCGCACAATTTAATGGAATGAATATCTATATAAATGGCGCGTTTGATGCGGCGTCCGCCTGACTCCTCCATACCCCGCCAGTTTTTTACGGCTTCGTTAGTTAAGGAGTAAGTCGGCAATGTAGAAATGGTCATATCCCAGTTCTGTACTTTTACATTGGTCAGGCCAATCTCCTGAATTTCACCATCTACCTCGTATTTGGTTAGCTGAATCCAGTCGCCATTTTTAAACATACGGTTGGCGGCAATCTGTATGCCGGCCACAAAACCCAAAATAGTGTCGCGAAAAATCAGCAACAACACAGCTGCCAGTGCGGTCAGACCTGACAATATAAGCAGCGGATTGCGCTCGATAATAATCGAGATACTGAGCAGCAGCACCAGAATAGAAAACATCAGTTTGCCGACCTGAATAAAGCCGGTAATCGAGGCGCGGTTGGCCAGATAGGACGCGTTGTACATATATTCCAGCGTCGATAACAGCGAGAAAATCGTCAGCAGGGCGGTATACATCATATACAGCAAGGATGTTTTCACCAGCAAGCCATGCAGCAGCCCGGTTTCTTCAATTAACACCGGTGTCATTAAATAGATGGTCAGGGCGGGAGCCAGATGGACCAGCCGGGTGAAAAAACCATGTGCCAGAAGCGCATCGTCCCAGCCACTCTTGGTTTTTTTGATGAGTCGCTCAGCATAAAAGTTAACCAGTAACCGCACCACAATATACACCAGCAACGCTATGGTAACGATAACCGCGGCGGCCAACAGCTTGTACATGGTGTCGTCCGGATTTATTGATGGGATCAGCTTTTCAAGAAAAGACTGAAATAACGCCCGGCCAGAATCAGAAAGTTCCACTATTTATTCCCCAACAAAAAAGATATGCGTTGATCTTTTGCTTTCCAAAGACCATTGAGCCAATGCTGAAATTGCGTGCGGTAGGTGTCGTCATTGAAATAGTCACCCTGGGTGTGGGGTGGTACCTCAAGCACATTGACATCGATAATAATATGGCGCATTTGTCCACACAGCATGGCCATCATCGGATGCTTTCGGTTTTCAGGATACACCAATGAAATATCCAGTATATTTGTGAAAAGATCACCCATGGTCGCCAGGGTAAAAGCCACCCCTCCGGCTTTGGGCGGCAGTAAACAGTTAAAGCCACTGTTGCGCATGGCATGTTTGGAAGGAGTAAAACGGGTGCCTTCCACAAAATTAATCACCGTGGTGGGGGAGTGCACAAACTTTTGGCAGTAGCGACGGGTGGTTTCGATATCTTTGCCTTTAAGGTGGGGGTGTTTGGTCACATGCGCGGCGGAGTAACGCCGCATAAAAGGCATATCCAACGCCCAGGCACCCAGGCCTACAAAAGGAAGCCAGATAAGTTCCTTCTTAAGAAAAAACTTGGGTGCGGGAAAGCGCTCACTGGCCAGCTCTATCAGCAAAATAATATCCAGATAACTTAAGTGATTGGCCACAATCAAATACCAGTTGTCCCGGGATACGGGGTCGCTGAACCGGCGCTCAATCACCACCGGATTAAACGCACGAATCAGCCATACACTAACCTTGCCGAAGGTCAGTAAAAAATGCTGCATAAGTATTGCCAGCAACTGCTGAACAGGTGCCACCGGGATCAAAAACCGAATCAGTCCAAAACCGATGATCAGACTGCCCCACAGGGCAAGGTTAACGATTTGGGCACTGATGTGAACAATAAAAATAAACGGAGCTAATACAACTTTCATAGTGGTGTTTGTGTAGAGTTTAACGACGTCAGTAGGTTATCTTTTTGGGTCCAGCGTTGATTCAACCAGGTCTGAAAACGGGCCCGCTGCGCTGGATCTGAAAAATAGGTATCACTGAAAAAGCCGCCTTGGGTGATATCACTGATTGGGGTTACATCGATATGCACCCGCACCTGGCTGACCCGGCCACTCACAAAATCCCAGAAGGACGGTACGCCCTGGGGGTAATCAATGGTGACATCAATCAGTTTATGTAACTTGTCACCCATCGCTGAGAGCACAAAGGCGATCCCTCCGGCCCGCGGTTTTAACAGGTGGGTAAACGGTGACTGCTGTTTTTGATGCTTACATTCAGTGAATCGTGTGCCTTCCACAAAGTTCATGATACTGACCGGCTTATGCTGAAACTTTTCACAGGCCCGGCGCGTGGTTTCCATGTCTTTCCCTTTCATATGGGGATTTTTAGCCAGAAAGTCTTTGGTATAACGGCGCATAAAAGGAAAGTCGAGTGCCCACCAGGCTAACCCCAGCACCGGCACCCAAATCAGTTCTTTTTTAAGAAAAAACTTTAAAAATGGAATTTTGCGATTGAAAACCCGTTGCAACACCAAGATATCAACCCAGGACTGATGATTCGCCGTGACCAAATACCAGTCTTGTGGTGATACCTGGTCTAATCCTGACACCTGCCATCGGGTGCGACTGAAAAGTTGCTGGTTAAAGTAGTTAACACTGATCCACGCCGTAGCACACCCATCGAGCAGGTAAGTGATAAAACGCTGCCAGCCAGACAGCGGAATCAATTTACAGATCGACAATAAAAAAATCGGTGTCGCCCAGAACACCGTATTCACAACATAAAATATAAGTGACAGAGACCCAATCAAATGGTGGCCCAGGTTTTTAAGCATGGCATTTACCTCTAATATTAGATGGTTAGTGTAAACGAGATTGAACTAAAAGCCGATAGAGCCTTTACTGTTAATAACTAAATACATTTTACCGGAGAGCAAAAAATGGAAGGTCAACCGATTACGTGCAAGGCAGCGGTAGCCTGGGAAGCAGGCAAACCGTTATCTATTGAACAAATTGAAGTGGCAGCGCCAAAAGCAGGCGAGGTACGCATCAAAGTACTGGCCAGTGGTGTCTGTCATACCGATGCATTTACCTTATCGGGCGATGATCCTGAAGGCACATTTCCGGCGGTATTAGGCCATGAAGGCGGTGGTGTAGTTGAGTCGGTAGGTGAGGGCGTAACCTCAGTAAAACCAGGCGATCATGTTATTCCTTTGTACACCCCCGAATGTGGTGAGTGTAAATTCTGTAAATCCGGAAAAACCAATCTGTGCGGTAAGATTCGTGAAACCCAGGGTAAAGGCCTGATGCCGGATGGTACTACCCGCTTTACCAAAGATGGTGAGCCAATTTACCACTATATGGGGACCTCCACCTTTTCTGAATACACTGTTCTGCCGGAGATTTCCCTGGCCAAAGTAAACCAGGAAGCCCCGTTAGAAGAAGTTTGTTTGCTAGGGTGCGGTGTCACTACCGGCATCGGGGCGGTGCTTAATACCGCGAAAGTGGAAGAGGGCGCGACGGTTGCTATCTTCGGATTGGGCGGCATCGGGCTGGCCGCGATCATTGGTTCGGAAATGGCCAAAGCCAAGCGCATTATCGCCATTGATATCAATGAAGATAAATTCGAGCTGGCGAAAAAGCTGGGGGCCACCGACTTGGTGAATCCCAAAGACTACGATAAACCGATTCAGGAGGTTATCGTTGAGATGACCGATGGCGGTGTTGATTACTCTTTCGAGTGTATTGGCAATACGGAGGTTATGCGTTCTGCGCTGGAGTGTTGTCATAAAGGCTGGGGTGAGTCGGTTATTATTGGTGTGGCCGGCGCCGGTCAGGAAATTTCAACTCGTCCATTCCAGCTGGTTACCGGTCGGGTCTGGCGTGGCAGCGCCTTTGGTGGCGTTAAAGGACGCTCAGAATTACCCGGTATGGTCGATCAGTATCTCAATGGGGATATTCCGCTGAAAACCTTTATCACCCATACGATGTCGCTGGAAGAAATTAACGATGCGTTTGATTATATGCACGGCGGCGAGAGTATTCGCAGCGTGGTGCATTTTGATGCGCTTAAGGGGTAGTCCAGGTGGAATTAGTAAGCGAAAACCGGGCCTTCGGAGGCACCCATAGCCGCTACAGTCATGCCTCGGCTACGGTAAATTGTGACATGACCTTTGCGGTATTTTTGCCACCCTTTGCCTCGGCGGATAATCCGGTGCCGGTGCTGTACTGGTTATCGGGCCTCACCTGCAATGACGAAAACTTCATGCAAAAAGCAGGGGCAATGAAGCTGGCGGCGCAACTGGGGATGGCGATTGTGGCCCCTGACACCAGTCCCAGGGGCGACCATGTAGCAGATGTCGACAGCTATGATATGGGCAAAGGTGCAGGGTTTTATGTCAACGCAACCCAGTCTCCCTACGCTGAGCATTATCAGATGTATGACTATGTCACCAAAGAGTTACCGGCGCTAATTGAAAGGGAATTTCCGGTGACCCGGGAGCGTGCGATCAGCGGCCATTCTATGGGTGGTCACGGCGCATTGGTGATTGCGCTGCGTAATCCCAAACAGTATGTATCAGTGTCGGCCTTCAGTCCGGTGGCAAATCCGGTGAATTGTCCCTGGGGTAAGCAGGCATTTAGTGCCTACCTGGGCGATAATGAACAAGATTGGCGAGGGTATGATGCGTCGGTGCTGCTGGCCGAAAAGCAACATTACATCCCGATGCTGGTAGAGCAGGGCCGAAGCGATCAGTTTTTAACTGAACAGCTCAAGCCGGAGGCTCTGATCAGCGCCGCGCAACAATCAGATACTCAGCTGACCCTCAATATGCATGAAGGCTATGATCATAGTTATTTCTTCATCGCCTCGTTTATTGATGAGCATCTGCAGTTTCATGCGGCCAATCTGGGGTTGATATAACCGCGTTTGGCGCGGCAAGATAAAAAAAGGTGAGCTACTGGCTCACCTTTTTTTGTTATTTTATGTTGGTTTGGGCGCGCCGGCCACTCAACCTTTAAAAGCAAGACAATCAGGCAATAGCCCGGCTTAGCGAGATCCACTGCGCCCGGCGCAACGCGACCGAACGGCTGATGGGCCAGGACATCTTCACAAAATGGTGGGTTTTAACCTTCGCCAGCCGTGAAAATGAATAGTCCGTGGGCAACCCGGCGGCATGCAAAAAATGACTGACCATGTGCTGGTAGTCTTGTTTGTAGGCAGCAAACTTCTCACTCATCAACAGACTGTAAGCCTTTAATGCAATGGCCTCATTAGCACGCTTTACCCTGGCCCCGGCCCCCACAATGAGCAGGATCAGGCAAGTAAGCCCCAATACATTAGGTAAAGTGGCGATGGCACTCAAGGTCGGATACACGCTTAGTTTACGTGCATATAGCTGATCAAAATTTTCGTAGGTGCTGTAACTTAGGGTCAGAATCAGCAATACACTGCCAATGACCACCCACGTCAACAGTTTCAGGCTTTGCTCCCGAAAATAAACGGCTTCTTCAAGTTCACTCATGATCTGGGCCTGATAAGGGTCACAATTTATATTATGCTAGCGCGATCAATAAGGGCCGCGCAATCCTGCGCCTGGGCGACCCGGGTCAATTTGCAGTATGCTAATACTGATATTCCACACTCAGCATGAAGTTGCGTGGCCGAGAAGGAAAATAGCGGTCACCACTAAAGCCTGAAAAATCAGCGCGCTCGGCGTAATTTTCATCCAGCAAATTGTTAACCTGGCCATATAGGGTGAGTTGCGGACTCAGCAAATGTCGAGCTCGAAAATGCAGGACACTATGGCCTTCGTAACGATGCAGGTTTTCCGGGTCGGTAAAATACTCATCCACAAACTGCCATTCCAGGTTCAACTGTGTATTGGCATCCAGCTGATAACCCAGCCGGGTATTAAATTGCGTGGCCGGGGCGGTATCTAATTCATTGCCCCTGATATTCACCGTGTTGAGCACTTGGTCATGTTCATAGGTATGCAAAGCATAGGAGCCGGCAAACGCCAGTTGCCAGTCTGGCGATAACGGATAATCCAGGGTGATTTCTATTCCCCGGCTCCAGGTTTCGCCATTGTTGATATTAAAAAAATCACTGTCGCGATAAATCACATCGTCTTTATAAAGCGAGTACATCGCCACCTGATAATCAAGTTTATCAAGCTGCCCCCGGGCCCCGATTTCCAGGTTGGTTGCGGTTACTGAGTCTAAGTCGGCAATTTGCTGATCGCGCTGCAAACGATACAGCTCTGTGGCCTGCGGGGCACGGTACCCCGGGCAACAGTAGCGTACAACTGCGTGCCGTCCTGTAGCTGAAAGCTAAGCAAGGCTTTGGGACTAAAGTTTGAAAAGCTATTGGTATCAGAAGGCGGACGTGAATACCGACACCCGCCATTGGCACATTCACTGCCATCGTCCCGGGTACGGCCACTGAGCATATTATTGGTGTAATCATACCGCATATGTTCAAAGCGTCCGCTCAATTGTAGGTGCCAGGCATTTTGTTGCCAGTTAAATGATACATACGGGGCGTATAACGTAGCATCTACATCATAGTCATAGTGCTTGCCCGCCGGCACAGTTTCCACCAGAAATGGCGAGCCCTGAGTGGGCCCTTCCTGAAACTGTACCAGACTACCTTCGGTATACTCACCATCTAAGCCCACATCCCAGAAGGTGGACGCGCTGGTAGTAAGCCGGGCCTGACTTAATACCCCCATCCCTTTTTGGCTGTTTTGCTCAAGCGGCGTACCTGGCAAAAAATGCATTTTAAAGTCCATATCCTGGTCTCTGAGGTAGGGCGTAACGGACACCGCCAGGTATTCATTGACCTGCCACTCAACCCGGCTCCATAAACGCAGCGCAGAGGCTTTTCTGAAGGCTTCAGGATTTTCATTGCTTTGGGACAACGCGTCGCTTTCATAGGCTTTGAAATCAGTAATGTAACCGGCGGTTTCCTGATCCAGGTTGGTGTACGTCAGGCCGGTCATAATACTGATATCTTTGGCATCATAACGGTGACGCACATTGAGTTTTTCCTGATCCACCCCTTCTTCATTACGATAACCGGTATCCCGGGTGACACTGGCATTGATACCCAGGCCAGTGTCGCCCCAGTCCTCACCGTGACGTAGCTTCAAACGGTTGTAGCCATACGAACCATAATCATAGCCAAGCAGGCGTGGATTGCCGCGGGTGGTGTCAGGAGTTATGACATTGATCACCCCATGCAGGGCATTGGAGCCATACAGCGCCGAGGCGGGGCCTTTAAGCACTTCAATACGCTGCGCCATTTCGGTATGGGCTTCGAACAATTCGTTGATATTACAAAAGCCGGCGGCCCGTAATGGAATATTGTCCTCGGCCGCCAGCACCCCACCGCAGGCGCCGGCACCGGTTAGCACCGCAGAGCGCAGCGCCGGCAGATACTCCTGGCCATTGCCACGCTGAACGCCAGCCCCGGCTACATAATTAAGCACCTGCTGAATATGCTGCGCTGAGGTTAGTTTGAGCTGCGCTTCTAAGACGGCTGAGGTCACAATATCCGTGTCGTTGAAGGTGTTGCTCAAACGCGAGCCGGTAGTGGTAATTCGCTCAATATCAGCCGGTACCTGGGCTTTGGTAATGGGTGCACAAGCCAGCAGGCCGACACACAGGGCCAGTCGAAACGCCATAAAGAGTCCTTTATTGATGATCACAGAAAAACGCCAAACAGGCGGCTATCATGCCAGTGTCTGTATAGCAGAGCCATACAGGTGCGATAACCAGCGTGTTTTTACGAGCTACACAGCGAAAAGTTGGTAAAGCGGCGGGTCTGGTCATAACAAAAGGGCTCGGCAGTACCCAGGCAGACAAAAGGGTCAGTAATATTAAAGCAGCTCACCCTGGATTTTCTGAGGTGACAAAATACGGTATACTGCGCGCGTCGCGCCACCGTCGTGAAAAGTAGCATCGGCTACTTGCTGGTGGGTACTGCCCAACACAATGCGCGAACACGATAATTTTGCAGACAAGTCATCGAGGTATCAGCTGTGTCAATCACCCCCTTTAACCGCCAGTTTTCAGTTGCTCCAATGCTGGATTGGACTGATCGGCATTGTCGTTATTTTTTGCGACAGTTATCACAGCATACGTTGTTGTACACCGAGATGGTCACCACCGGGGCCTTGATCTTTGGTAAAGGCGATTACCTGGCCTTTAATGAGGCCGAGCACCCGGTGGCATTGCAGTTGGGCGGCAGCGATGCTGCCGATATGGCGCGGTGCGCGGTGATGGCGCAGGAGCGCGGCTATGATGAAGTCAATATCAATGTTGGCTGTCCGTCAGATCGGGTGAAAAATGGTAGCTTTGGGGCTTGTCTGATGGCGCAGCCAGAAATGGTGGCGGCCTCGGTTAAAGCAATGCAACAGGATGTGGACATTCCGGTGACCGTAAAATGCCGGATTGGCATCGACGATATGGATGAATATGAAGATTTTTCCCGTTTCATTGATATCGTGGCCGAGGCCGGGTGCGACACCTTTATTGTGCATGCCCGTAAAGCCTGGTTAAAAGGCCTGAGTCCTAAAGAAAATCGTGAAGTGCCGCCGCTTAACTACCCGCGGGTTCATCAGTTAAAACAAGCCTATCCCGGTCTGAATATCAGTATTAATGGGGGTATAAAAACCCTGGAGCAAACCCGGGAGCAGCTGCAACAGGTGGATGGGGTGATGATGGGGCGTGAGATTTATGCCAACCCTTATTTATTGAGCCAGGTCGATGCGGCTATTTTTGGTGATGCTCACAAGATCCCGTCCCGGTCCGACATTGTGCATATTATGCAGCGCTATATCGAACAGCAGGACGAGCCTTATTTCAAGCCGTGGCACGTTGCCCGTCATATGCTGGGGCTTTTTCAAAATCAGGTGGGAGGACGTATTTGGCGTCGCTATCTGAGTCAGCACGGCACGGGTAAGAATCCGGATCCGAATTTGTTGATGAATGCGCTGGCACAGGTTGAACAGGCGCAACAGGAAGCCGCAGAATACCGGGCCAGCCAGGTTGGTTAAAAAGACTAACCTTAATAGTAAATTTGGCCAAATAATAACCTGCGCTAATTTTGAACGATTTCTTACTCCTACAATAAAATCAATAACAATATAGAAAACAGTACCTTAAAAAAATTTAAGGTACTGGCACACCTTTCGCAATCCTCTTGGTATCGGCAAAACAACTTGCCCACTTAACCAAAATCTGAGGATAACACCATGAAAGCTACACACTTTTTCACCGCTGCCCTTTTTGCTACTTCTGTTGCTTCTGCGCCGGTTATGGCCCAGCAGGCCTCGGTGGAAAAGGTAGTAGGCAGCATGATTAACAACCTGATGGTCCAGACCTCTTATGAAATTCATCAGGATGTGGAGCAAGCCGTCGCTAACACTGTTTACTTTTTTGAACCCACGGTCACCGACAAGCTTCGTGGTAATGTCAGTATTCAGGATTTGTCAGCATCGCTGAAGCATGACGATAACCAGACCGACCAGGACGATGAGCAACTGTAGCTTTCTGACCTAGTACAAAGAGCAGCTCCAGTAGCTGCTTTTTTTGTGCGTGTTTTTAGTGATGGTGAAAACAACTACCAGCTTAGTGAATTTGACCAATTGTTGGCAGGACGCCTGTGACACCATTAGCACTGTCGTGTTTGAATCTTATTAATTTCTTTTTTATCAATGCTTTATATATTTGGTACGACAATTGTAATACCTAATTAGAAATGACGATATACAGGCGATGGCGCGAGCGCTATTGCAGGGTTACCCCCACAGTATTGTTTACCCAGGAGACCACTATGGGCCTATTTACCAGAGCTTCCGACATTGTTCATGCAAACCTCAACGCCATGCTGGATAAAGCCGAAGATCCCCACAAAATGCTGAGATTGACCGCCGAAGAAATTGAAGAGGCCATTGATGAGGCCCGGCAGGTCAGCGCCCGCCATATTAGTGCCTGCAAGCAGTCGCAGCGAGAACAACAGCAGCATCAACGGGCGGCTGACCGCTGGGAACAAAAAGCCCGGCTGGCGGTAGCAGCTGATGATGATGCCAAAGCACGGCATGCACTAGCCCGTAAACATGCCTGTGATGCCAGTATTTCGCAGTTGCAGCAAAATCTGACACAGCATGAAGAGACGCTGGCCCGGCTGGAACAAGATATCAGCCGGTTACAGCAAATCCGTGGCGAGGCGCAGCGACGTTTGGCGCGCCCGCAGCCGCAAAATTCCGCCCGTTCAGCAGCCGGCATAACCATCAATAGCCCTTCACCATCGGCCAATGCGGCAGAACTTGACCGGATGCAACAAAATATTGAGCAGCTCCACACCCGCCTGAATCGTTATACCGCTTCAGACTCAGCGAATCAGACCGTGGCGGAAGCCTTCAAAACCCTGCAACGGGATGAGGCGGTTGAAACAGAGCTGACACAATTAAAGCAACAACGTGCTGATGTTTCAGCCTAACTGAATAAACGGAGTACAATGATGAAAACTGTGCATTCTGATAAACGTGTTCACCGCATAATGAGCCAGTCGGTCATTAGCGGCGTATGTGCTGGACTGGCCCGTTATTTTGGTATCGATGCGCTGTGGGTTAGGATCGCAGCGGTGGTCGCCCTGTGTATGATGCCTGCATTAACATTGGTAGCCTATCTGGCAGCGGTCATTATCTTGCCACGGTGGTCGTAATGAAAAATTTATTCATTGCCATCGTTATTGCTGCATTAGCGGCCTGGGCACTGGGGGGCGCAATAGAGCGCTGGTTGGATGTTTCCATCCATTTTAGTGATCAGCTGATGACCCCGCTTGATGGCCTGGTGGTTTTTTTAGTGCTCGCAGTTGTGTTTGCAATAATAGGCTTTATAGTGGCGATCAGTATGGTCGGCGCGCTTATTCTTGGGGTTATGGCCGCCGCCGCAGGGTTGCTGGTTTTCGGTATTGGTTTGTTTTGGCCGGTATTGTTGGTGGTTGCCCTGGTGATGATGGTTCGTGCCAGCAACCGTTCGGCAACATCTCATCGCGCCAGCCCTTAATGTGATCAGTAACCCGAAAAATTTGTTTGGAAGCCACCCGTATTTGATTATGCTGGTGGCTTTCATTATCAACCATAAGGAAAGCAAAGTTGAGCATTAAACAGCATTTAAATGTTAAACGTATCGGGGCCGCCGTGGCCTTGCTACTGGTTATTTTCTGGATAATTGGCTGGTACTGGAGTCTTTCCCCGTCTACTTTTGATGTTAAGAAAAGGGTAGCTGCGCAAGCCCAAAGCCGTGAGCACACCGAGGTACCCGGGTATACGATGACCACTACGATGATTTTGGTGGCCGAAACCCTGTTAGATAAGCCCGGGGGATATCTGTCGAATGATGTCATGCCGCCAGGCGTGCTGTTGGACGATATGCCCGCCTGGGAGTTCGGGGTGCTGGAAATGACCCGGGACCTGGCAATGTCGATGCGCAAGGATTTTAGTCGCTCGCAGTCCCAATCGGTAGAAAACAAGCACATCTCCAAAGCCGTGCCGCAATTCAACATGGATCATAAAAACTGGATGTTTCCTGCCGCCGAGTCCAGTTATCGTAAAGGTATCGATCTGGTGTACCAGTACCGTGCAGAACTGGTAGATCCGGCAAATCGCAGCAGTCAGTTTTATACCCGTGCGGATAACCTGCGCGAATGGCTGAAAATGGTAGAAAAACGCCTGGGAAGCTATTCGCAGCGGCTAAGCGCGAGTGTGGGATCGGCGCGTATCAACACGGATATGGCCGGCCAGCGTAATGCCAAAAACAAAGCTCAGGTGTCAGAAAGCCATATTCAGACCAGCTGGTGGAAACTGGATAATGTGTTTTTTGAAGCTAAAGGTGCTTCATGGGCCATGCTACAATACCTCAAAGCTGCTGAAGTTGAATTTGCCGATGTCCTGGAAGACAAAAATGCATTGGTGAGTCTGCGCCAGATTATTCGGGAACTTGAGGCTACTCAGCAAACTGTCTGGAGCCCGATGATTCTAAATGGTAGTGGCTTTGGCATGATGGCAAACCATTCGCTGGTTATGGCCAATTATATTTCCCGTGCAAATGCTGCACTTATTGAACTTTCAGAATTAATGAATCAAGGATAAACAATGAAAAAAAGCATTATGGCCCTGGTCTTAACAGGTTCATTTGCCGCCACGCCGGTAATGGCCGATACCATTGCGGGTGTGTATGTTGGAGCGCAGGGATGGCGAAGTGCCACCGATGGTGGATTTGCCGATAACAACAATACCGCCAACTTCAATTTGTCAGATGAAACTCAGTCCTCTGGGTATGTGGCGTTTGAGCACCCGGTCCCTCTGGTACCCAATATCAAACTGAACTACACCTCGCTGGATACGCAGGGCAACACACAGCTGGACGCCGGCTTTACCTTCGATGGCGATCTGTACACCGCTGACAGCGAGGTTTATACCGGCATCGATTTAAACAGCACGGATATTATTCTTTACTACGAACTGTTTGATAACGACCTGGTGAGTTTTGATCTGGGCATTAACGGTAAGTATGTTGATGGTGTTCTGAACGTGCGCGAAGAATCCACTGCCACCCGCGGCGCTACCGACTTTTCCGGGGTCATCCCCATGGCTTATTCCCGGGTGCAGGTGGGCTTACCGTTTACCGGTTTAGGCGCCTATGCCGAGGGCAGTTATTTGTCATTTGATGATCACACTTTCAGCGACTATCAACTGGCCCTGACCTATTCATTTATCGAAAGTCTGGCCGTGGATATGACCCTGCAGCTGGGTTACCGCAGTGTTGAAATGGATATCGAAGATTTAGATGGGGTTTATGCAGACCTGTCTTATGATGGTGCATTTGCCGGTCTGGAACTGCACTTCTAGACCCAAAAGTTTAGGCCTAATCACTTTAGGTAATAAAAAAGGCAGAATAATTCTTTTCTCTTCGTAAATAAACTCGTTAGCCTAAGCACATCAAATTGAGGCTAACGAGTTATGTCACGAGATCCTAATCAGAATACAACACCGCCCGCGGTGATCAACGAACAACAGTGGAATGCGATTACTCAGGCTATTGCAGGTTTAAACCGCGATCAGCTGACCTGGGTAAGTGGTTACATGGCCGGTATGGCAGCCTCAGCCGAAGGCGCCGCAGCGCCAGCTACGGTTACTGGGCCGGTGGCAGATACAAGTGCACCCACCCTGACCATTTTGTACGGTTCGCAAACCGGCAATGCTAAGCATCTGGCCCAGGCCCTTCAGGCCAAAACGGAAGCGGCTGGTTACACCAGCAAGCTCATCAGTATGGCCGACTACAAGCCTCGTCAGCTTAAAGCCGAAACCCACGTGGTAGCCTATGTCAGTACCCACGGAGAAGGCGATGCTCCGGATGATGCGATTGAATTACACGAATTCTTAGGGGGTAAAAAAGCCCCGAAGCTGAATAACCTTAACTACGCGGTACTGGGGTTAGGCGATAGTAGCTATGAATTCTTCTGTCAGACCGGTAAGGATTTTGACAGCCGGCTGGCTGCGCAGGGGGCCACGGCCATCATTCCCCGTGAAGATTGCGATGTAGATTATGAAGCCCAGGCAGAAAGCTTTGCTGAAAAGCTTATTGCCAGCCTGAAAGACGACTTTGCTAAAGCGCCGGCCGGCCAGGCTGTAGCGGCGCAAACCGGGGCGGCAGTGACCTCGGGCGCCACTAGCACCTACACCAAGAAAGCACCGTTTGCGGCCTCGTTGCTCGAAGCACAGAAGCTGACCGGGCGTGACTCGGTGAAAGACATCCGCCATATTGAAATCAGTCTGGAAGATTCGGGTATCACCTATGAACCTGGGGATGCGCTGGGCGTGTGGTTTAAAAATTCGTCGTCGCTGGTAACCGAATTATTGACCCTATTAGAGCTAAACGGCGAAGACATGGTGACGGTGGCTGATTCAACCCTGTCACTGACAGAAGCACTGACGGATAAACTGGAGCTGACCTTAAGCTATCCTAACTTTATCAAAGCCTATCAGGCGGCCACCGGCGCCGAAAGTCTGGCGGCCTTGCTGGAAGATAAAGCCACCTTGCGTACCTATATGGCCGAACGTCAGATTGTGGATATTGTCCGTGACCATCCCGGCTCAGTAAGCGCTCAACAGTTAGTGGACGCATTACGGCCACTGACCCCCGACTGTATTCCATTGCCTCAAGTCAGCGAGAGGTTGAGGATGAGGTGCACCTGACGGTGGCTCATGTGGATTACGAAGCCTTTGGTGTACGTCACCAGGGCGGCGCGTCAGGCTTCCTATGCGAACACCTGAGCGAGGGTGGCGAAGTGGAAGTCTTTGTTGAACAAAACGATAACTTTCGCTTACCCGACAACCCCGACACGCCGGTTATCATGGTCGGTCCGGGTACGGGGATTGCGCCGTTCAGAGCCTTTATGCAGGAACGTGATGCGCAGGACGCCCAGGGTAAAAACTGGTTGTTCTTCGGAAACCCTCATTTTACTCAGGATTTCCTGTATCAGGTGGAATGGCAGGGGTATGTGAAAAGCGGATTGCTGGATAAAGTGACATTGGCTTTTTCCCGTGATCAGGCCGAAAAAGTGTATGTGCAACACCGGTTACTCGAACAGGGTGAGCAGGTTTTTGAATGGCTGGAGCAGGGCGCGCATTTTTATGTGTGTGGTGACGCTATGCATATGGCCAAAGATGTAGAAGCCGCCTTGCTAAGTATTATCGCGCAATATGGCAATAAGAGTGAAAAAGATGCTAAGGCCTATCTTGTCGCCTTACGCAAAGCCAAACGTTATCAGAAGGATGTCTATTAATGAGCAATGAAAAATCTCCATTTATCGTTGAAGGCAAACTGGCTGACAACGAACGCCTGAAAGCCGAAAGTAAACATCTGCGCGGGACCATCGCCGAGGATTTGAAAGATGACCTGACCGGTGGCTTTACGGCCGACAATTTTCAGTTGATCCGGTTTCATGGTATGTACCAGCAGGATGACCGGGATATTCGCGCAGAGCGCGCCAAGCAGAAACTGGAACCCTTGCACAATGTCATGTTACGGGCGCGCTTGCCGGGCGGAATAATTACCCCCTCCCAGTGGCAGGAAATTGATCGCTTTGCGCAAGAGCATACCCTTTATGGCAGCATTCGTCTGACGACCCGCCAGACTTTTCAGTTTCATGGAGTGCTCAAACCTAACATCAAACTGATGCATCAAACCCTCAACAAGGTGGGGATCGACTCTATCGCTACCGCCGGTGATGTTAACCGTAATGTGTTGTGTACCTCGAATCCGGTGGAGTCAAAGCTGCACCTGGAAGCTTATGAGTGGGCCAAAAAAATCAGTGAGCATTTGCTGCCCAAAACCCGGGCTTATGCTGAAATCTGGTTAGACGGTGAAAAAATCGAAAGCACCGACGATACCGTGGAGCCGATTCTGGGCGACAATTATCTGCCGCGTAAGTTTAAGACCACGGTGGTCATCCCCCCGCAAAACGATGTTGATGTGCATGCCAATGATCTGAACTTTGTCGCCATTGCGGAGCAGGGCAAACTGATAGGCTTCAATGTGCTGGTGGGCGGTGGCCTCGCCATGACCCACGGGGATACTTCAACCTACCCGCGCAAAGCCGATGATTTTGGTTTTATCAGCGTCAACGATACGCTGGCCATTGCCGAAGCGGTGGTATCGACCCAGCGTGACTGGGGCAACCGGGTCAATCGTAAAAATGCCAAAACCAAATATACTTTGGAACGGGTTGGGGTAGACAACTTCAAAGCAGAAGTGGAAAAACGGGCAGGGGTTACCTTTGGCCCCAGCCGTGACTATGAGTTTACCAGTCGCGGTGACCGGTTCGGTTGGGTCGAAGGCATTGATGGGAAGTACCATCTTACCCTGTACATCGAAAATGGCCGTATCATCGATAAGCCCGGTAAACCATTGAAAACCGGCTGTTTGGAAATTGCTAAAATTCATAAAGGCGACTTCCGTCTGACCGCGAATCAGAACCTGATTGTGGCCGGCGTGGCCGGCGATGACAAAGCCCGTATTGAAGCGCTGGCGCGATCGCACAAACTCATCGAAGACGATGTGTCCTCCCAGCGTCTGGACTCCATGGCGTGTGTGTCACTGCCCACCTGTCCGCTGGCGATGGCCGAAGCCGAGCGTTATTTGCCTGAATCCATCGAACGAATGGAGTCACTCCTGGCGAAACATGACCTGAGCTCGGACAGTATTATTTTTCGTATTACCGGCTGTCCGAACGGCTGTGGTCGGGCGATGCTGTCTGAAGTTGGTTTGGTAGGTAAAGGGCCTGGCAAATACAATCTGCATATTGGCGGCGATCGGGAAGGCACACGCATTCCAAGAATGTACCGCGAAAATATTGGCGAAGATGAAATCTTTGCCGAGCTTGATGGCTTAATAGAACGCTGGGCCGGCGAGCGTGAAGCCGGTGAGGCCTTTGGTGATTATGTGGTTCGCGCCGGTATTGTTAAGCCTGTGGTGGACTCAGCAAGAGATTTCTATGACTAATATTCTCACCGATATCGATAAACCGCTCTCGTTGGAAGCGTCTGCTGACGAAGTGGCGAAGGTCAATGAGCAGCTGGATGAACGCAGTGCGGCCGAACGTATTGCCTGGGCCATTAAGTATCTGCCGGGTGAGCATATCGTGTCTTCGAGCTTCGGGGCACAGTCGGCGGTGATGTTGCACCTGAGCACGCAGGCAAAAGCAGATATACCAGTGGTGCTGACCGATACCGGCTACCTGTTTCCGGAAACCTATGGTTTTATTGATGAGCTTCACGAGCAGTTACAATTGAATCTGCATGTGTATCAGGCGCCTTTGTCGGCAGCGTGGCAGGAAGCTCGTTATGGCCGCTTGTGGGAGCAGGGCGTCGAAGGTATTGAAAAATACAATCGGATGAACAAAGTCGAACCCATGCAGCGAGCCTTGCAAGCCTTGGAGGCACAGACCTGGTTTGCCGGCCTGCGCCGGAGTCAGTCTGACAGTCGCGAAAAGTTACCGGTACTGCAAAAGGTCGGAGGCCAGTACAAGTTGTACCCGATTATCGACTGGACCAATAAAGATCTGCATTATTATCTTAAAGAGCATGATTTGCCGTATCACCCGCTCTGGGAACAGGGCTATGTCTCTATCGGCGACTGGCATACTACCCAATCGCTACAGGAAGGCATGAGCGAGCAGGATACCCGCTTCTTTGGCCTCAAACGTGAATGTGGATTGCACGAATTTGGTGATGGAATTTAATTACTGATTCATAAACAACCGCGGGTGTCTGGTCCCGGCTAGCCGTCTTTGGTGAGTTCAAAATGCGGTGCCAGATGCCGGGTTAATCCTTCAAGGTATTCTGGCGCCGCGGTTTTTGAAATTAACTTGGCCAGCTCCGCCCCCACATAGGTAAACTTGTAATACACCAGCGCCAGCCCCGGACGCCTGGCTGTAAGTGATAACCTCTGATTACCCATCCTCCAGCTGAAGCCCTGGTTCACCGTAAGCTCCGAACTTTCAATCTCACTGGCGAAAATCAACTTAAGGTCTATCAGTGTTAGCAGATCCGGGTACGAAAGCTGGTACTGTGCCAAATTCATCGGCGGCGTAGCCGCAGGCTGAAACAATCCGAACCAGGTGCGTTTTTGATGATAACCGACGATCAGACGCGGAATATGATCATGGTTGCGCATCGCCATACTGGCTGCCCGGGCAAACAATGCCGCCTCCCGTTGTGTCAGATGAGTGATAATATGCAGGCTCGGTAGCGAAAAACTGCCTGGACTGGCGACCTCCACCGCCAAAATTTTCCCCCACAACTCCTGCATTGCCGCCGAGTAGACATTTTCTGCTAACTCTACAAACGCAAAAAACCAGTCGGGATCAATTTCCTCTTCGTTTATCTGACCAACATTGATGGTGGTGGCAATGTCCAGTATCGCCTGCAGATTTTCCAGCTTGTGTAGTTGGACGACTTCTTTGCGTCGGTTTACCGCCGCCTGGCGTTCTCGAACATCGCTTGTTGGTTTGGAAGGTTGCACCCCGGCACGTAAAAACAAACGCTGGATAAGTTCTGCCCGTGACACTTTATCACCTGCATCGACTGGGGATTGGGGCTCACGAAGCTTTGAATTATCGACTAAAGTAGAACGATGTTTTGTGGGCGAAACTTCGGGATTGCACGTATTGGAGGTAATCTTCATGATAATGGTGCTGTATTGAGTAACCGTCGGCGCCGGCATTTGTCATGCTGATACTATTGCACCCACGCAAGGTCTTTGCAATTTTCAGTATGAAGCGTACGATTGGCTATTGCGGTAGTAAGGATTCTCCGACAATGACAAACACTCACTACGACAACGATGAACTTACCTTTTTGGATGAGGATGGGTCGCGGTCTGATCACGTCGCGCCAGGAAAGTTCTGGAATGTGTTGGTGGTTGATGATGATGAAGAATTACATACTGTTACGCGCCTGGCGCTGTCTCAGGTAGTAATTAACAATCGGCAACTGCGATTCTTGCATGCTTATTCTGCCAGTCAGGCCCGGGCTATTTTATCTCAGCATGGTTCGCAAATTGCGCTCATTCTGCTTGATGTGGTTCTGGAGTCGGAAGATGCCGGCCTTACCGTCGTAAAATATCTGCGTGAAACCCTGCAACTGGAAGAACCCCGCATCGTGCTGCGTACCGGCCAGCCTGGTTATGCCCCCGAACAAACCATTATTACCGATTACGACATCAACGATTACAAAACAAAAACGGAACTCACCCGCAGTCGTCTGTTGACCACGGTCATTACCTCAATACGTTCTTACCAGCATATCGTCACCATCAACCAGAGTCGTTTGGGGTTGCAGAAAATTATTGATGCTTCAGCAAATCTGCTTGAAGAGCATTCGATAAAAGCCTTTTGTGAAGGGGTCGTCATCCAGCTTAGCTCGTTACTGGGGTTAGAGGCTGAAGGACTGGTCTGTGCCAAAGCCGGCTCTCTTATCGATAAAGATGCCAATACCGTGTATGTGCTTGGCGCGGCAGGTGACTTTGCCAACCTAATCAATCAGCCGGTGACCCGACTGAATAACGCGGCGATTGCAGAAAATATACAGCGTTGCCTGCGCCAGAAAACACACATTTTTGATGATGGATTCTCGGTCCTTTACTTGAATCGGGCCGGTTTCGAAGCCGCCGTGTATGTAAACCTTGCCCATGAACTGAGCGATACCAACAAACAGTTGCTGGAAGTGTTTTTATCAAGTATTGCGATCGGTTACGAAAACGTACATTTGTTTCAACAGTTGCGCAATGCGGCCTTTCGGGACTGGTTAACATTGCTGCCAAATCGTAATGAGTTTATCAACTTACTTGAAAAACCTGCCGCAGGCGATCCGCTTACTAAAGTCGTCGCCCTCATCGATATCAGCCGCTTTTCTGATATTAATGATGGCTTAGGGCAAGATGCAGGAAATGCGCTGTTGGTGTCGGTCGCCACCCGGTTGAGTTCATTTTTTGAGGCACCGGTGATCAAAGCACGTATCAGCAGTGATGTTTTTGGCCTGATTGGTCCTGCCGAAAAAATCACCCCTGAACAGATTAATAGTTTGTTTCAATCCTCATTTCAGGCGTTGGATCACACCATTCCATTAAATGTGCATATCGGGTTTTACGAAATTGCCCAGCAGGGTGACTCCGGTCTGGACATTTTAAAGCGCACCAATATTGCGCTGAACCGGGCCAAAAAGCATCATCATGATAATTTTGAATACTATGCCCCTGAGATAGAAGAGCGTACCACCTGGCAGTTGAATATGATTCGCCGGCTGCGCAATGATTTTGCTGATCGCAAATTGCAGCTATGGTTTCAGCCGCAGATCGACCTGACTAGCGAACAGGTAGTCGGGGTGGAAAGTCTGTTACGCTGGCCGGATGAGGAAGGTGGCTTTATCCCGCCGACGGTGTTTATTCCTTTGGCCGAGTATTCCGGACTCATAGTGGACATTGGGCAGTGGGTGGTGGAAGAGTCCTGCCGACGTATTCAAAGCTTAAATCAGGGCGGCTATCCGGGGCTCAGGGTGGCAGTGAACATTTCTATGCCGCAGTTTCGCGATCGTTATTTTGTGCAAAAGATCAAACAGGCACTGACCCGCTTTGAATGTCCTCCAGCACAGCTTGAATTGGAAATTACCGAAAGTGTGGTGATGGATGAGCCACAGATTGTCATTGATGCGCTGACCAGTCTCAAGCAATTCGGGGTAGCCATTGCCATTGATGATTTTGGCACCGGGTTTTCATCTATGAGTTATCTGCAGCGATTGCCGTTAGACCGTCTTAAGGTTGATCGTTCTTTTGTAAATGATATTCAGCCTGGCAAAAGCGCGGTGATTGCAGAAACCATTGTAAGCCTGGGGATTAAACTGGGCTTATGCACCATCGCCGAAGGCGTTGAACGGCCAGATCAGGCTGAATATATGAAGCAATTGGGCTGTATGGAAGCGCAAGGTTACCTGTACGCCAAACCGATGCCATTTGACGAACTTACCGCCTATTTAGAGTCCCATACTGGCTGATACGGCTACGCCGACAACAAGTCGGCGACCCGGGATTTAAGCTGTGGTACCACCGAAGCCTCGAACCAGCTGTTATTACGCAGCCAGCGATTGTTCCGACCTGAGGGGTGGGGCAATATCATAAACTTACTGTCTTTTTGAGCTTCCTTTTCTACTCCAAACGTTAATGTTCTATATTCCTTACAATAATATTGCTGGGCATAGCGACCCACCAATAGCACCAGCTCGGGCTGGATATTGGCCATCAGAAGATGATGCCAGGTAGGAGCACATTCCTTACGGGGCGGAGCATCTGCGCCATTTTTATAGCCGGGGAAACAAAAGCCCATGGGAATGAGTGAAATGAGATTGGTATTGTAAAATGTCTCGCGATCGACCCCCATCCAATTGCGCAGCCGGTCGCCACTGCGATCATTCCACGGCATCGCGGTATCGTGGGCCACAATTCCGGGAGCCTGACCAATAACAATGATACGACTGTCAGGCGAGGCCGCAAGCACTGGCCTGGGTGGCTGGGGGAGTTCACTCTGACACACGGTACATTGTCGTACTCGCGTCATCAGGCGGGTAAATTCGTCGTGTTGCTGCTTTGATGCCATATTGCCCCTACCGTTGGTACTCGTCGGTCTGGTGTTACCGGGATATCTTAGTGCTGTGGTATTGAATAGCAAAAACAGCGCGCCACAGATCACTGCCTAGCCCCTGAAAAAGGCGGCAGGCGGCAATCCGGTGGCGGGTTGGGGCGACGCTAAAAGATTCGGTTCAAGCCATTTAACGCCGCTACCCGATAGGCTTCGGCCATCGTGGGGTAGTTGAAGGTGGTGTTGACAAAATAGTCGAGTGAGTTGGCTTCCCCTTTTTGCTGCATAATCGCTTGCCCGATATGCACAATTTCAGAAGCGCGCTCACCAAAACAGTGAATACCAAGAATCTCTTTGGTTTCGCGGTGAAATAAAATTTTAAGGCTGCCGACCTGGGTGGACGCGATCTGCGCCCGGGCCAGATGTTTGAACTGGGCCCGGCCGACTTCGTAAGGCACCTTCATCTCAGTCAGCTCCTGTTCGGTCTTACCCACTGAGCTTATCTCCGGGATGGTATAAATCCCGGTGGGGATATCTTCTACCAGGCCGGAGTCGGCTTTGCCTTCCAGCATTGCTTCGGCTGCAAAGCGGCCTTGATTGTATGCGGCCGACGCCAGACTGGGATAACCAATGACATCGCCCACGGCAAAAATATTGTCCACCTCGGTTTGATAATGTTCATTCACTGATACTTGCCCCCGGGAGTCGGCCTTCAGACCGACCGTATCCAGGTTGAGCATATCAGTGTTACCGGTACGTCCATTTGCAAACAATAAACAGTCTGCCCGCATACGCTTGCCAGACTCCAGATTTAAAATAACACTGTCATCACGTCCTTCGACCGATTGGTATGTTTCATTGTTTCGTATCACCACGCCGTTGTTCCAAAGGTGATAACTCAGAGCGTCAGAAATCTCCGCATCCAGAAACGACAGTAACCGCTCGCGCATGTTGACCAGGTCAACTTTCACTCCCAGACCCCGAAAGATACTGGCGTACTCTGAACCAATCACGCCGGCGCCACAAATAATGATGGATTTTGGGTCGTGCGTCATATTCAAAATGGTGTCAGAGTTATAAATGCGTGGGTGGGTAAAGTCGATATCTGCCGGACAATAAGGGCGCGAACCGGTGGCCAGGACAATTTGACGTGCCGTCACGGTTTCATGAGAACCGTCGTTACGGGCTATATGCAATGTATGATTGTCAGCAAACCGGGCTTCCCCATAAAACAGGGTAACCCGGTTACGATCATAAAACGAAGAACGTAACTTGGACTGGCTTTGAATAACCCCACTGGCATGGCGCATGATTTCAGAAAAGCTTACATTGCGGTTAATATGATTCTCGGAAAACAGCGGCGTGTTGTTGTATTCAATCAAGCGGCTGACGGAATGGCGCAGGGCTTTTGATGGAATGGTACCCCAATGGGTGCAGCCTCCCCCACCGCCTCGTAGCGTTCCACCACCGCTACGTCTTTGCCCGCTTTGGCCAACTGCATAGCCACACCTTCACCACCCGGGCCGGTGCCTATGACGACCGCATCAAACTGATATTCAGGAGGCGATGATTTTTTTTCACGGTTTTTTTTGGTCATAGAGGATACTCGCTGTATTGCATCAATAAGAATCAGGGTACGTACGCTAAATAGAGAAAAAACGGGCAGTTTTTATTCTATAGCCGAGCATGAGTGTAGCAATATTCAGCAGGGAATAAAGCTTTGATGAAGACCGCCATCAGCTATGCTGAGTGACCTGAAGGGGCAAAATTAGCTGAAACTGGGTGCCTCCGGTGGCTGGCGCATGCACCTGAATCTTGCCTTCCATTAGCTGACATACCCACTGGTGTACCAGATGCAGACCCAATCCGGTGTTGCCCTGGTGGCGATTGCTGGTAATGAAAGGTTCAAACATTGAATCCTGCACTCGCTCGTCTATGCCCCGGCCGTTGTCGGTAACCGTCAGTGTAACCCATTTGTCGTGTTGATGTGCTTCGATGGTAATAGCAGGGTTACTCACTCCTTCAAAAGCATGATGCATACAGTTGTTGAGCAGATTTTGCAGCACCTGCGATAAGATGCCGGGAAAACTGTGCATGTAGATGGTTTTTGAACAAATAACCTCTGTATTGACCTGCTGTTGCTTGAGCTGAGGTTGCATGGCTCTTAGTAAGTCATGTATTGATTGGTAAAGATTAAATTGGGAGCAGGTTTCGTTGGTGCGATCCACCGCCAGGCGCTTGAAGTGTTTAATTAACTGACTGGCGCGCTGTAAATTAGACAACGCCAGAGAGGTGGATTCAGCACTGGCCGAAAGAAACTGTTCCAAGGCGGATCTTTTCAATCCTTGTTCAATCTCCAATTGAAGCTGTTCCAGCCGGCTCTGAATATCACTGACCGACATCACCGCCGCGCCCAACGGCGTATTCATCTCGTGCGCCACCCCGGCAACCAACATCCCTAGTGAGGCCATTTTTTCAATTTCCACGAGCTCTTCACGTAATTGTTGTTGCACAGTGAGGGTCTCGGCCAGTTCATCTTTTTCCTGATTTAATGCCTCTGCCAGGGTCTGTAACGCCAGCCCTAATGAAATTTCCCGGTATAATAAAATGCAGCCCAGAAAAAACACCAGAAGTCCGGTAACGGCCGCGGGGAGCAGAGCCTTATCAACCATTTGGCGGTAATAAGTGGACGGCGTGCGCGCAATAAAAAAAACTTTCTCATTGTCGTCTTTCTTTTCGCTGTACCGAATACGGGTATGGTTCACGCTGTACACATGGTTTTCGTCCGCCAGTTTAACCGAGACGGCTGGGCTGGCATCAAGTTGTTCCCACAACATCGGATTGTTCTGGGGCAAACTGGCAGAGCGGGATTGCACATCCGCGCCCCATTCAAAGGTTTTTTCAGGATGCAGCAGCCAGCTACGGTCGCCGTAGGCAATCATTAATTGAGTGGTATTCTGACTTAACGTCGCAAGGTAGGAAAACAGGGACGTCAGCCGAAAATTAACCACCAGAAATCCCTCTCCAAGAGGGTGTCCCGCCGGGCTATGAATCAACGCGCGAACGGTGGGCTCAAAAGGTCGGATAACCTGGCCATTTTCTATATTCAGGCTGATACGACTAAGCATCAGTTGGCCGGGGAGGGTTTGGCTGACTTTTTTGAAATAGTCTCTGTGTTGTTTATTCTGTAAGGCTTCCCTGGGCACGGTTTTTGTTTCGAGCCCGTCAAAGTCGGTGCGAAACAACTCATTGCCTTCCTGGTTCAGCCAGCGTATTTGCGAGACCTTAGGCAAAGTCCCGCCCAGGCGTTGGAATATGGCGGGCACATCGCTATCCACCTCAGGATGGGTAATCAGGTCCTGCAAATGTGAAGCCAATAAACGCATACTATTGCGCAAGTCGCCCAATTCCCGGCTAAAAAATGAATTGGCCGAAGATAGGGTGTTGATATGTTCGGTTTCTAATTGTTCAAGCTGACTCTGCAGGGTTTTTTCAAACTGGACAAAACCCGCCAAAAACGCCATTACCAGAATACATATTACCCACCACCATAACCGGGTTTGTTGAGCAAAATAGGCGTAATATCGATGCACGTAGCGGCCGCACCGTTAATGCAGCTGAGTCAGCATGGAGCGCAGCTGCTCAAAGGGCACGGGCTTTGAAAACAAAAAGCCCTGACCCACCTGATACCCATTCTGGGTGAGCACTTCACGCTGATGTTCGGTCTCGATGCCTTCTGCCACGACCACTGCACCAAATTGTTCGGCAAAATTTTTCACCATTTTTATTACCGCCAAAGCATTGCCGGTATCGTCACCGTCTAATTGAGTGACAAAGCTTCGGTCAACTTTTAATACCGTGGCAGCCAGCTTGGTAAAATGAGCGAGGGAGGAATAGCCGGTCCCGAAATCATCAATGCTCACGGTCACACCCATTTTTACCAGTTTATGCAGTATTTCGGTAACATTTTGATAGTTTTGCATCGCCTGAGTTTCGGTTATCTCAATCTCCAGCAAGGAGGATTTTACATTGCTGGTATTCAGGTGATGTTCGAGTGCCAGGATAAAATCAGGCGCCAGCAAATCCATATTTGAGACATTAAATGAAACCGGTAAGGCACAATTAAGCAATTGCAGCTGCTGCAAATGGTCAAACACCGTAGCCATTACCTGCGTATCGATTTGGGTAATCAGCCCTGAGGTCTCGGCCAGCGGAATAAACCGATCAGGGGGGAGCAGGGTATTGTCATCATACTGCCAGCGAACGAGGGCTTCAGCCCCACACACCCGGCCGCTGACCAGGTCGAATTTTGGCTGATAGTATACTTTGAGCTGTTCTTTGTTACTTAATGCCTCACGCAGATTTTTAAGCAGGGTATAGCGATTTTCCAGCGCCTGTAACAAGTGGGTGCTGTAATAACCGATAGCTTTGCCATGCCGATTGGTCTCATGCAGAGTGGCCTCGGCTAATCGTATAGCCTGTTCAGCGTCTTCTTCTTGTACCAGGCTCATATCAAGATAAGCCACTGATAATAATACTCGGTGATCAATTCCGTTTAACACCAGTATCTGCTCAGTAACCGCGCGCAGGCTGGTGGTATCGGGCGCTTGAGTTTTTGCTATTAACACGGCCAGGCAGTCTTCTTCCAGACGAACAATGGCCTGGTGCTCCGGCAGTTGCCGTCTTAACCGCTCCAGTAAGCTCTTCATCATGGTCTGCATGAAGTCGCTCCCCAGCATGATCTCGCTGGTAAAATAGTCATTGACCCGAAACAACAGTAACGCCGAGATATTGCGTTCATATTGGGAAGTGGTTTGCAGCTCGCGCTCCAGCCAGTTTCGGTTAGGAATTGCCAGCTGTGTGTCGTAATAGGCCAGCGAAGTTAGTTTATTCAGTAATGCCAGGTTAGTGAAGCCATTGCCAATATTCTGACTAAATACCATCAGTAGGGT
The DNA here is from genome assembly GCF_015644725.1 of Salinimonas marina. NCBI lineage: Bacteria > Pseudomonadati > Pseudomonadota > Gammaproteobacteria > Alteromonadales > Alteromonadaceae > Salinimonas > Salinimonas marina. Next base: position 563,269 of record NZ_CP064795.1, read on the forward strand.
GATGTGGCTGACCTGTAATGCCACAGCGGATTTGACAACAATCAGATAACGGCGATTATCCACCTCCTGGGTACTAAAATACAACACCGTCCATTGGGTACCGAACTGATGTTCCTGTTCCACCACGGCTCGTTCTACATTGTGGTGTAGCTGATGCCTTTCACGTTCATCCAGTGTACCAAGCAATTCGTTCAGCGCTGTCGCTTTGTGATCGCTAAACTCGCCGCTGGATGCCACGATAGGACTATAACTTACCGACATTGACTGAGGATAGTGAATACAGGCAACTCCGCCACTTTCTTCTACACCAATAATATGGGCAATTTCCTGCAGTACGGTATCTGCAAAGCTGTGAATTTCCTGACGGGCAGTGATACTTCTGGAGGCATCCACAATCATTTGCAGGCCTCGTTTGGCCACAGCAAGTTCGTGCAGACTATCCCAGGTTTTTACATTGCTGGTCACGACACTGCGTAGCTTTTCAGCGGTAAGATCAACTTTGTTCCAATACTCATTAACATCGAAGTCACGCATAGTGTCAAACCGAGGCGCGAGTCCTGGCTGACCGGTAAGTAATACAATTCTGACCAGCTCATTGCCGATGACGTTGCGAATGGTATTAACCAAAAACAAACCGGCATCATCGTGTTCCATCACCACATCTAACAAAATCACAGCTATATTGTCGTGTTCGGCAATCACTTTGGCCGCTTGTGCAGCAGAATTGGCCGTTAGCAAACGAATAGGCGCATTATTGATAGTGAGGCCTTTCAGGCCCAGGGATAACGACTGTTGGTAGCCAGCATCATCTTCGACACTGAGGATTAACCATTCGGGAGCGGTCACTGAGGATAAAGAAGAGGGTTCGATTTCTTCAGCAAAGCTAAACAAAGCATCATTGGTCATGGTGGTGTCCTTGCCATCGTACTCCCTGTTATACAACACAACGAAAGTGCAATTGCTTATTGTAAAGCATGAATGTCGGCATTGCGCCGCTCATACTAAGTGTTGTTCAAAACCCCTGAAACGCAAATGCGATTCGAATATTTTACTCAGGCCCCAGATTTGTTTCCCATTACGATTATACTTTGGGGCACGATGAAAAGCTCATTTCCGACGGTCCAAAAAAAAGCGCGTTATGCAACGCGCCTTTTCTGTACATGGGGGATAAGATGAACTTAGCCCAAAGCAAAATTGGTGTTTTGGAGCTGTAACCACTTTTCCCGTTGTAAGGCCAAATTGTACTTTAACTCTTTATAATGAAAGTCTAACTCCAAACGATCCATACTACGCTTGATGCATTTTTGTCTGACCTTCATCAGCCGCTTTTTCGCCGTGTAGTAATCTGACATACGTTGCATCAGCAGGTCGTACTCTTCCTGGATTTTTTGCATCACTTCTTCGGCATTCGGCAATTGGGACACTTTTGCACTGGTTTGCTGCAGCTGCATCGCCAGTCTTGCTTTTTCAATGCGTTCTTCAGGCACCCGGCGTAGATTGTAGGTTAGGCCTGCAAACGATAACCCACGGATCAGCCACTTGGTCGGATCGAACTGATACCAACGAATACCATTACGATAGTCATATTCAAAGATATGATGATAATTATGGTAGCCTTCACCAAAGGTGAAAAAGGCCAGTACGCCATTATCACGTGCGGTGTTTTTATCAGTATACGGCTGGCGACCCCAGAAGTGGGCCAGCGAGTTGATAAAGAAAGTCACATGGTGAACCATTACCAGACGGAACACCCCGGCAAATAAAATCATGCCCAGAATATCCCCGTTCAACCAGCCTAATAAGGCAGTGATACCAAAATTAGAAGCCAGCACAATGGGCAAATAATATTTGTGTTGCCACATCACCACGGGATCTTTTTGTAAATCTTTACAATTGCGATAATCATCGTACCGGTGCGACTGATATTCCCGAAGCATCCAGCCAATATGCGCAAACCACAGGCCTTTACGGGCAGAGTAGGGGTCTTTGTCATTATCATCAACATGACGATGATGAATGCGGTGATCAGAACACCAATGCAAAATACTGTTTTGCAGAGCCATTGCCCCGCCAATTGCCAGTACAACCCGCACCACGATATTGGCATCATAGGTTTTGTGCGACCACAACCGATGATAACCCGCAGTAATCGACATACCGGTAAAATAAAACAGTACCACGGCGGTGATGATTTCAACGGCATCAAAGCCAATGTAGGCAGCCCAAAGGGGCACGCCAATAAATGCGATAGCTCCGGTGATGATAAATACCAGAGCGTTTGTCAAAATAATGGGTGGTTTTTTCATTAATCACAACTCAGCTTACAACTGTACGCTAATTTAGCGGGAAAAATCGTCTTAGTAAAGTAAAACGGCGTCATTTCACCATAAAGTATAGGCATAAATATCCGGTTAACTGATGTCCAAATAGCAGTTTTTTTGGAATTATCAGGCTAAACAGAGAGATATCCGTGGTCGAGCTTTGTAATAGATTGAGGTAAACTATTCTTGATCTTCAGGAGGTTAATTTGAGTCGACAGGAACAAAAACAAAAAACTCGCCAGAGTATTATTTTAGCGGCCTTTAGTTTACTGGATGACAACCGCAGTCTGTCGGCGATAAGTTTACGTGAAGTTGCCCGAGCGGCTGGCATTGCACCGACTTCGTTTTACCGTCACTTTAAAGATATGGATGAGCTGGGCTTAACCCTGGTGGATGAAGCGGGCCTGGCATTGCGACAATTGATGCGACAGGCTCGAAGCCGGATTGACTCTGGGGGTGGGGTTATCGATACCTCAGTGGATACCTTTATTGAGTTTATTTGTGATAATGCCAATGTGTTTCGATTGTTATTGCGTGAACATACCGGCACCTCTGCAGCCTATCGCATGGCAGTTTTGCGTGAAATCCAACATTTTGTAGAAGAGCTGGCTGATTATATTGTCGAACGTCAGGCTATTGATCATGGGGTGGCAAGTTTACAGGCCGAAGCAATGGTAAGGTTGGTCTTCAGTGCAGGGGCTGAGACCTTAGAGGCAGAGCCCTCAATGCGCAGTGAAATCGGGCGGCGGGTAAAGGCGCAGCTGCGGTTTGTGCAGCTTGGCGCGGCGGCTTACGCAGAGCGGGTGGCACAGAATAAGGCCCGGCCGGAAGCCGCCCCGGCCGGTTCAAAAACGGTTTAAGCTGGTTTTCGCACCAATTTAACCCCGGTTTCAATGTGATGAGTAAACGGAAACTGATCAAACAGCGCGGCCGCTTCGATAGTATGGGTTTCGCACAAACGCGTCAGATTCTGGCTTAAGGTCTCCGGATTGCACGAGATATACACAATTTCTTCATACTCCTGAATCATTTTTAGCGATTCGTCATCCAGACCGGCCCGGGGCGGGTCGACCAGCACAGTGGCAAAGTCATACTCACTCAGATTGATGCCTTCCAGGCGCGTAAACTCCCGTTCGCCGCGCATCGCCGCGGTAAAGTCCTCTGCGGCCAAGCGCACAATATCGACATTCTCAATATTATTGCGGGCAATATTAAACTGCGCAGCGGCTACCGATGGTTTGGCAATTTCGGTACCGATCACTTTGCGGAATTGACTGGCCATAGGCAGAGAAAAGTTGCCCGCGCCGCAGTAAAGCTCCAGTAAGTCACGCTCGGGCGCGCCGCATACCTTCAATGCCCATTCAAGCATCTCGCAATTCACCCGGGCATTGGGCTGGGTAAAACTGTTTTCGATATGTTTAAATTCATAAGTGCGGTTATTAACCGGCAATTGTTCGATTATAAAATCATTACCAATCACTTCTTTTTGTTTTCGGGCACGACCAATTAAATTGACTGTGAAATATTGGCTGAGTGCTTGCTGCAATTGAGTCGCAGCCTGCCGCCACTCGTCATCTAACGGTTTGTGATAAAGCAAACTGATCACCAGCTCATCACTCAGCCCACTCAGATAATCTATTTGAAACAATTTGCGGCGCATCACCGGATTATCTTTAAGCAGGGCCATCACCTTTTGCATCGCGGCATTAATGGTTTGGCTGGCCGCAGGGAATTGATCAACCCGATATTTGTCTTTGGTCTGGGGATCAAACATGATGTGGTATAAATCATCACCCTCATGCCACACTCTGAATTCAGCACGTACCCGATAGTGTTCGTGCGGCGAAGCATAAACTTCAATGTCAGGCGCATTGAACGGGCCCAACAGGGATTGTAAGCGGTCGTGCTTTTGCTGTAATTCAATCGTGTACTGTTCGCGACTACCGGTCTCAGCCATGCGTGTTCTCCCAACTGCCAGAAAAATAAAGGAGCCGAATTGTAGAGGCTTTTATACGCACTGCAACGGCTTTTATAAAATGAATTGTACTAAAATTAAACAATGACGTAAGGCGGCCGATAACAAAAGGTGAGAGGAGTGAGGACCTAGCCATGAATGTAGATAAGTTTAATAATACTGTCGCCGACCCTAAGACCATTTCAGATCCGGTGAAGACACACAGAAAGCAGTTGCAGGAACAGGGGTTGCAGCAGGCCGCTCAATTCAGCCAGCAGGAAACCTCGGTCACGATGACCGCGTCCCAGAATCGGGTAAGTTACAAAGTCGTCAGTCAGTCGATGGCGGCAAATCTGGTGGTGGATGGCCAGCGTCCTGGCAAGCCCGATCCCCTGCCGGAAGAAACCAGCATGTTCGACTTTGAAAAAGTAGCCCGCAATGTCATGGGCTTTGTTGGCGGGGTCATCCGAGGGGCCGCGGCTGGTGGCGCACCTGATGAAAAGCTGCAGAACTTATTTGGACAAGCGCGAGAAGGCGTTGCTAAAGGGATTGCAATGGCTCGTCAGGATTTGGGCCAATGGCTGAATGACGATATAAATCTGGGTATAAACAAAAGTGAGGCGTTAATCGGCGAGCAGATGGGGACCCTGGAAGAAGAAGTGTTAGGTGCCAACCCGCTGAGTAACTTACAGGTTAACGCGATGGCGTTATCGCAACAGCAACAGCGCAGCGGCGATTTGGTGATTCGGACCCGTGAGGGCGATGAAGTATCGATACGGTTCGGCGATACCCGGCGGGCCAGCTATGAGCGGTACGACTACCAGCAAGGCGGACAATATACAGACTCCGGTACTACCGACAATACCGTGGGTGCTGTGAATAGCGGTTCCTACACCAATGTACAGTGGCAAACCACCAGTCACTTCAGCTTTTCGGTAGACGGTGATTTAAATGAGCAGGAACTTAAAAGCATCACTCAGCTTATTAACAGTACTACGGAGCTGACCGAGTTGTTCTTTGACGGTGACATCGACAAAGCCTTCGAGCAGGCTCAAAATCTGGAGTTTGACAAAGCGTCGCTGGCAGGCTTTGCTCTTAAATTAACTCAGTCGCAAAGTTCAAGTATGGCTAAAGCCTATGGAAGTGTGCAGGAACTCACAGAAAAACCTGACAATGCCCATCAAAACGCGGCCATAGCAGAGTATGTGGAAAAGGCATTGAGCACTCAGGAGCAGGCTAAAGCAACCTTGGCGGGTGAAAAGGAATTCAGTAATCTGGTCCAGGGGATCATCAATCACATGCACGATGTGCATGTGCCGGATCTTATCAGTGCCATCAACCGCTTTAATCAGTTTAATCAAAAGATAATTCAGGCCGTAGAAGCCGATTAATCTCCGGTTAAAAAAAACCTGGGAGGACCCAGGTTTTATCATTGCTATTCTTCGTCGCCTTTTTCTTTGGCGGGACGAACCTTTAAGGTTCGTTCCAAAAAGATTTTGTCGTTCAGTTCGGTAATGGCTTTATCAACATCGGTGGTAACCACCTCAATAAATCCATACCCTTTGCGTTTGCCGGTACGACGATCTTTCATAAGTCGTACGGATTGCACATGAACAAAGCCACTGAAATACTCTTTGACGGCATCTTCGTTTGCTTTATAAGGTAAATTACCTACATAAAGCGTTGCGGTTTCTCCTCCGGTTGCCTGCTCTTGTTCTACACCACTGGTGGACGAACTGAAAAGAGAAGCGATGTAAGGAGAAACAATGCCACTTATTAATAAAGAAGCTGCTATAGCCAGTGGTACGTTTGTTTCCATATCCAAAGATGAAAATACCACATAGCCGATAACGGCGATAACTACACTAACAATAGTGCATTGAATAAAGCCAACTTTCATAAACCTACCTTTATATTGTTATAGATGATACTTGGAGGCTGTCGATAGTTTACTCACTTGTAACAAATTGAACAACAATCTGTTACTGATGTAGACTAAAAAGCGAGTTTAGCACAGCTTTTGTTGGAAAAATGGACACTTGATGCAGTTTTTTAGAAAAGATGCTCAAAAAGAAAGAAAAGGGGTTGACCGTTTTAGTGGCTCATGTAGAATGCGCTCCACTTCGACGGGACAGGCCAAACGGCAACACTGAAGAAGGGTTTCCAGTCAGGCTCCAGAGCAACGCTGGTAACGGTTTTAAGCCTCAACCGCTTTTAGAAAAAACTTTCAAAAAAGGGTTGACGCAAAAAACGAAACGCGTAGAATGCGCATCCCGCTTCGGGAAGAAACGAAGCAAAACGTGAAGTAGGAATAAACATAAGTTTACTTCGAAAAGCGTGCCAGCCGGCATGCCGGCTGTCAAAATGTTCTTTAACAATTTATAACAAGACAATCTGTGTGGGCACTCGTTAAGAGTGTCAACCGACGATTCATAAAAATTTTCGATATATTTAATTGAAGAGTTTGATCATGGCTCAGATTGAACGCTGGCGGCAGGCCTAACACATGCAAGTCGAACGGTAACATGTCTAGCTTGCTAGATGATGACGAGTGGCGGACGGGTGAGTAATGCTTGGGAACTTGCCTTTGCGAGGGGGATAACCACTGGAAACGGTGGCTAATACCGCATAATGTCTACGGACCAAACGAGGGCTTTCGGGCTCTTGCGCAAAGAGAGGCCCAAGTGAGATTAGCTAGTTGGTGGGGTAAAGGCTCACCAAGGCAACGATCTCTAGCTGTTCTGAGAGGAAGATCAGCCACACTGGGACTGAGACACGGCCCAGACTCCTACGGGAGGCAGCAGTGGGGAATATTGGACAATGGGGGCAACCCTGATCCAGCCATGCCGCGTGTGTGAAGAAGGCCTTCGGGTTGTAAAGCACTTTCAGTGGGGAGGAAAGGTTAACGGTTAATACCCGTTAGCTGTGACGTTACCCACAGAAGAAGCACCGGCTAACTCCGTGCCAGCAGCCGCGGTAATACGGAGGGTGCAAGCGTTAATCGGAATTACTGGGCGTAAAGCGCACGCAGGCGGTTTGTTAAGCTAGATGTGAAAGCCCTGGGCTCAACCTGGGACGGTCATTTAGAACTGGCAGACTAGAGTCTTGGAGAGGGGAGTGGAATTCCAGGTGTAGCGGTGAAATGCGTAGATATCTGGAGGAACATCAGTGGCGAAGGCGACTCCCTGGCCAAAGACTGACGCTCATGTGCGAAAGTGTGGGTAGCGAACAGGATTAGATACCCTGGTAGTCCACACCGTAAACGCTGTCTACTAGCTGTTTGCGACTTTAAGTTGTGAGTAGCGAAGCTAACGCGATAAGTAGACCGCCTGGGGAGTACGGCCGCAAGGTTAAAACTCAAATGAATTGACGGGGGCCCGCACAAGCGGTGGAGCATGTGGTTTAATTCGATGCAACGCGAAGAACCTTACCTACACTTGACATGCTGAGAACTTTCCAGAGATGGATTGGTGCCTTCGGGAACTCAGACACAGGTGCTGCATGGCTGTCGTCAGCTCGTGTCGTGAGATGTTGGGTTAAGTCCCGCAACGAGCGCAACCCTTGTCCTTAGTTGCCATCATTTAGTTGGGCACTCTAAGGAGACTGCCGGTGACAAACCGGAGGAAGGTGGGGACGACGTCAAGTCATCATGGCCCTTACGTGTAGGGCTACACACGTGCTACAATGGCATTTACAGAGGGAGGCGAGACAGTGATGTGGAGCGGACCCCTTAAAGAATGTCGTAGTCCGGATCGGAGTCTGCAACTCGACTCCGTGAAGTCGGAATCGCTAGTAATCGCAGGTCAGAATACTGCGGTGAATACGTTCCCGGGCCTTGTACACACCGCCCGTCACACCATGGGAGTGGGATGCAAAAGAAGTGGTTAGCATAACCTTCGGGAGTGCGATCACCACTTTGTGTTTCATGACTGGGGTGAAGTCGTAACAAGGTAACCGTAGGGGAACCTGCGGTTGGATCACCTCCTTACCAAAAGAATCGACGAGCACTCTTAGCGTAGTGTCCACACAGATAGTCTTGTTATAGAAAAGAAGAACGACCGTTTTTATGGGGCTATAGCTCAGCTGGGAGAGCGCCTGATTTGCATTCAGGAGGTCAGCAGTTCGATCCTGCTTAGCTCCACCACTTCCGCCCGTTATTTGATGCAAAATGAGTCAGATTGCTGAAAGAAGGTTATAGCGAAGCGATTTGGTTTGAATGCGTACCGACTTGAAGAGCGAGGAAGGAGCATACATACGTATGTGACTGACAAGCGATGAAACCAAGGTGCTCAGTCAAGGCAAAGCGAAAAGCTAGAACAGGCTTGTAGCTCAGCTGGTTAGAGCGCACCCCTGATAAGGGTGAGGTCGGCAGTTCAAGTCTGCCCAAGCCTACCATTTCTTCCCTGCTTTTCGTTATCGAATTGCTTATGTGCTGCTTGCACACTACGCAATCCGATGCCTCAATCAGAGAAGAAATGCGAAAAAAAACTGGTTGCCAGGAAGACCGGAATCCTAATGAATATTTACTGTTTCAGTAAGCATTGATTAGGGTTTTTTACCCTAAGGATAAAAGTACTGCTTTGAGCAGGAAATACCCAACGTTCTTTAACAATTTGGAAAGCTGATATTAATTAGTAATCAATCAAAATTGAGTAACTGAGATTGAATATCGAAAGATGTTCTTTCAAGTAAGCTACTCTACTTGACTTAAATTACTTGTTATCGAAAAGCGCTGAAAAGCGTGCCAATCGGCAAGTCCGATTGTCAATGAGATAGCAAGGCAATTTATCGATTAGCTTGTCATCATACAGCAGGTGTTAACTCACCGCCTAACGCAGAAGTCAAAAGGCTGCTTGGGGTTGTATGGTTAAGTGACAAAGCGTATACGGTGGATGCCTTGGCAGTTAGAGGCGATGAAGGACGTGTAAGTCTGCGAAAAGCTGTGGTGAGCTGACAAAATGCATTTGAGCCACAGATGTCCGAATGGGGAAACCCACCTGTTTACAGGTATCTTATAGTGAATACATAGCTATAAGAGGCGAACGAGGGGAACTGAAACATCTAAGTACCCTTAGGAAAAGAAATCAACCGAGATTCCCCTAGTAGCGGCGAGCGAACGGGGATTAGCCCTTAAGCATTTTATAAGTTAGTGGAAGCCTCTGGGAAGTGGCGCGATACCGGGTGATAGCCCCGTACACGACAACGAATTAAATGTGAAATCGAGTAGGTCGGGACACGTGTTATCTTGACTGAATATGGGGGACCATCCTCCAAGGCTAAATACTCCTAACTGACCGATAGTGAACCAGTACCGTGAGGGAAAGGCGAAAAGAACCCCTGTGAGGGGAGTGAAATAGAACCTGAAACCGTATACGTACAAGCAGTGGGAGCCCCATCACTAAGTGCCTTTAGTGATGTGACTCACAAAGTGCTAACCCTTGATATGACGATTAACGTTGACCTGCGAAGCAGCCAACGGTAAACCGCCACCAATCAAGCAGGGTGCTTAGTGATGGGGTGACTGCGTACCTTTTGTATAATGGGTCAGCGACTTATATTTGGTAGCAAGGTTAAGCGAATAGCGGAGCCGTAGCGAAAGCGAGTGTTAACTGCGCGTTGAGTTGCCAGGTATAGACCCGAAACCCGGTGATCTAGCCATGAGCAGGTTGAAGGTTGAGTAACATCAACTGGAGGACCGAACCCACTGACGTTGAAAAGTCAGGGGATGACTTGTGGCTGGGGGTGAAAGGCCAATCAAACCGGGAGATAGCTGGTTCTCCCCGAAATCTATTTAGGTAGAGCCTCGGACGAATTCCATTGGGGGTAGAGCACTGTTAAGGCTAGGGGGTCATCCCGACTTACCAACCCTTTGCAAACTCCGAATACCGATGAGAACTATCCGGGAGACACACGGCGGGTGCTAACGTCCGTCGTGGAGAGGGAAACAACCCAGACCGCCAGCTAAGGTCCCTAAATATTGCTAAGTGGGAAACGATGTGGGAAGGCACAGACAGCTAGGAGGTTGGCTTAGAAGCAGCCATCCTTTAAAGAAAGCGTAATAGCTCACTAGTCGAGTCGGCCTGCGCGGAAGATGTAACGGGGCTAAGCAATATACCGAAGCTGCGGCAGAGGACATCACTCAATGCTATTTAAGCTAACAGCGACCTGGCAAAGCCAGCCGCTGGTAAAGCGTTCATCACAAGGTGGTGAAGATAAAGAACGAAGAAGTAGCATTCAGGATGTCCTCTGGGTAGGGGAGCGTTGTGTAAGTGGATGAAGGTGAACCGAGAGGTTTGCTGGACATATCACAAGTGCGAATGCTGACATGAGTAACGATAATGGGGGTGAAAAACCCCCACGCCGGAAGACCAAGGTTTCCTGTCCCATGCTAATCAGGGCAGGGTAAGTCGGCCCCTAAGGCGAGGCGGAAACGCGTAGTCGATGGGAAACGGGTTAATATTCCCGTACTTGTATAATCAGTGATGGAGGGACGGAGAAGGCTAAGCAAGCCTGGCGTTGGTAGCCCAGGTGAAAGTGAGTAGGCTGAAGAATTAGGTAAATCCGGTTCTTCAAGGCCGAGACACGAGACGAGCTCCCAAGGGAGTGAAGTTGTTGATGCCATGCTTCCAGGAAAAGCTTCTAAACGTATGATTATGTGAACCGTACCCCAAACCGACACAGGTGGTCAGGTAGAGAATACTAAGGCGCTTGAGAGAACTCGGGTGAAGGAACTCGGCAAAATAGTACCGTAACTTCGGGAGAAGGTACGCCCTTGTTGGTGATAGAACTTGCTTCTTGAGCTGATGAGGGCCGCAGTGACCAGGTGGCTGGGACTGTTTATTAAAAACACAGCACTCTGCAAACTCGAAAGAGGACGTATAGGGTGTGACACCTGCCCGGTGCCGGAAGGTTAATTGATGGGGTTAGCGTAAGCGAAGCTCTTGATCGAAGCCCCGGTAAACGGCGGCCGTAACTATAACGGTCCTAAGGTAGCGAAATTCCTTGTCGGGTAAGTTCCGACCTGCACGAATGGTGTAACCATGGCCACGCTGTCTCCACCCGAGACTCAGTGAAATTGAAATCGCAGTGAAGATGCTGTGTACCCGCACCTAGACGGAAAGACCCGTGAACCTTTACTACAGCTTGGCACTGAACATTGAACCTACTTGTGTAGGATAGGTGGGAGGCTTTGAATCGCAGACGCCAGTTTGCGTGGAGCCGACCTTGAAATACCACCCTGGTATGTTTGATGTTCTAACATAGGTCCCTTATCGGGATTGTGGACAGTGTCTGGTGGGTAGTTTGACTGGGGCGGTCTCCTCCCAAATAGTAACGGAGGAGCACGAAGGTTAGCTAATCACGGTCGGACATCGTGAGGTTAGTGCAATGGCATAAGCTAGCTTAACTGCGAGACAGACACGTCGAGCAGGTACGAAAGTAGGTCATAGTGATCCGGTGGTTCTGTATGGAAGGGCCATCGCTCAACGGATAAAAGGTACTCCGGGGATAACAGGCTGATACCGCCCAAGAGTTCATATCGACGGCGGTGTTTGGCACCTCGATGTCGGCTCATCACATCCTGGGGCTGAAGTCGGTCCCAAGGGTATGGCTGTTCGCCATTTAAAGTGGTACGCGAGCTGGGTTTAGAACGTCGTGAGACAGTTCGGTCCCTATCTGGTGTGGGCGTTGGATGATTGAGGGGAGCTGCTCCTAGTACGAGAGGACCGGAGTGGACGAACCGCTGGTGTTCGGGTTGTTATGCCAATAGCATTGCCCGGTAGCTACGTTCGGAACGGATAACCGCTGAAAGCATCTAAGCGGGAAGCCGAACCCAAGATGAGTCATCCCTGACCTTTAAGGTCTGGAAGGGTTGTTGAAGACGACAACGTTGATAGGCAGGGTGTGGAAGCGTTGTAAGGCGTTAAGCTAACCTGTACTAATTGCCCGAAAGGCTTAACCATACAACCCGAAGCGGCTTTTTACCTACAGACACTTGCGTTGCAAGTGGTCGTGAAGATTTGTTTTATCGCAAGCTGCGAGCTTGCTGACAAATCTTATCCTCGCTAAAGAGGAGGTAGAGCTCAGGGTTGTAAAGAAGACAAGCTAAATATTGAAAGTGTAAGTCAGAGTAGCATGTTACTCATTGATTGATTGAATATCAGATTTCCCAAATTGTTATGTTATCGGCGCAGCCGGTAACAACCTTTTTTGCTTGGCGGCCATAGCGACGTGGCACCACCTGATCCCATTCCGAACTCAGAAGTGAAACACGTTAGCGGCGATGGTAGTGTGGGGATTCCCCATGTGAGAGTAGCACACCGCCAAGCTCCTCATTACACGAAAAAGCCCACTAATTTGAGTGGGCTTTTTTCGTATATGCGCAGCATAGCTGCGCTATTCTTATATAGGGAACCTAACCCATCGTGGGGAACGAAGCGGCAAGCACTGCATTGGCGCAGGGGTAACAACCCATCCCTGGTGCTGCCACCAGTCTCGCCCTCCATGGCGAGCCGCTTCGGTTGCTGCGAATGTCTGCGGACATTCGGTCAACCTACGCCCCCATGTGAGGTAGCACGCTGTCCCTTGCCGGCTACGGAGCTTCTCATTACACGAACAAGCCCACTCATTTGAGTGGGCTTGTTTCGTCTATGCGCCCCATCCTAAATAGTGTTGATACTTTACTTTAGCTGGGGCTGATGCAGGCGTACACTTCCATGTGGCGTAGTGCCAGCTCGCACTTCCTATGCTCGCGTTCGTTCCTTTTAAGGTGCCGTTAAGTCACCTTAAATTTGCGTTGCAAACCGGAGCCTCACCCATCCATGGCGAGCCGCTTCGGTTGCTGCGAATGTCTGCGGACATTCGGTCAACCTACGCCCCCATGTGAGAGTAGCACACTGTCCCTTGCCGGCTACGGAGCTCCTCATTACACGAAAAAGCCCACTCATTTGAGTGGGCTTTTTTCGTATATGCGCCCCATCCTAAATAGTGTTGATACTTTACTCTAGCTAGGGCTGATGCAGGCGTACACTTCCATGTGGCGTAGTGCCAGCTCGCACTTCCTATGCTCGCGTTCGTGCCTTTTAAGGTGTCGTTAAGTCACCTTAAATTTGCGTTGCAAACCGGAGCCTCACCCTAAATAGCGTTGACACTTTGCTAACTTACTTTGAGGAGTGTAATGAAATTAAGCCTGGATTGAGGTAAGGCTACATTACCATGTGCCTATTTTATGTATGAACCCGGGCGCCCAGGATCACAAGATTTTGGGGCTGGTCTTAGGGTTAGGTTGTGGCTTTTCCGGCGAGGTAAGAAAACGGCTTTTTAAGAAAAAACCAAGTTCAAGCAGCAAGAGGTTTAAAAGCGTGGCAACAATTATCAGAGAAAGCGGAATAATTTCAAAAACAAACAGCAGGGTACTAATCATAATTGACACCAGCACCAAACTAACATGAAACGACACCAGCATCTTTTGTACTTCGCTCATAAATCTTCCCGTAATATGTAATCTTGCCTACAGGCATTAGTATCTGTTTATCGTGTTAGCCAGATAACGGTGCTCACGGTAGGTGAACCCGTTTACGGCTTACCAGTCGCTATCCCGCTGCAAGCTTTCCTGCAAGATATAAGGCCTGGTCATCTAATTAATACGGACTAGTTCTAGAAAAGAGCATAATAATTTACTAACAAAGTCGCGTGGGAAGAGATTAATTCAGCGCGTCTTGAATGGTATGAATGCAGGCCGACCGTTACCCACCAAAACAGCTAGAAAAGCCCCAGTTGAGGCTTTATCAGGCTATCAAAACACAGCCCGATAGAAGGTAAAATACTTTCTGCAATAGGCCGGATTTGCTTCTCGATATAATGTTCATAATCCAAAGGACTATCCCAATAAGTAAGAGTTTGGGGCCCGGCATGCGTCATGACATACTCCACACTCGTGCGGCGTTGAAATTGCGGCGTATTGCCAGCAGCGCTATTTTTCTCTTCGGCTCGCATTGCGGCGCGAACATGGGGTGGAATGTTCCTGATGTATTGCGCTAAGGGTTTACCCAGCCGTTTTCGATAGATTAACTGAGCATCAAATTGACCGCGACGGATCCCTTCCACCACTTCAGTGATATATTGCGTTACTGGCGCATTACTGAACACTTTCAGGTAAAGGGTTTGCTGAAAATCCTTAGCCAGGCGGGTCCAGTCGGAACGTACATTTTCCAGCCCCTTAAACACTAATGAATCTGGCTTGTTCGCCTCTACTAACCCGGCGTAGCGCTTTTTACTTCCTTGTTCAGAGCCTCGGATCGTTGGCATAAAAAATTTATCAAAACAAGTTTCAAACTCAATTTCCAGATGGCATGTCAGTCTGTATTCATCACGAAGTTTTTGCTGCCATTTTTGGTTAATGGTTTTCTCAAGTAACTTGCCGGTTTTGATGGCCTCATCGCGACTATTAATGCCGGTCAAATGCACGAAGGTGGAGTCAGTGTCGCCATAAATGACTGTCAGTCCTTCTGCCTCAATCCATTTGGCTGTGGTTTGCATAATTTCATGCCCGCGTAGCGTAATAGAGCTGGCCAGGCGTGGATCGTAAAATGGACAACCGGCACTACCAAGTACCCCGTAGAATGAATTCATCAAAATTTTGATAGCCTGCGAGCGGGGTTTATCGTGCTGACGTTTTGCTTCATCTCGCTGCGCCCAAAGATTTGCAATGATATCAGGCAGAAAATGCTGGTCTCTGGAAAAGCATGCATTCTTAAAACCAGGAATTGCATTTTCGGGGTCCTGTAACCCTTGCACCAAACCCAATGGATCAATCTTGAAGGTGCGGATGATGGAGGGATAAAGGCTTTTAAAATCCAGCACCAGTACATAATCATACAGACCGGGCTGAGAAGTCATAACGTAGCCCCCCGGACTGGCGAGGCCCCCATCGGCGGGTCGCACCCCGCAGACATAACCTGTTCGATGCAGGCGGGGCAAATACACATTCAAAAAGGCGGCGACCGAGCCTCCGGGTCGTGAAATATCCAACCCTGTCAGCGTACTGCGTAATATCAGAAAATCGATAAGCTGGGCATAAGACTCAATCTGATTTACCAACTCACAGTCTTCAAAGTTATATTTTGCCAGTTGTAACGGGTCATGCTTGTATAAGTGTTTAATCGCGGCTAGCTGATCAGCCTCTTTAACAAGCTTGTTTTTAGCCAGCAGTTCACTGGCTACGCCATCAAGGCTGTAGTTGTCAAAATGCCAGGCCATGGTTTTTAACGCCTCAATGCCGTCAATAATAGCCCGCCCCGGCAGTTCAACAAAAGTACCATTATCCCACTGGCGTACGTTCAGCAGTCCGCCGTTACGTCCTAATGCTAATGGGATTCGGTGATACTTTGCGCGACGGTAGAGCACCGCCATATCGAATTGCTTTACATTCCAGCCCAGTAGAATGTCTGGATCGTGTTCATTAATAAGTTCAATAAGCCGATGCAGCAATCGGCCCTCATCCGCAACAATTTCGAGCGAAAAATCAGTCTGCGGGTCGGTAGCTACCGGGGTATCGTAAACCATTAGAACATGCCTGAGAACAGGGCTGCTCAACCCCACTGAAAACAACTGCTCGTGCTCGTTGCATTCTATATCAAGACTAAGGCTGTGCAGTGAAGGCCGGTAGGGCGAACCTTTTATCTGAGCCTGTTCTAGCTGGCCATTGGGTTGGGGCCAGGCTCGGTAACGAACGCTGCCAAATGCAAACCGTTCCATGATAAATCGATCAGTGAGCTTAATATCGCCTTCATATAGCTCGATACCATGTTGCTGCAAGGTCTGACGAGCAGCTTGAGTAAGGAGGTAATCAGGGCTGTAGCGCAACATGCTCACCGGCTGCTGAGTCAGCGTAGTAAAGCGGGCAGGCTCAACCGTTACCTGCAATCGGTGCTGCTGTAACAGCTCACGGGCCTGCTGACTATATTGTTGTAATACAAAGCACACATTTTTTTGAGGCGGGGAATAAATGCACACCGGCCCAGCATCGGTGGCCAGCCAAAGTTCGACTTTTTCTTCATGTTGATGTCTGACAAGACGGCGGGTGAGAATAAATCCCAGTCCGGATGCGGGCATAGGGGGCATCACGGTGTGCGATCAACTGCCTGGCCAGATACCCGGATGCAATCCCGTCCCGCTTCTTTCGCTACGTATAGGGCTTCGTCCGCCAAATTCATCAGTTGCGCGGTATCTTCACTTTGTTTACCGCTAACCAGCCCCACCGAAACCGACAGTGATATCTCTTCGCGGCCGACCCGTACCGGCACGCCCTTCACCAGCTCGCCAAAGCGTTCTAGCAGCCGATAAGCATCATCTACCGGGGTATGGGGAAATACAAAAAGAAACTCTTCACCGCCAATACGGCCCAAAATATCGGTGCCCCGGAACGAGCGGGAAGCCAGGGCCGCAAAGCCTTTTAAAATATCGTCCCCGGCCTGATGACCATAGGTATCGTTAATTTGCTTGAAATGGTCCAGATCCAGCACCGCCAGAGTAAGATAATCCTGGTGTCGGTGAGCCAGGCTTAGTTGCTGGGCGGTATCTTCAAGGGTCTTACGGCGGGTAAGAAGCCCGGTAAGGCTGTCTTTGTTTGCCAGGGTTTCGTACTTTTTCTGATGCTTTTTGCTGATGCGATGTTGCCAGAGTAACAGTAAACAAATCACGGCCAGCAAGGTTATCACAATGGCTGTATATCCACGCTGGCGACGCTCATTCGCAAGCTCTGCTTTCTGGCGCAGGTTTTGTTCACGTAGTAGTGCATTCTGTGCCCGCTGTTGCTCCGTTTCAAAGGCGGTCTGAAGTTTTACCAGTCGCTGACTATTTTGCTCATTTTGCAAGCGACGATCATCAGCAAGCATGGTCAGCAGCAAGCCGTAGGCTTCTTCATAGCGTTCTTCAAAAGCCAGTATTTCGGCTTTGAGCTTGTTGATTTGCACGCGGTGGGGCAAGAATGCATCGCCTTCAGCCAGTTCCGCTGCTCCCTCCAGATGCGTCATGGCGGCCTTTGCTTTGCCTTGTATCAACTTAATTTTGGCCTGGGTTAACAGCACACCTATTTGCTGAAACGGGTTTTGTGCTTGTTTGAACAAGCGCAATGCATCTATCAAATAGGCCTGAGCTTCATCCAGCTGGCCACGTTCAATCAATGCCTGAGAAATTTCCTGGTAACTGTATGCCGCGCCCTGAATATCGCGAATATCGATGGCAAGACGGGCCGATTGTACCAACAGTTCTAACCCTTTTTGCTGCTGGTTGAGTTTTACATAGCTGCGTCCCAGGCCAAACAAGGTATTCGCCAGCTCGAGCCGCCGGTTGTGCTGTTCGTAATAGGCTCTGGCTTTTTCAAAGTAAGGAATAGCAAGCTCAGGCTCATTTCGGGATTCATACACCAGCGCAATCATACCGCTAAAATCCGCCGGCGCGAGCAACAGGTTTTTGTTTTCAGTAAGACGGTAACCTTCCTGAAACCGGTCGAGAGCTTTGTCGGTTTCACTTAAGGTGAGGTTGGTATAACCCGCCACACTCAGGGCGTAAGCCAGCAGATCATAGGTTTTGTTGTGGCGTGCCCAGCGCAAAGCATCCGATACCGCGCTTTCTGCTTCACGAGCCTGCCCCAGGCCTTTTTGCGCTTCTGCCTTAGCCAGTTGCAGGTAGGCATACAGCCAGGGTTGCGCATCATGATCGAGTTGTTGCAGGCCCTGTTCGGCCTGCTCCAGTGCCTTATGGTGCAGAATCAGAGAGGCGTACGCGCGACTGGCCACAAAGTGCAGGCTGGCTTTTTCGATACCTTTGGCATCAGCAAGACGCGCCAGACTGGTATTCAGCACCTGGCGGGGATCATCCCGCACCTGCCGAAGGGCTTCTACAGTGGAAGCAGGCCACTGAATCAGCGTACGGGCCATAGCGGTACCACTGAGCATTAGCAGCCAAAGTATTAACCCAGTTGCGACAACCAGCTGCTTGCTGAGGGTTGTTCCGAGCACCTCACTTCGATGTGTCTTCAACGTGATACAACTCTTATCTCTATTTTTTCTGGGCCACATGATAGTGCTGACGCCTCTGGTAAACAACGTTGGCACCGGTGTTTTGGTATAAATACCTATATTCAGTAAGGTAGCGGCTGCAAACTGGCTATCAGAACGGTTGACTTGCTTATGGTTCGCTCTAAGCTAAATACAAAACTCTACGGCGTGAGTGTTCATGAGTAAACTTATTTTAAGTCTTGATGGCGGTGGTATTCGAGGCGCTGCCAGTATCCAGTTTTTACGCAAAGTCGAAGAGCAGTTACAGCGAAACCATCAAATGTCGCTGCGCAATTGTGTGGATTTGTACGCTGGCACCAGTACCGGTGCAGTCATCGCGCTGGCCCTGGCGACCACTTCTTTGTCGGTGGAAGATATAAATGATTTGTACAATGCCAGCAATGCTCAGGAAATATTCAAACCAAACCGGGGATGGTTTGAACTGGACGGTGTGAACGCGCCAAAATATGAAGGGTGGGGAAAACAGCAGGTTTTAAAGCGCAATCTGGGCGAGGCGCAACTTGGGGACGCCAGACGCCATGACTGCCACGTGCTGGCGGTAACTTTTGGGGTGGAGTATCATCGTCCCAAAATATACAAAACTTCCAACAAACAACATCACTCATTGCTAAGCTACCAGGTTGCTGATGCCTCTTCGGCCGCGCCGACCTACTTTCCCAGTGTAGTGGTGCATGACCCCGATAGCGGCCAACCACGCTGGTTGGTGGATGGGGGCGTGGTGGCGAACAATCCGGCGATGTGTGCCATTGCCGAAAGTCGCCGGCTGTGGCCTCATACACCCCTTGAACAGGTGCGACTGATCTCTGTAGGCACAGGTAAGCGCACCCGTAAAATCAATGGGCCGGCTACCGAGGAGTGGGGCGCGCTCCAATGGATGCGGCAAGGGCACATTATTGATGTGCTATCCGATGAGCAACTGGTTGCCTATCAGGCCCTGAATATCATGCCTCCCGGCCAGTATCTGAGGATCAATGCGCAAATGCGTGAGCAAACGGGCTTGCCACTTCCTCCTGATGATGCGATGGATGATATCAGTCAGACCAACATAGACAAATTAAAACGGCTGGGTGATTTTTGGTTTGAGCGTTACGGCCAGGCAGCAGTGGCAATGATGCTTGATACCTATGAGGGGCCTTCACTTGATGCTATCGATCCTGCAACCGGTAAGCCTGCGGTAGCTCAATAATATTCGCCGTGCAGTGACCGTTGCTGTTAATAAGAATCTGTGGGTGCTGGTCACCGTATTTCGTATCTGTGTCAGCAGAAAGGGATAACCAACCACAGTATGGCTGAGGCTGAATATGCCTTGTTCGGATAGGGGAAAAATGCGGCCAAAACAATTGGCCGCGAGGGTAGGTTATTGTTCTAACAAATCATCAAAAGCGGCAGGGTCTTCTACATCCTGCGTGAACTCCCGCCCATTGACGGGTAAGGGAGTGTCGGTGGCGTCTTGAGCAAAAGCAGCTCGTACATAAGATGACACCGCTACCTGCTGGGCTTCTACCGTGATGGCGATAGTTGCAGTTACTGGCTCACTTTCTTCATCGGTAACGGCAAATACAAAGCTATCCTCACCGGTAAACTCTTCAGCGGGGGTGTAAGTAAAGCTGCCATCATCGGCTACCGTCACGCTGCCGTTTGCAGGTTCCTGGAAAAGCGAAAAGATCAGGGTATCGCCGTCTTCATCGGTCGCAGAAAGCTCATCACTAAACGGTGTATCAGCCTGCGTAATAAAGTTTTCAGCGACCGCCTCAGGTGCGTTATTTGGTTGTTCAAAAATGTCGTTGTCATCGTCATCATCAAAGCAGCCCGTTAATAACAGACTTAATGAGGTTACTAATAAAACCTTTTTCATAAAGCCTCCTTATTCCGCAGAGCCGGCAATTGGGGTCATCAGGTACGGAAATGATGTGGTCGCGATATCTGCATCTACCGGGGCGCCATCGGTATAAGGAACATTACCGGTGTTTGCATCTTCCGGGGCACAAAGACCCAGATCAGTATCTTCACCATTTACCGGTACCGGGTAGCACAACCTTCCCATTACCACGCGAAGCGCTATATCCACCACATCATCACCGGGGCGGCGGCCGTTAGGAAAGCCTGCAAGATCATCACCGGCAACCCCAAACGCCGATTGTTCAGACGCTGGTGTAGCCGGAATGCCAGTATTTAAACGCATCATTTCAGACGGCGTTACGGTTTGTTGCTGATTGACTCCTTCAACCCCTGTCAAAAACGCCGCGACTAAATCATTACGGGGGAAGTTAGTTGGCGCGATGGTCTCAAAGTCTGTTCCAAGGGTAGAATTAACAGCATCCTTAAACAGGATATTAAGTAGTTCAGGCAACACCGGGTTGGTTACGTAATCAGCAAACTGGCCATCCTCGGCAGGCTCTGCCGCAGAGAAAGTATCTTTATCGCTTAACCCGATAACCAGTTCGTTCACCAACGGATTACCCAAACGTGAGACCTGAGTCATAGCACCGCCATTGACCTCGGGTTTTTCAAAGGTGGCATTTGGGTTCAGGATACGTGCTTGCGGTAAACTGGCGGTAGTCCATCCACCAATTACACCGTTACCATCGCCGGTCAGACATTCTTTTGGCACCTCAATGGCAATCGACGTAACGTTTTTATCTTTCAAATCGTTGTTGGCAGGATCCTGGGTGATGCCACCAGGAAAACCACCACCGTCGTTCGCACCCGGCGCACTATCACCCTCTACGGGGACATAATTAACAAGGTCAAAGGTGTCGCCAAGATTAACCACAAAGGGGTCTTTACGCTGGCCCACAAAAACCTTGCCGTTCGCGTCACAGCCTGCCATCGCAAAACTGTACACAAACTGATCTGCATAACGCTGATATTCTTCAGGGCTGGTAAAGGTTTTGTTACCAATGTAGTCAAGCGGCTTTTGAAAGCTATCGCCTGCATCTGGGGTTAAGCTGGTACGCTCGCCATCTCGCAGATCCCCACTAACCATAGTCATGTCGTAAAGTTCTATAAAATTAGCAGCGCTGGTATCGTCGGCGGAAATCGGACCGATATTTTTAAGTGGCACCTTAATCATTTTCTGATTGTCAGCAGGGCCTACTGGCAGCGCCAGGCCTTCTCCGTCGGCGCCGAGGTTGTTATTAAATTTAAATGAAAAACTAATATCTTCCACCGCATCTCCATCATTGTCGATATGAATGGAGTATTCGGCAGCGGGGTCCATAGTAAAATAATTAGGTCCACCGTACGGATCCTGCAAAGGGATATAGTTAGCGATTAGAGTGACATAGCCTTCGCGCCCACTTTCATAACTGTTAAACATATAAAAGTCGGTGGAGTCTACGGTAGGCATACGAGTGATATTGGGGGCTTCGCGGTGGCTTGATGCCATTGAACCAGAAGCAATAAATGCGGTGGTTAATGCAACCGCCATAGGAGTGAGTTTGTGCATGGGCAATCCCTTTTTTCGATATTGAGAGACTTATCATACGTCTTTAGGATAAGAAAAGACGCGCTATTATGTAAATAAACGGTTAAGTTAATTTAATGAAATGTGTAAATTCATTAACGTAATACATTCCATCTGATTGCTTAAATATAAGGTAAATGTAATGAGAGTGTTTCAGTATTTAAATGCTGCTGGGAAGCTATCTTATTTAGGTAGCGTGATTTAAATAACGCCTTGGCGATATTTTCCTAGAAGGGCAGTATCTTGTTATCATTTTTGATAATCTACCTAATGTCACTGCTCTTCACCCGTCCGGTTTAATCACAAAAAACTCGGCTTCTCTGGGGCGTCTAGTGTGGCTTTTATCGCTGGATAAACCCCTGACTCAGCAGTATCAAAGCCTGCCCGATGTCCCTTAGCCGCTAAAGGGAAAAGAAGACTTAAAGGTCATATAAAAAGTTTATATTTTAAAGCTTTGTTTTTTCTATGAGAGGTAAGCGAGAAGTACTTTCTATAAAAAATTCGGCGCAATTATACCCGGCAAGATAATATTTCAGAGTCTGTGAGGCCAGGTTGCTATAAATATTTATGCAATACAGAATTAATGCGGTCACTCTGTTTCGTATTAAAATTTTACACAGACATAGTTATGGCCGGCGACATTGATTTAGAAGCATATACAAAAGCCGGTACTATCTGGTAGGAAAATGCTCTAAGACCGACATAAAAGAATTTTTATATACGCTTTAGCAGCACAGACTCTGCTCGTTAATGCTGTGCTGCTAAAGGCAACTAAAATAATTAGGCCGAAACCCGTTGCTCAAATGCCACTGGCGCGACACTATCATTTTTGGGTAACACAATATCGATTTGAACCGGCAAGTGATCGGACATGATCCTGGTGCGATCATTTTTAAGCCGTTTGACCCGCCGCACACGAATATCCGAGGATGTCCACACCCGATCAAGTGAAAACAAGGGGAAGCGACTGGGGAAAGTAGCGCCCACTTTATGCTGAGTTAATGTTTCGTCCAGGCCTTTAAAGGCCGAGGTGAAGAACTGCCACTCATTAAAATCGCCGGCCAGTATCAGCGGTGTCGGCTGTTTCTCAAGCTTAGCCGCGATATATTCGTGAAGCTGGGCAAACTGCGAGCGGCGCTCGTGTTTTTGAAGGCCTTTATGGGTATTGATCACAGTAAGAGGCCCATCAGGTGTCTCCACCGTTACAATTTGAATATTTCGTGGCTGAAAGCCATCCTCACTGACATCCAGTGTCTGACTTTCAGTTACCGGAAACCGGCTCAGTAACGCATTGCCATACCAGCCAGCGTCTTCACTAAGCGCGGGTGACGCCACTAGATGATAGACACTCCCTGCACAGATATCGCGTATGTCTTTAATAACCTCACGATCAGCAGGGCGGGTATCCATTTCCTGCAACAACACAATATCTGCATCACGTTCGGCAAGATAATTCCCGATGCGACGATAGTCGTGCTTTTTATCCAAACCCACGCCGCTGTGAATATTGTAACTAATTATGCGACACATTCTTCTGACTTTGCCTTTTCTTTCTGCTTACGTTCCTGATACCAGCGGGCAAATTTTTGCGAGCCCCAGATCATCAGACCCCATAGCACTATACCGCCAACCAGATACGAGATGGTTTGCGGAGAGGGGTTACGGAATATCTGGGTAATCGAATCACCCACTAACCCTTTCGCAATCATTGGGGGAAACATACCTAAAAAGGTCCCCATTAAAAACTGGAACAGGCCGATTGACGAAATACCCGCTACCAGATTTACCAAACTAAAGGGGGCTATGGGTAGCATACGAATAGCTGCAACACCCACCACACCACTGGATTTTAGCTTTTGATCGACCGCTTCTACCTTGGGACCACCAATTTTTTTAAGACCAGCATTACCCAGTAACTTACCGACCCCAAACATAGAGGCGGAGCTCAACAACGCCCCGAGGATTCCATAGATAGGCCCCCATATGGGTCCGAATACAGCGGCCACGGCAATGGATAATACTGTTACCGGGAAAAACAACAGTCCACCTACCAGGTATACTAACAATACGGTTGGAAGAGCAAAATAGGTTCCCCGGCTCTTCTCTAAAAACGCATTTATACTATCGGCACTCAACCACGAAATAGACTGGCTGGCCCAAAACATCAGCCCGCCCAATAAGGCAATAACCAGCACACCAAGCCCAATCATAATAGTTCGGCGGCGCGGATTTTTAACGGGCATAGACTGTCCATCCAGGGTAGGCATCGCAATCAACGGCTCTTCGGGGTCGGAAAATGAACGAAACAGATTATCTGACGATTGTTCAGTAAAGATTTCATCATTAACCTGAGTCAGAATGTAGCCATGGGCCCGCTGATTTTCGATGATAGCCCGTGCTGGCATGGCCTCCTGCATAAGTTCAGCAGTGGTGGCCAGATCGCGGCCGGTATGCTCAGCCAAAAGGTCATCGCGAACCTTTTCGATATGCTGCTGATTGTGTTCGGTATTGCCGTAAAAAACAGTATCAATTTCAGTATCCAGCGTCATTGAGCGGTTGCTCAGGTTCGACGAACCAATCACCAGATATTTATTATCAATGGTCATCACTTTCGAGTGAATACGCTTATAAGCAGAGCGGCTTTGCTCATCAGAAATCGACGAATAAGACATAATGATCCGGGCCGGATCAATATCATTGAACAGTATTTTCTTAAATTCGATGCGACTGGCCCAGAACGCTTCGCATTCAAACCGGCCTTTTGGTTCATATGAACTAACGATGATCACATTGAGGTCAGGACAGGCTTTTAACCGGCTATTAAGAGCTTCGGCAATCTCTTGGCGGCTGGTGAACTGGTTTTCGATATAGATAACCCGTTCGGCCTGATTGATCAGGTCCAGCAACATATTGCGTACTTCCTGCACGGGCTCTACCTCATCCATAAACGGGATGGTACGGGCCAAAGCACAGTCTACTTTCTCAAACCACGGCTGATAGGCAGGGGGCCAGGCCGCAGGCAGTGGATCGTCCAGGGCGTTTTTTGCTCCTTCGCGAATATCGATAGGCTGCGATTCAGCCACCCGGAGCCAGCGCCAGCGAACCAGCTCAGCAAAATCTTTCACCAATGGTCCGGCATATACCGCCTGCACATCATGTAACGGACCATATTCGCCATCAGGGCCATCGCGCTCAGCAGACTCGACAGGGTGATCACGGGTGTCCCAACGATTGGTCGACACATCCATACCACCGGAATACACCACTTCATCATCAATAATAACAATCTTTTGATGCTGACTGCCGCCCATAGGAATGGTGTCATCCAGGACTGTTTCTACATTGTCAGGCGTTTTTTCATCCCACACCTCTTTGGCCCACATTTCGCGCTGCGCGAAAAAGGCCAGTGACGAATCCCAGCGCAACAGGTAGATATTCAGCTCGGGGTTTTGTTCGGCTTTCCAGGCAAGTAAATCGCTGATAACAGAAGGGGCTTCGCTATTGGCCTCATCTTCGCCACGAATAAGGCGGATACGGCTGTCGATATCCCAGCCGACAATAAAGATGGAATGTTTAGCCTTAACAATAGATGAATGCAAAGCTTTGTAATAATTTGCACAATCGATAAGCGGCGCCGCAAAGCTGGCCTTACTGCTTACCCAACAATTCTCTCCTTGCTGAAAAATCGAATTGGAATTCGACATTTGAGCCTCCTGACTTCTGACTATGGCGATCTTTTTTGCTATGAAGATAGCTATTGCACAAAGTGTTCCACAAAAAAGTGAGGAAAAACCAGGGTAAGCGCTTGATGTATAGGCTTTTACCGTTTGGCCAGAGCAGGTGCTCTACCAAAATAGGGTGGGGTCTACAAAATGATATGTAGTTTTTACTTATTACTATATAGGGGTATTTAGTCGTATAAATACAAGGGGTGGGTAAATTCCCACCCTTTGCAGCGTATTGATGGCTGCTATACCACTAAGAACTAGAAGCGGTATTCTACGCCAAGGCTGGCTTGCTTGAGGTCTGTCTCAAAGTCTCGATCACCAAAGTTTTCACCTAATTCTTCGGCATCCAGCTCTGTATCGTAAATGGTATATTCAGCATTGATACTCAGGTTTCGTGAAATGGCGTAATTGACACCGGCGCCGATGAACAGACTCTCGTCATCAAAATCGCCCGATAAGTCAGCGACACTATAATCGCTTTCCCACCACAGCTGGCCACCTTTGACAAATACCGCGAAGTGTTCGCTCAACGGCAGCATGCCTTTAACCGCAGCGGTATACCCATCCGTGTCGGCATTAGACAGGTCACTTCCATAGTCGCCAAAATCAATCATACTGCCTTCAACCGCCAGATACCGATTGAAACGATAGCCTGCCAGGCCTTGCCACATGTCGTTATCATCATCAAAATCGTCCTGGCCATCTACCTTTAGATACCCGTAGTTGCCGCCTACATAAAACCCATCTTTGGCTTGCAGAGTATTTTCGGTCACTTGTGCCGAGGCGAAATTAGTTCCCAATACGCCAATCGTTAATCCAGCCAGTGTAGTCGTTAATGCTTTCATCGTTATATCCTCTCTAAAGAAATACTTAAACAGAGAAAATAAACCTTTATAGAACAGGCTTATCTGTGGCTAAATAATATTCAACATACATGCCATTCTTAATATGTCAAAGAACGCTCAAAAATAACGCGCTACAATGATGGTAGATTAAATTTAAATCAAATTGGGCAGTATTTAACCTTACCTTATATTCAGATTTACGAATGTTGTGTATTTTTTTCAGGAGTTTTGTAATAATTTTTAGTCACTGCATCCATAAATTCGAACTACTAAAAGTGAGATGCATTGCTGCGAAAGACGTAAGTGAGCACTATTTATACTCATTATTTATAGTTTTATATAAATAATGTTGCGCGAATGTTTCAGTCGTTTGTTTTTTAATCCTTAGGGATTATTAGGTAATCAATATATGCGGAAATTATTAATATCAAATAAATGCTAACTATTAATAATTTCAATCAAAAGTTTTGAAATTTTATTTCTTCTAATTAGAATACAGACAAGAATTGATTAAAAAATAAGAAAAATAGTCATTCAATTTGGCTGAACATGAGTTCACCAAATCCTACCTTTTTACACTTTTAGGAATTGAAGATGAAAAACCTTTCGAATGCAGTCCGGCTGGCGCTGGTCTCCAGTGCGGCGTTTGCCTCAGGGAATGCTCTGGCCCAGGACACACAAACACAAACTGCAGATGCTAATGTAGAAAAAATTCAGGTAACTGGCTCACGTATTTCGCGTCAGGGCGCGATTGCTCCATCGCCAGTCACCGTGCTTAGCGGCGAATCCCTGATGAATACCGGTGCGATGAATATCGGTGAAGTGTTAAATGAGCTACCAGCTTTTGCAAGCACTTATTCAATGGGTAACTCTGGTCAGTATATTGGTACTGCCGGTCTGAACATTCTTGATCTTCGCGGTATGGGTGTGGATCGTACTTTGGTACTGGTAGATGGTAAGCGCCACGTTTCCAGCTCTGCCGGCAGCTCGGCAGTGGATACCAATACCATTCCGGCCAGCTGGATTGAACGGGTGGAAATTATCACCGGCGGTGCTTCTGCGGTGTATGGTGCCGATGCGGTAACGGGTGTGGTTAACTTTGTTCTGAAGAAAAATATCCAGGGCTTCGATGTAAGCGCGACACGCGGTTATGCCAATGACAACAGCTACCAGAACGAAAAATATCAGGCATCTTACGGTATCAACTTTGATGATGATCGCGGTAACATTGCGGTATCTGCAGAATACAGCGCGCAGAATCGTTTAAGTGCCACCGAAAACTCTCAGACTGCCACGTCTTACCGCAGCATTGCTTATGCAAAATTTTATGGGGAAGAGAGAACGGCAGAGCAACAAGACTCACTGGCTTACCCTGACAATATTTATACGCCCAATGCCGGCCTGTATGGCATCAATGAAGCTGGCGTATTCGATGGCTATTCACAAACCTTCAACCCTGATGGCAGCTTGAAAAGTAATTATGCGGGTGAAATCACCGATGGCGCTAACTGCGTAAACTGTGATTATCTGAACCTGAGCAAATTTACCGATCTACAGCCTGCATTTGATCGCACTAACCTTAACCTTAAAGGTAACTACGATCTTAACGACGATACGCTGATTTATGCACAGGCAAAATACTCTCGCACCCGTGCTGAAAGCCGAGGTCAGCCGGCATTCTTTTTCTTCGATCCCGTTAATACTGTAAGCATTGATAATCCGCTGCTGGATGACTCGGTTACTGACTATATGCGTAACCAGGATCTGTCGGAAATCACCATCAATCGTATGATGTCCGATCTAGGCCGTCGTATTGAAGATGATGAACGTGAAACCACTCGCTTTGTGCTGGGTGTTGAAGGTTTGGTGGCTGACGTATGGGAATATGAAGCCTACCTGAATTATGGTGAAACAGAGCTGGAACGTGTTAACCGTAACAACCTGGTGTTTGCTAACTATGAAAACGCGCTTAATGTCAAAGCAGACCGCTTCGGCACCGCGTATTGTGCAGACCGGGAAGCACGTCTTGAAGGCTGTGTACCGGTTGATATCTTCGGCTATCAGGCACCCAGCCAGCAAGCAATAGATTACATCAACACCACGTCTACCGGTACCAGTACTATTGAACAATACAACGCCGCTGCCACCATCTCTAATGCAGGAATTTATGAATTGCCTGCAGGGTATGTCGGCTTTGCAGCAGGGGTTGAATACCGCAAAGAAAAAAGCGAAATCAACGAACCTGACAATGCCGGTGGCACCTTCTTTAATGCCCTGGGCGAAGATCGCGGCGAGTATTCTGTAGAAGAAATCTTCTCAGAGGTCACCGTGCCGGTGCTTTACGATTTGCCAGGGGTAGAATTGCTAACGGTTGATGGTGCGATTCGTATCGCTAATTACAGCTCTGTAGGTAATGCGACCAGCTGGAAACTGGGTCTGGACTGGGAAGTATTTGAAGATCTGCGTCTGCGAGCGACCCGTTCATCGGCCTTGCGTGCACCTAATATTAGCGAACTATTCGGTGAAGCCAGCGAAACTTTCTTTACCGTGGATGACCCATGTAAAACAGAAAATATTGCCGAATTATCCGCCGACTCTCAGGGCGTAAGACAAGCCAACTGTGCAGCGTTAGGGGTACCGGCCGAGTTTAACAGCAGCTACGATGATAGTTCAATTCAAGGTGAGACGGGCGGTAACCGTGAGTTACAGGCCGAACAGTCTGTATCTGAAACCATTGGTCTGGTCTATCAGCCTGGTTGGTTTGACGGCTTTACGGCTACGGTTGACTACTGGAAAATTGAGCTTACCGATGCGATCTCCAGCGTGGGTGCGCAAACCATTCTGGACCGCTGTGCCGATTCACAATCGGGGGTCGATAATACCTATTGTGGATTAATTACCCGTAATGACGCCAGCGAAATCGCGCTTATCGAAAGCTATGCACTGAATCTGGCAGGCCAGGAAGCATCAGGTATCGATTTTGAGCTGGGTTACGATTTTGA
Source organism: Salinimonas marina (assembly GCF_015644725.1). Taxonomy (NCBI): domain Bacteria; kingdom Pseudomonadati; phylum Pseudomonadota; class Gammaproteobacteria; order Alteromonadales; family Alteromonadaceae; genus Salinimonas; species Salinimonas marina. The sequence goes on from NZ_CP064795.1 coordinate 592,663, forward strand.
TGCCTTAGGCGGAGCCTTCCGTTCTAACATCATTGCCACCTACCTGGACGAGCGTAAAGAATTCCCGTTCCAGGAAAACGAGGGGGAATTCTACCAGTACGCCGGCACCGAAGGTGAAGCAAACTGGCAGGGTACATTCTCACTAAACTACGATCGTGGTGACTGGGAAGCCAGTTGGAAGACACGCTTTATCGACCGAGTGAGCCTTTATACTGATCAGTCGCTGGCGTTAAACCCTAACCCCAGCAGCCTGATGGAAAATGCGTCTTATGCCGTAACGGACGTCACGGTTGGCTATAACTTTGCCAATGGCGTAAGTGTATCAGTGGGCGTAGACAACATGTTCAATCGCCAACTGCCACTGGGTACTACCGGCACCGGCTCGTTCGATGGGGCCTACGATAACATTGGCCGTTTTGGCTATGTAACCGTAGCTTACAGCATGTAAAAGCCGCGTAATGGGATAAAAAAGCCGGTGTTTGCACCGGCTTTTTTTAATCCTGCTGTCGGTGTGTTCTCAAGCACTGAACTAGGCCGCTGCCATCGCCTCCCCGCCGGTCTGGCAATGTGCCGACTGTAGCACTGAAGCAATAAAATCCTGCTCATTAAAGGTCAGCGGATCACTAAATGGTTGCTGCTGCTCAACAAACTCTCTTTTAAAGACAACGGCTTGTAATGGCTGGGTGTTCTCAGCCAAACCTGCCACTGTCTGACCCGGGTGGGTGATCAGCAAATCGGCGTGAATGGCTTGGGCAAACCCGCGTGCCGTTCTGGTTTCATCAATGATTTGGCCATTGTGGCGAAAGGCTACATAGCGGCCGGTAAGCTGGCTGAGCGCGTGTTGATAGCAGGTATAGCGACACGCCTTAGTGCATCTGACATAGCTGGCCTGATTTCCCAGTGAGGCGATAATATCAGCCAGACGGGCGCCGTCGCGGTATTGTTCGCCCGAACTGTCTACCACAATAATATGGGCCCGGGGGAAAGACGACGAAATAGCTGAAATACGCGCCAACGCCCCGGCGTCATCTTCGTGAGTGGCAACAATAAAATCCAGATCCTGACCTTTATTAAATGAATGCATGGCTGTTCCAACTCCCTGTTTAGTTACTCGATATGCGGCGAGGGCATGACAAAAAATGCGCTCGAACACAGACATTACGCATACGTATGCAAAGGCTGTGCACAAGCTAATATCAGGCTTTAACGAAACTTCAGATAAAATGGGTCATCAGCCTTGCCCCGGTGCTATGAGCGAGCAAGGATGGGGGACACAGTCAGGCTCTATGTTCAGGGTAAAACAAACCAGCAAAAAGAAAACACAACTGAAGCCAGTTAAGTCGCTTAAATTGCTTGGCAGAAGCCGGGTAAGTGCCCCATGTTGTTACCCGATTGCAACATGTTGGGGCAATGTTCATATCACCCAGGCAGCTCGCAAGGGCAGGCCGGGCGGCCGGCCCGTGTTGGCAATCTGGTTCAGTTAATATCCTGCGTGCCGGGAAGGGCTTCAAAGGCGCCAAAACGGGTAACCGTATGCGCGCCACATTGCATGGCAAAAGACAGGGCAGATAACAAACTGGGACGGTCGGTGACCCATTGGTTAAACTGGGCAGAGCGGGGTAGTGCCTGACCCAGTGAGTACAAAAAACCGCCTATAAATGCATCGCCTGCGGCGGTGGTATCTTTTACCGTGGTGGCAGGTACGTCACACTGGCCATTATAGTCACGGGTATAATAGCGCACCGGTTGCGGCCCATTAGTCAACAGTACCAGCTGTACTTCTTGTGCTAGCCATTGCTCAATCACTGATTCCCAGCGGGCACCATATAATAGCTCCAGCTCATCAAAACTGGCTTTGATAATGTGCATTTGTGCGGCTGCTTCAAATATGCGCTGGGCAATGGTCGCGGTATCATCACTCCAGAATGCCGGACGATAATTAATATCCATACACAGCAGGCTGTGTTGTTGGCGGGCACGGGCAATCAAAGCCTGAGCACTTTGGCAAAGCAGGGGTAAGGAAAAGGAACCCGAACACAGGTGTATCAAGGTGCTATCACTTATTTCAACGGCATCTGTATCTGCTGAGCTTATCTGGGTGTGCGCAGCATTTTCCAGATAAAAGTCAAAACTGCGTTCACCGTCTTTGTCCAGACTTACAAAGGCCAGTGCGGTTTTGGCCTCACTGGTATGCACATACTGGGTATCCACCTGATAGGTATTCAGGGTGTTAGTCAGAAAGCGGCCAAACTGATCATTGCCTACTTTTGAAATTAAGGCGCTGTGGCCACCCAGTTTTGCTACCGCGACGGCCACGTTAGCCGGCGCACCGCCGGCAAATGGCTGAAATATCTGCGCGGTAGGTGCGTCGGGGTCCGTGGTAGGGGTGCCCAGCATATCAATAAGGACTTCGCCCAGAGCCAATACCTGCATAACTGTATCCTTTTATACCTGATTAAGCGTTTATTAACGCCTGACTAGCTGCAATAGACAAACAGTATTTACGAATTCAGCGAATAAATCAACCAGGTTTACTTAAGGCTGGAATTATGGGATAACAGCGTTATCTGTAAATTGACCATGTCTGAACCTGAAGTGTATACCAATAACAAGCTTTCAGCCTGTTCCTCATTTTGTGAGCAGTTGCCATTAAGCGCAAACGCCCGGCGCGCCCTAACCCTGTTGCGCAGTGGTCACGCTATGCCGAAAGCAGACATTGCCAGAAGCCTGGGGATTAGCGCGCAGGCGGTAACCAAAATGTTTACGCAGCTCGAAGCGCTGGAGCTAATCAAACGCGGTACGCCTGATAAAGGCCGGGTGGGGCAGCCCACCGTCCCTTTTATGTTAAATCCTCGCGGCGCGTTTAGTCTTGGTCTGAAAGTCGGAAGACGCAGTTTTGTGCTGTCGCTGATGGATCTATCCGGGGTGGTAATTGACGGTTATCAGCAATCTTTTGATAGCCCTGAAACCGATGAGCTGGAGCAATTTGTCAGCACTCACCTGCCGCTACTTTATCGACAGTTGAGTCAGAAAGAGCGCACACGGGTAGTAGGCCTGGGCGTGGCGATGCCATTTGAAATCTGGAACTGGCCGGCCTATACCCGGGCCCCGGCGGTTCCACTGGAGTACTGGCAGCACTACGACATTATCGGGGCGTTACAACGTCTATCAGGTTTACCAGTGCAACTGTGTAATGACGATACCGCGGCATGTGAAGCAGAATTACTGTGGGGCAACTACCCCGAACCGGCCAGTTTTGTGTATGTTTATATCGGAAGTTTCGCCGGGGGCGGAATTGTGCACCATGGTCAGGTGTTGTACGGCGCTCACCATAACGCTGGCGCCTTAGGCTCACTGAGCGTACCGGATCAGGCAGGCGACCCGGCGCAGCTTCTAACCCAGGCATCGCTTTATTCGCTGGAACAGGGACTGGATACACAGCAGTGGGCAGCACTGTGGGATGGCGACACTTACTGGCCCGGACTTGCCGAAACACTGAACCCCTGGTTACAACAAGCCGCAAAAGCGCTGGCTTATGCCGGCCTTAATTGTCAGGCAGTACTCGATACACAGTACCTTATCATTGAAGGCAATCTGCCAGAATGGGTAAAAGCGCAGCTGGTGGCCGCTACCAATGAGCAGCTAAGGCATCAGGACTGGCGGGGACTGCATGCTATTGAGGCGCGCCCAGGATTCGTGGGGGGTAACGCACAGGTTCTGGGCAGTGCCAATTTACCGTTAGCCAGCCGGCTGTTTTTACATACGCCGGGCCAGTAGAATTTGATTTTGATGGATCGTAGAGGGGGAAACTACGTAATCTATGGTAGTGCTTTTTTGTTTTGATTTCGATAACCGCAAAGGATCAGGCTATGTTAACTGTTGTTGCTACCTTACAGTGTACTGAAGAAAATCTGGAACATGTCATCAGTGCTCTTAAAACCCTGCAATTTTACTCACGCCAGGAAGCGGGCTGTGAACGCTACGACATCGCCCGGCGCATGACGGAGCAGCATATTGAAATTGTGATCACTGAGCTTTGGGCCTCTGCAGCTGCCCTTGAGACACATTTTAATGCGGACCATTTTACCCGCTTTAGTGCTCAGGCCGAAAAGATCGTGCTAAACAGTGAAGTGAAAAAATACGAAGTGATTGAAGCAGAGTAAGAAGATAAAAAAATGGCTCCTTAAAAGGAGCCATTTTATCAATTGAATACGAACAGCTGGGGGGCGACGGTATGATAGTCGACGGCCATCGCGATACTCAGTATCGTAATATTGAGAATCGAAAAACCAAAGACCTGGCGCGCCCATCTGGTTTCATCTACATCGCTACGGTAACCACGCAGCGCCATAACCAGCCACCAGATGCTGGTGGTAGCAGCCACAGCCATAAAGCCCAGGCCAGTATAACCACTTAACGGCAATAACATGGTCACCAATGCATAAACGGCGATATAAAGCACAATATGCAGTTTGGCTTTTTCGATGCCCTGGGCCACCGGTAATACCGGAATATTAGCCGCTTCGTAATCTTTGTAGCGGAAGATGGCAATGGCGTAAGAGTGCGGCATTTGCCACAGACTGAACATTACCAGCAGGATAGCAGCGCCAGCGTCAAACTGGGCGGCTACCGCACAATAGCCAACTACCGGCGGGACCGCTCCGGAAAGGCTGCCTACCAGCGTGCCGTAAACTGAATTCCGTTTCATATACAAGCTGTAGATGCCAACATAAACCACGTAGCCAAGGGCGGCAAAAAACACAGCCACCGCATTGGTGAAGTAGGCCAGCAGGGCAAAACCTGCTATTCCTAATACTACACCATGAGCAAACGCGGCTTTCACAGACATCTCACCGGTCACCGTTACCCGGGTTTTGGTGCGTTGCATGCGTGCATCGATATCGCGATCAATACAATTATTGATGGCGCAACCAGAAGCAACAACCAACGACAAACCAACCAGGGTAGCCACCATCAGTAACCCGTCTATGTCGCCCCGCGAGGCCAGTAAAAAGCCTCCGGCGACAGAGATAAGGTTACCCATGATGATACCGGGTTTGGTTACCTGTAAATAACGTCGGAACATTTAATCAGTTTCTCCCGCTAACAACTTTAATATCGGGATGTGTACCAGCCGTAAGGCTAGTACATCATCATGGCGTTGGACTCGTAGATAATCCAGATAGATAAACCTACAATCATCACGATAACCAACGCACTGAATAAAAACGAGAACGTGCTGGCACGGCCGTCTTCGGTAGCGAAGTTAAGGTGCAGGAAAAATTTCAGGTGAACCCACAATTGCACGATTGCAGTGACCACGACAATCCACAAGGTAGTGGTTTTACTGAAATCCCCTTCCATCACGGTCCAAAACGGAATCACGGTCAAAATCACCGACAATACAAACCCAATAATATAGGATTTTACATCGCCGTGATTTTCAACATGTTCCTCTTCGGCATGCCCAGGGGTGGTTGAATGAGAATGACTATGGCTCATTACATCGCTCCAATCAGATAGACAACGGTGAATACACAGATCCAGACAATGTCCAGGAAATGCCAGAACAGGCTTAAGCAGCTCAGGCGCGTTACCGTTTGATTACCCAGGCCGCGGCGCAGAATTTCGATGATCATAATCGTCATCCAAATCAGACCCGCGGTCACGTGCAAACCGTGCAATCCTACCAGGGCAAAAAAGGCTGATAAGAAGGCACTTTCACCCGGGCCATTACCGTTAACAATCAGGTGATGGAATTCATAGATTTCCATACCGATGAACGCGGCACCAAAGGCAAAGGTGACACCCAGCCACAGCAAGGTTTGAGCTTGCTTTTGGGCGTGGGCGGCAATCATTGCAAAGCCAAAGGTAATACTACTTAGCAATAGCGCGGCGGTTTCTACCGCCACAAAGTCCAGTTCGAAAATGTCTTTGCCTGACACCCCACCGGCGGTGTTCATAAACAGCACCGCGTAGGTTGCAAAGAAAGATGCAAACAACAGACAGTCAGTCATCAGATATAGCCAGAAGCCAAATATCGTATCACCGCTGGTATCGTGGTGTTCATGGTCATGACTGTCGTCATGACCGTTCACATCATCATTAGGATTTAAGCTTGCTGCATTTGAACTCATGCTTTTACCTCTTCTGGCGCATTACTTATGTGTTCATGCTCAATGCGTTTGACCTCATCTGGCTGCACGTAGTAGTCGACATCCTTGGCGTAACAACGCTGAATGTAGAACGCAATTGCACCCACCAGACCCGCAGCGGCTAACCACCAGATATGCCAGATCATGGCAAAACAGAAGACAGTCAAACTACCACTGATCAACACACCAGCCGGTGTATTTTTCGGCATATGAATCGGCGCGTATTTTTCATACTTCTGATACGCCTCGCCTTTTTCTTTCATGTCCGTCCATGTGTCGATATCGTTCACATGGGGAATTTTGGCAAAGTTGTAGAACTGAGGCGGTGAAGCCGTTGACCACTCAAGCGTATGACCATTCCACGGATCGCCGGTGGTATCGTCCAGTGCTTCGCGGTTCAGGAAGCTGACAACCAACTGAATAAGCTGGAACAAAATACCAAAGGCAATCACCACCGCACCAAAGGCGGCAATGTACAGCCAGATATTCCAGTCTGGATTATCGGTTGAGTTAAGACGACGGGTCATACCTAAAAAGCCCAGTACGTACAGCGGCATGAAGGCCAGTAAGAAACCAATCTGCCAGCACCAGAACGCTCGTTTACCCCATTGCTCATCCAGCTTGAAGCCCATGGCTTTCGGGAACCAGTACACAAAGCCGGCCAGATAACCAAATACCGCACCACCGATGATGGTGTTATGGAAGTGAGCAATCAGGAACAAACTGTTGTGCAGAACATAGTCAGCGCCAGGAATAGCCAGCAATACGCCGGTCATACCACCGATAGTGAAGGTCACAATAAAGCCAATTGACCAAAGAATCGGTGTGCCGATAACCAGACGACCCCGATAAATCGTGAAGATCCAGTTAAACAGTTTGACCCCGGTCGGCACCGCAATAATCATGGTCATTATGCCGAAGAATGCATTCACATTGGCACTGGAGCCCATGGTAAAGAAGTGGTGCAACCAAACAATAAAGCCAAGAATGGCAATCGCGCCACTGGCATACACCATCGACTTATAGCCAAACAAACGTTTCGCGGTAAAGGTTGAGATAATCTCAGAGAAAATACCAAACGCAGGCAGAACCAGAATATAAACTTCAGGGTGACCCCAGGCCCAGAACAGGTTGATATACATCATCGAGTTACCACCCGCTTCATTCGTGAAGAAGTGGAAGTCCATGTATCGGTCAAGCGTCAGCATCGCCAGTACCGCTGTCAGAATTGGGAACGACGCGGCAATCAGGATGTTGGCCCAGGTACAAGTCCAGGTAAAGATAGGCATTTGCATCAGCTTCATACCCGGCGCACGCATCTTAAACACAGTTACCAGGAAGTTGACTGCGGTCAGTAGCGTACCGAGCCCGGATATCTGCAAGGCCCAGATGTAGTAATCAACACCCACCCCCGGACTGTATTGGAGTCCTGACAATGGTGGATAGGCAACCCAACCGGTTTTAGCAAATTCACCCAAGCCTAAAGACAGGTTAATAAGAATCGCACCACCAGCGGTGAGCCAGAAGCTCAGGTTGTTCAGGAAGGGGAAGGCCACATCCCGGGCACCAACCTGCAACGGCACGATAATATTCATCAGACCGACCATAAATGGCATGGCCATAAAGATGATCATGATGACACCGTGAGCGGTGAAAATCTGGTCGTAATGTTCCGGCGGTAAATAGCCTTCGGCCCCGTTAGTGGCTAGGGCTAACTGCGAGCGCATCATTATTGCATCGGCAAAGCCGCGCAGTAGCATGATAAGCGCCAGAATAATGTACATGATACCAAGACGTTTGTGGTCAATGGAGGTGATCCAGTCGTTCCACAATACGCCCCACTTATCATATTTGGTGATTAGGACAGCAAGTGTGATGCCTAATATTGCCACCACGGTCAGCGTAGTCATGATGATAGGATCATGATACGGCACCGCTTCAATTGATAATTTACCTAAGAAAGACATGGTTACTCCTTGGCCCCATTTTCATGAGCGCCTGAGTGCGACGAAGCTTTTTTCGCGCCTTCATGGTGCCCCTGGACTGCATTTTTCGGTTTGCTGTAGAAGCTCATATCACCGTGATCCTTCATGAACCGCATGATGATGGTGTGGAACAGATTGTCCTCTACATCAGCAAAGTAGGTCACCGGATGATTCTCGGTCGGTTTCGCCAACGCATTGTACTGAGCCATATCCAGCTCACCACCTTGCTGCTTCACTTTCTCAACCCAGGCGTCAAAGTCGCCTTCAGTTGGTGTGGCAATGGCGTCAAATTCCATTCCGGTAAATCCTGAACCGCTGTAGTTTGCCGAAATACCCATAAAGGTACCGGGTTCGTCAGCGATTAGGTGGAGTTTGGTTTCCATACCTGCCATTGAATAAATCTGGCTACCTAATTGCGGAATGAAGAATGAGTTCATCGTGCCTTCAGAGGTAATCTTAAAGGCCACTGGCTTATCCGCAGGGAAAACCAGTTCGTTCACAGTGGCGATGCCCTGTTCGGGATAGATGAACAACCATTTCCAGTTAAGCGATACAACTTCAACAGTCATATGCTCACCCTTGCCTTCAAGTGGCTTATAAGGGTCCAGAGCGTGGGTTGATTTCCACGTAATAACACCCAACACAATGATGATCAGCACTGGAATAGACCAGACCGCTGCTTCAATCTTTGTCGAGTGAGCCCATTTGGGCGTGTACACTTCAAAATCCCGGCTCGCGCGATACTTCCAGGCGAAATAGAGGGTCAGTACGATTACCGGAATAACAACGATGAGCATCAAAAGTGTGCAGATAATGATCAGCCACTTTTCTTCAACACCTACTTGTCCTTTCGGATCGAGAACCCCGCCACTACAACCTGCTAGTGTTAACACGATGGCGGTAAGAGCAATTTTACTAAGGTTACGAATAAGCAAAGGAATTTTCCTACAACCCAGAGGTTTACTATCCTGCCGTTCCGCAAGCAGAACGACGCTCAGATCTTAGGGACGCACACCAGGGCGGTCCCATCATTTTAAGTCGGTCGATACTGCGTCCAGCTTGCTACCCGCTGTCAATACAATGGATAGCAAACAGGCCGCATTATCAGCCGTGACTTAAAGGGGGCGCGCGCGAGCCATGCGTAAGTTGACGACGTTGGCTGGCGGCAAAAATTTGGAGCGTATATCGCGTTTTGCGAAGAATGACACCCGCCCGGCGGGCCGGTGTGCTCTGAAACAGGCTGGTAAGTAACGAAGATTTAAATGAGCCGCACATTACCGAGTAGGCCACAAGCAGGCCCAAAAAGGCGACGGTAACCGGGCCGATGACCGGGTTTTCAATAACTGCCGAAACCACATCAGTGGAATCGGCCAGCGACCCGCATAGCATCAGAATAATATTGAGCGCTGCAATGAACAGCGTCATGCCAAAACTACGACAAAGCCAATGCACACACGTACCCATATTCTGCTCTAGCAGAACACTGGCTTTCGCGAATGTGATGGACGGTAGTAACGACATTATTCTAATACTCGTATAAGTGTTTGGTGGCGAAAAATTCGTCATCTGAGAAATTTGCCGCGAAAGGATAGCAAAATAGATGTCTTAGGGAAACGAGATTTAACAGGCAAAGGGTTAAGATACTTCGCATTTGTGTAAATGAAGTGTTAATTAAATTATAACCTTATGATTTAAAATAATTTTATCTAAATTAATATTACTTAACCATACGGTCAGGTTATCAATAAAAGATTATTTTCGGTTATTTAGATAATGACTATTAGAGTCTTTGTAAGGTATTGAAGTAAAAGAGGGTATTTGTAATTGTTTAAAAGGTGAGCAGCTTGTTTTTTGGGCTATGGCGGCAAGTGCGTTATTTTTAAGGCCGGTTATCAGGTGTCAGCCTGATAACCGGTCAATAAGTTTATTTTTCGATAATACGAACTTCCCGCTGAGGGAAGGGGATCTGGATATCATGGGCGCGCAGGGTTTCAAATACGGTCAGTAATAAGTCTCCCCCCACACGGTTTTTCCCATCATCGATACCTTCCATCCAGAACTCGACAAACATGTTCACCCCGGAGTCGCCGAAGCTGTCAATTTCGCAATCGGGGCGCTCCTCAATGGGGATATCGTCACCGCTTAACACTTGCGGGTGCTCCGCGATGGCGGCTTTTATAATCTCCACCATCGCACGTATATCGGTTTGATAGGCGACTGAAAAATCTATCCGATAGCGTTGTTTAGGATCTTTATGGGTCCAGTTTACCAAAAGCGAGCTGATGAACTTTTCATTGGGGACCAGAATGTCTTTGCCATCGTAGGTTTCCAGTACCGCATAACGCATTTTAAATTCGCGAACAAATCCTTTGGCACCATCTTCCAGCTCGACATAATCGCCCACCGTTAGGGATCTATCGAGCAAGATGATAATCCCGGAGATAAAGTTAGAGGCAATCGTTTGCAACCCCAGGCCAAGTCCGACACCCAGCGCGCCGCCAAATACCGCCAGTGCCGTGAGATTGATGCCCATTACATTAAGCAGCAACAGCACAATCACACAAAACAGGGTCACTTCGAAAAGTTTGGCAAAGACTTCCTTGGTGGTGATATCCAAATCCCGGCGATTACGGATAATGTCTTGTCCCATGGTATTAGAGGTGCGTCCAAGCCAGAACAGCAATACCCCAAACACGATAACCCGGGTTATCCCATAGGCCGAGACATCTACATTTCCTACCGAAATAGATATGGCTTCCAGCGTCTTGATAATGACCGGTAACATGCCAATGAGATGAGCAAAGACAATAGGCAGGCCCACGTAACGCATGAAGATAGCGACGGCGCGGTTGCGGACAAAGCCATTGATACAGGAATTCAAAAACAGCAATACCGCTACTATCAGCGCCACATCAAGCAGCCAGGGATCCAGTTGAAATTGCGTACCAAGGGTGGTGGAAAATTTCAGCAGAATAATGGTAAATAACGGAAACAAGGTGCGGCCCAACTGAAAACCAAACCATGTAACCGAATGCGTAGCGCTGGTGGGTGGATGGTGTAAAAACGGGATCCGGCGGCGCACCTGCGTGGCTGTAATCAGTCCAATCAAATAGATAACGGCAATGATCACCAGTTGCAATAAAAAAGCCGGGCTGGTCAGGGCGGCCAGGGTTTTGCCCAGCGCCTCTTGCCAGACCAGATTCAGGGTATCTAACGACAGCATTATGGTATTGCCTATCATTCACAAAAAAAGTTCAGACAGGCTTTGTAGCGTGAACAGCAAATAAGGTAAAGCACAAATCGCAGCAAATGCGCAATAAAAGCAGGGCTGTCGATAGACAAGTAGTTTGCCGCGAGCGAGCAGGAATTCTCCTAACACCGTCAGCTGAGCACATGCTCACTGCAGGCTTAACGCCGGGTGCGATGAAGCCACTATTGCCTCATAAGGTCTTTGACACTTATATAACAATCGCTTACCAGCGAATCGAGCATATTATCCCGCGAGACCTGTCCCGGTTCAGCAGCGGGTTTCAGACCCTGCAGCATGTCGATTTAGATTTAAGTTTATGATTTTTTTGATAACCAGAACTTTTAGGGCCGCTGAAAGCTGGTACCCGAGTATAAATTTACATACCGCATGCCGACCCTCTACCACTAAGCTCAAAGGAGACGCAGTTCATAGGCTAATTGATGTGTTGTCATGGTGCTCTTTGGTGCGTGTTTTAGTGCCCTGTCCCCGCCAGAGTATCCGAAAGACTAAAGGTATCAGTGGTCCGAACTCGCTATGTTAGTAGTGAATGAAAAGTAGAGTAGGATACTCAATGTCAAACCCCTTATGGGCCTTCATTATAAGCGCATTTGTACTGCTGACCACTGTTTCGCAGGTCAGTCGCGCCGCAGTTACGTCGCCCCAGCCTGAGGTTAGCCTGGGCCGCCCAGGTTCGGCTTTTGCCGGCAATACGGTGTGTGTCTCCGCCGTCCTGACGAACAGCGGTGAGCCGGGCTACGGCCCATACTATCGGCTAATTACTGATGAGCTGTTGACGGTACACTCGGTGACCGCGTTAGGTGAGTCGATTGATATTGAGCCTATGGGCATATTTTCAGAAGATAATAGCCAACTGTTAACCGACAGCCGCAGCACCACGGACGTGACAGGCAGTATCGGGCAAACCCTGGCGCTGGCGTCATTACCCGTAGGCTCAGTCGTGGCTGGCGGGCCTGCACTCAATGCCAGCATTTGTCTGACCATCGACTCTGCCGCGCCTATGGGGGAGCCGCTACACTTCAATGTCCAGCCGGTCTATGAGTACGGCGACAGCGCCACCGGGACAACGACGCAATCATCGGTACCACTGAGCCGGGCACGGTAATACCAGCCGTATTTTCTTATGGTTACCAGATGTATGCAGCAGAAAATGAACGAGTACCAGGTGCTCCATTTGAGGTCAGTTTTTCTCATGGGGTCAATATCGCCACCGGCAAGACGATAACAGATCTTAGCATTCAGCAAAGCCTTGGCGGCGATCTGGTGTTTGACCAGCTCACTTCAGCCGTTCCGGATAACTGCAGTCTGGTTCAGCCTGCACAGGGCGAAACCGATGGCGTTTTGCATCTGACATGTCTCAGTGCCACCGGCAGCGCGTCCGCCAATGATATTCGCTTAAGTCATACCGGGTATATTGGTGACGTACTTGCGACGAACAGCTGCGCGACGTTAACAGTAACCAGCACCAGTGAAGCGCAGGCCGAGTACGATGGTACCGCGCTGACCCCGGTTAGCGCTAGCCGGCATATCACTGCTAAGCATCTGACGGTGCAGCAAAGTGCTTCACCGTCAAGGGTGAAGCCAGGCGATATCATTACCATTACCGATACCATCCGAACCACCGCCTATGGCAATACCAGTGAGTTAATCGTTACCGACACATTGCCCGATGGGCTGGAGTTTGTGAATAATATCGGCGCACCAGCTGACGGCGCTCCGGTGGTTTCTGCCGACGGTAAAACCATTACCCACGTGTTGCTGACCAGCCCGCAGCCTTCGGCTAGCACGGCAGCCACTTTTTCAATATCCTACCAGGTGCGGGTGCTGCAAACCTATGCCAACGGCAATGATGTGCTGGCCTCAGATAGCTTGGGCGTACGTTCACAAATTACCTACTCTCTGGCCCAAGGAGCAACAGCCTGTAATGATACCTCTGCGGCTACCGTGAGTGTAGCGCCTGTTTCAACTGCGATTAGTATTGTGCCGGATGATAATGGGCACGTGAAAGCAGAATATCAGCCCGGTGACAAAGTTACCTTTCGCTTGAGTATGGCCATCCCTTCAGGCGACAGTAACGCCATTAAATTTGTGAACTATTTGCCCCTGCCGGTATTTAACGTGGCAAATTTCAGCACAATTTATGACGATCAGTCGGTCAGTAGTCAGGACAAGGTAACCTGGTATAGTGCCGATGGGCTTCCTAAAGTCGCTGCCACAGTAGATTATAATATCGCGGATAACGCTCTGATTATTGACTGGGGAGATGTTAGCGGTACTCAGGCCCAAACTCTGGCAGTAGATATTGAAGCCACCATTGTCAGCGAGCCGTTTGCTGACGGTCTCAATCTGACCAATCTGTTTTCATCCACCAGTCAAAATAGCCCTGGCCAAATCTCCAGCAGCTTAAGGAATGTGTCGCTATTGGTTCGCGCTCCCGAATTGGTCGCGCTGCTAACCGACGATAGTGCGACAGAAGTGGATGCGGGCGATACTCTTCGCTATTGGCTGCAAATTACCAATGAAGGCGGCGCCACCGCTTATGATATTGCCGCTGAGGTGGCAACGGTGGTGGGGCTAGATGATGCTGTGCTGGACTCAGTAACGATTGACAATGTGCCAACCAGTAACACCACCGGTTCCTTTGCCACCAATGACTTTACCGTGAATGATCCGCTGGCGCCAGGAAGCATAATGGTGGTCAGCTTTACCCGTAATGTGGCGGCTGATGTAAAGCCTCAGCAAAATATTACCGCAGCCAGTAGCACGGTATGGGCAAGTAATACCGGCGCCACCAAATTCCCCGCCCTTACCGCCACCCAGTCGCTCTTTGTCTCCTCGCCGAAAGTGAGTGTCGCGGCAGTCTCGGTTTCGCCGCAACCCGAGGCGCCCGATGTGGTGGTGGGGGATCTGATCAGCTATATCGCCACGATAACCTTACCCGAAGGACAAGTCAGTGATTTGGTACTGGAGGCTATATTACCGGCGGGCTTTGAATACAGCGTTGGTTCGGCGCATCCGGCCACCAGCGGTTATGCCGGTAGCCTGGCATCGGCGCCGGTGGTGACTACAGCGGGCACGCTGGCCACCGGTCAGCAACTGACCATGACATTTTCTGGTACTACGACCACCACCGCAGATAATAACCCGGACAACAACAGTTTTACGGTAGCGTTTAATGCCCGGGTCACCAACAATGAGGCCAACGCTGCGGTCTTAGCCAAACAAGACAAAACCTTGCAAACAGCCGTAACCTTTGCCGGCTTTAGCGGTCCCGACATTGACGCCACGGTGGGCCAGCAGTTTGCTGAACATAATCTGTCGATGAGTACTGCTATCACCCCTTCCACGGCCCTTTCGGCCGGCGATGAGATCACGGTCACCTTAACGGTAGAAAATACCGGAACTGCTGCGGCCCATGATGTGAGCGTAACCAGCATGTTAGATGAGAACTTGCTGGATACTACCAGTGTGGTAGCCGGACCGGTCATGGCCTCCGGTTATGGCTTTAACAAAGTGGGCAATACCGTCACCTTTACTGGCAGTACAGCGCCGCTGGCGGTGGGCCAAACCCTTGTTTTTAGTTATAGCGGAACCGTCGTGGGCGATGTGCAATCCGGTTCCGCTTTTGATTTGACGGCCACCGCCCAAGGCGACAGCCAGCCTGGCACAGGCGCTCTTCAACGTGAACAAATGCAAAGCTGGCCTGTCATTGCCCAGACGGTAAACCCGACGGTGACAACGCTGTCTGCGTTAACCACCTCGGAAAGCTGGACCGCGGCCGGTGAACTGCCTGAGCTGGCGATTGGTGAGGTAGTGACCTATGGGGTCAAAATGGTGATTCCGGAAGGGCGCACAGTGGGAAAGCCCGGCCAGTTTGCCATCATCGAGTTGCCTGAAGGACTCGCCTATATCGAGTCAAGTGCGACGGTGCGTGAAATCTCTGACACTGGTTTGAGCAGCACCACTCATACCACTCTTGCAGCCAGCAATAGTTCTATTGAACCGACCGTGGGCATGGGTGAACTGGCCTTCGATTTAGGCACAGTCACCAATACTGATAATGATAGAAATAATGAATATATAGTGGTGGCGTTTGAGCTGCTGGTCACCAACACCAGTGCCAACCTGCGGGGTGCAAGTAAAGCCGTGCAAGCCAGTATCAATTATCTGAACCAGGCTGGTTCCGCCCAGGCACACCAGCAAAGTTCCTATAGCCTTATCGTTGCCCCGTTGTTACTGATGACCCTTGATGCCGACAAAACCACCTTCAGCGGCGGGGAAGCGATGACCTATACGCTGGTGGCGACCAATTCTGCTCAGTCTGGGGCGAGCCGGGCCTGGGATTGGGTGATCACCGAAAATCTGCCATCCCGGTTAGCGTATCAGGGGCTGACTTCAGCCACCTTGTCCCGGGGAAACCAGGATATCAGCGCGTGTGTTACCCAGGCGAACAACGAGATTATTGTTACCAGTAGTTGCCTGACCGATAACCGCGAACGGTATCTGGCGCCTGGCGAAAGTATCACCATTGTGTACACCGCCCAGGCGGATGCCTCGATTGGTTTTGAAGAGCCGGTAGAAAGTCTTGCGACTTTCACCGCGACCTCGTTGCCCGGCGAGCAGGGGACGGGCAATGCAACACCAGGCACCGCGGGTAGCGCACATGGCGAGCGAACGGGTTTGCCAGGTGATAACTCCGAAGCTCAGGCGGTCAACAACCTGACGGCGACCGGCCGCGAAACGATTATGGCTGGGGCACCTGCTGTGAGTCTGGCGGGCAGCTCATCAGCATTGCTCATCGGTGAGTCGTTGACCTACACCATGGATCTTGGGATCCCTACCGGCACCACCGATGCTTTTAGTGCTACTCTAACCTTACCCACCGGTGTGCGGTATACCGGCGAACCCATCGATGTGGGCTATCCTGCCGCTGATTTCAGCACCAGCCAGACCCCCGCGACCAGCCAGCCGGCAGGCACCAACCCGGTAATCCTGCAGTTCGGCTCGGTGGTCAACTCTGCGGGTCTGGGTCAAACCGTACAAATCACCATACCGGTGCAAACCCAGAATATCCTGACCAATCAGGACGGCGTGACGCTAACCACAGAAGCTGCGTTAAGTTATGCCCGGGTATCGGACCCGGCGCCCTCAGACAGCAGTAGCTTTATCTTGCGCGAAGCTGATCTGGAGGTGAGCCAGATGATTTTAAGCGGAGATGTCAACAGCGACGCAGGCGATAAAATTCGTTATCGCACCACGGTGCAAAATCAATCTTCCAGCGCACCAGCTCATCAGGTGGTGTTAAACGATGTAATGCCCCAGGAGCTGCTAGGAGGAAATCCGGCAGCAGCGGACGCCGTTTTTTCCAATATCACCCTGACCTCTACCGGAACCATAGAACTAAACGGTACCAATACCGCGGTGAATCAGAATAATGTACAAATCATTACCACCAACCACCCCAGCGACACATTGGCGTTACCGGCACTGACCATCGCGGCTAACAGTGCGTTGGTACTGGAATATGATGTCTATGTAGATGATACAGCGCAGGCGGGGCAAACGCTGCTTAACACGGTTACCGCTACCTACAACAGCTTAAGTGATATCAGCAGCAACGCAGGGCGAGACCATTCTGATGGCGCCGATGATAACAACAATTCGGTGCTGAATAACTACAACAGCCTCACCGTTAGTGAGCTAACCCTGAACAGCGCCCTCTCGGTGCAAACCACGTTGAATGCGGATAAACATCCGGTAACTACCTTCACCATTGGTGAATCAATTACGCTGGACCTTCGGGTGGGGTTATCGAAGGCAATGTTGATGCGCTGAACGTGCAACTTGATATGCCGACAGGGGTCCGGTTTGAAGAGGCGGCGGTATCGGTACCTGGGCAGATAAACTATACCGGCGTCAGTGCCGCGACGGCAGATGCTAATAATCAGGTGCAGCTGAATCTTGGGGAGGTAACTAACGCCCCGGACAACGATCCTGCGAATGACTTTTTTATGGTGTCAGTCACCGGGGTAGTTGAAGATAGTCCCGGCACCCAAAGTGGTGACTTATTAGGTTTTACCGGCAGGGCGGCAGGCAATAGCGTTTTGGCTTCACCCAGCAACCTTGAGGTAATCGTGATAGAGCCGGCCCTGAATGTCACCTTTGAGGCTGACAAAAATGCGGTGACGCTGGGCGATGTGGTGACTTTTACCTTTACGGCCACCCCTGAAGCAGGCAGTTCGAACGCCTATGATACCGGGCTGGTACTTACACTGCCTACTGGTTTGACCCTGGAAGCAGGCAGTTTTGCCGGTAGCGGCATGGCCGATGAAAGTCAAAGTGGGGTGCTGGCCGCAAACCTGGGCACCATTGTGGCAACTGAAGGGGCCCGGCAGTTTAGCTTTAAAGCCCGGGTGGATAGCGATGCCGCCATTGATAGCGCACTGTCGGTAACCACGCAGTCTGCCAGTTTCAGTAGTTTAGCTGCAGCTAACAACGACGAGCGCATCTACAGTTTCAGTGTTGCCGAAACTATTGCGGCCGATGATGCTTCGTTTATCAGCGCAGACCAGAGCATGTTCTTGACCTATGATGCCAATGGCAATGGGCAGGTCGATGCCGCCGATGAGTTGACCATCAACACCACCATCACCACCAATAACGGGTTCGACGCACCGGAATTTGAGTTTTTCCATCGTATTCCGGCAAGCACCGCTTATAAAGCAGGTACCGCGCAGACATCAGCCGGTGTGCTCGATGACAGCGCCGGTATTCGGGTTACCCAAGAGACATTGGCCGAAAATCAGATTCTGAATATCAGCTTTGTGGTGACCGTAAGCGACACCGCCCCTCCCGGCAGCTTTATTAGTGCCCAGGGCAGCGTAGACTCTGCCGCCACGGTCAGCGAACCTACCGACGCGGATGCCAATGATGCCAACGGCGATCAGGCGAACCGATTGCGGATAAGCGGCCGCGAAGGCGAGGTTACCGCTACCATTAGCCAGCAGCAATTCAGCTTAACCCACGATGCCGATAATGATGAAAGAGTCAGTGCCGGTGATACCCTGACCTTTCGCTATACGTTAACCAACAACGGCACGGTTGATTTGACCAATGTTGCGGTGCAGCAGCCTATCCCAGCCGGCCTGAGTTATGTAAACGGCTCGGCAGTACTGCCGGGGGCCGATAGTGTGGCGGTGTCTGCAAACATCCTTACCGGGGAGCTGGCCGTGTTACCTGCCGGCGCGTCGGTGGTGTTGTCATTTGCCGCGACCATTGATGACATTATTCCGACGACCACCTCACGTTCATTTTTGTTACAGGGCCGGTTAAGTAGTAATGAAACCGGGAGCCGTGATTTTGATGCTAACGGTATTGCCGCAGATGGCAGCCAACCATTACAGATTTTCGCAGTGGGCCACGATGCCAGTGCTCAGCCAGCTGTGGAACTCACCCAAAGCTGGTATTTAAAGCATGATATGGATGGGGACGGCATGGTCGATAACGGCGATGAAATCACCTTCATCCTGCAGGCTTCTAACTATGGCAGCGGGGCCGCCAGCCAGGTGGTGGTTACCCAGAGTTATCCGGACAACACTCGTTATGTTCAAAACTCAGCCCAGGTTAGTCAGGGCGCGGTGGGACGCGAATCACCCTCACTGGTGGCAAATCTGGGGAGCCTGGCCCCTGGCGCGGTGGCCAGTGTCAGTTATACACTGCGGGTGGAGGGCCCTGACAATAATTTTGTGATTGATTCACAAGCCAGTGTTAGCGGATCGAATTTCAGTACGCTGAGCGCCGATGATAACAGTAACGCCGCCGACGGTCGCAATCCACTGCTGGTGCAGGTTACTGACGCCCTGACCCCGGCACTTACTGTTGCCAGCCAAATTACCGCCACCTCGGATAACCAGACTACCGGCACTGATATTGTTCAGGGCGAGACCGTGACGCTGGAATACACGCTGAATGTGCCGGTGGGTAGCCATGAGCAGGTGTCTGCACAGATACTGCTGCCAGAAAATATGCCGGTCATTTCAGCCACGCTGGCACGCAATTTTGATACTGGTTTGCGAGCAGCGCTAAACCCGGGAGATATAAATGCACAATCAGCCAATACTTCAGTAAGCGTTGATGTTATCCAGACCATTGACTCGGCCACCGTCGAGCTGGGGGGATAATTAACTCCGATAATGATGTCAATGCCGAGCGTTTTGTCCTGACGCTGGAATTGGACTCCTCCAGTCTGGTGCCGGCAGCGGCTCAGAACCCTTACGACATTACCCCGGCAGTGTGGTTTGTCGACGCATTAGGTAATCAGGTTCAGCTAACCCAGGACCCCGTCAGCTTTACTTTATTAAACCAAGTGCCGGTGGTCTCCAATGATGCTTTCACCATTGCAGAAGACAGCCGGGATCAGGTGCTTGATGTGCTGAGCAATGACAGCGATGCCGACAATGGGCAGCAACTCACCCTTATCAGTTTGCAGACTGCCGGTTTGCAGGGTACGGCCCTTATCAGCTCCGATGAAACCAATATTTTATTTACGCCTGCGGCTGATTTGTTCGGTGAACAGACATTGAGTTACCTGGTTGCCGATACTGCCGGTGCTCAGGTAAGCGGCAACGTGACCATTACTATCACGCCGATGGATGATGCGCCGGTGGCAGTGGCCGACACGCTGCAGGTCACTGAAGATAGCAGTGCTTTAGTGAATGTGATTAACAATGACTATGATGCGGACAACCCCGGCGAAGCACTGGTTATTGTTAATGCTACCGTCAGTACCGGCACGGTAACGGTGGAAGGTGATAGTCTGCGCTATACCCCCAACCCTGACTTTGCCGGTAACACTGTTATCCATTACGATGTTCAGGATACTACGGGGCGCGCCACAGGCGGACAGGTAAACGTGACAGTGGCGAATATAAATGATGCGCCGGTGGTGGTTGACGATACCGCGGTGGCCATCGAAGATACGCTGATGATACTGGATATCCTGGCCAACGATATCGATGCCGATAATGACATTCTACAGCTTACCAACTTAAGCTCTGCCCAGGGACAGGCCAGTGTCAGCCAGGGTGGCAAGTTGCGATTTATGCCCTCTCAGGATTTCAATGGGCCGGCGACGATTTCATATATGGTAAGTGATGGTGTTGGCGGCAAGACCGCTGCCCAGCTTCACTTTGCTGTGACGCCGGTTAACGATGCCCCGGTGCTCTCGCCCATCCCGGTAACGACCTTTGTGAACGAGCCCGTTATCATCGATGTATTTGCCCACACCATAGATGTGGATGGCGACACGTTGCAGCTGCCCAGTAGCAGCGCCACCAATGGGGTGATTAGTACAGGTGCTGGGGGCCGCCTGACATTCACACCGCTAACCGATTTTGATGGGCCTGCTGAAGCCCGGGTGTGTGTGTCTGATGGCACTGAGCAAAGTTGTGGTGTCTGGAATATAACCGTAACAGTGCCAAACACCGCACCGGTATTGCAGGATCTGACCGTTGAGATTGGCGAGGACCAAAGTATCACGATGGCGCTGCATGGTGTCGATGCTGATGGCGACCTGCTGACCTACACGCTGTTAACCGAACCCAAAGGCAAACTGGCTGGCAATATGCCGGTGTCCACCTACACCCCGCCGCAAAACTTTGATGGCGAGGATCACTTCACCTATGTTGCCAGTGATGGTCAGTACAGCTCCAACGAAGCCACCGTAACCATTGTCATTGGTAGCGAGAATGATGCGCCCCTTGCTATTGATGATGTGGTCCTGACCGACGCCTATGGCCAGCAAACCATTGACGTTCTGGCCAACGACAGCGATCCGGAAGACGATAAGCTGACCATTGTCGGCGCGACCGCCTCATTAGGCACGGTGAGCTGGAGTGAGTCGCAACTGTTCTATAGTCCGGTAGCAGGCTTTGTGGGCACCACGGTATTAACTTATACCATTAAAGATACCGCCGGACAGTCCGCGTCAGCCCGGGTAATGGTAACCGTGGAGCCAGCCAGTAATGGATTGTTGCCGGTGATTAAAGTGCCCGCCGATATCACTATCGATGCAGACGCCCTGTTTACAAAAGTTGATTTAGGTATGGCCAGCGCCGTCGACCGGTTTGGCAATCCTCTGCCCGTGTCGTTAATGGGCGGCAGTAGCTTCTATGAGCCGGGGATGAATATCGCCTATTGGGTAGCCCTCGACAAAGAAGGGCGTCAAAGCATCGCCAGTCAGAGGGTCAGGATCAATCCGATGGTGTCTTTAGGCAAGGATCAAAAGGTTCTGGAGGGACACAGTGCCTCGGTAAGCGTGCATTTAAACGGCGCAGCACCCGCTTATCCACTGGTCATTCCCTACCAGGTTAGCGGCACCGCGACAGCCCATGACCACGATCTTATTAGTGGCGAGGTGGTCATTGAATCAGGTACTACCGGCACGCTGCGCTTTACTGCCTTTGCCGATGAAATAGAAGATGCTAACGAAACCATCGTGGTAAGCCTGAGCGATAACCTCAACCGGAGTAATCAATTTGAGCAGGTGATTCAAATTGCAGAAACCAATATCGATCCTGCGTTTACGTTACGTACGGTGCAGCAGGGTGAGGAGCGACTGGTGGTGAGCCGCCAGGGCGGTCCGGTTCAGATAAACGCGTTGATCCAGCTCCCGGAAGCAGACAACGCGCACGAGTATGCCTGGCTGGCGCAAGAGACCAAACTTATCGATATTGATGATTCGCCGGCGAGCTTTACCTTTGAGCCTGCCACGTTAGCAACCGGTTTCTATGAGGTGAGTCTTCAGGTTACCGACTCAGCAGATAACGCATTCGGTGCTACCGGTAATATTGTGTTGCAGGTGGTTGAGGGCTTTAAGAAGCTGACCGGGGTTGATTCGGACCAGGATGGGATATCGGATGAACTCGAAGGGTACCGTGATCACAACTTTAACGGGATCGCTGATTTTGTCGACCGGCTGAGCAATTGTAGTGTGCTGCCGCAGAATATCGCCGTGTTGAAGCAGTACCTGTTGCAAACAGATCCTGGTGTTTGTCTGCGGCTGGGTAAAACCGCCAGAATGGGACAAACCGGCGGCGCTCAGGTACTGGAACAGGATATTGGTGCGCTGAATGATTTAATCGCCGATGCGATAGCACAAAATATGGGCGGGCTGTTCGACTTTGTTGCTTATGGTCTTCCCCGTAAGGGCCAGGTCGTCAATATTGTTATCCCACAGTTAAGGCCAGTCCCGGAAAATGCGGTGTACCGTAAGTATAAACACCAACAGCTGTGGTTTGACTTTGTGCAGGATGACCATAACCGGGTGTGGTCTGCGGCCGGCGAGCCAGGCTATTGTCCTGCACCGGGTAGCGAGGCGTGGGTTCCGGGCCTCACTGCCGGTCACTGGTGTGTCCAGCTCACTATTATGGATGGTGGCCCAAATGACGCCGATGGCATCGCCAACACCACGGTGGTGGATCCCGGCGGGGTAGGCGTGGTCATCGGCGACCCTAATATGCTTCCCGAAACCAATGAGGATCGCTATGAAGTCCTGCTCACCAAATCGGCCCAGTTTACGCCACTGTCCAATGATACCGACGCCAACGGTGATGCCCTGATGATTACTTCGGCTTCTGCCAGTTTTGGCGAGGTGACCTTCAACAACGACAAGGTATTTTATACGCCGCCTGCAGGGTTTGTCGGCAATGTAGAAATTACCTATGGCGTAGCGGATGAACGAGGCGGCACTGCAGCGGGCATGATGAGCATAGAAATTGTGGCCAACAAAGCTCCGCTGGTGATAAATGAAACCGCCGAAGTAGCGTCGGGCAGCCGCATTACCGTGAATGTGTTAAGTAATGACAGCGATCCGGATGGCGATGCGTTAACGGTGGTTAGCGCCCAGGCGCAATCGGGTACGGTATTTATTCTGGATTCCGGGGCCTTAGAGTATGTGCCTCGCGCTGATTTCACCGGTCAGGACAAAATAACTTACATCGTTGCCGATACCAACTTTGCAGAAGCCCAAGGTCAGTTAACCGTTACCGTGCACCCGGTGGCGGTTCGGGTTGAAATCAAAGGCGGCGGGGCGGTTGTGGGGTTACTGCTGTTGATGCTTGGCGTAGCAGGTGGGCGTCAAGCCGAGCGAGCCTGGAGCCGGAGCCGGCCATAATAAAAACCACACCAGCCCTGGTACTGGTTGGCACGATACCCACATTCAATATTTAACGCCGGTCGCACAACAGTGCCGGCGTTGTATTTTCTTTGCGCGATTATTCTAATGCCAACCCTAACGCAGCTTAGGGCAATTGCAGCCATGTCGATGTTGGGCCCGGCAGTCTTCTATACCTGCTTCAGCCGCGACTGTTAGTGTTGCTACGGTCACAAGCCGCTATCGCCTGCCTGCAGCTAATTAGTGAGTGTGTCAGGTAAGCATACGGTAACCCCTTTAGCGCAGAAAAAACCTTTGGTCAGATACCTCCGGCGGTCGGTTTGTGCTATCTGGTCTGCCGATAAATATGGGCTTAAAGCGGCTAGTAACGGTGAGATAAACAGACCATATATTAAAGTTGGAGACCCGGGCAAACCTGAGAATAAATGGCAGGCCCGAAGTGGCTTTAAAGCTAGGCAGCAAAGGGGCCCTGGCCGCATTAGCCAAAAGTTCAGTAGGCGAAAGTACAATGGTAGGGCAGGTCTTTGTTGCTTATAGTTAACCTACACCACAGGGAAGCGGAGCCCATTTTGAATTTTAATTTTACCGATGTCCCCAGTATCGGGCAGGGCACCATGTGGGACGGTTTATCTCAGTTTTGCTTAAGCCATTCACTTACTATCACCGAAGTTTCGAATTATCGGGAAAATGGTCCCATTCGTGCCCAGCTCCAGGATGGAACATCATTATGGTGCCAGCTTTCAGGAGTGAATGAACTGATGATCCATATTTATGCTGGAGGACAGGAGCAACTTTATCATATGCTTTATTGTGCCCGAGAGTGGCAAATTAAAAACTTTTGAATTGCGGAATTATCAGCCAGCAAAAAACCTTGTCGCGTCACTGACAAGGTTTTTTATTTTATAGGGTTAATTCTGTTAGCGGTTTATTTTTGAGTGCCCAATACCTCGTTGACCTTGTCCCGCCACTCCTTACTATCAATAATACGTAGTAATGTGGTATTAAACGCTTCGCGCCGAGGGCTATCTTCAGGTAATGCCATGGCGTAATCCTGACGATCAATAACATCAGGCAGCACCTGAATTTTATCTTCAAACCCCTGATTAATACGGTATTCAAGAATAGGTTTATCGTAAACCAGCGCATCGGTATCGCCTTTAGCCATAGCTTCTAATCCCTCACGCACCGTCGCCACTGTTTTATAATCAATAGAGCGGCTGTCTAAAAAGGCGGCGCTGGCCGAGCTGGACAGGGTGGTGACTCGAACACCGGGCAAGTCATCCACGCCCTGTACCTGGGTTTCTAACTGACTCACGGTCAAGCTGGTGGCAATGGCGGCGGTAAAACTACTGATCAGAATAATCGCGGCGAACATCCAGATAAAGCCAATGACCCGACCAGCCAAGGTTACCGGGGCTTTATCGCCATAGCCTACGGTAGTCATTGTAACCGCGGCCCACCAAAATCCAGAGCCAATACCTTTGCGAGTCGAGCCTCCAAATTGCTCTTTGTTGCCGTGACGCTCCACCAGCCACATAATAAACCCGACCGCCAGCAGCAATAAACAAAGTCCGCCCAGCGCTGCCAAAAACTTCCACGAAAACAAATTAGAGATTGCCGACATCATCCGGCTTTCATCTTTTGGCACCGCAATGGCCAGACCGGTAGTATAGAAGGGGTGAGTAAAATCCACCTGAGTTTCACGCTCAGCATTGACCGTAATCGCCGCAATGGAGGCATCAAACTTCCCTTGCTGTAAACCCTCAATCATTCCGGGCAAGTCGGTTTCTTCGTAGCGATAATCAATCCCCAGCTCGGCAGCCATCTGCTCAAATAAATAAATGCTGATCCCTTCAAATTCCCCGTTTTCATTTTTTATGACAAAAGGCGGGGCTTCTTTGGTGGCTACCACGAGCTGTTCCGGGGCGTTTTGAGTTTGTGCCGATAGGGTCAGTGACCACAGCGCGCTTAGCCAGATCCCAAGCTTGAGCAATCGTTGCATAGACTTTTTCCTTTTTTGTTCTGTTAAAATGACCATGTTATTAAGAACTTGCTACGTGATTTGGTGCAAATTTGTTCAGCCTATAGCACCGGTGGGTTAGTCAGGGCTGAAAAATAAACTGGTACACACTGATAAAGCCTGATATTATGCATTCGCCTTTAGAAGGTTCTATTTCAATTTGATAAATGCTTCTTTACGTTAGTTTCTTGTTAGTCCCCCTCGTGCGATTCACATTTAGACGTCTACCGATTAAAGCCTGCTGCAAAACAGATAGCCCTTCAGTGCAAACTGGATGCTTGGTTGCATCCGTTATTTATTAATCTCTTTAGGAGTTACTCATGTCTACCACAGGTACAGTAAAATGGTTTGACGAAACCAAAGGTTTTGGTTTCATTACACAAGCAGACGGCGGCAAAGATGTATTTGTACATTTTCGCGCAATCAAATCAGACGGTTTCCGTACTCTGACTGAAGGTCAGGAAGTACAGTTTACCGTTGAACAAGGCAACAAGGGTCCTCAGGCAGCCGACGTGGTTGTACTGTAAACCAGTGCTTGTTTGTTACAGACGCCCCCGCGGTGTCTGTAACCGTTATGCTTCTGTAACTCCCTTCTTTTTGTTCATCTATTTTTGCCATTCGAGGTATTATGTCGTTTTCCCAGTTGGGTTTGTCTGCCCCGCTTCAACAAGCTATTGAAAAACAGGGCTATAGCACGCCGTCTCCCATTCAGGAGCAAGCCATTCCTGCCATTCTTTCAGGACAGGATGTACTGGCAGCTGCACAGACCGGAACTGGCAAAACTGCAGGATTTGCCTTGCCTCTTTTGCATCGTCTGGAGCAAGGCAAACCAGCCTCACCCAACAATGTACGGGCGCTTATTCTGACCCCGACCCGCGAGCTTGCGGCTCAGGTAGAACAGAGTGTTCGCGAGTACAGCGAATTTATGCCACTTAAAACCGCTGTCGTGTTTGGCGGGGTTGGTATTAATCCACAAATGAAGCGCCTTCGTGGCGGTGTGGATGTATTGATTGCCACCCCGGGACGTTTGCTGGACTTGTATCAGCAAAATGCGGTTAAATTCAGCGATCTGGAAATGCTGGTATTAGATGAAGCCGACCGTATGCTGGACATGGGCTTTATCCATGATATCAAACGTATTTTGAAGCTGTTGCCAGCCAAACGCCAGACGATGCTGTTCTCGGCTACCTTTGCCGGTACCGTCACCGAGCTGGCTGAGTCTATTACTCGTCAGCCGGTCAAGCTTTCCACCGCGCCGGCCAACACCACCGTGGAAAAAATTGATCAACGTCTGGTGCCACTGGATAAAAACCGCAAGATTGCGGCGCTTATTTCCATGGCCAAACAGCAGAGCTGGGAACAGGCATTGGTGTTTAGCCGTACCAAACATGGCGCCAACCGAATTGCTAAAAAGCTGGAAGCCGCCGGCATCCCCAGTGCGGCGATTCATGGTAACAAGAGCCAGGGTGCGCGCACCAAAGCCTTGGCCGCATTTAAAGATGGTTCGGTAAAGATTCTGGTGGCCACCGATATTGCTGCTCGTGGTCTGGATATCAGCCAGTTGCCGGTGGTGGTTAATCTGGATTTGCCTAATACCGCGGCAGACTATGTTCACCGTATTGGCCGTACCGGTCGTGCTGGTGCGTCGGGCCAGGCCTGGTCTCTGGTTAGTGCTGATGAGTACGAACAACTGAAAGACATTGAAACGCTGATTCAGCAGCTGTTGCCGCGGGAAACCTTAAAAGGATTTGAGCCGCAGTTAAGCTTGCGTGAAACCACCTTGTCAGCACCTAAGAAGCCAGGCAAACCGAAAAAACCGAAAGCAAATTCGGCCGGTCGTCGCGATGGTGGTCGTGGACAAAATGATAGCCGCGGCCAAAATAATGGCCCGGCGCGTCGTCGTCAGGCCAAGCCGCATCGTCAGACCGAACAGGCTTAATGCATTAGCCCGGATTTGTGATGATGATAAAACCCGCTTGCTCTGCAAAGAGCCGGCGGGTTTTTTTTTGCCTGTTTCACAAGTAGGTAAAATTTCAGTAGTACAGCAATGGATGCCCAAGGTTGGTTTGTGCGGTCGACCATGAGGGGACGGACTCGTCTTCTGGATAAAGGGTATTGATGGTAAGACGGGGTTCAGACACATAGGCGGTGGGCCCCATGGCCCCCACTGTTTGGCTTACGCTATAAAAGCGCTGCAATTTTCCGTTCACCACCAGTTCCATTTTAAAACTGGCCATAGGATCCAGGCACGCCGCACGCCGTGGCCAGTCGGTGGGGACCCCGGGTCGTGCTGCCAATCGTTGTAACAGCACGGCGATGTCTTTATCGGGCCGCAGTAAGTTTTCTTGCTGCAGGTTCATCAGGATTAGCGCCAGGGCATCCTGCATGGCCTTACCGGGATGCTGGTGCAAATCAAACAAAAACTCAAAATGGTTCGACGCATCGCGAAGCGCCTGCTCACCCACCATCGGCGCGTAAAAATGCAGCCAGCCCTGGTTAACCATCAGTATTTTACCAGTGCCGTTTATCAGCACCGACGGATAGGGGTCTAAGGCGCGCAAGGTCAGCTTCATGGCTTTGCGTAACCAGCTTAGCCGGGGGGCGTCAAACTCAGTCTGCGTTGGCGAGGCCATAAATCCTGCGGCGATTAATAAGTGACTGGTGTCGCGCTCTTTAAGCTGTAAAAACGCGCAAATCTTCTCCACCATTTCAAAGCTGGGATGAACATGCCCATTTTCCATCCGACTGATATGGCGCGCTGACGAGTCGATTGCATAAGCCAGTTCTTCCTGACTAAGTTCAAACACCTTGCGCCAGAATTTCAATAAACCACTGAAGGCCTGCGGGCCGGGCGCGCAGGCCTGTTCAGACAATAATGATGAAGACATAACCATACAACGTTTGTTCCGCGAATAAGGGTACAACAGGCACCTGGCAAAGTATGACCTCTAAGGTCATGTTATCCCGGGCTAATTACAGGAACAATAGAATAAAACAAAGATACCAGACACCACCCACACCGGTTTTTATTTTTCAGAGGTTTTTATGGCAGTCTCCATTTTAAATGAACGTGATTTACACTTTATGCTGTATGAGTTGTTTGACGCCCAGGGGCTGTGCAGTCGCGAGCGGTTTAACGATCACAATCAGGAAACCTTTGAAGCAGCACTGCAAACCGCTAAAAGCGTGGCCGCACGGTACCTATTGCCGATAAGACAAAAAACCGATCTGCAAAAGCCGGAATTTGATGGCCACCGGGCACACCTTATCCCTGAGATAAAAACAGCGGTTCAGGCGGTAGTCGATTCGGGGCTGGCCTCTGCCACCGCCGATTTTGAACATGGCGGCATGCAATTACCGTCGCTGGTGGCCTGCGCCGTGAGTGCCCACCTTACCGCCTCGGGTATGAGCGTAATGGGATACACTACCCTGACCAACGCCAATGCCAACCTGATTCAGGCCCATGGCAGTGCCGAACAAATTCAAAAGTGGGTCGCGCCAATGCGCGCAGGCCGCTTTACCGGCACCATGGCAATGACCGAACCGGGCGCCGGCTCCGGCCTGGCCGACCTGATCACCAAAGCGGTGAAGCAGCCTGATGGTAGTTACCGTATTACCGGCAGCAAAATTTATATCTCCGGGGGCGATCATGATTTAAGTGACAACATTGTGCACCTGGTGCTGGCGCGAATTCAGGACGCCCCGAAAGGGGTTAAAGGCATTTCGTTGTTTATTGTGCCTAAGCGGATGGTCAATGAAGATGGCAGTGTGGGGGAGCCCAATGATGTGGCCCTGACCGGTTTGTTTCACAAGATGGGCGGGCATGCTATTACCTCCACGGCGCTTAATTTTGGAGAAAAAGGCGGGGCGGTAGGTTATTTGGTGGGCGAAGCAAATATGGGACTGAGTTATATGTTCCATATGATGAACGAAGCCCGGCTGTTTGTTGGCATGGGGGCCACGGTGATGGCGCTGGCCGGCTACCAGTATTCACTCAACTATGCCAAAGAACGGCCCCAGGGGCGCTTGCTAAGCGAGAAAAATCCTGAGTCGGCACCGGTAAATATTATTGAGCACAGTGATGTAAAACGGATGCTGCTGGCGCAAAAAGCCTATGCTGAAGGGGCTCTGGCCCTATGTTTATTTGGCGCGCGCCTGCATGATGATGAAAAAACCGCGGATACGCCGGAACAGCGCAAGGCCGGACATACGTTGCTGGATTTTTTGACCCCCATCATTAAAACCTGGCCTTCTGAATACGGCTTAAAAGCCAATCACTATGCGATACAGGTTTTGGGTGGTGCAGGGTATACCAATGAGCATCCAGTGGAGATGTTCTATCGCGAAAACCGCCTGAATCCGATCCATGAGGGAACAACCGGGATCCAGTCGATGGATCTGCTGGGCCGCAAAGTACCAGCAAATGATTTTTCGGGCTATCAGGCTTGTCTGGACGCCATGCAGCGTACGATTAGCCAGGCAGCGGAACAGCCGGCGTTAAAAGAGTATGCCAACGCGCTAGCAGAGGCCATCCGCACCCTGGATAGCACCACCAAAACCGTGCTGGCGGCGACCCGTGCGATGAGCATTGATGCGGCCTTTTCCAATTCGGTGAAGTATCTGGAGGTATTCGGTCATGTGGTTATTGCCTGGATGTGGCTTAAACAAGGCCTGGTAGCCAATCAGGCATTGACTGCCCAGCCTGGTATCAGTGATAGCGAAAAGCATTTTTATCAGGGCAAGCTGCATACTTTACAATTTTTCTTTCGCAGCGAGCTGCCTGAGATCAACCACTGGGCCGCGCTCATTAGCCAGCTGGATACCACCAACCACGAGATGCAAAGCGAGTGGTTTTAATCGATGGTTGCTGGCGCGTATTATGGTTACGCGCTGGCCTTTAAGGAGCCTGAATAAATGCAAACTGTTACCCCCCAGCAAATGCTTAACAGCGTAGGCACCAGCCTGCCGCCCACCGACTGGTTTTGTGTTACTCAGCAGCAAATCGATCAATTTGCTGATTGTACCCACGATCATCAGTTTATCCATGTGGATGAAGAAAAAGCCCGGCAAACCCCGTTCGGTACTACTATCGCCCATGGTTTTCTGACCCTCTCAATGCTGTCGTACTTTGCTGAGTCATTCAGCTTGCAGGTAGAGGGCGCGGTGATGGGCATTAATTATGGCTTTAATAAGGTACGTTTCTTAGCCCCGGTGAGCCAGGGCGCCCGGATTCGGTGTATCGCCCAGGTTAAGGGTGTAGATAATACCAAGCCGGGTCAGTACAAGGTGACGTACGATGTCATCATTGAAATTGAAAACAGTGATAAGCCGGCGCTAATGGCCGAGTGGATAGGTTTGCAGCTGGTGAAACAGTAACGCCAACAGATATTTAAGTCAGCAGAAACAATCAACAAGAAGCAAGGACACATCATGACAATTTCGTTTAACAATCAGGTAGCCATTATTACCGGGGCCGGTAACGGTCTGGGAAAATCTCATGCCCTGGAGCTGGCCAGGCGCGGCGCTAAAGTGGTGGTAAACGATTTTGGTGGCGCGCGGGACGGCACAGGCGGCTCCTCGGCTGCGGCGCAACAGGTGGTCACCGAGATTGAACAAGCGGGCGGCGAAGCCTTAGCCCATGGTGCAAATGTCACCGACATGACTCAGGTACAGGATATGATCAATACCACTTTGGGAAAGTGGGGCCGGGTCGATGTGCTGATCAACAATGCCGGGATTCTACGGGATAAATCGTTTGCCAAGATGGATCTTGAAGACTTTAAGGCCGTTTTCGATGTGCATGTAATGGGTACGGTGAACTGCACTAAGGCAGTTTGGGAAACGATGCAGGCGCAAAACTATGGCCGGATCCTGATGACAACCTCATCCAGTGGTTTGTATGGCAACTTCGGCCAGTCCAATTACGGGGCCGCGAAAATGGCGGTTATCGGCCTGATGAATACACTGGTTTTAGAAGGCGCGAAGTATAATATTCGCATTAACGCACTGGCCCCCACCGCCGGTACCCGTATGACCGAAGACCTACTACCGCCGGATATTTACAACATGCTTACCACTGACGCGGTGACCGCCGGAGCGCTGACCCTGTGTCATGACGGGGCCCCGAACCGTACAACTTTGTGTGCCGGTGTGGGCGGCTACTCGTGTGCCAGAACGGTGGAAACGCCGGGGATCTTTTTAGCCGCTGAAGACCAGAATCCAGAAACTGTCGCCGCCAATTTCAGTAGTATCGTGGATCCTGCACAACAGCAGGAACTTGAAAACGGTGCGAAACAGGGGGAAAAGTTTTTAAAGCTGGCAATGGCCCATGTTAAGTCGCATCAGTAAATTTACGATGGGGCAGATGGCATTTCATAAGACTGCGGTGTATGCCAAATTGAGCTGCGTGAATGAACATCATGGTAATGGGCACCATTCGGCTGCCCAAACCGGCCACAGGGTAATCCGGGCTGGCGGCTAAATAGGGAATAGGCATCTGGGTGAAGAAATAATCGCCCTCTACGCGGGTGGGAACCAATCTTTTTTGGTGGCTGTGCCTTATAAACTGTACGCAACCAACGCGAGGACCAAGCATGTTAGGAAAATCATATCTGGTAGTAGCAAATCAAACTGAAGCAAAAATTTTCATCGAGAAAGAAGGGGCAAGCGAGCTTGAACCGGTTGTGGTTCTGATGAACGATGATGGTCGCGACTCAGACAGTGATCTGGTCACCGACCGCCCTGGAGCCACCTCGTCACCCAGTGGCGCAGTCCACGGCGTGGATACCATGAGCCGCAAAGATGCCACCGAGATAGAAGCAAACCGCTTTGCCGGCACCGTGACTGACTGGCTGGACAAACGTCGCTGTGAAGAAAAAGTTTATCACATCGACATCATTGCCGAAGCCGGCTTTTTAGGCAAATTACGCAACAAAATGAACAAACAGCTTTCCGAGCTGGTGGCCCATAGCATCAACAAAGATGTGGTCCGCGAAGATGAAAAAGTATGGAAAAACTATCTCAAGGAAGCAGGCCGAAGCTCCGCTATACAATAGCAAAATAGTCTGCGAGTTGCGCATCAACCCGGTTGGTGCGCGTTATTTCTTGGTTTTTCCACTAATATCCACCAGTAATCTTCCCACCGTTCCCAGCAGCATAAAAAATGCCCCGATGATAAACAGCCAGACGCCAAGGGTCTGATACATTTCAAAACGCGGTAAAAATAAAATACTGCCGACAAAAAAAGCAAAATTACCAAACAGACCTAACGATAAATGGATCCAGCCATAGTCATTCACAATGACTTTGATTAGTGCGAGCACCCCAGCCTCCTTATTCAATGAGTTGATGAGAAATATTTGCGCCTGAAGATTGGCCTCTTGGGTTTCTCAGAACTAATAAAGTGTACTGACTAATACATGAGTTAGCCCAAATTTGACTGTTTTCACGTCTTTAAGGACGGAAAGACAATTCCGCTAAGAGCGTTTTGCGAACGGTCACCACTCAGAGGATGGTGGTCTGCTTAAGACAAGGAGCAGACGATCAACGATCTTATTTCCTACTTCTCGACAAACAAAAATCATTGGTTCTGCGTTTATATTTTTACCAAACTACATAATTATTTGCGATTTTTTGACAAGTTCGGGCGTCCATGACAGCTTAGGTTAACTCAACTATCGATGAAACCCGTGCTTGTTCGAGAAAAGGAATTCCAAATGTATCAGAAACTTGCTTGTATTTTTATCGGCACATTACTAAGCCTTAGCTTTCACGCAACCGCTAAAGTACGCGGCGAAGCTATGGTTACAACTGTAACATCGGAAATATTGAGTGAGTCGCGGGAACTGCTTATTCACTTACCCAATAATTACTCACGCTACGAAGACACAACTTACCCTGTTTTATATTTGTTAGACGGCCAGCGCAACTTTGCGCATACAGTAGGCACGCTAGACCTTCTCAATCAGTCTGGTATGGCGCAAGAGATGATAATTGTCGGTATCACAAACACCGAGCGTACACGAGATTTCACACCTACCTATGATGAAAGCTATAACGAGTGGGGAATATCAGGTGGTGCAGACAACTTTTTAGATTTTCTAGAGAAAGAGCTAAAGCCGCATGTAAAGTCGAATTATCGTACTAATAATTACGCAATTCTTTCTGGGCATTCTTTAAGCGCCCTATTCACCGTATACGCCCTGCATGAACGGCCTGATATGTTTCAAGCATACTTCGCTTTTAGCCCAAGCCTGTGGTGGCACGAAGAAGTGATATTTCCAGAAGCAGAAAAGTTTTATAGCGCAGAACAAGACCTGAATAAATACCTTTATGTAAATATGGGCAGCGAAGGCGGACACATGCTGAGCGCATTCCAGCGTTACTCTGAACTGCTGAATAATAGTACACGAAAAGGGTTTACCTTTGATACCGAGCTAGATACATCTGAAAGCCACAATACCACTGCGCTTGCAGGTATGAGCTTGGCCCTTCAAAAACAGCTTAATTCGTTACGCCCGACAGGTGCACTAATACAAGAAGGTCTCCATGCGGTACAACGATACTATAAAGACCTTTCTGAAAAATACGGCTTTCAGGCAAAGCCAGAATACAAAGCAGTAAATCACGCAGGCTATGCGGAGTTAAACAAAAAAGACTTCGAGTCGGCAATTGCCATTTTTAAGAAAAACGTTACTAGATTCCCTAACAAGTCTGACGCCTACGACAGCTTAGCAGATGGCTATGAAGCTAAAGGCGATTTAGCCATGGCGCTTAAGATGAGGAAGAAAGCGTTAGCGATGAGCTATGAAGAAAATGTTGAGAACGGTGCTTATAAAACGCGATTGAATAATTTAGAGAAAAAGATCGGTAAAGGCGTAAAAAAGTAAATCGCAAAAGAACCTAGCATCTTTTTGTCAAAGGCTGGTTTACGAGAGTGTAAAAATAACTGTGTAAATGGCATTCTTATCAACTCCTTAGAAGGATATCAGAATGCCAATATCAGACAAACTCATCGACCAACTGCTTGACGACTGTGATTCACCAGAAGACATTTTAGGCGAAGCTGGCCTCCTCAAGCAGCTTACCAAGAAGGTTGCTGAACGAGCGTTAGAAGCCGAAATGGAAGCCCATCTGGGCTACGCGCCCAACGATGCGGCTGGTAACAACAGCGGCAACTCTCGCAACGGTAAAACGAAGAAGAGTGTTCGCAGCACCAATGGTGATGTTGAACTCGATATTCCACGCGATCGCAACGGCAGTTTTGACCCCAAGTTAGTACGCAAGGGCGAACGTCAGCTAAACGGATTTGATGAGCGCATTGTTGCCCTTTACGCGCGCGGCATGACCACGCGGGATATTCAGGCTTACCTTGAAGAAGCTTACGGTGTTGAGGTCTCTGCCACCTTCATATCGCAGGTAACGAACGCGGTGATGGACGAGGTTAAGGCCTGGCAGCATCGGCCGCTGGAAAAGCTTTACCCGGTGGTTTATCTCGACTGTTTAGTGGTTCGTAGTCGTGACTCTGGCGTGGTACAAAATAAATCCGTGTATCTGGCGCTTGGCATTAATACCGCCGGTGAAAAAGAGTTATTAGGTCTGTGGATGGCCCAAACTGAGGGCGCCAAGTTCTGGTTGTCGGTGATGAACGAGCTTAAAAACCGTGGGGTGGAGGATATCTTCATCGCCTGCTGTGATGGCCTCAAAGGCTTCCCGGAAGCCATTGAAGCGGTATACCCGAAAACACAGGTGCAGCTGTGTATCGTGCATCAAATTCGCCACTCGCTGCGCTACGTGAACTGGAAGCAGCGTAAGATTATCGCGGCGGATTTAAAACTGATTTATGGTGCGGCCACTCGTGCTGAAGCCGAGCAGGCCCTCGAGCTTTTTGCAGAAAAATGGGATTGCGAACACCCGACCATCAGCCGCTCCTGGCGGGCGAACTGGGAACGTTTATGCGTATTCTTCGATTATCCGACCGAGATACGCAAGGCCATTTACACCACCAATGCGATTGAGTCGCTGAACGCGTCCCTGCGAAAAATCACCAAGACCCGCCGGTCGTTCCCGAACGACGAAGCCGTCATGAAGGTGTTGTACCTAGCCTTGCATCAGGCTTCGAAAAAGTGGACGATGCCCATACGCAACTGGAAACCGGCCATGGCGCAGTTCGAGATTATGTACCAGGCTCGGATTTAACAGTGCAATCAGCCATTTACACAAAATATTTTACAGTCTCTGTGCAGATAGCTGATATTCGGTTTTTAATACTCGACTAAATCGCTTCGCTAAAAATTACATTTTTATTCTTGAATAAAGAGCTAATTTCCCGCAGGTTTGGTTTTCTTTGGCCATCCAACAGATGTGGACGTAATTAACCTCGGGGTCGCGCAACACTGACAGAACTCCGTCAAAGTTATCCCTATTAATATTAATCCCATCAATGCTGTTAACAATGCTGTCCTTAGAGATATTCAATGCATCTGCGCCTGTCCCAGCGGCTATATCTTTGACTATTGCTCCTTGGCTATGCGGTAGTAATCGTAAACCGGAGCGGTCTAACAAAATCGGGATGCTCGTTTTATGGTTAGCTTGGATCCAGACTTTTTCTCCAGAGAAATCAAACGTCATATTAAATCGTTGCATAACTTGATTGCCCAATACACCATGACTGCCGCTTTGAGAATTGCTCCCTGTTACACGAAAGTATGTGGGCAAGGATCTAAAATGTTGTTCACCAATAACCAATGAACTCAGTAAGCCTACTTTGTTCAATGTATCGCCACTAATTCCAGTCGTTCTTGCAGTGAAAGCGTTGTTTGGTATAGCAAAAGCTTGCTTGTTCGCAAACAAGCTCAACGTGCCTGTGGAGCCAGTATCAAGCATCACTTTGACTGTTTTATCTGTTTCACCGTTTCGTATTTGGGTTGATAGGTATGGGGTATTGCCTTCTACTTCAATATCTAACACTTGCCATGATTTCGATGCATACCCTTGACGATTTGTTTGCGTAGGTAATGATATTTGAAGCGTTTGCTTATCGTAGTTTATTTCGATTAAGCAGCAATTAAAAAAATCTGCGCCTAATACGCCGTCAAAATAGGTTTCTGCGATACTGTCAAATGGCATAGCTGATGTGGGGGCGTAAATAACAGATAGCTCTGAAATTGAAAAATCACCAATATTTATATGGGTGTTATCAACTATGTAGGCAATAGGATCGTCACCATTCCCAGAACCAGATATCGCAATTGGCTTGTTTTGAGGAAATTTAAGTAACTGGGTAGCTGCTGTTTCAGTAACCACAGTCGCCGCAGCGCCAGAATCTAAGACAAAGCGAAAACCATTAACCCCGTTTACAGTCGTAGAGACGATAATATGATTATTCAGCATGGTGAATGGCACTACTGCATTGCTTTGCCCTTTGCCCCAAGAAACATTCGCTTTAGCATTTTGCCACTGAAAGTTAGCCAAATCCCATATTCGACAACCAGACATAGCGCTTAATATTGTTAATAGTAAGGTGAGTTTCAAAATAGCCCTCACACTTTCTTTAGGCGATTTGTTTTTTATAAATCTTGGAATTAGCATACCTATACGTATTGACATTGTTTACCCTCAGTTATTTCATATTACCTTAACAGCAAATAATTATTGTTTTATAATAACTATTTGTTTATTTGTAATAATTTATTTCCGTAAGAAAGGGATTTCTTTGTACGGTC
The DNA here is from genome assembly GCF_015644725.1 of Salinimonas marina. Taxonomy (NCBI): domain Bacteria; kingdom Pseudomonadati; phylum Pseudomonadota; class Gammaproteobacteria; order Alteromonadales; family Alteromonadaceae; genus Salinimonas; species Salinimonas marina. The sequence goes on from NZ_CP064795.1 coordinate 629,986, forward strand.
TGAGATTTTGGCTTACACTGATTGAAAAATTTACTGGCATAAAAATGAGTTCATTAGATAAGTTGAAACGAACGGGAAAAATAGCCCGCTTCATGGTGTTCGCAATATTTGGCGCGGTATTTTTTGTCGCGATATTTGGCTTTGTAACAGAAGGTCGATCGTGGGTATCATTTGGTGATGATCAATTTAACCAGCTTTGGCAAATTCATCATGATAAAACTAGCATATTGCTTCTGCTAGTAGCGCCTGCTGCCATAACACTTCTATTGGGTGCATATTTTTTGCAACGTCTATTGCAACAATTCAGTCATGGCACTTTTTATTCTGATTCAAGTGTGAGCTGCCTGAAGTGGTTAGCATGGTTGACGTTTTTTGGTGTGCTTTACAATATGTTACTGAGTCCCTTCGCCCTGTATTTACTGGGAAGTGATCAAGATATAGAAATCAACATTAGACCTCTAACTTTGATAGTTGTATTTTGCCTGCCCGCAATTGTCCAATTTTTCAGTGCTGCAAGAGAGATAGCGTTAGAAAACAACGAGATAATATAAATGCCAATATTAGTAAATTTAGATGTAATGATGGCGAAGCGGAAAATGCGCTCTAAGGAATTAGCGCAGAAAATTGGTATTACCGAAGCAAATTTATCACTACTTAAAAGTGGTAAAGTAAAAGGTGTACGTTTTGGGACCTTAGAAGCTATCTGTCATCATTTGGCGTGTCAACCCGGCGATATTTTGGTTTTCGAACCAGATATGGAATAAACCTCTTTTGATGATCATTAATAAGTTCCCTATTCCAGGCTGAGGGTACTGAATAAGAGTATGAATACTGAATTTTAGGTACCGAAGGAACATTAAATGAGACCGTCGAACGGCGGATCTTGCGCTTTTGTTCGCATTGAATAACTAAATATCGAACGTGTCTCCTATCGCTCAGATCGGCCGTGCAATTTGCAAGAATAAATATGGACTGGTATGGTGTCAACGACAAAGTCGCTCGGTAATTATACCGACAGTTTCCCTTGGTAATCACACTAGTACATTTTAGGTCTGAATTCACTAGTCACTGCTGGTAATCAAGGTATTTCATAATCTGCATCATTTCTTTTAAGGTTCCCTTCAGATGAGATTGTTACCGTGCCACAGTGACAAAACTTGGGGGCTATGTTCATCGATGATCGCGTTCCTGATATTACGTCGTAAGTTGGCTCTTTTTGAGAAAACAAGGCGAAAATATCATATCTGTATCAACGAAACTCTTCTTGAAGAGCTTGATTTATTGCTGCATCAGCATATTCATCTTTAGATGAATCTTCTTTTTTATGATGAAAAATTTGTCGTGTTGTCTTATAATATACTGTATGCCAACCTTTATTATCATTATTGTAATTCACCGTAACTTTCGTGATTCAGAAATCACCTATATCCATGTTTCTCCATTCATTTGATGACTGTACGGCCCTATACGCTCCGTTATAAAGGTTATCACCTGTATAAATTGCTTCGGCGGCAACGATACTGCCCTCTGAATAAACAAAAGTTGACAGAGAACTTAGAATTAAAAAGCAGAATAATTTCATAACAATTCCGTTTGTAAAAATTAAAAGTCAATTTTGTTTTTAAACATTATGCTATAATCGAATTCTACAGCTTCTTTTATGTTAAGTTTTTCCCTTGCCGCCTTGAGAAAGATTTGAGAATTCTTATCTAATAATTCATTCTCAAAAGCGCTGGTTTTCGACTTGTAATAAAGCGTATCCTTCATGTGCTTGTCAATTTCACCTTGCAAGTACACAAAAGCTACTTCTTTATCAAAATCACCCAAAGCATTGTATATTGACGACAATGAACTTAACGCTGAACCTTTATTTTTTGAGTAAAAGTATCTTAGCAAAGCAAACTTTTCAGCTCTTTGGTAGTTGTGGTTGTTAATATAGAAATTTTCTAAAATTATAATTGCCGGAATATCGCCCTTATCTGCTCTTTTCTCCCATTTTTTTATATTGTAGACTTTATTTTTAATAAGCTTTGGAACTTCACTGTTATCAAACTGGGCGTAGAATGAGTCGCTAAAAGAAAAAATTTTATTGTCAATAAAAAAATCATTTAAATTATTTAGCCTACTAAAAGCCGAAGGACTTACCAAAAAAAACATAATTATTAACGACAATCTTTTCATACTATATCCCTTTAATATGTAATAATATCTATATTAATATTAAACTCAAACTACATAGTTAATCACTATTATTAAGAAATTTAAATTTCCTTAAAGAACGTAACACGCCAAGATCTTTATAACAAATAAAATATTTCGATATCTCCGTCGTATCATCTCCTGATTCCCAAAAAAACTCTTACTCAGCATTAATGCCGAACAGTTAAGAATTTAATGATCGGTTGACCGATCCTTTGAAGGCTTCAAAATCCGATATCAGCTAACTGGTATCGGATTTTTTTATGGACGTTTCTCAAGCTCTCGACATCATCAATTCAGCAAAACAGCCTCAGGTTAAAGTGCTGTCAGACCTCATCCCACTAGAGTTGATTGAGCAAGCTTATCAGATGACTGATACGGTCACCTTGCGCAAGTGGAATCATCGGTGTGGCTGCTTGTGGGCATGGCGCTATATAGCGACAAATCGATATCCGATGCCGTGAGTCAACTGGACCCTGTCGACCGCGAAGGTAAACTGTTTTTCGGCGCCAAGTGTATTGACGCAGCGTTGCAAAACACTGGAAGAATGTGGCGCAAAGGCGGTGTATCAGCATATGACCGCGCATTGGTCAAACAGGCAAATCTACCTCAACGGAACGCACTGACGCTTTTAGACGTTGATGGTGTCGTTTGGCGTACTGAAGATACACCCGAAGATGCCGACGGGTTTTCACGCAAAAAAATTCTCTTTATACGCAAGTAAGAATGGTCTGTTAGATTGAGCTAAGTACCGACCTGATGACAGGAAGAGCGTTTGACAGTTATGCCGTCAATAAAATGAAGCTGGCCGAACAGCTTATCGAAACCACCCCGGATAATAGTGTCACCCTGTTCGATAAGGGTTTTACTCCCTGGGCCTGTTAATCAGTGGCAGCACAAGGGGGAAAACCGACACTGGCTTATTCTTTTTAAAAAGAACCTGCGATATCAGGAAATTCGCTCTCTGGGACGCAATGACAAATTGGTAACGTTAAGCAGTAACCCCAGTTTCAGGAAGTTATGGCCGGGATTACCTGATACCCTGACTGCTCGTATTGTAAGCCGAAAAAGCAGAGGCAAAACCTATGAGGTACTGACCTCAATGACCGGCGCCATGCACTAACCTGCAGCCGATATCGTAAACTTATACGGACATCGCTAGAAATTGAGCTGGGCTATCGGGAGTAGAAAAATATATGCTGGGCAACCATCTGACCTTGCGTAGTCGCCTGCCTGAGTTAGAGAAGCAGGAGCTGTGGGGCGTAATGCTGACCTACAATCTGGTGCGATACCAGATGGTTCAAGTGTGCTTTAACTTTAAGGGAAACTACCTGCCTTACCAGCTTAGTTTTAACGGTGTACTGGCTGTAGTGGTCGAAGATATTAGGAGGTATGAGCGCAAGCTGCTAGCAAGGACATTCTTGCCAAGATTTGATATCTCAGTGTCTTGATGGTTTTTCTACTAGTCTACTGCGATGGAAAACTCATTGCGCCAAGGCCTGGTTTACGTACATAGCGGAATTGTCAGAATAGCTAAACCTCGTTTCAGTTTATTACCAGTGCATGTCGAACTCACTCAATCAGAGTGAATAACCCCATAGCTACAATGTTTTATGAGCATTTGTTTTAATCCCTTCGCTTATTAGCTGTTTTTTCTCATGAATTTGCCTGCGTAAGAACTTGTTCGTATAAGCTACGGAACTTTACCGGATATAGGGCTATGCTTATACGTTCAGCAGATGATGAGTTCTTTAATAGCGTACTGAATAGTCGCGCAGTTATTGTCGTTTTGGACCCATTGGTTTATATCAGACCGTAAGAGGATACAACAATGAACAAACTGTACAAAGGGGTCATAGCCGCCACCGGCTTGTGGATATTATGCCTGACGTCCGCCAGTGCTCTGGCCGAGGCGCACAAGGAAGACGGGGCCAAAAAGGAAATGCTGGCTGAAATGTGGGTGATGATGCCTAAAGAAGGAAAACAACAGGCGCTCGAAGATGCACTGAAAGAGCATGTAAAATTCAGACAATCTAAAAATGATACCCGCGAATGGCATGTCTATGCTCCGGTATTCGGCAGCAAGTTGGATCGGCTGGCGGTACGGGCCAATAACTTTACCTGGGCGGATATGGACACCTATCGCGATTGGGCGAAGAACCAGGGGGTCAGTGAGAACTGGCAACAAACCGCTGGCCAGTATGTAGATCATTATCACCATTACCTGGCAATCGAAGATCGTGAAAACAGCCACTGGGGCCCTGATGTTAACTACAAATATGTGGGAGTGACCAGCTATCAGCCTAAGCTGGGTCACCGCAGTGCTATTAACGAAGATATCAAAACCATGTCAGAGGCAGCCAAGGAACAAAACTGGCCCTATCACTGGTCGTTTTCTAACTCGGTCAGTGGGCACGGTGAGATAAATCTGGCGGTTCCTTATGAAAACTGGGGGGCCATGGCACCACCTGAAACAGAGTTTATGGAAGTGCTGGCTACCCACATGGGCGATGAGGAAAAAGCCAAGGAATTGATGAAGCGGTGGGCAGGGCATTTTGACAAAGTCGAGTTCAATGTATGGGAACTGCGAAACGATCTGATGCAATAACATAATAATCATAAACCAGGGGCTTTTCGTTGATGTACAGCGATGCAGCAAAGCCCTTTTTATCGCTATAGAGCAAGCTCCCCCTATATTCTGACTCAGCCCTCTCACGTGTTTAGCTGCAATGTCCTTCAAAACGCCAGGTCTTACGAACTGAGAATACAATATTTATTCTGAAGGTCTTCATTCACTATAAAATAATACCGTACTCATCTGTGTGTCGGTTTTAAGTGTATGCATACCATGCCAATTTTTTTAAACGGAACAATTGCATGTTTGTAGATGGTGCGACACTGGATCTTGTATTACGTGGTTTATTGCTTACGGCACTGGCCATGGGCTGGGTAGTATTACTTACACGGGTAAACGGGCTGCGCTCATTTTCCAAGATGACCAACTTTGATTTTGTTATGACGGTGGCAATGGGCTCCTTGCTGGCCGGCGCCAGTCAGTCGACAAACTGGGATGCTTTTATCCAGGCAGGCTTGGCGATGGCAGCATTATTTGCAGTGCAATACAGCGCGGCGCGACTGCGCCGCTCATCTGACAAATTTGAAGCCATGATGCAAAACACCCCGATCGTTCTGATGCGCGATGGAATAATTCTGGAGGATGCCCTGCGGCATACCCGCGTGGCTCGTAGCGATCTTATCGCCAAATTGCGTGAGGCAAATGTGCTGGATTTCTCGCAGGTTCGGGCGGTTATATTAGAAACAACCGGAGATATTTCGGTATTGCATGGCAGTGATTGTTCACAGGACGTATTGCAAGGCACCACCTACATTGAGTGACAAACGCCGGTAATAGCAAACAGGCCGGGGATGAGCCGGCCTGTAAATGAGGTGAAGAGATCCAGCGAGGAAAATCTAAAACTGGTAGGTGACCCCCACATTAACGGTGGTACCTAACCCTTTCACCCGGTAGCCGCCATAGGTATAGGCCTGAGCCCGGGCCGGGAAATAATCTTCATTTAACAGATTTTGCACGCCTAAAAAGCCCTGCCACTGAGACGAAAACGCGTAATTGCCGCTGACATTTACCACATTATAACTGCTTACCGGCGCCTGGTCGGTGCTGTAAGCCCCGTTTTCATCTGCATTAAACCGATCGCGGCTGCCCACATACAAATATTCCAGGGTTAAATTTGCCGTATCGGTGGGGCGCCAGTTTGCAATCAGTGTGGCTTTAGGAGGGTTCACGGTGCGGCCACCCAGGTAAACATCTTCCTGGGTGTCCTTGCCTTCAACATAACTGTAGGTCGCACTTAAGTCTAAAGTCGGCGACACACGGTAGTTGATAATACTCTCGTAACCCCAGATCTCCTGCGGGGCCCGTACCGGTAAATACACACCGGTAGTGGGATCAAACCGGGTAGATGTGCCCAGTTCTGAAGTACTGCGATAGGCCGCTACTTCAAGACGTACCGCCTCAGACATCTGCGAGGTAAAACCAATCTCATAGTTATCGATAATCGAAGCTTCGGTGCGTATATCGGCAATATCGGTGACCGTGGCTGAGCGTAACAAACGGCCGGTATCCGAAATATCCGCACCCTGTGAATAGCTGATAAATGGGTGGAAGGCCGGATTAAGCTGGTATTTAACCGCCACATTATAGGTGGTGGCATCATAATCCAGTTCTCCACCGGTCACGGCAACAGGCACAGAACACTGATTTTCCTGTCGGCAAAGGCGTAAGGTGTCATAGTTATCCACTTCAAGGCTGATGCTTTCACGACGAACCCCGGCCTTGATAATCAGATCCTCATGGTAAACCCACTTTGACTGCACAAAGCCGGCCACATTATTCATGTCCATTTCCGGAACCCACACCCGGCCATCCACCAGTGGTTGCGAAGTAACATCGTTAAGGGCATCCAGACCATAGATAAAAGTAGCTTCAATATTGTCAAAGCTAAGCTGGCTGTTAAAGGTGGCGCGTAGTCCTTCCTTTTCGGATTTTATTACCGACTGGCCACCGCTATAGCCGCCTTCAGGGTTGGCCAGACTCGGGGAAAAGAAAAACACATTTTCTATGCTCTGATCATAATAATCGAGGGTCAGCTGGGTATTGGAAAAAATATTCAGGTCGGTGTATTTCACCATCAGATTAGTATTGCCATCTGGCCCCTGTGGTTCGCCCGCCTTTTGCTCGGCAGGGGGCACATGCACTGCCAAATCTTTATTGCCATTGAAGGTATCGCCCAAATCGGTTTTTTGCTGGGAGCGATAAAAGTTGTAGCTTACCTGTAGCTGTTTATCAGCATCAAAGTCGTAGCCCAGTTTGGCAAAATAGTTTTGGGTAATGGCATCAGACAACCCATACTGCAGCCCCAGGATATCCCCTTCGGCATCACGCTGAACGCCGTTTTCTTCATAGCTGGCCGTCAGCAGATAATGCCAGTTTTGAGTGCGGCCGTTGACCGCAGCTTCCAGACGATGGCCTGCGCTTTCATCGGGCTGCACCGCACTGAAGCGGCTGGAAACAGATACATCACCCTCAACGCCATCGTCGCTTCTGGGGGTGCGCGTGATGTAGTTGATAATACCGCCGGCCGCACCGTTACCAAAAATGGAAGTCGCACCTTTAATAACTTCGATACGTTCAATGGCACTGGGATCAAGGGTTTTGACCCCCAGCGAGCCATTTCGAAGCGGGGTAGACTGTGGCACACCGTCAATCATCACCAACGGCGCTCGTCCGCGCAAGGTCTGACCGGTGTTACTGGAGCTGCCGGTATCCGGCCCCATACCAGGGACATACATGGCCAACAAACTTTGCAGCTCAGGGGTAACCTTAAGATGTTCCTGGATATCCTGCTTGGTAATAACCGTAACAGAAGCCGGTACTTCATCAATACTTTCTACCACCCGGCTACCAGAAACCACGATTCGTTCCATATCGGCAGGCAGGTCGGTGACGGCCAGGGCAGAGCCCGACACAAGAGATAAGGAAACCCAAAGGCTGGCGCGGCTAACGGTAAACTTCATGGCTTTTACTATTCCTGTAAATAAAAAACGCCCATAGTCTAATGTTAAAGAGAATGATTATCAATTGCGTTTTTGGGGGCGCGAAATTTTGGCACAGGCTTGCTTTTTCGGCGGTGTTGCCAGAAATAAATGCCGGATATTACAAAAAAGCATGGTGACAGGGCCATAATCAGCCATAGGGCTTCAACAATAGGACCGGCAAAACCGCCAATATGGAATTTGTATTTAAAATTCCAGACTTGTGTCGCAGCCGATGCCGCCGACGCATCAAAGGTTTGTAATACCTGCGCGGTGAAAGGATTCATCCATATCCAGCTGTAGGCGTGAGTTTCGCCCGGCATCTGCACCCGCAGTTTCAGAGCCTCACCGGGGGAGGCGGGCATATAGATTCTGAACAATGTCGCCTGAGGTAAGGCCCGAAGTCCATTTTCAATGGCACGATTGATAGCTAGTTGCTGGCCTGGGGTGAACTCCGCTACCGGCGGCCGGGCCTCAATCTGGCCTGGCGACAAGGCGCTGACCACCGCTGCGGTAGGGGCTTTCCAGTTAAACGCAATACCAGAAAAGGCGATAAGCAACAGTGGCAAAAACAGAAAAACACCCAGCACAGTATGCAGCTGATAAAGCAAAATTTTAGTTTTGGCCCGGGTGTTGATTTTAAGCCGCTTCAGACGCTTTTTGGGTTTCACCCATAAATAAAACCCGAATAGCACTTCGAAAATAAACAACAGCGCGACCACACTGACCCAATTACGCAGGCTGGTGCGATTGTCAGTATCCCGATACAACAGCCAGCGATGTACCGACATGGTGAAGCCGTATAGATGCTCCTCGAAAGCATAGGTCAGCAAAATTTCACCCGTATACGGATCCACACTAACATACTCACCATTGTCCAGGCGCAACTGCCAGGCCCGGTCGCGGTATTCAGGTTCGGTGCTCACAACGGTAACCGTCTGTCCGGAAGTGGCTTCTACATTCTCAAGCAGGGTGGAGATTGGCAACCTGGAAGATTGCTCTGCAACCGTCCAGTACTGGGGATTGATGATGGTCTGAATATCTTTTGCGTAAATCAACATCGCGCCGGTAACACTCAGTATTAACACGAACAGCGCCGTGATCAATCCAATCCATAAATGCATCTTTCGAAGCCAATTCCTGGCGAAGCTGTTGTTTTTCATGATTATGACTGTCTTTTATGAGGGCGCGTCGCGCGAAAGAAAAATAATGAGTATACATAGTCTAAACACAAATAAGAACTGTTCGCATTTTTTATTGCAATGGTGGTCTTTCAAATATCTTTCCCCAAGGGCAGATTGATTTGTGAACAGAAACGCGGCGGTTGATATTAAAAATGAACTTTTAAAAGACTCGCTGGTACCAATTTGAACGGGTGTTCAATTGGGCGTTATTTATAGCAAAAGCTACCTATTGATTCATCCCATGTAAGACACATCTGCAAGGGTGTCGTTATTTTATTTTGTAGCAACCAATAGAGGGTTATATGAGCAACACAGGTACCACCATGGAAGCGCTTGACACTCAATACACGATGATTGAAGGACACCGTATTGCCTATAAAGAAATGGGAGATGGTCAGCCTTTATTGCTGCTACACGGCATTCCCACCAACAAAATGTTGTGGACTCATGTGATGCCGGAGTTGGCTAAACAATATCGTGTTATCGCCCCCGATATGCTCAATTACGGTGAGTCTGATATGCCTGCTGATGCAGATGTGTCTATTAATGCACAAACCCGAATCCTGGTGAAATTGATGGACGCATTTGGCGTTGATAGCGCGGATGTAGTATCCCACGACATCGGTGGCGGAATTGGGCAGTTGCTGGCGGTCAACCATGCTCAGCGAGTACGCCGGCAGGTGCTGATTGATAGTGTTTGCTTTGACTCCTGGCCTATTCCGGAATTTGAGAAGATGTTAGAGCCTGGGGTGGAAGAGTCCACCAGTGTTGAGGAATTCGTCGACACCATGCGAGGCTTTATGCCAAGCGGGGTATATGACGATGCCGTGGTTACCGAAGAAATGACTGAGCGGTACGTAGGGCAGTGGAACAGTGAAAAAGGCAAAGCAGCATTTTTCCGCAATATGCGCAGGCTGAATAAAGAATACACAGAAGCCATCGCTGGCGAGCTGAAAAATATCGACATTGAAACTCTGATCCTTTGGGGGACAAAGACAATTTTCAAAAACCAAAATATGCGCCGAAGCTCATCGAGGCCATTCCCGGTGCCAGACTCCTCTGGATTGAAGATGCAGGCCATTGGGTCACCGACGAAAAGCCTGAAGCGGTAACCCGGCATATTCTGGAATTTCTTAAGCGCTAATCTTACCGGCCGTTTTCGGTTCCAGAATATAGTTAAGAAGCCGGATCCTCCGGCTTCTTGTTATAGATCACGTATTTTCTTTTCCCCCACATGGCCCACAGATGCGCGCTCATTCACCCGCCAATCAAGTGCTTTGCCTGCTTTTTACACAACGTTTATTGGCCTCTCAGGCTTTAAAAGGCAATCTGAGCAAAATTGTTTCATTTTGGTAAACAGATGCATTAAGGTGCACCGTGCTAAAAAACCAAGGACTCTTTTTAATGAGCTCAAATGTATTTTCGACGATGGTGCGGCGCTACATGAACGGCAACATCGTGCTTCAAATTGTTATCGGCCTGATCTGTGGCATTGTGCTGGCGGTGGTATCGCCAGAAGCAGCGCGTTCTGCTGGATTGGTTGGCGAAATTTTTGTTAAAGCCTTAAAAGCCATCGCGCCGTTGTTGGTTTTTATTCTGGTGATGGCCTCTATTGCTAATCATCAAAAAGCCCGGGAAACCCACATAAAACCGGTCCTTGTGTTGTACATGGTGGGGACCCTGATAGCCGCCACCACCGCCGTAATTTTCAGTTTTTTGTTCCCCACCGAATTAAACCTTGTGGCAGCCGAGGTCAGTCAGACCGCGCCGGAAGGCGTGGGCGAAGTATTGAATACTTTGATATTCAATATGGTTGATAATCCGGTCAATGCACTGGTGACTGCGAATTACATTGGCTTACTTACCTGGGCCGTAGGGCTGGGTTTTGGCTTACGCCATGGCTCTGATACCACCAAAAATGTGCTACAAAATATGGCCGACAGCGTGACTTTTGTGGTTACCATTGTGGTGCGCATGGCTCCGATAGGAATCTTTGGCCTGGTGACCAGTACCGTAGCAACTACCGGCTTTGATGCTTTATTAGGTTATTCACATCTGTTGATGGTACTTATTGGCGCCATGCTGTTTATTGCGCTGGTTACCAACCCTATTTTGGTTTTCATCCTTACCCGCAGCAACCCTTATCCACTGGTTTTCAAATGTTTGAAAGAAAGTGGCATCACGGCGTTCTTTACTCGCAGCTCAGCCGCCAATATCCCGGTTAATATGAGCTTGTGTCAGCGCCTGAAACTGGATGAAGATACCTATTCTGTGTCCATCCCTTTAGGAGCGACCATCAATATGGGCGGCGCGGCAATTACCATTACCGTACTGACGCTGGCCGCAGTAAACACCCTTGATATTCCGGTAGATTTTGCCACCGCTATCTTGCTGAGCGTGATTGCGGCAGTCTCTGCCTGTGGAAGTTCTGGCGTGGCCGGGGGCTCGCTTTTGCTTATACCGCTGGCCTGCAGCCTGTTCAATATTCCCAATGACATCGCCATGCAGGTGGTAGCGGTGGGCTTTATTTTAGGAGTACTTCAGGACTCTGCAGAAACGGCGCTAAATAGCTCCACAGATGTGTTGTTCACCGCAGCGGCCTGTCGCCGGGCAGAGCGCAAATAGCGCGACGATGCAATTAAGAGTCATCAAAGCAGTTTCATGTCAGAATCCGGAATGAAACTGCTTTCACTTTTTGTAGCTTTCACCATCTGTGAAGCCCGATGATAATGAAAGCCTGTTACTACTATTTGCCTCTTCGATAGCTCTTATTGCTCAGGAAAGTAAGCTCTAATCAGGCGAAAAGATGAACTCATGAGTTACGAATTTTTGCCTTTAGAATGAAGTCTCAAAGAAGAAGCCGGCCAGGCTCCCGAAGCCAAAAACATTGGAAAGGTACCCGTAATCAAATCCCGGATTTTACCGGTATGTTGCTCTGCCAGCAGCGCTAAACCTCCCGGGTTGCCATTTAAACTTCCTTAACTAATGCTTCTGATGGTGAAGGGCGCATTAATCCATAGCTGGCGTAAGCTAAAGAACTCAGCGTGTAAGCACCGTTGGCTAATAAGCTTTCGCCCGTCGCCTTACCTGGCACAGTGCATTCTATGCGCTTCAGCACAGCGGTTTCCAATATTGTAACCGCCGCTAAATAGTGCAGCTCTTGACGCTGCAATGCCGACGCGCCAGCCTGGGTAGCTGTTACGGCCTGTCCTCAAGTCACATTGCCGCCACTGACCTGCTCTGAATTCTGTTCCATCAAAATTTGCATCGTTTTTCCATGTTTTTCCAAAGCCTATATAAAAAACTAATTGGCGGCAGAGTGAGTAGCCGGTAACCCGAAAAATTCAGCCGCTTCAACAAGCATAGACAGAAAACCTAAGCCACGTAAGCTGTACGCAGGACGGGGTTTACAGGGCCACGCGTACAAATTGGTGATATTTCCTTCATGTTATAGAGCGGGGCGGATAACAGGCAAAATCAGTCATACAATAAACGGGAATACTTTCAGGGAATATTACTCAGGGATCAAAGCGCAGCCTTAGAGCCAAGCCTTGGAGCAAGGCCGGGTTTTATGATGTCAGTAGGCTGGAGTGGGTCGACACCTGGGATATTGGGTGTGCCGACCTTATCACATCTATGCCAGACTGATTATTGAGCTAAGCCAGCCCTGCATTAATGCTTATTATTTAACTCTTATTTAGATTTAATAAGCTTTATCCAGTGCGGAAAAACTTCCAGGTTTTTCAGAATTATTTTAAAACTCATCAGAATGGGAACAGCGAGTAAAACGCCAACTACACCCCATAACCACCCGGCCACAGAAAGCCAGAGAATAATAATTAAGGGGTTAAGCTGCATACTTCTCCCCAGTACTGACGGGGTGACGATTTGCGACTCAATTATGTTTATGGCTAAAAACAAAACCGGGGAAGCAAGGCGGTACTCACAAGACCGAATTGTACAACGCCAGCCACCAGCAATATGCTGCCGCTCGCCAAACCACCCAGATAAGGCACAAAGTTCATCAATGCTACCAGCGCACCCCATAACAGCGCATCATCCACCCCCACATAGGTAAATACAGCTGCAGTCGCTAACCCCAGAAACACATTGATAATACTAATCGTAACAATATAAGCAGATAGCTCTCGTTGAATCTGATTTACCAGGATTAAAGCGCGTCGTTTGTTGGTAACCACAGGGAAATCTTGAATAAATACATTAAATAATCCCGGCCCAAAAACCAGCAAAAAGAAAATGAGGATGATGCATGCAAAGATTTGAGCAAGCAGCAAAGGAGCATTACTGAACAAGGTTAGCCCCATTTCGATACCACTTTGTTTTAATTTGTCCGTTACTGCATTGCTTTTTTCCTCAGGTGGCGGCGGTTGTTCGGTGTCTTCATCATCAGCGAACCAGTCGAAAAAAGACGACTCTTTCTTTTTTGGGGCAGGTGCAGCGGACGGCTCTTTAGCTTCCAGTGTGTTGCTTATTTCTTCAATTTCTTCAGTAATTTCAGCCGCAATTTTGGGAAGCGAGTGCATCCATCGTTCGGCAGGCTCGGCAAGCTCCAGCCCTAAAAAGGTAAACGGGGTAACAAGCATTGCCATAAGTGCGGTAGCTGAGATAGTGCGGGGTATATAAAACTTTCTGGCCACAGAGACCAGCGGACTAAGCAGTAAGGCGATAAAAGCCGAGAAAAACAGGGGAATAAGCAAAGACTTTGCAAGATACAACGTATAGATAACGGCAAGTATTACAAGTATTTTCAGCAGTCTGGTTTGTCGCGCTTCTTTAAAATGGCTGTCCGGATGCTTCCTGTCTTGAGTATTGGGGGCGATTCAATATTGTCCATGTTCCAGCCTTATAGGAAATGCATACAGGATAGCAGTGTCGGGAGTTAGGTAATTCAAAGCTTTGTTGATACGAGCAACCAATGCCGCAGTGCACTGTATCACTTTTTGCTTATAAACCAGGTGTCTTTTGTGTAGATTGAGAAAATCGTACGCTAAAATCAAAGCGTTTCAGAGCCTGATAATTGCTGGAAAAGTAATCAGCAGCCTGTTATCAGAAAAACAATAATCGGGCATTATCGTCATAGAAGGCTACGTCAACTGCACATACTTTTGCTGCTAACATGCATAGTCCCTGCTTTTACCATAATTAATAACGCACGGCGTCCCCCCTAAACTTCTAGCTATTATTTATCAGATATCATACCAATTACAATTTTAAGATGAGTTTATAAAAGGATTGATCTTAACCCTCTCTGCCTACCATATCTGTAACGTGTCTGCTGAGTTTCACGCTAATTGAAACGGACTACCGTATAAGGTGAACAATTGGGTCCAGGGAGCCGAATATGAATAAGCCTGCTGATTTTCCGGATAAAAGTAAAGTGGTGTTAATCATTATCGACATGATCAATGATTTGGAGTTTGAGGATGGCGAGAAGATGCTGTCGCCCGCGCTGGCAGCGGCTCACAACATCAGAAAGTTCAAATCCCAGCTTCGCGACAAAACCATTCCTACTATTTATGTTAATGACAATTTCGGTAAGTGGCGCTCTGATTTTCGTCAGTTAGTGAAACATGTATTGGAAGATGATGTGCGTGGGGAAGAAGTTGCCAGACTCTTGCATCCGGACGACGAAGATTATTTTGTCATAAAAGCGCGTCATTCAGGGTTCTTTGGTACCACTCTGGAAATATTACTACAGCATATGGGCGCACAGACATTGATACTGGCAGGCCTTACCGCCGACATGTGTGTGCAGTTTACGGCGCAGGATGCTCACATGCGTCAATACGAGCTCATTGTTCCGCCAGATTTGGTTTTGTGTGCTGATGAAGACACTAAGCAAACCGCGCTTTCTCAGATAGCTGCAACATGCAAAGCCATCACGCCTTTTTCTTACGATATTAACCTGGAAGAATATCTGTGAACAAAAATCAATCGTTTAATAATATCTATACTCATGGCTTCGCCCGGGTAGCAGTATGTATACCGGAAGTAAAAGTCGCCGATCCAGCTTACAATAGTGACCAAATTATTGAGCTTGCGGAACGAGCCGCCTCTGAAAATGCCGCGGTATGCCTGTTTCCTGAGTTATGCGTCAGTGCTTATTCATGCGGAGATTTGTTTCATCAGGATGCTTTGCTGGATGCCTGTGAGGAGGCTCTGGATAAAATAAAGTCCGCCTCAAAGTCGTTACGCCCATTACTGTTAGTAGGCGCGCCGTTGCAGGTGGAGGGGGCGCTTTATAACTGTGCGCTGGCCATACATAACGGCCATATTTTGGGGAGTGTGCCCAAGACCTTCCTGCCAAATTATCGAGAATTTTATGAAAAGCGACAGTTTGCTTCGGGACGTGACTGTCTGCTTAACGAAATTGAGCTGCTGGGTGAACAAGTCCCGTTTGGTGCTGATCTTATTTATAACGCTGTTGATGTAAAACATCTGCGTATCCATAGCGAGATCTGTGAAGATCTATGGACACCCATCCCTCCAAGCACCTATGCAGCCCTTGCCGGAGCTACTTTGCTGACAAACCTGTCGGCCAGTAATATCACGGTCGACAAAGCTCGTTATCGCAGAGACTTATGCGCTCGCCAGTCCGGTGCCTGTATTTCTGCTTATCTGTATGCCGCGGCGGGCCCGGGAGAGTCCACTACCGATCTTGCCTGGGATGGCCATGGATTAATTTTTGAAAATGATAAATTACTGAAAGAAGCGGGCAGATTTACCCCGGAAGCTGATTTGCTGCTTGCCGATATCGATCTGGAACGGTTAAGTCAGGATCGCATGCGCTTAACCAGCTTTCATGACTCGGTTAGTATGCATCGCGAGCAGGTAGCTAAAGTTCGTCGTATTGATTTTACCTTAAATCCTGTTGAAGCCAGTTTGCCGTTGTTACGCGAGGCTGACCGTTTCCCCTTTGTTCCCTCTGATAGCGGCGACTTGGATACGCGTTGCTATGAGACTTACAATATCCAGATACACGGCTTAAAGAAACGGCTTACCTCCTCCGGCTTTACCAAATTGGTGGTGGGTGTCTCCGGTGGACTGGACTCTACCCATGCATTAATTGTGGCTGCCAAGACCATGGACCGGATGGACTTACCGCGCGCCAATATTCTGGCTTATACACTGCCGG
This sequence comes from Salinimonas marina, assembly GCF_015644725.1. NCBI lineage: Bacteria > Pseudomonadati > Pseudomonadota > Gammaproteobacteria > Alteromonadales > Alteromonadaceae > Salinimonas > Salinimonas marina. Next base: position 646,138 of record NZ_CP064795.1, read on the forward strand.
CCTATGCAACCAGCAGCAAAACAAAAAGCAATGCGCACATTCTGATGGAAAGTTTGGGTGTTACTGCCAAAGAAATTGATATCGAACCTTCCTGCGACCAGATGCTTAAAGATATTGAACATCCTTATGCCCGAGGTGAAGAAGTTTATGATGTGAATTTTGAAAATGTGCAGGCCGGCGAGCGTACTTCGCATTTGTTCAGGCTGGCACAGCAAAACCATGCGCTGGTATTGGGCACGGGCGATTTGTCTGAAATCGGTCTGGGGTGGATGACCTATGGTGTCGGCGATCATATGTCTCACTATAATGTGAATAGTAGCGTACCCAAAACCCTGGTCCAGCATCTTATTCGCTGGATAGCCGACCAGGATGAATTCGAATCGGATACCCGTAAAGTTCTGGTGGATATTGTAGATACCGAAATTTCACCCGAATTGGTGCCGGGTGAAGAAGATGGTGAGCAACCTTCTCAGAAAACCGAAGACAAAATAGGCCCTTACGAATTGCAGGACTTCAATTTGTACTGGATTACCCGTTATGGCGTTCGACCATCGAAGGTGGCGTTTCTTGCGTACAATGCATGGCATGATGTGAGCAAGGGCAGGTGGCCTAGCACTGTTCCCGAAGAAAGCCGAAATGAATATACACTAAAAGATATAAAGCACTGGCTGGAAGTTTATTGTTATCGGTTCTTCAAAATCAGTCAGTTTAAGCGGTCGGCATTACCTGACGGGCCCAAGGTCGGGTCAGGCGGTTCGTTGTCGCCGCGTGGTGATTGGCGGGCTCCAAGTGATGCCGAAGCAGAAGTATGGTTGCAAGAAATTAAAAATATACCTTCCGAATTATAAGCTAATTGCCGCCCCTGCCAGGAGGTATGCGCGAAGATGCACGCTGGTAACGCAGGCTCGTTATTATGAGCCTGCCTTTTTTTCTATTTTGCTCTTAGCCTTATTTTTAAAAGCACTCGCGGTAGAACTACAGACCTATATCGAAATGCTAGACACCCACACCTTCGCCCATCTGTTTTTAGCAAACTGGCCCATGCGGTAAAACACAAAAAAGCCCCAACCGTGGAAGCCCACCATTTATCAATGGAAGTAGCCCCAAAAGTGGACACCCACCTTTGAGGTCATTTATTTTTAAGGACGAAAGGCAAAAACATGGACACCCACCTTTTGCATTTGCTGTTCATTGATTTCTGCCAAAAAAGCTTACCTATTCATATCGTGAAATGTTGCTTGCGCCAAATCTGGTTCAACCAGCGAATTGAGCTTTGGTGAGGTATGAATTTTTGAGGCAAACCAGGTATGTGACAACAGGTTTGAAAGTATAACCAGACAATAGAACGGTTTGGAGTCGACCTATACACCAACTAAGAAAGGGAATATTTAAAGTGGTGGCTGAGGAACGGGCACGGCTTCTAAAGATATAGCCTCTAGCCACAGCGATCGCACCCAAGTCACTGTGACTAGAGTTAGTGTAATTAGTGAGTCTTTCCCCGGGCGAGGCGACTGGTTACAACTAAAAATAATCCGGTCAGCCACAATACGATACTGGAAGGCGTGGCAACCTCTGCAGGTGGTTCTGGCTGGTCAATCGAGGTAGTAACAAACAAGGACCATGACTGTGCGGGCCATACAAGCCCGCGGATAACTGAAAATCCCATATCGCGCCTGCTACATCTGTAACTAAAGCTCCTGTTTCTGGCCCAAAACTATCAAACATGGCAGCCTCAATAGATGCTCCGGAGGTGATAGTGCCAAAGTTATCGTCGAACAAATTTGCCTGATTGTTAAACAGCGCTGCATTCATTTGCTGGCCAATATTTGCATCATCCCAAATACCAGCGAATACGAGTCTGATGCTGTCTATAGTCATGTTCTCAGCCTGAGTGAAAGTCAGTCTGTCAGTATCTGCAGGCGGGGTTTGGTTGATAATGCCCTGGATCTCATTCAGCCCTTCGATTAAGGCGATATTAGTAGAACCGATTGCATCAAACTCACCATCTATGCTTTCGCTATAAACAACGGTTGCCTGAGAGAGGGGCGCCCAAAGCGATACTATTAACAGAAGCAGACGAGATAAGGTAGGTAACTGACTGATTTTTGTTTTCATTTTTGTTTCTCATAAAAAAGTTGTAGTTGCGCTATCAAGATTCAGGCCAATAAAAAAAGGTAAAAAAATCAGAAGGATAAAACTGTTGCTAAAAAGAATGTAAAAAATATGGACAGAATCTGTCATGCCAAAGACGCTGTGGGTTCGGGTAGAGTGTCGAAACTTTTTTGGCGAACGATGTTCTTGCTATCCACCATGGCACATCTAGCTATAAGCTCAGACCCTCATAGGGTTGCAGAAATATGCTGAATTATTGCCGGGATTAGCAAATCATTAGCCTGTCACCAAACTGACGTGACTGTCTAATTTTGTCTACCAGCAAGTCAGTTGTGATAAGCTGAACATTATACCCCACACAGCAATCGGCAGGGTTTTCAGTCTGGTTCTAGTCAAATACCTATCTGGTCCTGTTTCCTGAGACGTTTTCCCTTAAGCTGAATGAAAAATGGACAGCTGAGAGGGCGCTATGCGTAGCTGGCAACATTATTTATTTCTTCTGGTGATCTTGTGTAGCGGACGAACCGCAATTGCAGACGTTATTTACCAGAATGGTTTCCAAACAGGTAACTATGCAGACTGGACAGCCACAGGTGATGGTAATGATGCCATTAATGTGTACCAAGGAAATTATTCCATTCGTCATGACGGGCTTCGCACACTGACACTGCAGATTTCCACGCAATTTTATCAGGACGTCGCGCTTAGGACGAAATGATGGAGACCCACCTTTTTCCAGTGGGGATAAGACTGTCTAAGCTGGTATCGCTAAGGGCAAAAAGCGGCTCTTTGGCAGAGGTTGCAATGAAAAGCCCCCAGCGCTACTCATCTTCTGCGGTCCAGTGAGCTGCCACTTTGTCAGCGGGGCGCTATTTGTTCGCGGCTGCCAGATGGGCAAGTGGCAGCATTGTCCAGTTGCGCTCAGGCTTGTTAGCTACCTAGCTGCCCCAGGGGCCGGCGGCGCTTCAATAGGTTGGGTTAAGTCAAAATCTACCCGAAACTCCCGGCCTGCCCGCACCAACTGGTAGCTGAATCGTTCAGGATAGACAAACACCCTCCAGATATTACTGATGGATTGAGGCAGGTCTTTTTCGGCAAACATCCATTGTGTGTAGCTATCGGCGGGAAACGACTGCACTTGCGCAAAGCCAGGCTCATGACTTAAGCCGCCGTACATGGTCACCGCATCTTCACTACCGTCTTTGTGACGATGATCATGCTTCAGACTCAAGCCGCTGCCGGTGCGGGTAATGATCCAGGTACGCGAACGATCCTCGCCCACATGAAACGGAATATGAATCTGGGTGTCGCTGCATGTTCTGACATGCATAACCAGTGATTTGTTATTAAATGCCTCTGAATTGGTGGAATCGGCAACCACCTTTCCCTTAAATGCCTGACCGCATAATTTGGTCAAAGCCTGAAAAAAGGCTTGCTGGTTTGGGTGTGAGTTCAACACAGGCGCCGTGTTCGCGGCCTGCGCCGTGTTTATCATTATCAACGTAGTTACCAACAAAAACACTGGATATTTCATAGGGGATCATCATCCGTCATTAATAATATAACCAACTATACAGAATAGTCGGGCTCTTATCTGTAACCCTTGTAGGTCCTTTTTTCGCGTGGTCGTGTTTCAGAATATAGCAAATGCTATTGAGCCATACAGCAAACCCAGGGAAAGGACCGTTTGCCAGGCCTTATTCTCCAAAGCGCTTCATGGTTAATATCAATCCAGCAACAGGTCTCACTATCACCGCGGCGTTGAAATGATTAACGGCCGGCTGGCTATGGCTTACCGACACCGGTTAAACGCTTATGCTGACAGCTTAGAGACAGACCTGTGGTTGCTAAGAGAAGTTTTTCCAACAAGTGAAAACTGCTCATGTGACGTCTTTGAAACCAAAAGAGCAAACGTAACAGAGGCTAAATATATGAAAGAGCAGGCAGTTTATCAGTACCTGGCGGTTTTTTCATACTATCTGGATTCTGAAGATGGGCCCAACTTTTCTCTCGCCCATTGTGTTTATCTTTTTCAGTCTGCCAGAGGATAAAAAAGGGCATGGTGCGAGAAAATCAGGCCTATAGAAACAAGCGCTAATTCAGGAAAACAGGTGATTGATGCTAAGGCTTCTATACTGTAAAGAAGCAGTGCAGACTCGATGAGGCAAGTCTGAAATGAATTGGTCTAAAAAGTTCAGGGTCAAACCTGGGGCGACGGTCAAACTAAATCAAATTGATGCCAGCTATACAGAGCCATACGATTGCGGTGAGCAGTCAGTTAGCGAACTGACTGCATCTAATGAGCAGATTTCCGCGTCTCAGTACCAGATGTATGCCGAACATAAGCGGTCTTTGCTGATATGCTTGCAGGGGAGGGACGCTTCAGGCAAAGATGGCGTTATCAACCATGTGTTTGCGGCAATGAACCCGCAAGGGTGCAATGTGCATAGTTTTAAAGTGCCCTCGCACCGGGAAAGTGAGCACGACTTTTTATGGCGCTATCACCAAGCGACCCCCAGACAGGGCTATGTGGCCATTTTTAATCGCTCCCATTATGAGGAAGTGCTGGTGGTGCGTGTTCATAATTTAGTCTCAAAAAAATTATGGACCTCGCGCTATCAACAAATTAACGAGTTTGAGCGTCTACTCCATGCCAATGGCACGCATATTCTTAAGTTTTATCTGCACATCGACAAGTCAGAGCAACTGGCCCGTTTCAAGCGGCGCCTGGAGGATCCGAACCGGCACTGGAAGATCAGTGAAAGCGACTACACTGAGCGGGACCATTGGTCAGCCTATACCAACGCATTTGAAGAGGCGTTAATGCGTTGTAGCACAGCACACGCGCCTTGGTTTATTATTCCGGCGAATCATAAGTGGTTTCGCGATCTGGCCGTGTCGAATATCGTCAGAGAAACCCTGCAGGCCATGAATATGCAGTTTCCTGCTCCCACGGTGGATATTGAGGAGTTACGAAAGAGGTATCATCAGGCACTCTGACCTTGCGGTCTGCATGTTCTGGGCTCCATAGCAACATGTGTTATAAGAAGCAGCCCCTTACCAAATACAGACAGCAGGATTGGCACGAGATCAGAGCAAGCAGCGAAGTAGGCTTGTGGCGACCAGACCACACCAGCAAGGATTGGTTTTCTCATTGCGTTACCGCAGCCAGACTTTTATAGTCTGGCTAAATTGTTTTTGAAGTAGTAATACAGTTGAGCCAGAGCAGCAACAAAAATCAAATCGTTAACCCCGCTGTTTCCCCCGAAAAGAAACAGATGCCAGGGCTTAAGGACTTTGCCGGGGCGTGGCGTCTGAATCGGACCATTGTGCAGCGTAATGGTGAAACGTTTGTATTTGAAGGCGCGGCTAACTTCACCTGGCACGAGCAAAGGCTGAAGTACAAAGAAGTGGGACTGGTGATGGCGCCCAACGGTAAAAAGTTACCGGCGGAGCGAACCTACTTTTGGCAAGCGGGAAGCGGTGGTCAAATTGATGTGTTGTTTGACGACAACCGATATTTTCATAGTTTTTCTAGCCTGGTGCCCCATGCAGAGCATCTTTGTGGCAAAGACGACTATAAAGTCGACTATGTCTTTAGGCGCTGGCCGATATGGGAGTCTGAATGGCAGGTCACCGGTCCCAGAAAAGACTACGCAATGCGCAGCCGTTATGAGCCGGATTAATGACTCAACCGTGACGTAAACAACGGGTTCAGTTAACAAAAATTACTGAACTAGCTCCTTTGTCTTGGTGTTACGTCGATGATGAGATAGCCATAACGCTGCAGCGATAATGCCACCGCCCAATAGCAGCCGCACCATATCGGTGTCTTTTTGCCAAAGCACAAGATTGACCACCAGCCCGGCGGGGATCAGTGCATTGTTCATAATAGCCAGGGTGCCTGCCGATACTTTTAGCGCGCCCTGGTTCCAGAAAAAGTATCCCAAGCCCGAAGCCACCACCCCCAACCACAAAAGCACGCCCCATTGCAGGTAATTTTCGGGAAGCTGAGCGCTATTGCCAAACAGGAAAAAGGCCGGTACGGCGACCGCCAGGGCGCCCAGGTAGAACCAACCAAATACATGATGATGCGACACTGGCGATGGAAAAGTGGAGGTTAGTTTTCGGTAACCCACCTGGCCCAGCGCAAAACAGAGATTAGCTCCCTGAACGATGAAAAATCCGGTCCAAAAGTGAGCGCTTACTTCCTCAAATCTAATAATCATTGCCCCTGTCATAGCAATACCTGCACACAGAAGATGAAAGGGGGTAAACCGGCGAAATAGAGCATCATTCAGTATGGCTACATACAGCGGCGTCATGATGGTGAATAAAAGTACTTCGGGTACCGACAAATATAAAAAAGAATGATAGAAGAAGATGTACATCAGACCCAGCTGTATCGCTCCTAAAGCCGCCAGCATGAATTTTTGTGCGGTGGAAAGCAGCGAGAAGTTCAGGAAAGGCAGAAACACCAAGGAAGCAAGTAACACCCGGGTAAGCACCGCAAAATAGCTATCGACACTGCCCGCCAGATACTCTCCGATAAGCGAAAATGAAAATGCCCATAGTACGGTAACAGCTACCAGTTGAATCACGTGTTGCTCTCCTTGTGTCAGATGCGCGGTAACCTATTGCATTTACAAGGCTGAAGCAACCATTAAGCGTTGAAAGGGTGGTGTTGTTGAAAATGACAATGCAATTACAGAACACGCCACCTAATAGTGGTGGCAAAGGGCATGTTTATTGTTCACAGTAACCGGGCGACATTGTGTAAGGCAAAGTACATGGCAAAGGAAAAAACACATTGGCCACTTTAAATATAAACCACCAGTGATGCGGCTTGTGGCGCGTAATGGCGGATATGTCGATGAGCACATAATCGTTCTGGCGAACACGCTTTTGGCATCTGTCGATGTCCGGCTCGCACATTAGGCAACGTCGGCCTCGCCTTTCGGCGTAGCCAATTGTCGGGCTTAGCACAGGCGGTAGCCCTGGCCTAAAGATTGCGCCAGTGTATGACGCGTAATTCTTTTGAAACATTCGGGGTAATGCATCAAGGCAGCAGGCCTCTACCCGGTGTGGACATTTTCAGCCTGAGCAGCCTTGATGCTCTGGCCCCGGCTGTTCGCGCATAATCGTGGACAAAAAACAAAGTACAAAAAAAGCAGGTTGCAACACAAACCGGGGCAACCTGATGCCAATCTCGGATGAAGGCCTCGCGCTAATCGGTCTGTTTAAATCTGTTATCACAAGCAGCAATAATTTCCTGCTCAATGGTGTTTGCTTCGGTCAAATGCTCAAACAACGAGGCGGGGGAGGTCTGCTCTATCAGCCCCATTATGGCGCCCAGGACAAACCCTCGATGTACGTTATCCCCACCAACATTGGTGTTGGCCAGCAATGCCTTTTTACCATCCTCGCTATAGCGATAAGCAAAATACAACACGCTCGGCCACGCATTTGAAATATAGCAGGCAGAGGAATAGTGATGCCCCACCACTTCAATATCGCTTCTTTGTTTAGCTATGAGTTTTTTCAGCGACAGATTCGCGGAGCGCAATGCGATATCTTGCAGTATTTGCGAAGGCGATTGTTCGTCCCGGTGTAATAAACGAAACAACAACTCGACATAAAAATCGCTCACAGTGGCTAGCGCCTCACTAGGGTGGGTGAGCAATAGATGCCTTCTTGTGATTTGCTGGAGCTGCTCGAGACCGGCTCCGTGAAGAGCTTCAATCAGTGCCAGCGGGGTGATACTCACCAATCCGCCCACTGAGGGGGTGTCATGGGTTACCGCACCACACAGATGGGCGGGTTTGCCTGCGACCAGGTTGGCAAAAAAGCCACGGTGATAGGACTCAGCATAGGTATCTGGATGCAACGGCGGATCCGCGCACATAAAGCTTATATAGTTTTGTAAAAAGGTGTCGCGGTCATACCGATGTGACAGAGCGCGCAGCAATACTCTGGCGCACTGCGCATTAAGCGTATTCTCACCGGCTTTCATGCCCTGGTGGTAATGCTGATTGGCGCCGCTCCAAAACTGCTGTTTGCCTTTCAAAATCACGTCGCCGACAATGTATTTTTCAGAAGGCGCGGAATCTCTGGCGCGGCCTCCCTGAGTGGTGGCGTGTAGTGACATGATTGAAGATGGATGAAACGATGGTGCATCCTCAAAATGCCGGATGCCGTTAGGGAACACTTTAAGGATATCAGCCGGGTTATAAAACCAATGCACCGGCATCGCTAAGGCGTCAGCAATAAAAGCATTCTTTAACGCTGCGACCACTCTCTCCCGAAGGATATCTCCCATCTTTTTTAAATCCCATTGTTTATGCTGTTATCTGCTGAATAATCGGCCCAGCTGTGCAGCTAGCCTGACAATAAACGGGCTCCGTATTCGTATCATAGTCTGTTCGCAAGTGATTACATCAGGTGTTACAAGCGCCCATCAATAGAACACATCAGGTTGTGGCCTGCTGTTGGAGGCAGAGGCCCGGTTCAGGGTAAAAGGTATCATCAGCGGACAAAAATTTTTTTTTCGGCACATTGTTATTGCCACGGAATCTAACTGGCATCACTGTGCCAGTCTGCGCCCCGGCAATTCATGAGGCTTACCCACAAGATACCGGGGGCGTGAGTAACAGCGACACTTTGAGCGCGAAGAGCGAAACCAGAGTGCTGTAACAGATACGCCAAAGTGGCTTATACAGAATCACGACTTATTTCTGTACGTATACAACTTGTCAGCCAACCGAAGAATTTAGGCTAGGCTGCGGTGGCCTTATCGGCGCTCACTTCGCGCAAGCCTGGGTGCTTCGCAATAACACTGGCCAACGGGGCCTCCTGCTCAGCTTTGGTATCCACAAAAAAGATATGGTGACCTTTCTTCAAGATCTTCTGGAAGTGTTTGAATTTTTGATTGGGTAGTTGTAGCCCTATCAGGCCACCTTCCCAGATACAAAAGCCCAGGATTACCAGCGCGCCGAAAATGTAAGGTAACCAGCCCACGACCGTATTGTGTAAATCAAGAAAATAGGTGACAGACAACAAGACAACCGCGGCCACAATTCCAACTGCCGCCCCCAGTTCTGATGAATGGACAATGTCTTTTTTTAAAAAAGGCGTGAGGGCATGCAAATGATGCTGTTCAAGCTCGGCATCATTTTCGCTCAACACGTGGATTTGCCTCCTGCCAACACCCTGCTGCTCCAATTCTTTCTCGACAATTTCTAAATCGTCAAGATCATCGCAAATATAGTAATGACGTAACATAGCAAACTCCCGACCGTCTTGTTAATGAACGATACCGAACCTGATACAACGCAGGAGGCCACCTATAAGTATAGAACAGTTTTTAAAAACAGGGATTGCTGTTGGTCGCAAAAGCTGGCAGCTGTAAGCTTACCGGTCACGCCCAAAGCAAAAATGATTTTACGAAGCCTTAGCTAAATTCACTACAAAGTGTTCTGCGGTTCCATCAAAAAGCTTTGCAAGCGCTGAGGGCATGACAGTGCGGCTTTACTGAAGAAGAGTCATGGTAAAGCGCCTGGTGACACTAATACTTTGCTTATCTTCAGGTTCTCCCCAGAGAAATCGGCCAGAAATTTAAGAAAATGCTTTTCGGCAAGTACCTACCGTCACAGTGCGTGGTGGTAATGCTGCACAGCATGCCGGTGTTAACTGAAGTCTGACATCAAGCCGCACGCCAGGTAGCCCTGAAATTAAAAAGGTTGCTCATTCGCGTAACGCCTCAGCGAGTAATATACTTGATGATGTAATTGCAAATACTCAAGTAACGGTGCGTGCTCAACGCTTATCAATAAAAACAGTTCAGCACATCGGTAAACATCTCAGTAATTAGCTTTGTTCTAGGTGCTGAGCGCCCTGGTACACACCAAGGGCAAAGGAGAATAGCATGGCGTCATTGACTTTTTACGGGGCGGTAGAGGGCATCACCGGTTCTATGTATTTGTTGCTCGTTGGCGATAAAAAGGTACTGCTGGATTGCGGGCTTTTTCAGGGCAGACGCAAAGAAGAAGCGGCTAATCATCAACCCTTTCCGTTTGCGGTGGCTGAGTTGGATGCAGTGGTACTTTCTCATGCCCACCTGGACCACTCTGGTCGCTTGCCGTTGTTGGTAGCGGAGGGATATGAGGGGCCTATTTACATGACCAATCCCACTTCTGATTTAATTGCGGTATTGCTAAAGGACGCGGCCTCTTTACAAGAACGCGACGCCGAATGGGAAAATAAACGCAGACGTAGAGCGGGAAAGACAGAAATTGAGCCCCTGTACACCCTGGAAGATGTTGATGAAACCCTACGTTATTGCCGGGGCGCTGCCTATTATAAACGGCACAATTTAACTGCGGGTATCGATGTTTGCTTTCAGGATGCTGGGCACATCCTGGGTTCTGCCATTGTGGAGATATTTATAACCGAAAATGGTCAGCATAAGAAGCTGGTGTTTTCCGGTGATTTAGGCAATTCGCAGGCCGCATTATTACGTGATCCCAGCATAGTTGAACAGGCTGATATGTTGTTGCTGGAGTCCACCTATGGCGATCGTGAGCATCGCACCATGGCCGAAACATTACAAGAGTTTGAGGATGTGATTGCAGACGCGTCTGCCAATGGGGGGAACATATTAATTCCGTCGTTCGCGGTAGGCAGGACCCAGGAAATAATATTTCGTCTGGGGGAGTTATATCAGCAAGGCAAAATAAAGCACCAGGTGGTTTATTTAGACAGCCCCATGGCCATCGCGGTAACCGAAATTTATCACCGGTATCAGCATGTGTATAACGATGAGGATATGCAAGCCATTGAGCAGCATTCGCCGGCAGGCGGGATGAAAAGTAAGAGCCTGCACAGCTTTTTGCCTTCTCTGCGTTACAGTACCACCACCGAAGAGTCTATTGCACTTAATCGCATCGTCAGTGGTGCGATATTTATCGCAGGCAGCGGCATGTGTAATGGCGGACGCATTCGTCATCATTTTAAACACAACTTGTGGCGCAAGCAGTCCCACGTAATTTTTGTCGGATTTCAGGCCGTTGGAACACCCGGGCGGGCGCTGGTGGATGGCGCTAAAAAATTTAAAATTGGGGGCGACGAGATTGCGGTCAAAGCACAAATACATACACTTGGCGGTTTTTCAGCCCATGCCAGCCAAGCCCAGTTACTTGATTGGTTAGCGCACTTCAAAAGCACTAAACCACGATTGTTTTTAGTGCATGGCGAAAGCGGGGCCAAAGAGGCACTTAAACAGGCAGTGGGTGCGCATGGATGGCAAGCGGTTATCCCCGTGCTGGGTCAGACAGTCACTCTGTAATACACGAATTCGCAATAATAGCTCTTTTATCAAACAATCCTCACGTGCCAGCTATTTAAAAGTTTTCAAGCTGACATTTTGATAAAACAAAATGTGGCCGAAGGTATGACACCGCGCTAATTGACCTTTAGGGAGCGACGAACCTGGCCCTGATTTTTACACCATGTGGTCCACTGGTTGGTGCAGTTGACTCTAGTGGTTTTCCCCTATGGTGATTGACGGATTTTTATTCGATGCTGAGATGGTTCTGCTATCCAGGTGATTTCAGGTATTGAAACCTGACACCGATAGCTTAAAAATTAAAGGATCGGATAATGAGAAAAAGAAACCTGGTATATGCGGCCCTTGCTGCGGCATTGCCCTTTATGGCCAACTCATCGAATGTACACGCACCCCTTGATACATCTTCCCACCGCATTGCTGAAATCAATCTCAATGACAGTTATGTAAAGACACCAGCAAATACTGAGCTGTCGACGGCATTGGCGCAACTGCAAGCGGCATTCCCCAACGCCACGTCTCGCACTACCAGCGGCAACTTAGACACTGTCTTTGGGATTGCGGTCGAGGTATCAGGAAGCTCACCTGAATCCATGGGCCAGGATTTTATCAGCAGGCACTCCGCCTTGCTGGGCGGTTTGACCTCAGAAGACCTGGTGTTTAACCCGTTTCGTAGTAAAACTGCACTGGGCGGGCATTTAGTACGTTTCGATCAGGTTGTGGATGGCATTAAAGTAAAAGATCGTGGTCTTGGGTTACTGATCGATGAATCTGGGGTGGTGAGAGCCGTCTTTGCTGATACCGTCAATAACCCCATAATAACCAACAGCAGCGTATTGAGTGCAGAGGCCGCAGTAGCAGTTGCCACGGCCGACTTAGTTACCAACCAACGCACATTACCCATTGAAGCGCTCGATGTATTAAACCCGGCCTATTCACAAATTGAGAAAAGTCTGGGTGTATTCGCTAAGCCGGTGCCCCAACAAGTGGTCGTGCAGGACCATGATACCTTGCGTATGGCATGGCGGTTCTTTTACTACTCGACGAACCCTTTCGGCGTGTTTGAATATGTTATTGACGCCCAGAGCGGCGAAATACTTGCCAGAAACGATCAGGTAAGAACTTTGTTACCTGGAGATAATGATGCACAAGCAACCCAGACAGGTGCTTTGCAACAAACCGCGGATTATTTTCCTACGTTTCCACCCATTACAGATTCAATGCAACGCGAGTGTTTAATTGAAGATGAGGCGGGCGGCTACACAGGAAAGCCCAAAGGCATGGAGCGCATTAATCTTCGCAAATTTGATGACTCTAATGTGGTCACCGGGGTGGAAGGCCTGTTAACAGGTAAGCATGCGGTTATTGAAAGTGCACTGGTGACCAAAGGGCCTTTCCCCCAGGCCGCTCTTGGTACCTATCACTTTAGTGAAGACTCGGCAATAGAGGCGCGACCAAAAGAAAATGACCACGTGACGCCGTCCCCTGCACACCATATTGACGGGATCAGTCAGTTTATCTATATCACCACTTTACTGGAGTATCTGGATTACCTGCATAAAGAAGGTGACAGTGTACACAGTCGCGGTGTGGGCGATGGCTCGTTTCCAAACAGCTACCCGAATGAAGCGGTGCCGCTGACCGGGGTAGTGCATATTCCTAATGTACTGGATCCACCTGATAACCCAGCTGATCCCGATTTTATGGCAAAACTGCTGGGGCTCGATAATGCGTTTGCTGTGCCATTGTCCCAGGAAATTGCTGGTGAAGAAGTGGTGGTGAATCCCACTGCGTATGGCCACGGATTTTTGTTTAACAACCTGGCGTTGGACTTCTCTGTACCTATCCACGAAGGCACACACGCTACTATAACGCCCATTGCCGGCTTTGAGGGCGGGCCCGAAGGCGGTGCTCTAAACGAAGGGCAGGCCGATTTGTGGGCCTACACCGTTGGTGAGACTCCTGATTTAGGTACCTACCCGGTCAACTCGTGCGATCTTCGCAATTATCTTGAAGAGTTAGATGTCGATCCTGACTCATTTGAGTTTATCCGTTCTGCGCAAAGTCAGATCCGTTATTCGCAGCTCGGCACCCGCGACAATGCCTTTGAAGTCCACCGTGACGGTGAAATTTACGCCGGCGCCATGTGGGACCTGCGTGAACTGATGGTGGAACTGCAGCCACGCAGCGAATTTAAGCGCCCTGACTCTGTCACTGGGGAGCCCACTCAGGATATAAGCCTGGGTAAAGAGACCTGGGAGCGAATCTTCTTAGGCTCTATGTATGTATTAGGTGTGACTGCGCCTGATACCTTCGTAAAAGCCAGAGATGCAGTACTAATTGCTGATGCCGCATTGTACCCCAGTGATGCACTGGATTTGACGGCTCCTGGCCGCCATCACGCTCTGATAGAGAGGGTATTTGCGGCCCGTGAAATGGGCGCCAATGCGAAAGCACCAGTGGGTGGTCGTCAAACCGTATCCACTGCCGTAAGTGAGTTCACCGCCGGTCAGGAAAAACCAGCTACCCCAGCCGCGGTCGATGCCCATATTACTTCAGACGATGCAATTGAAATTACCTGGGACGCCGTGCCAGAGGCTGTCGCCTATCAGGTGCTAAAACGCAAAAAAGGAACAAGTTCGCGCTTGTTTACCGGTGTACCGACCAGAGAATACTATGAAGGTGACGTCACGTTTGATGGCTTCACCCACGTAGAATTTGTTACCGGTGACACTGTGTACGTGGATAAAGGCCAGGGCTTAGGCCGGGGTGCAGGGCAGGGGATTGACTCCTTCGACTACGAATATGTAGTCAGAGCCATTGCGCCGGCCAGCAATAAACAAGTTGGCTTTTCAAATATGTCGGGGATTGCCTCCACCGGGCTGGATGCTGTGGATGTGAGCAAGCAGGTTGATTATAAAATTGACAATGTGAGCTACAGCGATGGCATTTTTGCCTTCGATCTGGCGCTGATCAACACGGGTGATAAGCAGATTTACGGTCCTGTTGATTTTAACATCACCCGCATCAGCGAGCGTAGCGTGACCGTATTGAACGCCGATAACGGTGGTACCGGGCAGCGTCGTGATACCGCTACATTCAGGTTTGATCAGTCACTGGCTGCAGATGGCACGTCTGGGACCCGCCATGTGAAACTGGATAACCCGAATGGCAAACTCTTCACCTTGCGCGCGCGTATTAACGGCTACGAGGCTGGTGCCTCGTCTACCGGGGTGGGCGAAACACCGACTAACGATACCTCTGAGCCCAATGAGCAAGGCGTGGTATACCACAATATCGAAGAGCATACCGGCGTTATCATCATTGGTGCGGCGGACGAAGCGCTGGTTGAAGGTGTCGACTATGTGGATATTCCCTTCACCGCGTTACCCAGTGCCTCGAGCGTGGTGGCGACGCTAAGTGCCGATGCTGAAGTGGTGGCAGTACCGGATCTTGACTTTGAGTTACTGGATGCAGAAGGCAATATCATGGACACATCTGGCAACCTTGGCTCCAACGAGCAAGTGGGCGGCGGTATTGTCCCAGGCCAGACGTACCGGGCACGAGTGAACGGCTGGGCCAATGGCCCCACCACCTACCGGGTAGTGATTGATCAATTCGTTAGCGACGAGCAGGATGCCAATGTTGATCAAAACGGTGACTCGACCACGGGTACGGTGTCGTTTGAGTTTAATCCTCTGACACACACCATCACGCCGGTAGGATTAGTTAACTAACTCTGACCGCGAATTACAGCCCTACTTGCTTGTGCCAAAGCAGTAGGGCTTTTTTTGTATTGCCTGTGGCGCTCTGGATTCGAACGCTAATCTACGCCAGGCTAACCGCACACTATGAGTCACTTATACACCCCGGCACGGGGGATCAAGCCAGGCAGGCCACCGCTGTCAAATGCGCGGCTTTAATGTTCTTGTTGGGTAACGCGATCACTGAGACTGCCCAATACCGTTTCAATTTTTTTCAAATACTTGTCACAGCCTTCAATCCCATGGCGCGTTTTCAAGTACTCCGGGTCATTATAACCCAGCCACACCTGCCCCTTGTCGTCTTGCCATACCAAGGCTTTTTGCGGAAGATCGATGGCTACCGTCGGCGCGCATTGCATCAGGGGGGTACCAATCTTGGGGTTACCAAAAATCAGCGTTGTTGTAGGCCGTAATGAAAGACTCACATTATCAGCATTGGCGGCATGGTCGATACGCGTAAAGAAGGTCAGTTTCTTCTCGTTTACTAACTGCTCAAAGCGATCGGCCGTTTCGGTGACCGAATAGGCACTTGGCTTTTTTATCAGTCCTTCGGCGGCCTGCACCGTAAAGGTCATCAGTGCCGAAAGCGCTAACAGGTTCAGATGAACTTTCATCTTTTTCTCCTTTTGATGTAAGGGGCGGATAAGGCGTTTATGCGTCGAATATTACGAAAAACCAGACGCCACAAAGTACTTACCTCCGTGGGAACACGGCCGATCATCAGCGGGATGTTTTCACTGCCGTCAATATCGTGATTGAAGCGAGGCAGTATAAAAACGAAATTGCAGTAGTGAAGATGCTGAAAATAGCAGAGGTTGGGGCAGTAACTGGCTTAACAGAGCATCACATATCAATCGCTCTGTCTGTGTTGCCCGCCGGGAATCTGAGTAGGGTATCCATCCTAAACGACCGGTATCGCCTTACGCCACTTTTTGCACACTCCTATCAGGCGAGAGTCAGGGCGAGGTGAGTTGGACAATCAAAGCGTCTCACTTTTCAATGGAAACTTTATACAGACACTCAAAGATTTTTTGTCGTAAACGTAGTCAATACTGCCGCCTAACGCTTTAACTAAAGCGTTCACTATAGCTAAGCCAAGGCCGGTGCCTCGCGCAGAGCTATCTCGCCAGAAGCGCTGCGACATTTTTTCGAGGGTTTCGTCAGCAAGGAGCGCAGCATTCTGCACCTCAATCTTGAAGTCATCAGTGCTTTCTTTAATCATCAGCGATATCGGCGGGCCTGTCTGCCCATGATGGCGGGCATTTTCTACTAAATTCTTGATAATAATACTGAAGGCAAAAGCGGGAATGTGAGTGATAACTGCAGCGCATTCAAGCTGAATATCAATATTGCTACGAGCAAAGCCTAATTGTTCAAATACGCTGTCCAATTCATGGTGCAGATTCCAGGGCTGAACATTGCCCCGCGCGCCATCGTTTTCCACCCGTGCAAGCAAAAGCAAGTTCTCCACCAGGCTCTGAAGCCGCAGTGCACTGGCAAGACTTTGTCTGATGGCGTTATTCTTAGGCTCGCCATCGGTAATTTTGGCAACTTGTAACTGACTGATGATACCGGTCAGCGGGGTTCTCAACTCGTGCGCAGCATTGGCGGTGAAGGATTTTTCCCTTTCGATGACGCCTTCAAGTTTTCCAAACAGAGAATTTTGGCTATCGATAAGCGGGGACAGCTCGATAAGTTTGTGCTCTAGCTGGATAGGCTTTAAATCATCTGGCGATCTGTTGGTAATCGCCTTTTTCAGTCGTTGAAGCGGCTTGAGCTCGCGGCCTATCGCAAACCAAATAATCACAAACGACACTATGATGGCTATGAAGGTAGGTAATGCACTCACCAGTACCATACTAACAAAGATAGAACGACGTTCAGATAGTTTTTCTGCAATCGCAATATTAAGATCAGGCGTATTTAAGGTGTAGCTTCGCCACTGGGTTTCGCCGACCATAAAAGAGTTGAAGCCAGAGGTTGCCGTGGGCGGCGAAGCGAACTCACCAGGATGACTGTTAGCAATCACCTCACCGCTTAACGAGCTAATCTTGCATGCAAGACCTTTGGCCGAGCCACTGTTACTAAACACTTTACTGGCATCGAGCCCCGGTCTGGCTCCCACCTGCGGGTTGGAAAGCGCCAGGTTGTTGACCATCCGAGCGGTAGACTGCAGCCGGCTATCCATAGCCTGGTTAATTTCATTCTGTAGCTGGGTGATAGAGAAGTAACTCGCAATAAGCCACAGCACAAAAAAGACAGGTGCGATAATCAATAGAAGTTTACAGCGAAGGCTCATTTTTGATCTTCACACGAGGCGAGACGAAACCCAAGGCCACGTTCTGTGACAATGGTATTTTTACCGATTTTTTTGCGTAAGTTGAACAGATGAACATTAAGGGCATTACTACTGACGTCTTCGTTTACCCCATACACATAGTCTTTTAGCTGACTTTCCACCAAAACCCGGTTGGGGTTAGATAAAAATGCCACCAGTAGCCGAAGCTCTGAAGCAGACAAGGCTAACCGTTTGTCGCCTAACATGGCGAGCTTGTTCTTTAAGTCATATTTTAACTCGCCATGTTGCAAATAATTGTTGTGCTGATGAGTAAACCGTCTATAGACTCTATTGATTCTTGCCACCAGCTCTTCAAAATCAAAGGGTTTGGTGATGTAGTCATCTGCACCTTGGTTTAAACCCTGAACTTTATCTTCAAGTGCATCTTTGGCTGTTAATAAGATAATAGGCATCTCCAGAGACTTGCTTTTAGCAAGGGCGATTAACCCCAGCCCGCTGCCATCGGGTAACGCGATATCTAAGAGACAAAGGTCAAAATGACATGTAGCGATATGGTGTTTTGCTTCACTTAAAGTTGCCGCGTGCGTCACCTGCATGAGCGCTTTACTCAGGTAAACGCATATCGCATCAGCAATAACTGCATCGTCCTCAACCAGGAGTATATTCATAAAACCTTACAGTACGTTGTGGCTTACAAAAAACTTTTCGCAAATTAATACCAAATTAATCTGGGCCAGATAGTCTATCAGCATAACTCATCCAAAATTACGTATGTAGTGACCAGCATTTCGATAGGCCCATTTGCACTGATGACCAGTACCGCTCTGACGCTCGCCAGTATCCTGCTATTCTGGTTTTTTGTGAGTTTTTTTACAAGGTCAACCAACTATCAAAAGTTTGCGACTGACACCTTGTTTTGGAGTGTAGTGGCAGGCTTTCTGGTCGCCCGTATTATGTTTGTTATCGCTTTGTGGGAAGTCTACCAACAGGACTGGGTTTCAGCTTTCGATATCAGGGACGGAGGGTTCAATCAGCAGATAGGCTGGTTCACCGGCATTATGCTCCTTTTTATCCGTTCCCGGGCCCAGCGTAAACTTGCTACAACTTATTTAAAATCTGCTGTGATTACAGGCGTGGTTGTTTTTCCACTTTTCGTGGTGAATGTGTGGATGAACAATCAAACCGCGGGTAAAGGCATTGACGTTACCAATTTCGAAGGGGAGCCGGAAACCCTGAATCTGGAGATAGGCAAGCCAGTGATAATAAACTTTTGGGCTTCCTGGTGCCCCCCGTGCCGCCGGGAAATGCCGATCTTGCAAGACGCACAGCAACAGCACCGGGATATGAAATTTATTTTCGTTAATCAATCGGAAGCACCCGCCGTCGCCCGGGCATTTTTGTCTAAACAAAATATCGAAATAAAAAATGTTTACTATGATTTTTCTGGGCGTTCAGCCAAAGAGCTTGGGGCCTATGGCCTTCCTACCACCCTCTTTTATAACTCTGAAGGCAAACTGATCAACAGTCATATGGGCGAGCTTTCAGAAGCAAGTCTGCAACATTATTTGCAGCCATTTCTTGAAGATAATAATGAAACATAGCGGGGTATATCAATGTTAAAACGAGCGCTACTATTGCTGGCTTTCGCACATCCGACAGTTGCCGCGGATAACGAATTGCCGAAGCCTCTTCAATTCATAGAAAAGCAGGGCGGGGAAGTGGTGGACTCTTATGCTGCCCCTGCGGGTGTCACAGGCTATATCGTCGATTTCAGAGGGAATGCACTTACGGTCTACCTTTCCGAAGATAAACAATATCTTTTCACCGGAAAAATGCTCGATGCGGCGGGGCGCGATATGGGCAAAGAAAAGCTTGATGAATATATCAGGGGTCCCTGAGCGAGAAAAAATGGCAGGCATTATCCTCTTCGAATTGGATTCCTGATGGTGATGAAAATGCAGATAAAATCATCTATACCTTCACCGATCCCAACTGTCCTTATTGCAAACAATTCTGGGAGCAAGCCCGGCCTTGGGTAGAGTCAGGTAAGGTGCAAATCAGACATATTCTGGTGGGTATATTAAAGGCTGACAGCTATGGAAAATCAGCGGCTATCTTAAGTGCCAAAAATCCAGGTGAAGCATTGCATAAACATGAAGCCAGTACCAACAGTTCGCTAGAGCCATTGCAGTCACCATCTGCAAAAGTGCAAGCACAGCTAAAAAAGAATCATACATTGATGCAAAAGCTGGGCGTTAATGCTACACCCGTAATTTTCTATAGGGATGCATCTGAGGCGGTGAAGTTTCAACAAGGACTTCCTTCCTCATCGCAGTTAGAGCAAATACTCGGTGCAATCCAGGAGTGAGAAAAGTCTGGCTTCCGTTATAAGACAATAGCGTGTGAGGCTCACAGGCCGCGTAACCGGCGAAGATCACGACAAAAAACAGGACAAAATAAAGCTCAGCCAGGTAAGTTTACTCCCTGGCGAGTCACCGCACATCACGGATTATGTCTCAGCGCCTTATATAACGGCGCCCATTGTTCCTGGTTAAGAAGCGCGGTTGAAAGTTGAGACACAGCGGCGAGGTTACTGAGGTTAGTAAATGGTAATGTAGCAAGCAACTTATCGGGCGCCTCACCAATAGCTCGTGCTGGTGGGCCGTTACTTTGTTTTGTCCAGCCCCTTGCGCAAGCAGAGTAATTCAGTAAGGTTTTCCCCCGGGGGCGGGGCCTGTTTTGACTGTTTGCTCAACAGACCTATTGCCCTATCGGGCACAGCCTCTGTTGCAAAAAAGCCTTGCCTCGACTCGGTTACAACTTCATTCTTCATGGGGACAAGCTCGTTTTCTACCAGCAAAGCGACAGGTTTATTTATAGCAGCTGTTATCGGCATCCAGGGTTAACGACCGATAACGCTGCCTGCCGTTATGTTTTAAACACCGCTCCCCGCGTAAACAATTACCACACCAGATATCCCTGAGGGGATAGGCAGTTGCTGCACAATCAACTACACTCTGTGGCCATTTTCGACCAGGGCCAGGGTGCGAAGTGTTTTCCACTGCCTGCGGGTTTTACCGCAGCGAAACGTTGACCTTGCTCGGATCTATTGCGCCAAGCCCGGATTACTTAAAATAAAGGAAAAAGCATGTTTCGCACTGCCATGAATATTGTGGTTGGCATATCGGTTGTCGCTGCCATGCCTTGTCATAGTGAAGACAGGAGCCAGGAGGACATCGAAAGAATTACGGTTGAAAGTGCAGCAACCGCCAATGAACAACCGGTGGGTACATTCAGCGCTCCCGTTTCTAATCTGGAATATGATCCACGGGTGGATCTGCAATCAAGAAACATGGCTGAGGCCCAGGCCGACGTTACCATTCGAGGTGGTATTTTCGAAAATACCGGTTTTACGGTGGGTAGTGCGACCTTATACGATCCGCAAACAGGTCACTACTTTTCAGAAATTCCGATTGCCCCTGAAATGCTGTCATCGCCGTCTATTTTCACCGGCGTAGAAAATGCGCTTTATGGGATGAACAGTTCAGTGGGTACGGTGGCGTTTGAATGGCGAGCGATTCAAACCGGTGGAAATATTTCATTGGGTGTGGGCAACAACCACTTCAATCTACAACGAGTCCACGGCGGCGTAACCAGGCCGGTTCAATCCTCCTCATCAGCGCGTGTAGGGGTAGAAGGCGAGTACTCACGTTCTGAAAGTGACGGTACCATTGAAAACGGTGATCACAATTTTGAGCGGGCATCAGGGCGCATTCAGCTGCAAAATGACACGGTGCAAACGGATCTGTTTTATGGCTACCAGGAAAAGTTTTTTGGCTGGCCTAATATGTATACGCCGTTTAACGTTAATGAAACCGAGAACTTGCGGACCGAATTGGTGATGCTCAACCATCAGCAACTGTATGGGCAACAGAGCGTTGTAGAACTCTCAGCCTATTACAGAAAGCATAATGATCATTATGTTTTTTCACGAAAAAACCCTGAGGGTTTTCAGGCCTTTCATGAGACAAAAGTCAGCTCGCTGGCGGTCTCGGGACGCCATCGGTCGACGCCAAACGTTACCTTTAATTATGCTGCACAGTTCATGGCCGACGCGATTGAATCAACCACCCTGGAAAATAACTTCACCTCTCGTGATTATTATAAGATCAGTATGGTGCCAGAGTACCAGGCTGTACTCAATGAGCATGAACGCCTCACATTTCGGTTAGGCGCGGCATTTGATGATACCAACCGTGATGCGTCAAAATTTTCACTGATCAGTGATATTCGTTGGGTAACGCAGCATCGCGATAATGCTACACGTACCGTCACGCTATCCTACTCGCAAGCCTCGCAAGTGGCTGGCTACACCGCAATTGGCGGCAGCACCACGAGCGGGCTTTTCAGAAGTAACAACACTTTACAGCGTGAGACCAGTGACAATACAGAGTTAGGCGTGTCGCTGGACCACACCTCATGGCGGGTGGACGCCGCCCTATTTTACCGGTGGGATCATGGGTTAACCGATTGGACTTATCGTTTTGACTCCACCTCAGCACGCAGCGCAAACCCTGTGGATATTGAAACCCTGGGGGTCGAGTTCTTTGCTGTTAAGCGGCTGGCCAATGCTGACTTAGTTGCAGGGTATACTTACCTGAATAAATCGGAAGACTACCGAGACGCGAGTATCGACGCCAGCTTCTATGCCTTGAATTATCCACCGCACCGGTTCACCCTGGGCCTGGTGTGGTTTCTGAGTGATGTCATTGAGGTAAGAGTGGATAATGAGTGGCGCAAGCAAGAAGATAACCGCTTGAGAAACGGCCGTAGTAGTGCGTTTTTCACCCATTTTACCGCTACCTATTCACCCCCTCAGTTTGAGCGTTTCAACCTTGTTTTCGCTTTCGATAATTTGTGGGATGAGTCGTTTGAAGAGATTCCTGGTACCCCAGGGCGCGCTGAGCAGCTTTCACTTACCGCAAATTACACATGGTGATCAGGTTCAGAAAGTCTTAGTTATTATGTTGCGCGCTGCTCACAGGACACAAGAAGGCCAGCAATGACGCACACACAGGAACTAGTAAGGCATGTAACACTGGCGCCAACACGAATGAGGGTTACGGCCCTATTCACTACTAGTAAGACGTTAGAGACAAGGCGGAGGTCCATAGCTGGACTCTATTCATTACTAGTAAGACGTTTGAGAAAAGGTGAGTGTCCATAGCTGTGTCCAGAAAGGACATCCATTGAAAACCACTGGGCTTTTAATGGGCCTGACGAAGTTATAAAGGAATAGCAAAAAGCTTTTTGAAATTTGCCAACTAAAAGGTAAAAGGCTGTGTGCCTGGCTGGTTTCCCCGGGCGGTAAAAACCAGCCACAAAGCTTGGCGGGAGGTGTCGCAATGGATTATGCAAAACAACCAGTGCCACTACGCTTGCATTAGTTCAGCTAAGGCACCAGATTTACCGCCTACCGTGTGGAGCTTCCGAATAGCGCTTTCATCTGCTCTGCCAGCTCCACAAACTTTTCTTTAATAGTGCGTTTAAGGCCGATATCTACCCCACCCATGAACACAAAGCCTTCCACGGTAATGGTTGGGGCCTGTCGGTCGGCGATGGACGGGGCATTATTGTCAATACCGCCCATCAAACAAAATGCTTTGGTGACCACATTTACATTTTCCGGCACTTTTATATCGGTTCCGCCCATTATACAAAGGGTTTTAATTGTTACATTTGGGGTGGTAAACACCGCGTCGGAAAAGTCTATGTCTGAACCACCCATAAAGTTAAAAACGCGAATTTCCGCCGGCACCAGCCAGCGCCCAGACCTGTCGGAGCCGCCCATAATATTGATAATGGTTTCATTATCAGGCGTCTCACCAGCGGTGTAATTGATATTAAGCTTTTTCTCTTTTTGCCGCGTGTAATTATCATCGACTTGCAGGGTAAGGTCGGCAGCCAATTGAGCAATTTCCTGATGGTCCTGACTGGCCATCGCATTATCCAGGCGACGCTCAAACGCCTCAGCTGAAATTACGCCATGACTGTAGTGATAAATCAGCTTATCGATCACTTCTTCCCTGACCTGCTCGATAGGACGATCTTCAAGTTTAACCATGACGGTTGCTCCGTTAGTTATTGATTGCCATTTAATTTCAATAAGTTGAAGCAGTTGCCATGCCAGTTGATAAGTCTAAATATTTCAACGCCTTGCAACATGAGAGGGGCGGGGCGTAGACGGTTATCGCTAAATACTGGTCAATCAAACCACTTTCTGATTGTTCAGATAATCCGTCTTAAAGTATGTTTCTGCGTTTGCGCATTTGGTTCTTTTAAATGTGCATGCTCAGCGCCTTACCTGGGCAAGTGTGGTGAATGGAAAGCCAGGTCGTGCCGTGCACATACAAACACTGAAGCCAAAGAAAAGCTTCAAATAATGGTGGATGTCAGTATTTATAAAGAGTTCGTCAAAGAGGAGCCAGGCAGGTACACCTAAAATACAGGTTGCGAGGACAGCTGAAAAATACTCACGGTTAGCGTAGTGCCACAGGTTTGGCATGTAATTGTTTCGTAGACTAATAGCTTTATTTTCTCAAGCATCCCAATATTGCTTTTGCAGCAAGGACAACGACTTTCATTTATACGCATGGTTACGCTTCACAAATGAGCGTACGGGCAAGGCCGTACGCTATTACAGCTAGGGGATCATTGACTTGGCACCGTCATACAAGGCTCCGCCGGCCATAGTTTGTGAAACAAACCTTACCGAATTATATGATCGATAAGCCCAAACGGCCCCTACACCTACCCAGTAAAGCGCTACTATTCCGCCGCTAATATCATTGGTTTCCTCAACCGTCAGTTCTCTTACTTCATATCCCCTTTCATTGAAATTTCATGTCCTGCTAATTATAGATTCATTAGCGTAATAAAATTTACAGAAGCTTAAGGTCCAATGTAACTGAACTTAAGTGCAATATTTGAGTTAAATTTATTGCTAAATCGCACTGAATGAAGCGGTAATGCAAAGCAAAAAAGTGACTGTTACATTTTCCTTTTAAAATTTGTTTGGATGGTGGTTTACATATTTATAGTGTTCAATAAAACACGCTTTTTGTACAGTTTTTTAAAAAGCAAAACTGTTTATTCTGGAGTAGGCCTTTAGAGGTAAAGGCTAGTTTCAGATGGTTTATGGGTTTAAGTTTTATCGTATTCCATAAGTCCTTCTATTTTTGATTTTTTGTGAAGAGGCAAAAATCTGCCTTACGCAATAAGATGATTTCAGGGAAAATAAATATGTATGAATTAGATATATATGAGATGGAAAAGGTAAATGGTGGAATTTTGGTCAATGTTGGGATGGGTGTGGTAGGAGCCGCTTCCTCTATGGCTGGCTATGCGATGAGCGGCTGGGGCTCAGGTTTGAGTGGGTCAGGATTTGCTGGTGCCGCTGCTGGTGGTTTTGTATGGGGCGCAGGTGGCTTTAATGCAGTGAGCGCAACAGCAGGGGCTGCCACGGCAGGCTTTGTTACATATAAATTAAGATAACGAAAGTAATGGTAAAGTAGGGCTATATTAAAATATGGCTCTATTTTTAAAAGAAGGTAATATGAATAAATTAAAGTATAAAAAGATAGCTTCTATAGTCTTTTCAAGTCTGTCGGCAATTTTAATAAACGAAATAATTACGTTTTGTATTACTGACTTCGATAGAAATTTAAGTGTTGTTTTTGTTGCCATTATTTCTGCCAGTATAATGGGAGAGCTTTGGCCGGAGGAGGTCTGATTTAATAAGCTTTTTATGTTAGGCTTAAGGTTGTGCTAAGACAAAGCTAAACTATCTGGAGGTTGATTTTTAATCGGTAGAAAAGAAAATAGTGATTCCCTAATCAGCTATAATTTTAGTCACTCCATGGATACAGCCGGTCGGTGCACTCAGGATTATACATAAGTGATTCTTTGTTCGGCGGCCGCGGATTCAACCCCGAAGTGCACCACTCGCTAAATTAAGCTGCTTTGCGTAATGTTTTGAACACGACCGATGGCTGTTTAAACCCAAGGCACTTCCTTGGTCTCGCATTTAGCGCACGCTCAACATCAGCAATCTGTTTGGCCGTCACCGTCCGCAAGTCTGTCCCTTTACGGATATATTGCCGCAGCAGTCAGTTAAAGTTTTCGTTCAGTCCGCGCTCCCACGACGAGTACGGATTGGCGAAGTAGATATTCGTTTTCAGTTTATCCGCAACCTGTGCGTGAGCACAGAATTCCGCGCCGTTGTCTGCCGTAATCGTATGGACATGGCCGCGATAGCGCCATAGCATGCCAATCATGGCTTGGCTTACATCAGCCGCGCTTTTCGCTGGCACTTTTCGTATCAGGTACAGCTTGCTTTTGCGTTCAACCAGGCTAACGATGGCACCCGTACCGTTCTTGTCTAATACGGTGTCGGCTTCCCAGTCACCAAACCGCTTTTTCTTATCAACAATGGCCGGACGGTGCTCAATGCCAACTCGGTTCGGAATAATTACGCGCTTCGCGCGACTGCCTTTTCGGTACTTACGACGACTATGTCGCAGTTGCTTGTGCAGCTTACCGCCACGCAGTGTGTCTCGCTGTACGTAGCCGTAAATCCACTCAAGGCTGACGCTATGACCTATGGCCTTACCTACACCAGCAATTTGCTCCGGACTCCATTTCTGGCTCAACCCGAACTCGACGAACGTGATAGTTAACCCTGATACGCTAGATTTCGCTGCCTGACATCGTCGTTTAACTGTCTTAGCATGAGCGACTTCAGGCAGATAGTGGTTATCACGAATACTGTTACGCCGAACTTCTCTACTGATGGTCGTGTGACAAACTTTCAGCCGCTTCCCAGTCTCCCGATAGCTGAAACCCTCGCGCAAGTAGGCTTCGATCTGATATCGTTGTCCCTCGATCAACTGCTTGTAACTCATGGTAACTACTCATGTTTGTTTGGCGACTACAGAGTACCACCAACAGGCAGTTGATCTCTTCTCACCGTTTAACCATGAGTGGTGCACTTATTATCCGAATTCGGGCGTAGTTCACTAACAGGTGTTATTAATACTTCGTAGAGTGGACCCAAAACCAGTGAATAGGGGGTAATGCAAAGCAAAGAAAGTGACTGTCCTATTCACTTTCCTATTCACTTTGCCCTAATCGCTTTGCCATTAAGTTCACGACAGCGCACAGGCTACATCGACAACCGACTGTTATGTCTGTGAGTATCATATCGGGACGTGGTGAGAATAGGTCATTTATCAGACTTGTGTAAGATGCTGAAAATGGCACATCAAGGACTGCGCAAATACTGTACTTTTGGAAATTAACCGGGGTCTCGGTTACAAAATTTTCCTAGAACAAGACCGGATTTCTTGCAGCGCAACATGAGTGGTTTGCCAAAAAATATTGGTTTCAATTGCCGTTGTTTATCCTCATCTAATCAAAACCTTGTCTTTTGTAGTATAAAATTTAATCAGCTGTAGCAATTGTTGCGACCTATCCATTAGAGACTTTGTATGCTGAACAAAAGAAAGAGACGTAACGCCCGCAGTAGTGAAAATTTTTCTGCAGAGGAAATCGCCCGCTTTGATAAAGTGGCTGAGACCTGTCGGGACCCGGAAGGTGAGTATACGACAGCGTTGGAATTTAACCGGGCCCGCACCGCCATCATGCTCCATGAGATTTGTCATCACTTTGGACGTTCTCACGATAAAGATAATGCGTTTCACGATTTAAACATTCTGGATGTGGGATGCGGTGGGGGCCTGATTAGTGAAGCCGTGGCTACGAAAGGTGCTCACGTCACCGGCATCGATGCCAGTAATATCAGTATTGAAGTGGCCAGGCGTCATGCCGAGCACGAGGGATTGGCTATCGACTACAAACATTGCCTGGTGGAAGAACTGGATAATGCACAAAAGTTCGATGTAGTTATAAATGCTGAAGTTGTCCAGCATGTGGCTGATCAGGCTGACATGATAAAGGACTGTGTTCGTCTGGTGAGACCAGGAGGCATGCTTATTCTGGCCACCATCAACCGTACACTTACCAGTTATTTGGTGACGATCGTCGGCGCAGAGTTTGTTATGGGCTATTTGCCAAAGGGGACTCATTCCTGGCGTAAGTTTGTAAAACCTCGACAGTTAGACAAGTGGGTAGGTCGAGACTTCTATAAAACCTTCAAGTGCGGTATGACGATGAACCCTTTCAATAAAAAATGGCGGCGTAGCAAAGGAATGCGAGTGAATTACATGCAGTGCTACCACTACGCGGAAAAATGAAATATCCCGCATTAATGTGATGGTTTTATTAGCTTACGCTCCAATTCTCAATGGTTACTTCTTCAGATTAGATGATAGAGATTAGACAATAGGACAGCCACAAACTTTATCTGCTATAAGTTTCCGTGCTTCATGAAGTTCTTAGGTTTTTTAACGAAGGCTCATAGTAAGGCTTATAGCACAGTCACTTTTCGATCCTCTTTGCCTAGCCAGCCCCTAGTTTTCCAATGGGCTGCTAACCGGGCGATGTCCCTTTCTTTGCTATAAACCTCTCGTCCCTGCGCAGCGAAGGCTCATAGCACAGTCACTTTTTGATCCTCTTTGCCTAGCCAGCACCCCAGCTTTCCATGGGCTGATAACCGCGCCATGTCCCCTTATTTGCTATAAACCTCTCGTCCCTGTGCAGTGCATACGTATTCAATCCGATTCTCGACAAAACTCTCTAGCGTGGCCGTCCCGGTTAACATATGGTTACACAAACAAATATTTAACAATTTAAAGCTTATTTTTAACACGGGATAAAACTAGACAGGGCGGGACAATGAAATTTACATTTATAATTGCTGCAACTTTACTGGTAATGAGCACACCAACCAGTGCTAATTTGATCTCCAACGGAGATTTTCAAACCTGCGATTTTACTCATTGGGGGCTGGATACAGATGGGTTTGGAGAACCTGCTGATACCAGTAACTTTACCATAATTGATGAGGCAGGGCAGTGCTCGGCGCAAGTAAGCACGGGCAATCCTTTTGCTACTGAATTTGCTAACACCCTGTTTACCAATCTGGATTTGTCGAGTGTGTCACCAGATGCGATTCTGGACTTGCAATTTGACTGGACTTTTTCTGGTTTCGATCTTCAAACAGATGAGTTTTCCGACGCTTTCAGCGTAGTACTTAACAACGGTATGGACCTTGAGGAGCTATTGTTCGTCTTTGAAGATGGAAGTGGCACATTTTTCACCCAGTTAGATGCAAGCTACGATGGCTTCTCACTCGACTTTGCTCTTCTGCCAGGCTTCAATGCAGAGTCGTATGCTTCCATCTTCACATTAGACAATGTGGCGTTGACTGAACGTGTTGAAGTGACTGCACCACACACTTCATTATTGATTGCATTTGGTCTGTGTGCTGTGGCGCTACGCCGCAAATTACAACAGCAATAAGGATTGTTGCAATGAAAAAACTAACGTTTATTTGTTTGCCCCTATTGGCATTGGCTAGTTCCCCTCGCAGGCTGATTGGCAAAACATTCAAGCCGCTGATACCAGTTATCCAAGCCGCCCGGCGTTTGACCGGAAAAATCGTGAGTACGTTTCCACCATTCGCATTAAAAATACCAGTGACCAAAAGATTACTGGTCCAATTCGCCTGCTGTTCGATGCCACCAGCCATACACTGCTTAATGCCAGTGGTGAAGAAAGCGGTGTGCCTTATCTTGAGTTAGCCAACCCTGAACTAAAACCTGGCGATAGTGCGAACATCACAGCAAGGCTGGCACCTAAAAGAGCCGCTGTATCGTTCGACCTTCGCGTTCAGGCAAATATAAACGATGAGTCTGGCACAGGACTGGATTTAGCTGACAACCAAATTGCGGTGTTCTACAGCCGCGAGGACGGGCAATATGATGGTTGGGGGTTACATCTGTGGAATGGTCAGGCCTGTGGCAATTATGCGCCCGCCACCACCCAAAGCACATATTTCAGTAATTGGGCCGACCCTTACCCCGCTGATGGGGTGCATCCGGAATACGGCGCTTACTATATTCTGTCGGTCGAGCCCGGTGCAGAGTGTTACAACTTCATCGTGCATAAAGGTAACGACAAAGCACTGGGCGGTGGCGACAGCCGCTTTGAGC
The DNA here is from genome assembly GCF_015644725.1 of Salinimonas marina. Taxonomy (NCBI): domain Bacteria; kingdom Pseudomonadati; phylum Pseudomonadota; class Gammaproteobacteria; order Alteromonadales; family Alteromonadaceae; genus Salinimonas; species Salinimonas marina. Next base: position 675,829 of record NZ_CP064795.1, read on the forward strand.
CCGAATTTGGTAACCAGGCGTTTACGTTTAACGGTCATCCTGAGCTGTGGTACACCCCGGTGACCAGCCGGCCACAATTTCTGGACGGTGCAAGAGCGCACTGGATGGACGACGATACCCTTTTATGGCGCACGGACTACAGCGATGCGGCAACGGTTACGTTGTACCATTCAAGCGATGCCAGCCTTGATGTACCTAATGCCGGAGTGTCGTTACTGAATGTTGGTGCGTTGGACTCTGCCAATCAACTGCCGTTACAGCAGCAAAATGTCGAGCAGGCTCACTATGAAAACAACCCGCATCTGAATGGTTTTACCGGTTTTGGTGTGCAGGTTACAGAGCAGCAAGCTAAGTCCATGCTGACCGGTCAGCTTGTTGCCGTGGCAGCCGACGCGAACGGTAACATTTTAGATGCGACACGGGTACAGATCCCAAGAGTGTTAGATTATTTGTATACACGAACTGCCAATGATGCCGATGAAGCCGAGCTGGGGGTAAAGTACCAGGGGAGTAATGTGACGGCATCGGTATGGGCGCCCACTGCGCAGTCGGTGAATCTGAAGATTTACAACAAAGAAAAAGTGCTGCAAAGCACAGTTGCGATGACCTTAGAGCCAGGCTCTGGGGTGTGGCATTACACCGGCGACAAGGCAACCTTAGATCGCCAATTCTATCGTTACGAGCTCTCTGTTTATCATCCGCTGACGCAGAATATTGAGCAACTTGAATCCACCGATCCTTACTCTGTGTCGTTGTCGACCAATGGCAGGTTTACCCAATTTGTGAACCTGAATGATAACGACTTAAAACCAGCCGGGTGGGATAACCACATTGTTCCGACCGTTTCTGATCCCGAAGACATCACTATTTACGAAAGTCATATCCGCGATTTCAGTATTCTTGATGAAAGCACCAGCCCGGAACACCGGGGTAAATACATGGCATTTACTGAGTCCAACTCGGTGCCGGTGCAGCATCTTCAGACATTGCAAAACGCAGGTCTGACGCACTTTCATATGCTCCCTGCCAATGACATAGCCACCATTCCTGAAGATGCACAGAGCAGGGTAGATATTACTGATACTGTCGGCCGCCTGTGCAGTGTTAACGCCGCAGCACCGGTGTGCGGCACAGAGAATGACAACACCACCTTATTAGACGTGCTAGAAGGCTATTCGCCAGGGACGACTCAGGCCCAGGCGCTGGTCGAATCAATGCGCGCTTATGACGGGTTTAACTGGGGATACGATCCCCATCATTTTGCGGCCCCAGAAGGCAGCTATGCCACCGATCCCGATGGTACAGCGCGCATTGTTGAAATGCGTGCCATGAACCAGGCGCTGCATGAAATGGGTCTGCGCGTGGTGCTGGATGTGGTCTATAATCACACCGCATCATCAGGGCTGTATGATAAATCGGTACTGGATAAGGTGGTGCCTGGGTATTATCAGCGTTTAAATGAAATTACAGGGCGAATCGAAAACTCGACCTGCTGCGAAAATACGGCCACGGAGCACGTGATGATGGCCAAACTGATGAACGACTCATTGGTCAGCTTTGCTGAACACTTTGGGTTTGATTCTTTCCGCTTTGATTTGATGGGGCATATTCCAAAGCAAGCGATACTTGATGCGCGCGAAGCAGTGCGCGCGGTGGACCCAGATACCTATTTTTACGGTGAAGGCTGGAATTTTGGTGAAGTGGTCAACAACCGTCGTTTCGAACAAGCCGCACAACTGAATATGGCCGGTACCGAAGTGGGCACGTTCTCCGACAGGCAGCGCGAGGCAGTGCGCAGTGCCGCACTGTTTACCAATGGCGGCAGTTTACACGACCAGGATACGATCCGAATCGGGCTGGTAGCGAATGTAGGAAGCTATCAGTTTGTGGCCGCCGATGGCACCTATCTTTCAGCCTATGATTACGAATGGAATGGTCAGCCGGCAGGTTACAGTGATGACCCTGCGGATACGGTAAATTATATTTCGAAGCACGACAATGAAGCGCTGTGGGATGAGCTACAGTACGGCCTGCCGGAAGATATGCAAGTGGCTGACAGAGTGCGGGTGCAAAATGTGGCACTGTCCATTCCGCTGCTTAGCCAGGGTATTCCGTTTTTACATATGGGCTCTGATCTTATCCGTTCCAAATCCATGGACCGTAACACCTATGATGCAGGTGATTGGTTCAACAAAGTAGATTTCACGAAAACCGAAAGTAACTGGAATATTGGCTTGCCCCTGGCGCAAGATAACCAGGCCCGGTGGGAAGAGATCCGTCAGGTTTCGGCCAATCCCAACTCACAGTTTGGCGCCCGGGAGATTCAGTTAACCTCGTCACTGTTCAATGAATTTTTGAACATTCGGGCAACCAGTAAGTTGTTCAGGCTGCCTACCGCAGAGGATGTATCGCAGCGCATCCGTTTTCACAATACTGGCAAAGAACAGGTTCAGGGCTTAATTGTGATGAGCCTGGACGACGGCATCGGCCTGGATGATATTGACCCGCACAATGATGCTGTGGTGGTGTTGTTTAACGGCACACAGTCCGAGCAGCAATTTCACATCGGCGACGCCAGTGGCTTTACCTTGCACGAAAACCAACGAGCGTCGGCAGACGAGCGGGTACAGAGCGCATCGTTTAACAACGGAAACTTTAACGTGCCGGCACTGACCACAGCGGTCTTTGTTAAGCCGCAGCAGTCAGCACAGGGGGTTGGTTTGTCGGCACGGCCTCCTTACGGTGACAGCACGGTGTATCTGCGTGGCAGTATGAACGATTGGGACACCTCACAACCTCTTACCTATGTCGGTAACGATACTTATCGTGCAGAGTTTGAGTTTGTCACCGGCGTGTATGAGTTCAAGCTGGCTGACGAATTTTTCGATGTCGCCAATATTGGTGGGGGCTTCAGTGTGTCAGCCGGCCAGTCAGCAACACTGACCAATGGCGGAAACAACCTGACCCTTAACGTGATAAGTGATGGTGCCTACACCTTTGAGGTTGATGCCAGTAATGCCGAGCGCCCAGTGCTGAGCATTGGGTCTGAAGATCCCAATGCAACACCAGCACCCTATGGCGATACAACCATCTATATCCGTGGCATTATGGGTGACTGGGGGACGTCGAGACCCATGGAGTACGAAGGGGCGGGGGTGTATGCCATCATTTTTGCCGTCGATGCCGGGACTCATGAATTTAAAGTGGCTGAAGCCAACTGGTTATCGCCCAATTTAGGCAGTAATGGTGGCACCATCAATGTTGGCGAGTCACTTACTCTGGAGCAGGGCGCTGGCAACATCCAATTGAACGTCAGCGAAACCCAGCTCGTCCGCTTTGCCATAGATGCCAGTAATCTCAGCGCACCCGTGGTGAGTGTAGAGACCGCACAGTAGCACAGAGCGTTTGGGCGGGTAGAACACAAGATTTGGCCCGCCATACGCTTACTCATGTTGGATAGTGGTAATTATCAAAGCGATGGACAGTAGCCAGCAAAATGGCGTTATGTATGATCGAAGATTAGCTTTGCCTAGCGGTGAAAACAGGGCTTAGTCGGTCAAAGCCAAGGCTGCAGATTTGAAGGTTGTGCGGTAATAAGGTATTCAACGTATTTCAGACAAAAAAAGCGACTCACGTCGGTTCATCGTTATCTCTTTCATTGGTAAGAAAAGAGATGATACCAGTGGGCAGGCTTTAGATTCGTCGCCACGCAATGGGCCGACAGTCGGACGCCACGCCCGAAGGCAACGAATAATTAAGAGTTAAAGTGTGCTTTAATTCACTAAAATCATGAATTTGGAAATAGTAGATGTAACTTTTCAGATTCTTTGCGTAACTGCTTATCTGTTTCCGCAAGCAAAAATTGTTTGTAGTACTCAATTTTAAGTTCAATAACATATGACTTTGATTAATGAGCCGCTAGTTCAAAACGGGTTGATGCCCATGTAAAGAGATCGATAGGGCATAAATAATAGGTGAGCGGTGAATACAGGATGTGCATACTCAACGCCTTACCTGGACAAGTGTGGAGAATGGAAAGCCAAGTCTCGCCGTGCACATACAAACACTGAAGCCTAAAAGAAGCTTCAAATAGTTGTGGTTGTCATTAATTATGAGTTCGTCGAAAATGAGCCAAGCGGGTACGCCCAAAATACAGGTTGCAAGTACAGCTGAAAAAATACTAACGGTAAACGTAGTATCACAGGTTTGGCATGTAATTGTTTCGTGTACTAATAGCTCTGTTTTCTTAGACAGCTCTATAATGCTTTTGCAACAAGGACAGTGACTTTCGTGTATACGCACTTTTACGCTTCCAAAATAAGCGTACGGCTTTAGCCGTACGCTATTATAGCTAGCGGGCTATCGACTTAGCACCGTCGTACAAAGCTCCGCCAGCCATAGCTTGAGAAACAAACCTTACGGTTTTATATGAGCGATAAGCCCATACTGCTCCTGCACCTACCCAATAAAGCGCTACTATCCCGCCATTAATATCGTTCGTTTCCTTGACCGTTAGTTCTCTCATTTCATATCCTTTTTCATTAAAACTCCATGTTCCGCTAATGATATATTCATTAGCGAGATAAAATTTACAGAAGCGTAAGGGCAAATGTAACTGAACTAATGTTCTATATTGTAGTTGAGTCTTGTGCCAAATCGCGCTGCAATTATAGACCTGTTGAAGTGACCTTTCCCCTGAACTAGCACCACTCTTTCGATGAGTTTTTTCATATTATGCTGCCTGTTTCGCATACTCAACAGGCGGCAGATAATTCAGTGAGCTATGTGGCCGAACATGGTTGTAATGCTCACGCCATAGATTTACTTCGTATCTTGCCTCGTCCATTGTTCTAAACCAATGCTGATTCAGACATTCGTTTCTGAACTTGCCGTTAAGGCTTTCCACGAAGGCATTTTGGGTCGGTTTACCAGGCTGGATAAAGCCAAGCTCAACACCCGTTTCCTTGCTCCAGAAGAACATCGCCTTACTGGTAAATTCTGTTCCGTTGTCGCAAATAACCTTTGCTGGTTTTCCTCGTTGCTCAATGAGCTGACTCAGGAAGCGTGCAACCTGACGACCGCTGATGGAGACAGAAACTAGTTGGCCGACCATTTCGCGAGAGTAATCGTCTACCACGTTCAGTACCCTAAAGCGCCTGCCGTTGCTAAGTTGATCAGATACGAAATCCATAGACCAGCGTTGATCTGGTGCTGTTGGTACCTCAAGCGGTTGTCTTGGTCGAGTCAGCTTCTTGCGCTTCTTCGTCCTTACCTGCAACGCCTCTTCGGTATAAAGGCGGTAGGTATGCTTGCGGTTCACAACAAGCCCTTCGCCTTTGAGTAAACCATGCAGCATCAAATAACCATACCGAGGATACTGTGATGCTAATTCTTTCAACCGTGCGCGCACAGCGCTATCAGGCTTTGTCTTATGGCAATATCTGAATGCGGTTCGGCTGACACCAGCAAGCTTGCAGGCAACCCGTTCACTGAGCTTATATGCATCAATAAGGTGACGGGCGACAGGCTTTCTTGCTGCTGGCGTTACCACTTTTTTGAAAGCACATCCTTCATCGCTTCTACTTCTAAGAGCTTGTCAGCCAGCATCTTTTTCAGCTTGTTGTTCTCAGACTCAAGCTCTTTTAAGCGCTTGGTTTCGTTAACCTCATGGCCGGCACTCGAACACAGCCCAGGCCTGGTGAACTCTGAAATTGAGACACAAAAAAACCGACTCAGAGGCCGGCTTATTGTTATCTCTTTCATTGGTAAGAAAAGAAGATGGTACCAGTGGGCGGGCTTTAGGTTGGTCGCCACGCGCGGGGCCGACACTCGGACGCCACGCCTGGGCGAGGCAGTTCTGGTATTCCAGACACAAAAAAACCGACTTGCGTCGGCTTATTGTTTCTTCTTGAAAGAAGATGGTACCAGTGGGCGGACTTGAACCGCCACGCCCGAAGGCAACGGATTTTGAATCCGTCATGTCTACCAATTCCATCACACTGGCTTGGATAGGTGTGCTATCGCTACGAAAAGCATTATAGCGATGTGTTAATGACATACAAGCTTTTTTCTTGCAAAGTCAGTTAACTGCCCAGCTTTTGAACAAAGCGTCCCGAATACAGGCATCAAAAGCATAAATCCGCTCCCCGGCCTGACGATTCAGAAATTTTCTGATGGTATTTTTACAATATTTTCCCATAGCGGGTTTATTCAACTTGCACCTTGCGTCGTGGGTTCGGGCAACCTGCGTATCTATGCCAGGAGAAAACCTCAGTCCAGTCAGTAATTTTTCCACTGTCTTCGTTGTATCTTATTGAAACTATGGCAGACTCAATTTATTAAACTTATTTGGAAATTTCAGTGACTCATCAACCAACTGCCGTGAAAGAACAACTGGTACGAGCCAGCTTTTTCAAGCGCCTGCTGGCCATGGTCTACGACACTTTGGTCGCCGTAGCAGTGGCGATGTGTGCGGCTATGGTGCTGATAGTAACGCTGGTGGTCCTGCTTAAAAATGGGGTATTGAGTCTGCAGGGGTTCGCTGAGCCAGCCGATTTGATTCAGGCTTCGGTGGGTTACAAACTAATCATTCAGCTTTGGGTTGGATCGTGGGTTGCGGGCTTTTTTCTGTGGTTCTGGAAAAAAGGCGGCCAAACCCTGGGAATGCGGGCATGGCGATTACGAATCTACTCGACCACGGCGGCGCCGGTCACCTGGGGCCGCTTGATTTTACGGCTGATTTTTTCACTCGGTGGAGTAGGGACCTTACTGGTTCTGCTGGATTATAAAAACAAGTTAGCATTGCAAGACCGCATCGCTCACACCGAAGTATTGCAGCTAACGGCCGAGGCTAATCATCATAAAAGCTGGTAGCTTTTAATTACCAGCTTTTAACTACCAGCTTTGAATCATCGAAAGAACCGCTAATTTATTTTCGTAGCATAATTGCCGCTACGGCGGCGAACAGCAGGCTGGGAAACAGCGCGGCTAAAAATGGCGGGAAGTTATATACCAGGCTCAAAGGTCCGAACACCTCGTTGGAAACAAAAAAGCCGAAGCCGGTCAGCACGCCCATGATAACCCGGGCACCCATCGACACACTGCGTAATGGCCCAAAGATGAACGACAACGCGGTTAACAGCATAACGCTGACCGATACCGGCTGCAGGACTTTACGCCACCACGCCAGCTGATAGCGGCTGCTATCCTGAGTGTTGTTATCCAGATACTGAATATACTCAGATAGGCCAGTAATCGACAGGGTTTCTGGTTTCACTGCCACGATTCCCAGCTTGTCCGGGGTGAGCGATGAATCCCACCGCCGTTTCGGTTGAGTTTGGGTGCTCACCTGCTCATCAGTGAACTGGGTAATAGTGACGTCTTCCAGCCACCAGCTTTGACCATCAAAGTGGCCACTGCTTGCGAAAATGATTTGGTTAAGGGTTAAATCCTGCGCAAAGTCATGAATGCTGATCTCTTGCAGCCGTTCGCGGGTCACCACCTGCCCGATACTGACAAAATGCTCGCCATCTTTGGCCCATACCAGTTCATCGGAGGAAAACAGCGACCCGCCGGTGAGCGCCTCGGTACGAAGCTCTTTGGCCTTGGCTTCGCTATACGGGGTCACCCATTCACCCACTGCCATTACAAATAGAATCATCAACACTGCCGATTTCATGGCTGAGTTGATGATATTCCAGCGACTTAGCCCGGCGGATTGCATCACTATCAGCTCACTGTTACTGGCCAGTACGCCCATACCGACCAGGCCCCTAGCAGGGTCGCCATCGGGAAAAACTGTTCTAAGTCACGGGGTAGGCTAAGAAGCACGTAAATCGCGGCCAGAGTGATATCGTAATCCCCTTCGCCGAGTTTGCGCAGTTGCTCAACAAATTTGATCAATGCACTTAAGCCAATCAATACCGATAAGGTCACGGCGATGGTGCTCAGCAGGGTGCGGGCAATGTAAAGGTCGAGAATTTTAAACATTACTTTTTCCCCAACAGCCAGGCGCGCAGCTCAGTACCGGTTTTGCGATCCCTGACAATCAGCGTGACCCCGATAATCAGCATGATCCCGTGTACCCACCATAGTCCCAGCTGAATCGGCAATTTGCCATCAGCAAGGACCCGTCGGCTGGCCAGTAATAGCAAAAAGTAACCCAGGTACAGCAAGATAGCCGGAATCATCTTGCCAAAGCGGCCCTGGCGCGGGTCCACTGAACTTAACGGCACCGCGATTAACGCTAAAAACGGGATAGACAAAGGGATGGCCAGACGCCACTGCAATTCCGCCCGGGCCTCCACAGAGTTATCATTCCACAACTCCATAGTGGGCAGCACACTGACTTTACCCCGTGGCTCTTCAGCCGGTTCGTCGGCTATCTGAATCTGATATTCATCAAATTCAACTTTTCGGTAGTTTTGCTGAGTCTGAATGCCTTCATACTGCACCCCGTCTTTCAGTACCAGACTGCGGGTGCCATCTTTGTTGTTTTGGATCGAGCCGGCATCGGCATACACCACCCGCACCTGGGTATATTCGTCTTCGGGCTGGTTTTGCGATAAAAATACTCGTTGTAACTGGTCGTTTTTGGCATCAATGTCGTGCACAAAAATCACCGCTTCTTCATTACCGGTTTGCTGAAAACGCCCAGGGACCAGGGCTGAAAACCCGGCTTCGTTGCGGGCTTTTTCCCGCAGCAGATATTCACTTTCCGCCGCGGTCGGGGCCAGATACAGCGTGATGAAGCCGGTAATGACCATAATAAACAACGACAAAAACAACATTACCCGGGTGATATACCATTCGCTGACGCCGCAAGCACGCAGCACCGTCATTTCACTGTCTACGTACATACGTCCGTGGGCCAGCATAATGCCCAGGTACGCACTAATCGGTAAAATTAAAGAAGCAAGAATGGGGGCATAAAGCCCTAAAAAGCCCATTACCAGCCCGGCTGGAATGTCACCGTCAGAAGCATCGCCCAGAACCCGGACAAACCGCAAGGTGATAAAGATGGCCATCAGAATGAAGAATATTGCCAGCTGTGACTTCAGCGTTTCCTTAATCAGGTAGCGAAATATCAGCATGTGAGCCCTACTGGAAAAATTGGAATTATAGTGAAAGAAAGCACAAATTTGAGTAAACTAAACGTTTTTACAAGTTTTGCCTGTAAATGCGTGCCAGATTGCATGGAAATTAAGCATCACACGGTTGTTACAGCGAAAAAAGTGCTGAAATAGCAACTTTGCTGTATCTGGGTGTCCCATGCAAGTTAAGCTGTGTATTAAAACACAAAAGTAGCGTAAAACGTTATGTGATTTTTGTATTTCTGCAAACACAAAATGGATAAAAGCGAGGTGTCATCGTGGAGTTTAGTGTAAAAAGTGGTAGCCCTGAAAAACAACGCAGCGCCTGCATCGTCGTCGGGGTGTTCGAGCCACGGCGCTTGACTGCGGTAGCTGAGCAATTAGACGAAATCAGCGAAGGATATATCAGCAATTTGCTGCGTCGCGGCGACCTTGAAGGAAAAGCCGGTCAGATGTTGCTGTTACACCATGTTCCTAACGTGCTTAGCGAACGTGTCCTGCTGGTAGGCTGCGGCAAGGAACGCGAGTTAAACGAACGTCAGTACAAGCAAATTATCGCCAAAACCATTCAGACCCTGAATGAAACCGGCTCCATGGAAGCGGTATGCTTTTTAACTGAGCTGCATGTAAAGGGTCGTGATACCTACTGGAAAGTGCGCCAGGCGGTGGAAGCTACACAAGACTCGCTGTACACCTTTTTGCATCTTAAAACCAAAAAAGGCGAACCGCGCCGGCCATTACGCAAGATGGTTTTCAATGTGCCCACCCGTCGCGAGCTAAACATAGGCGAGCGTGCTATTGAGCACGGTCTGGCCATCAGCGAAGGGGCAAAAACCACCCGTGATGTTGCCAATATGCCGCCAAATATTTGTAATCCGGCTTATTTGTGGGAGCAGGCGCAAAAGCTTCAGACCAACTATGAGTCGGTGACGGCCGAAGTGGTCGATGAAGCCCAGATGGCTGAGCTTGGTATGCAAGCTTATCTGGCGGTAGGCCGCGGCTCAGAAAACGAGTCGATGATGAGCATTATTCATCATCGTGGCGGACCCGCTGACCAGCCTCCAATTGTGCTGGTAGGTAAAGGCCTGACCTTTGACTCCGGTGGTATTTCAATCAAGCCTGGTGAGGGCATGGATGAAATGAAGTATGACATGGGAGGAGCCGCCGGCGTACTGGGCACGATGCATACCGTTGCCGAGCTGAATCTGCCGGTAAATGTCATTGGGGTATTGGCTGGCTGCGAAAATATGCCAGATGGCAAAGCCTATCGCCCGGGCGATATTCTGACCACCATGTCGGGCCAGACCGTTGAAGTATTAAACACCGATGCTGAAGGTCGTCTGGTGTTGTGTGATGCCTTAACCTATGTTGAGCGTTTCGAGCCAGAACTGGTTATCGATGTCGCCACATTAACCGGTGCCTGTATTATTGCACTGGGCTCACATGCCAGTGCGGTCATGAGCCAGCACAACCCGCTGGCCCACGAGCTGATTAATGCTTCTGAGCAAAGCTCTGATCGCGCCTGGCGGTTGCCGCTGTGGGATGAATACCAGGATCAACTGGAAAGCCCGTTTGCGGATATGACCAATCTGGGCGGACGCCCGGCAGGGTCTATTACCGCAGGGTGTTTCTTGTCACGCTTTACCAAAAAGTACACTTGGGCCCATATGGATATTGCCGGTTCCGCGTGGCGCAGTGGTAAAAATAAAGGCGCCACCGGGCGTCCGGTCCCCATGCTGTCACAGTTTCTGATGAACCGTGCCGGTGTGAGCGACGAGGACTAAGGCGCGATGCCGCAAGTCACTTTTTATCAACTCCAGGACACCAAAGATGCAGGCCCGGTAAGGGCCTGTGAGCTTATTGCCAATGCGTTTGCAAACAAACAGCGGTGTGTGGTGTGGTGCGCCAGTCAGTCGCAGGCCGAGGTGCTGGATGACTTATTATGGCAGCTACCGGCCGCTCGGTTTGTGCCCCATAATATGTCGGGTGAAGGCCCGCCCTCAGGCACGCCGGTAGAGCTTTGCTGGCTGCCAGAGCAATTAAGCCGCCGGCATGTGCTGGTCAATCTTAGTGAAATACTGCCGCAGTCGATGGGGCAGTTTCAGCAAATCATAGACTTTGTGCCCGCGGCCGATGAGGCCAAAAAGGCGGCGCGAATTCGTTATAAACAATTTCAGCAGGCTGGCTGTCAGATGCAGTTCAAGTCCGCGTAATATTGAGAGTAAGTATGGATAAAACCTTCGAACCGAAATCCATTGAGCAGCAGTGTTACCAGCAATGGGAAGCTTCCGGGATGTTTAAGGCATCTGGCCATGGCGAGCCCTACTGTATCTTGTTGCCACCACCCAATGTGACCGGCAGTTTGCACATGGGCCATGGTTTTCAGCAAACTATTATGGATGCGTTAACCCGCTACCATCGTATGAAGGGCGATAACACGTTGTGGCAGGTAGGTACCGACCATGCCGGTATTGCCACACAAATGGTGGTGGAACGTCAGCTTAATGCCCAGCAGCAAACCCGGCATGATTTAGGCCGCGAAAAATTCGTCGAGAAAATCTGGGACTGGAAAGAGCAAAGCGGTGGCACCATTACTCAGCAAATGCGCCGCTTAGGCACCTCGCCAGACTGGGATCGCGAAGTCTTTACCATGGACGACAATCTGTCATCTGCGGTGACTGAAGTGTTTGTTAAGCTCCATGAAGAAGGCCTGATTTACCGCGGCAAGCGCCTGGTGAACTGGGATCCGGTGCTGCATACGGCAGTCTCTGATCTGGAAGTGCTTAACGAAGAAGAACAAGGCCACATGTGGCACATGCGCTATCCGCTGGAAGATGGCTCTGGCGAGCTGGTAGTGGCAACCACCCGCCCGGAAACGATGCTGGGTGATACGGCGGTAGCTGTGCATCCCGAAGATGAGCGCTATCAGGCGTTAGTGGGCAAGCAGATTAAACTGCCCATCACCGGCCGGTTGATCCCCATTATCGCCGATGACTATGTCGACCCGGAATTTGGAACCGGCTGTGTGAAGATCACCCCGGCCCATGATTTTAATGATTATGACATGGGCAAGCGTCACGAGTTGCCGATGATCAATGTGCTGACCGCTGATGCGAAAATTAACGATGAAGCGCCTGAAGCCTATCGGGGGCTGGATCGGTTTGATGCCCGCAAGCAAATTGTCAGCGATCTGGATGCCAGCGGCCACTTGGTAAAGGTGGAAGATCATAAACTTAAAGTGCCCCGGGGCGATCGCACCAATGCGGTCATTGAACCTTTCCTGACCGATCAGTGGTATGTGGCGGTAGAGTCGTTGGCAAAACCCGCCATAGATGCGGTAGAGTCTGGGGAGATCAGGTTTGTGCCTGAGAACTGGAACAAAACCTATTACCAGTGGATGCACAACATTCAGGACTGGTGTATTTCGCGGCAGTTATGGTGGGGCCACCGGATCCCGGCCTGGTATGATGACCAGGGCAATATCTATGTCGGGCGGGATGAAGAAGAAGTACGCCGCAAGCACAGCCTGGCAGAGTCGGTGGTGTTACGTCAGGACGAAGATGTGCTGGACACCTGGTTTTCATCAGCATTGTGGCCATTTGCTACACTGGGCTGGCCTGAAAAAACCGAAGAGCTGGAGACCTTTTTACCTTCATCGGTGCTGGTAACCGGCTTTGATATTATTTTCTTCTGGGTCGCCAGAATGATTATGATGACCAAAAAGTTCACCGGCCAGATCCCGTTTAAAGATATTTATATTACCGGTCTGATCCGCGATGAAAGCGGCGATAAAATGTCAAAGTCGAAAGGCAATGTGCTGGACCCGATTGATCTTATCGATGGCATTGATATTGAGTCGCTGGTGGCCAAGCGTACCTCGGGTATGATGCAGCCCAAGCTGGCAGAAAAAATTGCCAAGCGCACCCGTAAGCAGTTTCCGGATGGCATCCAGGCATACGGCACCGATGCACTGCGCTTTACCTTTGCCGCCATGGCCTCCACCAGCCGTGATATCAACTTTGATATGAACCGGGTTGAAGGCTACCGGAATTTCTGTAACAAGATCTGGAACGCCTCGCGCTTTGTGTTGATGAACACCGAAGCGCTGGATACCGGCCGGAATGGCGGAGATATGGAACTAAGTCTGGCCGATCGCTGGATCAGCGCACAGTTCCAGAAAACCCTGAAAGAGTTTGAAGAGGCCCTGGCCGATTACCGGTTTGATATTGCCGCCCAGACGGCTTATGAGTTTACCTGGAATCAGCTGTGCGACTGGTATCTGGAACTGACCAAGCCGGTGCTAAACAGTGAAACCAGCACAGAAGCGCAAAAACGCGGTACCCGTTATACCCTCATCAATATCCTGGAAAGCACATTGCGCTTACTGCACCCGTTCATGCCATTTATCACTGAAGAAATCTGGCAGAAGGTGGCGCCGCTTAGTGCAGTAATAGACCCGGAAGAAGGTGCCCCTTATAGTATTATGGTGCAGCCGTTCCCGCAGCAGGACAGCAGTCAGCAGGATGCTCAGGTGCTAAGCGATATCGAGTGGGTGAAACGCTTTATTGTGGGTATTCGTAATATTCGCGGCGAAATGGATATTTCTCCGAATAAGCCTCTTGATGCCCTGTTGCGCAATGTCAGTGATGACGATACGCGACGCCTGGAGATTGCCCGCCCGTTTATTGATCGTCTGGCACGGTTAGACAGCATCACGGTGCTGGGCGCTCAGGATACCGCCCCGGCCAGTGCCACGGCGCTGGTGCAGGATATGGAAATTCTAATCCCGATGGCTGGCCTGATTGACAAAGAGGCTGAACTGGCCCGCATCGGACGGGCGATGGAGAAAACCGAAAAGGATGTTAACCGCACCGAAGGTAAGCTAGCGAACGAAAAGTTTGTCAGCAACGCCCCAGATGCGGTTATTGAAAAAGAGCGTGGCAAACTGGAAGAAGCGCAAAAGCAACTGGCGAAATTGCGAGAGCAGTTTGAGACCATCAGCGCGCTGTAGTTCCAAATCCGGCCCACGCCGCAAATAAAACTCAAAACCCCGGCTTCGGCCGGGGTTTTTTATGGGCGTCAGTTAGGTTGTTCGCCTACGAGGCGGGCGACAATATGCGCACTAAGGCGGTGCACCGAAGGTCCGAAAATAAAAGCGCACACTCCTGCGGCGGGCCAGGCCAGTATCCAGGCTTCAAACCAGCGCTGTAAAAAATGTGCGGTCATGCCAAGATTAATATAGGTAACCCACGCCGACATAATGCTGCTCAATGCCAAAGACATTAATATAGCAAACACCGTTCGATGTAACATAACACCACCTTTCACAATACCGTCTTACCCTTGCAAGGCACGGTGTCGTTCATACAGTTTGATAAAAACCATAATATACTGGTTTCGATAAGCTACCGAAAGTGGAACAGACTAGGGTGACGTGCTGATAATACCGGCTTTGTCAGACGCGGCATGTAGATAACGCTTCAGCATCGCGGCCAGCGCATCGCGTTTTATAGGCTTGGTCAGGTAATTGTCCATGCCTGCTTTAAGGGCCAGTACTTTATCTTCTTTCATGGCATTTGCCGATAAGCCGATGATAAGCAAATCGGTATAGCCTTTACCACGCAGTACACGGGTGGCTTCGTAGCCATCCATTATCGGCATTTGGACATCCATGAGTACTAAATCATATTGCGGTGCATTGTCTACTTTGGTTACGGCCTGCTGACCGTCCTCGGCCACATCGAAGGTGATCCCCAGTGAGGTCAGCATTTCGCCGGTCACCAGCTGATTTATACTGTTGTCTTCCACCAGCAATATATGGGCTTCGAGCATATCAGGCTCATTAACTTCAGCCGTTAAGGGCACCGGTGCCCTGGACTCACCCGCCATGGCCCATACAAAGTGGGCAAACTGCTGGGGCGTGAATGGGTGAACCAATAAGGGGTGTGACCATTGGGCCGTGATTTTTTCTACCAACTGGCCGGGCTGGGTGTCGATAATCAGCCCCAGCTGTATATCACGGGCTACCAGGGTATTCAGACGCGGTAGCAGCGCTTTAAAAATATTGTAGTTTTCGATATCAATGATCAAACATTCCGGGGCGCCAATGTCCTGACTTAACGCCTCAAGCGGCGCAGGCAAAGCAGAAAGCTGTAAAATCTCCAGATAATCCTCGGGCAGCAGGGGCTTATTCGAATAATACTGACTGGTAAAAGGCAGACCGGGAAGCTGACGCAAGATCCCTGGCTGGTTTTTGAACGTCCGTAATGGCAGGGTGACATGAAAGGTAGAGCCTGAACCTAACGAGGCGCTGGCAGCCAGTTCGCCGCCCATAAGCTCGGTAAGCTGCTTTACAATGGCCAGGCCTAACCCGGTACCGCCGAATTTGCGGTTGGTGGCTTCATCGGCCTGGGTGAAGGGTTTGAAAATTTGCTCCAGCTGTTCTTCTGACATACCAATGCCTGAGTCTTCAATTTCCACATGCAGCGCCAGCACATTTCCGTGTTCGTTCAGCTCACCATCAACATGGATGCTGATTTTTCCTTGTTCGGTGAATTTCACTGCATTGGTGCATAAATTCATTAAAATTTGCGATAGGCGCAAGGGGTCGCCCACCAGCATTGCCGGTAAATCCGGGGAGGCAGTTAAATGCACACTGAGATTTTTTTCCTGGGCACGCAAAGCAATGACCGCCAGCAAATTGTCAAATACGGAGTGCAGTGAAAAACTAACCTCTTCAAGTTCAAGTTTACCGGCTTCAATTTTGGAAAAATCGAGGATGTCGTTGATTACACTCATGAGAATCTGACTGGAGTGGGCCGCTTTGTCCAGGTAGCCTTTTAATACTGAAGACATAGGTTGCTTTTGGGCCAGCTCAATCAAGCCGATGATGCCATTCATCGGCGTGCGTATTTCATGACTCATATTCGCCAGAAATATGCTTTTGGAGGCGGTGGCCTGCTCGGCCCGATGTTTCGACTCATGCAACTCGGCATTTAAGGCTGTCTGGCGGGCATTAAGCTCCTGAGCACTTTTTAACAACTGTTGAGTCTGTTGATTTTTGTCACTAAACACTTTGGCTGATCTGGCGAGCTGACCAATTTCATCCTGACGCTGGTAGCCGGGCACTGCCGTGACCTTGCCACCATCGGCCAGTTTTCGAAAAACATCCGAAATACGCTGAATAGGCCGAAGGATCCGAAATGCGGTAAAAACGGTGGCGGCCAGAGCCAGCAAAATGGCCACCAGCGACACCAGCTCGAGGTTACGCTGGGCGGTAACGGCGCCCTGTTGCGACTGCTGTTTGATATCGTTGTATTGCTGATTCACCTGGTTTGATAATTCGCCACTTAAATACAGAAACTCATTTGCCGAACCGGCCATCACCACATTCACCAAGAACAGGTTGCCCTGAATCAGCCGGGTCAGACGAAAAAAACGGTTATCAATTTGAGTAAGATGCTGTGAAATAGCCGCAGCAAGCTCGTCAGGCTGGTTAGCTAAAAGTGCATTGGCTTCGCTTAATGCCTGGTTAAAGGCTTCTATATAGGCGCTGTCGGGGGCGATAAGGTACTGCAGGGCTGCGGTCTCGGCCCGGCTTAATAGGTATTTTAATTGCGCCCGGCTCGCAGGCGGCATCTGATCAACCCCGGTGCCGATGGCCTGCGTCGTTAAATCAAAACTTCCGAACAAGGTCTGACTGGCCAGCAGTTTATCGCGTTGTTCCCGGGCTTCAACCACTTCTTTAAAATTGAGGTGGTAGCTGGTCAAATGCTCTCGCATCCGGTTTAAGGTGTTTTCGGCCTGATACTCCGGCAAGCTGGCTAACCGGGAACCTTCCAATGCCGTTAACCGTTGTTCGATGGAGCGCATCAGGCGTTCAAATCGGGTGACCGCAGACTGACTGGCGGTTTCTTTAAAGATCAGTACATTGCGCTGTAAATCCAATACATCACGCTCCAGCGCCCCGACCAGGCCTACATCTATAACCGCCTGGCCGGACGCTTCAATACCATTGGCTAGCGCGCTTTGATTGGTACGGGCAATCATGCCCTGAAACACTAATAAGCCAATCAACGCCACCAGGACCAGTATCAACTGCGTACGAATGGATGAAAACATATAAAACCGTCACTCCTTTGATCAGGACGTAATAAACTCATACCACTTTTGCAGGCTGTATTCGTAGGTCGGCATTACCGTATTCCATACCGCGACATTATTGAAGCGGCTCTCGTAACTGCCGCCCGTCCGCTGTTCGCCTTGCTTAACAGAAATCTTACCATCCGTGCCCTTCAGGGGCTCAGCGGCGGGCATTCCGTTATACCAGTAATTCCATTCTGCTTCAGTTAAATATGTTGCAGAGCGTTGCGGGTTAGAAATGTAATAGCCCTGGCGGGCGATATAAGCCCCCGGCCAGCCCGACAGCCACCAGTTCATATATTCATAGGCGGCGTCTTTTACCCGGCCTTGGGTGCGTGAGGACAAGCACATCACCCCATGCCAGCCGCGGTAGCCTTCTTCGGGCGCGGCAAAGCGCACCGGAATATCCTCACCATTAAGCGCCGAGACGGCGGGTGAGAACATGCTCTCAATAATAGCCCGGCGATTGCGCATGAACTGAACAGACTCTGGTACCGAGGTCCAGAATCCGGTGAAATGCTGAAGTTGTTTGAGCTCAATAAGTACCGCAAACAAAGCATCCATTTCAGCGCGGGTGATCGCGCCGATATCAGCAAACTCAACAAATCCTTTGGCCTGGGCCGCCAGGGCCAAATCGAATAAGCCGATGGTCGGATCGTTAACAATCGCCACCCGCCCCGAAGAACGGGAGTCCAGCAGCCAGCCCCAGCTTTCTTTTTCATTGAGCAAGGACGGATCGATAGCGCTTTGGTTGTACCCGAATGAGTCAACATTATGTACATACGGCAAAAAGCTGATGTGCCCGGTAGGATCGGCGCCCAGACTATTATCGGCCTGGATATTAAGAATCTTATGTGGCGCATCGCCTGCGCCCAAACGGGCCTGGGGCGTAATTTTACCGGTTTTGCTGAGGCTGTTTATCTCATCCCAGTAGCGCAGACGCTTGACCTCAATGGGCGCAATAGCATGGGCCCGCCACAACAGGTTGATGCTGTTGGACCATTGTTCGTACAAATCAAAAGAATCAGGATTCATAGCTGCTTTTTGCAGCACCGCCGCTGAGCCGTTGGGTTCAAATTGCAGCCGGATGCCCAGATCGCTCATGGCGCGCTGGCGTAGCTCTTCCTGCAAGGTGACATGGGTACCCATAACCCTGACCAGCGGTTTTTCTCTGCCGATTGAAAACGGCGCTACGCCGGCGCAAATAGCACCGGCGGCGGCTCCTTTCAAAAAGCGCCTGCGTGGGGCAGAAGCTGCGCTTTTTTTCATAAGTACTCATGGGGGTAAACAATTTCGATGACTTAATTGTGGCACCGAATGGGGCTCTCTACCATTTATTCTTCGATGATTAACGACTTTTTACGATAGCCAATCTGAACTCAGGCGCGCCGGCCCACACTCAGGTACACGCGCCGGTAGAACCCAACTGCCAGTAATGCGGCTAATCCGGCCCCCGCCAGGCTCCCGCCATGTTCTTCTACCACCACCACGGTTTCGCCTTGCGAGCGATCATAGTCTGCACTTTCCAGACTCAACAAACTCAGGTCGGCATCATCCTGGGCGTCACTAAAGGCCACAAGCTCATCGGTCTGGGCATCGTAGACTTCCACCAATACATCATAATCAAAGGGGGCAAAGCCGGTCACCAGCTCAATATCCATGGTCAGAAAGTCGTTGCTGTCATCACCATAAACATCAAATACCGAGGATACATGCACCGACGAATATTCCGTCGCGTCGCCTAAATAGACCACCAGATAGACCGGTGCCTGCGAATAGACGCTATCAACATCCACACTCAGGCGCAGCGAGGAGTAGTAATTATCAAAATCATTATCCTGATACAGCTCACTCCAGCTGTCGAAAATCCAAAAGTCGGGTTCGTCGTGGTGACTGACACGGGATTTGGGTCTGCTGGCAAATGCCGTCACAGATCGTTTGTCTTTTTGCTGTTGGAGCGAGGATTCTTTCAGGGGTTGTTCAAACTGCGTCTCTTTAACCGTGACCTTACTGTTGGCCCAGGTTGGCAGGCTAAGTCCAAGCCCAAGTAATACAAAGGTGGTCAGTCGGAGGGTATTTTTCCACATAATCGGCGCCTTCACTAAGTTGATGATCACAGGCCTAGTGTGCCGGGATGAAAATGAACACTGGCTGAAAGCAATCTTAACTGCTGACCACACCACTGACTGGAAAAGTAGCCTCCGTCAGTGTAGGGAAGATGTCTGAAACCACGCTACAGGGGCTGCAGGGGCTACTGGGAGGGGCTGGTACAAAAGCCCCAGTTCAGGTGCTCAATTAATGCAAGCGCCTGAATCGGGGAGCAGACTGCGATATTAGTCGTCCAGATCGTATTCGTCCGGCGCGTCATCCGCTTCATCGTCCCGAGGCATAAAATAGGTGCCCCAGCCATCATAATGCACATCATGCTTGTCAGCGATGACCAGCAGATTTTCGACGTCCTGGTCTAACGGACTGCGTTCTAACTTTCGTTCAACCACGGCGTCGAAACAAAAAATCATGCCGCCATCATCCAGCATAAGCTCTTCGGCATCGCTTACCTCAAAGCCAGCCTTAAATGCATCCACCGCGGCCTTTTCCAGCTTGTCAAAGTCGTTACTGGCCAGGTGATGCTCGATGGTGTACTGGGCATCGGCTTCGCTGCCATCTTCAAGCAGGGCATCGATGGTTTCCTGATTGAACTCATGCCATTCGGCTTTTTCGTCAATTTGTTTCATAAACCGTCCACATTAAAAGGTCTGGTAGTAAGTTTATCGCTTTTTTTCCATTTCAGCGACTTGTCGATCCAGTTCAACCTGTTTTTCTTTCATCTGCTGATAAAAATAGTCGGTCCACTGCTTGATGTTTTTATCCTCGGTGAGTGGCTCCGGGGCACTCATCTCAATCAGCACAACGCCGTTGTTCCAGCGATTCCAGTTTACTTTTTTATGCAGGTTACTGGCGGTGACCATGACCACGGGTTCATTCACGGTTTTGGCCAACCGAAAGGCGCCGGATTTAAACGGTAGCATGCCGCGGCCATTGCTGCGGGTACCTTCTGGAAACACCCATACCGAGGTGCGGCGCTGCTGAATTTTTTTACCGGCCTGGGCCAGCGTGTCCCGGGCGCGCCCACTGTTTTTTCGATCGATCATAATATTGCCGGACAACCAGTAAATCTGACCAAAAATGGGGATCCATTTCAGACTTTTTTTACCTACTGTGACCACGCCGGGCAGGGCGGCTTTGCAAATTGTAATGATATCGTAGGTATTCTGGTGATTCGCCACATACACATACGCCTGATTCAAATCGATAGCGGGGGAAGGCCGTACCACTACTTTCAGCCCCAGAATCGGTGCCAGCATGGCATAGGCGCTACCGGCAAAGTGCACATTGTTACGATGAAACGGGCGGCATATACACACCACAAACACGACCAGATTTATCAGAATAAAACTAATCAGTAAAACAGGAAGGCGAATTAAGGCGAGCACTAAGGATCCTTTTGCTAAATTTCGGGGCAGTATAAAATAATGTGGCAGCTGCACATGTCCGATCAGTGTGGTTATCAGTTTTTTACTCTAAAGAATTAAAGAAGCGGTATGAAATTACCGATAGGCTTATAAGACTTTATCCGGTGTCCATACACTTTTACTTTAAAGCGGTACCCAACCATGCAGACATTCGTGCCTGAAGAACTAGAAGATGACATCCTCACTGATTTGATGGAAGAGATCAATGAGCTGTACGAGGCCAGTGAACAAACCCTCATTAAACTGGAACTCAGACCGGCGGACAATGAATTACAGCGTTCATTATTTCGTTCTATACATACCATAAAAGGGGATTTAGGCCTGGTTAACTTCGGGCCGATGATCCCGTTGTTACAACATGTTGAAGACTTACTGGATTATTTGCGCAAAGGTGAAGTGAATTACACCAGCACCATGAGCGATTTGGTGCTGCTGACCATGGATAGGGTCAAACACTTTGTACAGGAGGTCATGAGTAAAGGCATCGCCAGTTACGATGATAGCCTGCATACTAAGCTAGTAACTGCTATATCCAGGGTGCTGCCATCCAACCAGCATGAGCACGACCAGCTGCTAACCGACGCTGTGTTGTTGCTTAATCCGGAGTCAGGCAATGCTTCGGCGCACAAACATAGCCTTTCAGGTGCACCCGATGCGCCGCCGGCGACGCTGGCCAACACCGGCATTCCTAAAGGGTTAAGCGCTGAACAACATATGGACATGCTGTTTTTTCGTGAAATGATGAAAACCATTGAGCACCGGTCTAACTACTGGGGCGGGCGCGGCGATCGTATTGCCAAGCTGGCGTTATATATCAATCATCTGGCCGGCAAACCCATCAACGATGATCAACTGGCCGTTGCCTGTTATGTGCATGACTTTGGCATGGCATTTATGCCGCTGCATATTCTCAATAAAACCGAGTCCTATACCGACAACGAGTTTAATCTGATGCGTTCGCATGTGTATAAAAGCGCGCGGTTGCTGGAACATCTTGATCAGTGGGATCATGCCCGCAAAATTGTAATGCAGCACCATGAACGTCCCGATGGCAGTGGTTATCCGCTGGGCATCAAAGAGCATGACATTTGTGCCGGCGCTAGGTTGCTGGCTATTTTAGATACCTACGATGCGCTGACCCAACCACGTGCCCACAATAAAACAGCGCCGATGAGCAAAAAAGAAGCGGTCATTCATATGAACCGCAATGCCAAAGGGCAGTTTAGCGCCGAGTGGATGCGCCATTTTAATCATGGCATGACCATCTTGCTAACCAAGCAGGCCAGTTAGTCAGCGCTTGTCGCCAATAACCTCCGGGCTTGGGCAATAATGTCGCTGGTAACACAATGTCGCGCTGATTTTGTCGGGTCAGCGCAAAAAATTGCTCGTTCAGTTCGCTGACCTGGCCAATACACGCTCCCTGATAATGCTGCTCCACATGAGCGGCAATACAGGACGGGGCACAAAATACCCCGAAGCCTTGTGAGCCAAACAGTTTTAACAGCGCACTGTCATCAAATTCGGCCACGGGAATAGGCGCCAGCTGTTCCCTTTCAAGCCAGCTGGCAACGCCGGTAGCTACGCTTAAACCTCATGCAAGCAGAGTCCTGAAGTAGCTTGTATACCAATCACCCCTGGCCAGTCTCGGCCAGGCGCTCTAGCATCGGTAGTCTTGGAAAGAGTGGCAAGCAGCGCGACCAGCTTACCGCAAATGCATGGATTGATTGAAACCCCGGGGCTGGATAAAGGCAGACAGAAGCTATGTTTTGAAATTAAGCAGACAGCCTTCAAAAAATTGCTGCAACCGATGCTCCTTGAATAAGTCACCCTGACCCGGCTGGTCGGGCGCTAAAGCCGGGAAAGTGCCGTATCCGGCCAGCAAACAATGCCAGGAAGTGCTATGGAAATGGGTGGCTTCGCGGTGGTTTGCTAAGTGCGCCGCCAGGTCACGGCCCCGGTACCAGGTATCCAGGATTTGTAAGAGTGACTCAGACAAGTGCCGATGGTTTCGGTTGTCCTGCCAGTAGGCGCTATCGTTGCGGGTGTTGAGTTTGTAATGCGCCACGATATAGTCACGTACATTGTCAAATTGCGCAGTCACCTGCTGATTGTAGGTACCGCTTTGCTGCGCCTTTAAACCACTGTGCTGATATTGATCGCAAAACAGCCGCGCGGACTGATACACCAGGTGCAGCGCCGTGGCCTCGAGCGGCTCAATAAAGCCTTGGGCTAATCCCAGGGCCACACAGTTTTTCGACCAGTGCTGTGCTACCTGTCCTATCTGCATCGACAGATGCTGCACCTGGGCGTCGTCGGTCACTCCCAGGTAGCGCCGAAACTCCTGCTCAGCGGCTTCTTGCGTCTGATAGGCATCGCTGTAGACATAGCCATTGCCGGTGCGGCTGTGTAACGGAATCTGCCAGGCCCAGCCATTACTTAAAGCGGTGGCTTTGGTTTCCACCGGCAGCGGCGCTTTGGTGTCGGTGGCCAGTACCATGGCTTTATTATTAAAAAGGTTATCGGCAAACGAAACAAAGGGCACTGCCAATGCTTGTTGTAACAGTAATGAGCGAAACCCGGTGCAGTCGACAAACATATCGCCGCTGTAATGCTGACCACTGGCATCGATCAGTGTGCTCAGGCTACCATCAGGGTGGGTGTCCACCCCTGCAATTCTGGCATCAACATGACGCACTCCCAGTTGCTGCGCATGTTTTTTTAAAAACTGGCCCAGCCGGGCTGAGTCAAAATGATAGCCGTATTCCATTCGAAACGGAAAATTGGGAGGCGTAACCGGAGCACAATGTGCTTGTGCCAGGTAGCTATTAAACAAAAACTTGTCGGGATGGGTGGTGACATCCAGGCCCAGGCGCCGGGTCTGGCAATTCACTTCAAACGGGCGCTGCGAAAAGGTATCAAGCTGAGAGATAAACGGATGCCGATAACTGGGCACGCCTGACGCCGGACTCCAGTTGCAAAACTCAATCCCCACTTTATAGGTGGCGCTGCACTGTGGCATCCAGGTCTCATCGGCAATGCCCAGTTCAGCAAAAAACTGTTTCAGACTCGGCGTAGAGCCTTCGCCTACGCCGATGGTGGCAATATCAGAGGACTCTATTAAGGTGATCACCACGGGCAGAGATTTGAAGCGGTGGGCCATGAGTGCGGCGGCCATCCAGCCGGCGGTGCCGCCGCCGGCAATAATAATACGCTGCGGCGAATTCATGAGGCCGCCGTAAACCGGGCCAGAAACTCATCGTGACTCAGCATTTGTTCAATGGGTTGCTGTTTTGCGTGATAAATTTTTTGCATCAATGCCAGAATCGCCTCATCGGAATACGCATCGGCACTTGGATGATAACTGGCCGGAGTGATCCCCTGGCCCATCATTACCTGAACCCAGGAAGCATCACGAAAAATATCATTGGCTTCGTTGAAGATGGTCGCCGAGTCTTTGAATGCTGCGATTTTTTGTTCAAGCCGGTGGGGCAGGGCCAGGCGACGCATATCCTGCCAAAAGTCGGAATCGGTGCGCTCATTTTGATAGTAGTGCAAAATAATAAAGTCGCGAATGGTTTCAAATTCTTCTTTTGAATCGCGATTGTAAAGCGCCTGCGACGAGGCCAGAATGTCATCCTTGGGAAACAGTTTTAGCAGACGGACAATACCCGACTGGATAAGGTGAATGCTGGTGGACTCCAGTGGCTCCAGAAAACCACTGGAAAGACCAATACCCACAACATTTTTTGCCCACTGCTGTTCGGCCCGTCCGGTTTTAAAGCGAATGGTGCGCGGCGTGTCCAGCGCCTCGGTTTCCAGATTGCCCATCAGCATGTCGTGGGCATTATCGTCACTAAGATACTGCGAAGAGTACACCAGACCATTGCCATTACGATGGGTCAGCGGGATCCGCCATTGCCAGCCTGTCTGGCGAGCAATGCTGCGCGTATAGGGCAGGGTGGTATCGTGGCGCTGGGAAGGTACCGCCAGCGCGCTGTCGGCGCATAGCCAGTGCGACCAGTCTTCATAGCCAACCCCCAGTGCCTGTTGCAGCAATAGCCCCCGCATACCAGTGCAGTCGATAAATAAATCGCCTTTAAGCTGTCTGCCATCGCTTAATTGCAAGGCTTCAATAAAGCCGGTCTGCGCATTTTGAGCAATGTGAGCAATAGTGCCCTCGGTGCGCTTTACCCCTGACTGCTCGGCCAAACGGCGTAAAAACTGGCCATACAGTGAGGAGTCAAAGTGGTAGGCGTAGCCCATGGAGTAGACCGGGTTTTCAGTCTGAATTTTGTTGAACTTACCGGCCTGACAGCTTAAGTAATTTAAATCAAAGTCCCACAGCGATTGCTGGAGGCCAGCTTTCTTTGCTCGCAGCCAAAAATGCTGGAACCCACAAAATCCTAAAGTGGCCCCCGGGGCGCCGAAGGTATGCAGGTAGCTTTCGCCCGGCACACGCCAGTTCTCGAATGAAATCGCCAGCTTGATGGTGCCATTGGTTTCCCGTAAGAATGTTTTTTCATCCAGACCTAAAAACTGATTAAATGTCTGAATGGGAGGAATGGTAGCTTCACCGACACCGATGGTGCCAATATCTGCCGACTCAACCAGCTCTATTTCCAGATGAGGCAGTACTTTCTTAAGTAAGGCTGCGCTCATCCATCCGGCGGTACCGCCACCGGCGATAACAACCTTGCGAATGGGAGAAGACATACAAATTCCTTAATTTTTACAGCAGTTTGCCCAGCGTGTGACTGTAGATAAAAACGCGTCAAAAGCAAAGCAAAAAAGAGGTCTCCATCAGACCACAGAGGATCTGATGGAGAGACAGGCAGGGTTAATAGAACGAGTAGTTCAGGTTGAGCAGGTAAGAAGGCCCGAACTCACGGCGCAGTGTCACCAGGCCGTTGCTATCGCGGGTTTCTTCCAATTCGTCAGTCAGGTTCTGGCCTTGCAATGACACGCGTAAGCCTTCCAGATACTGAATGCCGCTGTCAGCAAAGTCATAGCTGATTTGGGCATCGACCTGGGTGATGGCATCACGGGTAGCGGCATCAATTTTATTCGAGCCGCCACGCTGATAGGTCAAAAACTCTGAACGATCAGTAGCAGCAACCCGAACCTCAAAGCCGCCATTTTCATAGTAGGCGGTGACTGAGTAGACCCGGTCAGACTGACCCGGAATCGCGGTGCCATCTTCTAACTCGCCATCGATAAAGGTGGCAGAACCGGCCAGACCAAAGCCCTCCAGAAAATCGGCCACTTTGTTTAGCGGTACCTGAGCGGTCACCTCGGCGCCTTTAACTTCACCTTCCAGGCCATCTTCAAAGAATGAGAAGGTGCCCAGATCCGGCGGCGTCAGATACGTGCCCGGCGCGTATTCAGTGCCATCCGGGCCAACCAGGCCATCACTGCCGACGATACGATCGTGGAAGCCAGGAATAAAGTAGTTGGCGCCATCGTTGGTCGGGTCGTTGGTAAAGTCGATGGTCTGGTTACCATCACGAGTCCAGTTAACCAAATCTTTATAGAATAAGGCCAAAGACACATACCCTTCGTCTTCAAAATAGTTTTCAAACGACAGGTCGAAGTTATTGGCTTCCAGCGGACGCAAACGCGGGTTACCCTGCGATTTGGACCACGGCGTACCATAGGTGTCTACTGCCTCTGGCGTATTAGGAATAGCGATTAAGTTAATGTTTTGGTCGAACTTCACAAACCCAGAGGCTTTCATCTGGTCGATACGGGCTCGACTGATGGTTTTTGATGCAGCAAAACGAACATAGCGTTTTTCATCCAGCTCCACATTCACGTTTAAGCTAGGCAGAAAATGCGAGTAATCATCGTCAATGCTGGTAATACAGCTAGTGTCTATTGCGCCATCATCGTCGGCATCACACACTTTGAAGTTTGAACCTACCACACCGATAAAGCCGGTAGAGCTTTGGTCTGTCTGTACATACTGGGCGCCAAAGTTACCGGTGACAAAGAAGCCGGCCACATCGGTTTCAAAATCAAATTTGGCAAACAGGGTGGTGGTTTCCTCTTCCACAGTATAGGTATCGCCTAAGCGATCCGGCTCTAACAATCCCGCATCATTAAGGATATATTCGCCATCGTTATAGGGCGCAAAACCATCGTAGGCCACCACCTGGCCCAGACCTGCCCAGGTCAAATCTGCCAGGCCGTTGTACAGGTAGTCTGAAGGAATAGCTGTAGAGTCAGGGTAAGACGATGCGGTGGCAAAAAAGCCTTTGTTGTCTTTGCTCTTAACGCGATCTGAATAGCGGAAGCCGAAATTTACTTCATTGACAATTCCCCAGTCCACCAGACCAAAGGTTTCAAAGCGCACAGTGGTCAGCTCTTCTTCAAAATCTGCAAAGTTTAAGAAGCCATCCTGGGCATTGAAATAGTCGTAGGGTTCGCCATCGGCGCGCAGTACATCGGTTTCAAACTGGTCAGCCAGGTTCGCCAGACCGCCACCCCAGGGCTGCGGCCCGGTCAGCTGCAGTAAGCTGGGGTCAGCAAAAGCTTCTAAGCCGTTGCTGTCGCTAAACATGATGCCATCCGGGCTCATGTTAAAATTACGGGTGCGCTGATCACCGGGTGCCAAGGCGGCGCCATTACGGGCTAAACCGGCATACGACTCACCGCGCAGGTCGCGTTTGCTGGAGTCGCTTTCGGCCACATCCAGTGCCACCGACCAGGAATCGTTCAAATAATATTTTACATTCAGGCCAAAGGTTTGAAGCTCGCCATCCTTTTGCGCCGGGTCGGTACGCAGCACCGGGTTCACATTGGTCTGGATCCCTGACGCGGTAGCACCACTGCCGGTCAATGAGGCGGTGTTCAGTTCAAACGGTTCGATAAAACCGCGAATCACGCCCGAGTCAGAATAATCAATGTCGAGCACATCCACGACGATGTCCCAGTTTTCAGTGGGTCGCCACTGAAAAATACCAGAAATCGTATCGCGCTCCAGAACCCGGCTGATGGCCTGGGTATCCAAGCCAAACGGGATCAGGGCGCCATTATTGTCGCCATAGCCCCAAACCCCGTATTTACGTTCGTTACGCGGCGATTCCGTCGACGCAAGGGCCAGCGCCACCCCAATGGTGTCATCAGCAAACTTTTCGACAAATGATAAGGCGTAGCGATGGCCTTTATTATCAAATTCCGGGTTGTCAGAGTCGTTACCACCGCGCTCTAAGGTGCCGGTCAGCGTCAGCGTTTCCTGAGATGCCAGCGGACGAACGGTTTGCAGGTCAACCGTACCACCGACGCCTTGCACCATTAAGGACGCATCGACGGATTTGTAGATGGTAGCACCGGTCATGATTTCAGCCGGGTACAGGTCAAATTCTACGCCTCGGTTATCACCGATACCAATAAGCTCGCGACCATTTAATGAAGTACCGATAAAATCTTCTTTGAAACCACGAACAGAAATTCCCGAGGTCCGGCCACCGACACGCTCACCGGCCATACCAGGCAAACGCGCCAACGATTCAGCGATAGACGAGTCAGGCAATTTACCGATGTCTTCAGCGGAGATGGCCTCAACAATCGACGAGTTATCCATCTTTACTGCCTGGGCGCGAATTAATGAGCCGCGGATCCCTTTTACCGCGATGACTTCGACATCTTCGTCGGGATTCGGATTTAACTCTTGTTGGGCGTATGCCTGGCTTGCAAATATTGCCGAACTAACGGCAAGGGACAGCATTGCCGGTTTGAACAGTCGTGATTTCTTCATTCTGTGTGCCTTCTCAAATGTGTGAGCCTGTAACTTTGGTATTACATTAGGTTAACAATACCCATTTATCTGAAGCGCCTCAAGCAAAAATTAAGGAAAAACTTAAACAATTAAGATAGGCACAGGAATGCAGGCGCAGACAGTGTTTTGATGTACGCGTTTACATTCTTAAATAGTTTAGTTGGGTGTCTGGAAGCAAGGTGAGGCAGCACTGCCTCGGCAGAAGGGGGGCAGCAAGGTAGAGGCGCCCGACCACGATTCGGGCAGCCGGGTCCGGCATCATGAACTAACCGGAAATGTTGAGCTCTTTAAGTTTGCGGGTAAGCGTATTTCGACCCCATCCCAGATGCTTGGCGGCCTCTTGCTTGTGACCCTGGGTATGATGCAGAGCACGTTCCAGCAGCACTTTTTCAAAGGTGTGGGCTGCGTCAGTCAAAACATTATGTTTATTTGCCTGCAACTGTTCATCGGCCCAGCGGGCCAGCAATTCTGACCACTGCGCAGCATCTTGCGCCTCGGGCTGTATCGGACTTTCCGTATGCAGCTCAGCGGGCAGGTCGGCGGGTAATATTTCCTGGCCACTGGCCATTACAGTCAGCCAGCGACACACATTTTCAAGCTGGCGCACATTACCCGGCCAGGCCAACCGCATCATCGTGCCCTGGGCTGCCTTACTTAAGGCTTTGGTTTCTACTTTTAATTCTTTGGCGGCCAGATGTAAAAAGTGAGTAGCCAGTAGCGGAATGTCTTCCCGGCGCTGCGCCAGTGAGGGGATATGAATACGAATAACATTCAGGCGATGAAACAAATCTTCCCGGAACTGGCCATTACGCACCCGCTGCTCCAGATCCTGGTGGGTCGCCGCGATAATACGCACATCCACGGTGACCGGGTGATGGCCGCCCACCCGATAAAACTGACCCTCGGCCAGCACCCGCAGCAGGCGAGTCTGAACATCCAACGGCATATCGCCGATTTCATCTAAAAACAAGGTGCCGCCATTCGCCTGCTCGAAGCGCCCATGCCGGGTATTCTGTGCGCCGGTAAAAGCGCCTTTTTCGTGACCAAACAGTTCCGACTCCACTAAATCGGCGGGTATCGCCGCCATATTCAAAGCAATAAACGGCTTGGCCGTACGTGGACTATGTTGGTGCAGTGCCTGAGCCACCAACTCTTTTCCCGTGCCCGACTGGCCATTGATCAGCACGCTTATCGATGATCGTGATAAGCGGCCGATAGCCCGAAACACTTCCTGCATGGCCGGCGCTTCGCCAATAATCTGCGAAAGGGGCGGCTGTTCTGGTTGTTGTTGTTGTTGCCGGTTTTGCTCCTGGCGGTGGGCTAATGCCCGTTGGGTCAGCGTGATGGCATCATCAATATCAAAGGGTTTAGGCAAATACTCAAACGCGCCGCTTTGATACGCGTTTACCGCACTGTCTAAGTCTGAATGGGCGGTCATAATAATAACCGGCATATCCGGCTCAATCTGCTGGATCTCCTGCAATAACTCCATGCCATCCATCTGCGGCATCCGAATATCAGAAATGACCACCTGCGGGCGTTCGCCACTGTGTAAATGCAATAACAAGTCTTGTGGCTTTTCAAAGCTCAGGCAGCCAATCTGCGCTGCCTGCAAGGCTTTTTGTAAAACCCAGCGAATGGAGCTGTCATCATCCACAATCCATACCTGTTCACTGCTCATGAATACGACTCCTTGCGTTCAATTGGAAGAAACAACACCACTTCGGTGTGGCCGGGCTGGCTGTCAACGTCGATACGCCCGGCATGATGATGGATCAACGTCTGGGCGATAGACAAACCCAGGCCACTGCCACCACTTTTGCTACTGACCATCGGATAAAACAGGGTATCGCGAATAGCCTCAGGGATACCGGGGCCGTTATCAAGTACGCTGATGCGAGCCACTAACGGATAACGTATGCCCTGGATGGTCATCTGGCGCTCTATTCGGCTGATCAGACAAATTTTTGGGGTGTCAGTTTGGGCCTGACTCAGCGCCTGCACACTGTTGCGAACAATATTGAGTACCGCCTGCTGAATCATATCCGGGTCAATATGAATATCCGGAATGCTCGGGTCATAATCACGAACAAGCGTAATCGGGGTTTCGGCATCCACTTTCATCAGGTTGCGCACCCGTTCCAGGGTCTGATGCAGGTTGCACCATTGTCGCTGGGGCAGGGCATTGGGGCCTAACAGACGATCCACCAGGCTTCGCAGCCGATCTGACTGTTCCACAATCATCTGCGTAAACTCCCGGTGGTCCGGCTGTTCAAGCATTTTTTCCAGAAGCTGGGCGGCGCCGCGAATACCCCCTAACGGATTTTTGATTTCATGGGCCAGTCCCCGCACCAGTTCCCGCGCGGCAAAATGCTGGGCGTTTTGCTGGGTTTCCCGGGAAATACGTTTTTGCTGATCAATTTTACGGACCTCAAATAACAACCGGTGACCGTGCTCGGTTTGCAGGTTGGTAACGGTAAGATCCACCAATACTGAGCGGTTGTCACGAAATGTCAGACTAACTTCATTTTCGGTAAAGTCTTCGGCCCAGCGTAAGGCGGCGCGCAGGCGGGCGCGCTGAATGGTACCAGGCATAAAAAAATCGTAGAGGGGGTGGCCGTAAAGCTGTTTCACGCCGGTGGCAAATAACGCCTCACCGGCCTGATTGACATAGACGATGTTCAGTTCGTTATCCACCATCACTAAGATGGTGTTGAGGTTATCCAGTAATTGAGCCGGGGCGGTTTCGAAACCGGGCATGAGGGTGAAATCTCCTTGCACTAATCTGGTGCATTATAGCGTAAAGACACTGGCGTGTGTCACCTGGCCAGGGGTTTACGTTTTTCACCGGGCATGCTCAGCCCGAATTGTACGAGTCGGCTACTGAGCGGAGCCCTGATTGATAAGGGCCGAGGCCTGATGCATGTAAAAGGTTTGTGTCTTTGACGATGCAAGAGTCTTGCCCTTATTACCCAGTAACTGAATTTGAAAGGTGTGAGCGCCGCGGGGTACGCCTGACAGAGCAAACGAGCCACTGCTATTTTGCTTGATAACCTTATCGTCCAGGGTAAGCTGATAGCGGCCCACAGGTTTGGGAGAGGCGGAAGCGACAATAGACACCTTACCTTTATTATTGCGGATGGTGGCCTCGGGGGCTGGACTGGCAATATTAATGGTGTAACGAACTTTTTTCTGAGGCTGCGGGGTCGGCGCTGCCGGCGCCTTGCCAGGCAAAGTTGGCGTTATATTAGAAGTTTTGGCATCAAAGGTCACCGTTTTACTGTCGGCAGCGGCGGGCGTGTCAGTGAAGACGACTGTGCCATCTTCTTTTTCGACTTTATAAACCTGAGCCGTTACGTGGGGCATATAGCACCAGTTGAAAATAACAAATATGGCGATGCGCAACTTCATGGCGTTGTCCTGATAGTGTAGTGGTACTCATTAATCTTAGTACGAATACTGTCTGGTTCCTATCACATTTGTGTTTAGCGGTATGGCCGGAGCAAACACAAAAAAGCCCGCGGTTAAGCGGGCTTTAATTCTTTATGGCTTACAATCTGTTACAGGCTGTAGTACATATCAAACTCAACAGGATGCGTGGTCATACGCAGCTTGGTCACATCTTCAGATTTAAGATCGATGTAGGCATCAATCATATCATCGGTCATAACGCCGCCGGCTTTCAGGAATTCACGGTCATTGTCCAGTGCTTCCAGCGCCATTTCAAATGAACTCGCTACCGTGGGAATATCCTTAGCTTCTTCTGCTGGCAGATCATATAAGTCTTTATCCATAGCATCGCCAGGATGGATCTTGTTTTTGATGCCGTCCAGACCGGCCATCAGCAGCGCTGAGAACGCCAGGTACGGGTTCGCGGTTGGATCCGGGAAGCGTACTTCAATACGACGTGCTTTATCGCTGGTCACATAGGGAATACGAATCGATGCCGAGCGGTTACGCGCTGAATAAGCCAGCATAACCGGGGCTTCAAATCCAGGTACCAGACGCTTGTACGAGTTGGTTGACGCATTGGTAAACGCATTCAGGGCACGGGCGTGCTTGATGATACCGCCAATGTAATACAGCGCTTCTTCAGACAGACCTGCATATTTGTCACCAGCGAAGACATTCTTACCATCTTTGGCGATGGACATGTGAACGTGCATTCCCGAGCCGTTATCCCCAACCAATGGTTTTGGCATAAAGGTTGCGGTTTGCCCGTAAGCATGTGCCACATTGTGTACTACGTACTTGTAGATTTGCAGCTCATCGGCTTTTTTCACCAGAGTATTAAACTCACAGGCAATTTCGTTTTGACCGGCAGTGGCGACTTCGTGGTGATGTGCTTCGATAGTCAGGCCCATCTCTTCCATTACCAGACACATCGCCGCGCGGGTATCGTGGCTTGAGTCTACCGGGGGTACCGGGAAATAACCGCCCTTTACACCAGGACGGTGACCCATGTTGCCACCTTCAAAGTCGGCCCCGGAATTCCATTTGGCTTCAGAAGAATCGATTTTGTAAAATGAACCGGAAATGTCGGTATGGAACCGAACATCATCAAACAGGAAAAACTCCGGCTCAGGACCGAAAAAGGCCGTATCGCCAATACCGGTGGATTTCAGGTATTCTTCGGCGCGATATGCCACAGAACGTGGGTCACGCTCATACCCTTCCATCGTCATTGGTTCAACGATATTACAGCGCACATTAATTTGGGTTTCTTCTGCAAAAGGGTCCAGAACCACAGAATCGGCATCCGGCATCAATACCATGTCTGATTCGTTAATTCCTTTCCAGCCGGCAATTGAAGAGCCATCAAACATTTTGCCTTCTTCAAAAAACTCTTCGTCAACCTGAGCCGCAGGAATAGAAACATGTTGTTCCTTGCCTGCTGTATCGGTGAAGCGCATATCGATAAATTTTGCTTCACTTTCTTCAATCAGCTCTAATGCCTTTTCTATTGACATCGTTTCCTCCAGGTATAGATGTAAAAATGCAGGGCCGGATAAATTACCCTGTCAGTATTGATAAAAAGACCTAGCGATATTCGTGCCAGTAATCTAAGGCCTGAATAACACGGGATACAAGCAAGTTACGCAACACTTACAAATTCGGATTGCACCAAATTGGAGCATTGCGGCGCTATCTTGGTGCATAACAGCTTTTTTTTCTATGCTGCACGGTCCAGGTGTTTGATGAGACTGACAAAACCAGTGCAAAACGGGGGGTGTGGTTCATCATCCCCTCAAAATTCTTTTAACTTTAGTTGCATATTGTCAGAGATATGCAAAGATCGTAAAAAAAGAAGCGCAAAGACAGTAAATTTTCTGTACAATCCGCGCACATTTTTTACCTCTGCAAGAATTTCAACTCTTTAGCCGGGCGCCAATCTCAGTCCGGGCAGCTATACAGGCACAAACCTAATGAACACGTACGATATTTCGAAGTTAAGAAACATTGCGATCATCGCGCACGTTGACCACGGCAAAACCACCCTGGTCGATAAATTGCTACAGCAGTCTGGTACGCTGGAAAGCCGTGGTGAAGCCGAAGAGCGCATCATGGATTCCAACGATATCGAGAAAGAGCGCGGCATCACAATCCTGGCCAAGAACACTGCAATCAATTGGCAGGATTACCATATTAATATTGTTGACACTCCCGGACACGCCGACTTTGGTGGTGAAGTAGAGCGGGTAATGTCAATGGCCGACTCTGTGCTGCTGCTGGTTGATGCTCAGGAAGGTCCTATGCCGCAAACTCGCTTTGTAACTCAAAAAGCGTTTGCCCAGGGCTTGAAGCCAATTGTAGTGGTAAATAAAATCGACAAGCCAGGCGCTCGTCCTGACTGGGTAATCGATCAGGTTTTTGACCTATTTGACAACCTGGGTGCTACTGATGAACAACTGGACTTCCAGATTGTGTACGCCTCAGCACTAAACGGCTGGGCCGCGATGGATTCAGACACTACCGGCACCGATATGACGCCGTTGTTCCAAACCATCGTAGACCAGGTAGATGCGCCGAATACAGACCCTGAAGGTCCGTTCCAGATGCAGATCTCACAGCTGGATTACAACTCTTATGTTGGCGTCATCGGTGTAGGTCGTATCGCGCGTGGTAAAGTAAAAACCGGTCAGCAGGTTACTATTGTCAATGCCGATGGCGACAAACGTAATGGAAAGGTGGGCCAGGTTCTAACCTATCTGGGTCTGCAGCGTCAGGAAGCAGAAATTGCAAATGCCGGTGATATTATTGCCATCACCGGGCTGGGCGAGCTGAAAATCTCTGACACCATCTGTGATGTTAATGCGGTTGAAGCAATGCCCGCGTTAACAGTGGATGAGCCTACCGTGACCATGACCTTCCAGGTAAACACCTCACCGTTTTCTGGTCGTGAAGGAAAATATGTAACTTCACGTAATATCTTTGACCGTTTACAGGATGAGTTGGTACACAACGTAGCCCTGCGTGTTGAAGAAACCGAAAACCCTGATAAGTTCCGGGTTTCAGGTCGTGGTGAACTGCACCTGGGTATCTTGATTGAAAACATGCGTCGTGAAGGTTACGAGCTGGCGGTTTCGCGTCCTGAAGTTATCATCAAAGAAGATGAAGATGGCAACTTGCTGGAACCTTTCGAAACCCTGACGGTAGATTGTCAGGAAGAAGACCAGGGTTCTATCATGGAACAACTGGGTTATCGTAAAGCTGAACTGACAGATATGTCGCCGGATGGCAAAGGCCGTGTTCGCATGGACTTTATGATCCCAAGTCGTGGCCTGATTGGCTTCCAGACCGAGTTCTTAACTCTGACCTCAGGGTCTGGTCTGCTGTACCATACATTTGACCATTACGGTTTGCACAAAGGCGGCAAAATTGGTCAGCGTAAAAATGGTGTATTGATTGCTAATGCGGCCGGTAAAGCGCTGACTAACGCATTGTTTAACCTGCAAGAGCGTGGCCGTATGTTTATCGGTCATGGTGTTGAGGTTTACGAAGGCATGGTTATTGGTATTCATAGCCGTGACAACGACTTAACAGTTAATGCCCTTAAAGGTAAGCAGCTGACCAACGTGCGTGCTTCAGGTACTGATGAAGCGCAGAGCCTGGTGCCGCCGATTGTTATGACGCTGGAACAGGCACTGGAATTTATCGATGATGATGAGCTGGTGGAAGTGACGCCGAAAAGCATCCGTATTCGTAAGCGGTTCTTAACCGAAAACGAACGTAAGCGTAATTCACGTGAGAAAAAGGGCTAAATAACGCACT
Organism: Salinimonas marina; assembly: GCF_015644725.1. NCBI lineage: Bacteria > Pseudomonadati > Pseudomonadota > Gammaproteobacteria > Alteromonadales > Alteromonadaceae > Salinimonas > Salinimonas marina. The sequence goes on from NZ_CP064795.1 coordinate 711,645, forward strand.
TTTCCAACGAGTTTGAAAACGCCGCTTTTGCGGCGTTTTTTTATGCCTGAAATTAGGGTGGTATTGTAGGCGTACAACTTTAGAACAATTGTTAGATTTGCAGGATGAGGTTATGCTAGGGGAAATAAAAAGCATTTTGGTGCAGGTATGGGATCTTGCTCAATTGTGGTAGTGGATGATGATGCCATTACACAGGAATTAATTGCTGTGACATTGGAGGACCGTTTAGGTGCCCAGGTGCATAGCTTTACACAGAGTAAAGTTGCCAGAGATTTTCTGATGCGTCAGGATGACACTTCACTTTCCCTTATTATCAGCGATCAGATGATGCCTGACTATGACGGCATTTCACTGCTAAAAATGTGCCGAAAGCAGGGCATGCAGTTACCCTTTTTGTTGCTGACCGCAGATGCTACCCGTGAAACGGTGCTGGAAGCACGGCGCTCAGGTGCCACTCAGTTTGTGGCCAAACCTTTCAAAGTTGATGACCTGATAGCCAAGGTCAATGAAATATTGGCTGGGTGAAGCCTTTCATCCGCCATCCATCTCATAGCAATTTATTCTAACCAGGTACTAGCTAGCCCTGTTATGCCTGTTCTACACTGGCTGCCACATTTTAGTAATAACAGGATGGTAAGCGTGTCTGAGCTTTTTGATCAAACCCCTTCACGGGATGGAACCTATTCTTTCAAATGGCAGAAATATCAGGGTAAAGATGTGTTACCCGCCTGGGTCGCAGATACTGAGTTTCGTTGTGCTCAGCCAATTCTTGATGCCATACAGCAGCGGGTCGAACACGGTAATCTTGGCTATGTACTGCCCTCACAGTATACGCCTGCTATTGACGCGGTACGCCGCTGGCTAAAAGACAAGCATGACTGGGAGATTGAGGCAGACTGGCTGGTGTGGACACCTGGCGTGGTGCCGGCCTTTAATGCCGTATGTAAAGCCTATTGCCAGCCCGGCGATAAGGTCTTAATTCAGACGCCGAATTATCCGCCCTTACTGGCGGCCCCCAAGCTTAACGGCTTAGAACGGGTAGATATTCAAACCATCACTGAGCACGGGCGTGCCACGCTGGATTTTAACCAGTTAGAACAAGAAGCGCAGGATCCCTCCTGTTCGTTAATGATTTTATGCAACCCAATGAATCCGGTCGGTTCGGTGTTAACTGCGCAGGAACTGGCAACCATTGCCCGCATTTGTGAGCAGCACAATGTGGTGTTGTGTTCCGATGAAATTCATTGTGATTTGATATTAGACCCCGACGCGCCGCATTTACCCGCCGGTCGCGAGCCTGGACTGGCACATAATAGCGTAACTCTAATGGCCGCCAGTAAAACTTTTAATATTGCCGGATTAGGGGCGTCATTTGCCATTATTCCGGATAGCAAATTACGGCGTCAGTTTAGTCAGGCGGCTGCCGGAATTGTGCCCTGGGTTAATCAGCTGGGCTTGCTGGCCACTGAAGCCGCATTTACGCAATGCGACGACTGGCATCAGCAGCAGCTTCAGTATTTGCGCGAAAATCGCGACTTGCTGGTAAAGCGCATCAACCAGATTGAGGGCTTAGCGGTAAACACTCAGCCTGCCACCTTTTTAGCCTGGGTGGATGCTTCGGGACTGGGAGTAGACGATGTTCAAAAATGGGCCGAAGCACGCGGAGTAGGTCCCTCACCGGGGATAGATTTTGGTGCTCCTAACCATTTTCGAATTAATTTTGGCTGCAGCCGTCAGATGTTGACGGCTATCCTTGACCGGCTGGCCTCAGAATAACGAGACCAGCTTGTAGGCGCCCAGGCACACCACAAAGGCAACGACCAGGGCGCCGAGCAGGTTACTGGCTTTGCCATTTTTAAACGGCCCCAGTAGCTCACGCTTGTTCATTACGACCAGCAAAAAGATGGCCACTACAGGCAACAGCAGCCCATTGGCAGCCTGTGCAAACAGGATGGCCGATAGTGGTTTGAAGCCCATACCGGCGATGATGACCCCGGTGGCGATAATGGCCATCCAGATACTGCGAAAGGCTCTGCTGTTCATGTCTTGCGACAGGTTAAAAGCACCACAGACCGCATAACTGGCTGCCAATGGCGCGGTGATAGAACTGGTGAGTCCGGCGGCAAATAAGCCTGCCGCGAAAAACCATTGAGCGCCTTCACCCAGTACCGGTTCCAGTTGCTGCCCCATATTTGATGCATCCATAGTGGCCGCCTGGCTAAAGAACGCCATCATGGCGGTGGCCATGACCACCAGAGTGATTAAACCGCCGAAGCCAATGGCCATTACCGATTGTTTTCTGGAAGCGGCGATGGATTCAGCTTTATCTTCACCGGCATAATTCTGGGCAGTCAGACTGGCATGCAAAAACAGGTTATAAGGCACGATAGTGGTGCCGATCAGGGCCAAAATCATAGTGATGGTATCGACATCAAGTTGAGGCTGCATCGCCTGACTAAGCATATCCGTCCACTGTGGGCCAGCGGCAAACAATGTCACAAAAAAGACCACGGCCATGGCTATCACCAAGACCACCAGCACCGATTCGATGACTTTATATTTGCCTGAATAGAGCAGCAGAGCCGAAATAGCGCCTAAAATCATCGCCCAGTTACCAGTGCCGATACTGACAAAGGCATCCAATCCAATCGCGGCGCCGGTCAGATTACCCGACTCGTAGGCGGCGTTACCGACCCCCACAGCGGCCACAATTAACACCGCAAACAAGGCCCGAAAAGCAGGTTTGTCACTAATATCTTTCAAATTAGTCGCCAGGCCCTTACCAGTAGCAATGCCCAGACGGGCTGCCATATCCTGCAGTACCATGGTCGCAATGATAGAAAACAACAATGCCCACATCAGATGAAAGCCAAAGTTCGCGCCTGCCACACTGGCAGTGGTGACTGTACCCGGGCCGATAAACGCAGCCGCGATAATGTATCCAGATTTATCTTTTGCCATAGCAGGCTACCTGTTGAAACAAACCATAATTGTTAAGCCTGATGCCTCAATATGAGGCGCTTTCACCAGACCAGCGTATTTTTTGGGAGGCGGATGGTAAAGAAAAGTCCGCCGCGAACCAAGAGCCAGCATAACTTTTTTATATATGAATAAACAAATCGCCAAAAATAAAGCCGCACTGATCGAAACCGTTTCAATTAAAGCCACCTGAAGACATCCATCTGAATGCAACGCCGGTAACGGCGAGATACAGGGCATAGCTTCAGGGATAACTATAGAAATATAATTGTAGGACACCCACAGATACAAAGCACAGCTATAGGGCATCTGGTGATACTGACACCTATAGATACTGGACACCCACCTCTTGACGACACTAGATACTGGACACTCACAGAGATAAGACTCCCACAGAGATACGCCTCCCATGGTAGTTTTCAAAAGCGGCAGCAAGAACGGACTAGTACAAACCGGACACCCACCTCCTGACGATACCTATAACGGTAACAACGGAAGCGAGCGCTCCCCCAATTTAATGTAATCGGAGCGCTGAAACAGGGTAGATATTTAGTGGGTGTCAATTTCCGCCTATTCCGCCCATGCAACCAGGGTGGGTGTCCATTACGTGGCTTCCATTACGTGGCTATACTGGACACCCACAGAGATAAGACTCCCACAGAGATACGACTCCCACAGAGATACGACTCCCATGGTAGATACTGGACACCCACAGAGATAAGACTCTCATGGTAGTTTTCAAAAGCGGCAGCAAGAACAGACTTGTACAAACCGGACACCCACCTCCTGACGATACCTATAACGGTAACAACGGAAGCGAGCGCTCCCCCAATTTAATGTAATCGGAGCGCTGAAACAGGGTAGACATTTAGTGGGTGTCCATTTTCCGCCTATTCCGCTCATGCAAACAGGGTGGGTGTCCATTACGTGGCTGGGTGGGTGTCCATGACGAGGCTCGTGAAGTGATTTCCAGAATTAGCGCAAAGCATTAGCCGAGCATTGATGGGGCTTCGAAAACGTAATCCAGCCTAAAAATTGAATGCGAGCAGAGGTTGTGCATAGAATGGGAGCCTTATTCCCTCGTAATGAGTATGGTTGTGGCTGCATCTGATACCTTGACAATTTTTTACCAGACCTATCCTGAGGCGCAGGTTTTGCCGCCGCAAATGCATACCCGCGGGCTCATTTTTGCGATTGCAGCAGCTCCTGAAATTCCGATGCCTGAAACCTGGATGCCCTGGTTGGTGAGCGCAGGTTCTCCCTCTCAAACTCTGACTGACGAACAAGTCGACAACCTGGCGCATCATCTGATGCTTGGACTGCGCGATACATTGCAGCAAATGAATGACAATAGAGCAGCTTTACCCGCTCCGGCAAAATGGTCTGAAAAGCCGGAGGAACGTCAGCCTTTGCAACAATGGCTGCAAGGGCTGTTAACGGGTCATCAACAGCTCGAAACTATCTGGCAGCAAGCCTGGGCAAAAGCGCAGGCATCGCCGGATAAAGACGGCGGCTTGTTAAATGAAGCTCCGGAAAAACGTTTAAGTCGGTGTCTTAAGCTTTTTACTACCCTGGCAAATCCCGAGGCGGCGACTAAAGGCCTTGAAGCGGCGCAGGCGGCGCGACTAAAGCAAAACCTGCCCCAGCTGGCCGGTCAACTGCCTGCTATTTTACAAGATTATATTAAGCTGGCAGGGGAGCTTGCTCCATTTTTACCGCAGCAGTTTGAAAATTTTCAGCAGACACCGGATGATGCCTCTTGAAGTTCAGCGTTTGAGTCTTTTTTTGGAAAGAGCCTCGCGTAACGAGCTGATATATTCATCCAGTTCGGCTTTCGCGGTTTCGTAGGCTTCATTAAGCGCAATGGAGTCAGGCTCTTTCAAAAGCGCCTGAAAGGCTTCGTCGGTGCGCGCCAGCAGATGCTTGAGGCGTTCGTTACTTACGTCCATGTGAATCCTGCGTACACGGTAAAGCTACATCATTGATGCAGGGCAAGAAAGTAACCTCTAGTATAGCCGGTGAATTGGCACAGCCAGACAAGTTGTTCATTAAAAAGGTTTAACCACTGCTAAAATTACAATCCCCAACAACACCAACACCGGGGCTTCGTTCAAAACACGGTAAAAGGTTGGGCCTCGGGTATTCTCGTCCCGGGCAAACTGTTTTACCAGTCGGTACAGATAAAAGTGATAGGCATAGAGGCCGACCAGCAGTACGGCTTTTGCGTGCAGCCACCCAGAAACCTTAAACCACTGCCCGCCATACACTGCAATTAAAGCGATACCGAAGACCAGGGTCAGCAAGGCAAATGGCGTGACAAAAAACCATAACCGGCGCTCCATCACTTTAAACTGATCTTTTACTGCTTGTTCATTGGATTGAGCGTGATACACAAACAACCTGGGTAGATAAAAAATCCCGGCCATCCAGGCAACCATAAAAAAAAGGTGCAGGGCTTTAAGCCACAAAATCATAGTATATCCCTGTTAGTACTGCGCTTTCTGAAGAAAACTTTGCAAAATATTCCAGGTGATAACCCCGATGATGTTTTCTTCTTTGGAGTCGTAAATGAACACCGCGCCACTGCGTGTATTTTTCAGCTTTTCGTAGACCTCAAATAAGGTGGTCTGACTGTTGAGTCCTTCTACCGGCAAATAGTTCAGCGCCTGCGCATTGTGATCAAGACTGACATCGTATTGAACCAGTCGATACTGTAACTCTCGCTCAAGCTGCTTTTGTTCTAATACGATAGCAGTAGGATTATCGGCCAGATACTTTTCAATAATATCTTCAGGAGCCGTTTTAAACAGCTTAAAGTCGGTTGCCATGGCCGCCAGCACACCTGTTTTTTCCAGGGCTTCACGAATAGAGTTAATGGCATAGGGCAGATTCTGGTAATCAAGTTGACGGATGAAAATAGAGCGGTTACCTAAAAATTGCGTAGAGGTAACGTAAGCAGGCACAATAACCAGCATCGCGGGCAGTATAATCTGGGGACTGTAGGAAAGCTCCATCACCGCCGATAATGCGGCTAGCGGCGCATGTAATGTGGCAGTTAACATACCGGCTACGCCTAAAAGCGCGAAACTTCTGGTGTAGTCACTCACATCAATGAAACTATTAAGGGGTATTAGCAAAAGGGCGCCGGCTAACATTCCAATTACCATCACCGGCCCCATGATGCCACCTGGTACGCCCAGGCCGATTGCGGCGACTGCCAATACAAATTTCGCTGCTAATAAGGCAAGCAAAAACAACGTATCGGGCTGTTCGGTAAACAGAATTTCAATACTTTCAAAACTTGCTCCGGCAGCCTGAGGCAGCATGAAGGTGATGCTGCCGGTGATAACGGCGGCCAATACCAGGCGCCACATCATGCCCACTGGCCGAAACAGGGTCATGACCCGCATCAGCTGATTATTAAACAAAGCAGCCAGCGCCCCCAGTACCACTCCCAGTAAAATGAGATACAGATACATCCATTCACTAAACACCGCAATGGATAAAAACGACAGCTCGTTGATCTCTCCAAAGACCAGACGTGTCAGCACGGAGCCACACGCGGCAGCCAGCATAACCGGTACAAAGATATGGATTTTATATTCACGCAGAACCACTTCCATGACAAAGATGACTGCCGCGAAAGGGGTATTAAATGATGCTGAAATGCCGGCCGCGATGCCGCAACCGGCCAGAATACGAATGCTGTTGTAGGGTAATCGCAGCCACTGGCCGACATAGCTGCTGCCTGAAGCCCCGATATGCACGCTGGGGCCTTCTCGGCCAACCACAAAACCGCCGGCCAGGGCCAGCATACCGCCAAAAAATTGGTTTATGGTGGTACGAAAGGGCACATAGCCGTAGAACATTTTGACCCGATGTATCACAAACGGAATGCCCATGCGGTAATGCTTGAAGCCGGTTATGAAGGCCACCAGCAAAATCAGGGCGACCGCTGCTAACGGTTGGATGAGCCGGGCAAGACCGGCATCGCCGGTCAGCATCTCCAGCCATATGGGGGCATTAGTGTGTAGCCACTCATAACATAGCCGAAACAGAATAATCAGACCTGCAGCAATGGCGCCACCGACAATACCCAGTAAACATACCAGTACTGAAGTGCGAGGATGAGCAAGTTCTTGACGAAGGCCATGAAGACGCATGTAATGACCCAAACTAGGGTAAACTAAAGCATGCGGTTAGCTTACCATACCCTTTCACATTTCCTAAGCATCTGATTTTTAGTTAGGACGGTCATTTTCAAGTGAATTACTCATCTTCTACCTCAGGATTTAAACTCAGCGGATTCCGGCTCAGCTTAGTCCTGATTGTCGGGCTTGGCCTGGTAGCAGGCATTAGCTTTTGGCTGGGGCAGATATCGGTATCTGACAAGGCTCAGCAGGCCGAAATGCGCCAATCCGAGCTGCGCGAACTGGAGCAGAGCCATACGCAGGTCTTGCAACAAAAACATCAGTTGCAAACACGCCTGACGCTGGCTGAGCTGGAGGCGGCCAGCCAGCGTGAGCAGCTTGATATACTCAGCACCACGTTGGCTGAGCAGGCTACCTCATTGTCGTTTTACCAAAATGTTATGGCCCCGGAAACCATCCAGGATCGGTTTATCGTTGATGGATTGCAGATTTTTGAACAGTCGACGCCGAATCATTACAAAATGGAGTTTGTACTGCTGCAACGACTGGAGCGGCGCTCCCTGATTAAAGGTAATTTACAAATTTGTATTCGCGGCGAGCAGGGTCAGACATTATGCAGCGGCTCACCGGCACTGCTGCCCGAAGGGGATATCGCCTACGGCTTCAAATTTTTTCAGACAGTAAGCGTGGCTTTTACCTTGCCCGAGGCGTTTGAGCCGGTAACTGTATCGTTTAGCTCGCAAGTGTATCAGTATTCAAAAAAACGGGAAGACTATAAATGGCAGGTGGACTGGAAGCAGGTGTTTACCGCTAATTCACCGTCGTAAAGGTCTTTAGTGTTGAATTAAAGCCGGCTGACATTGATTGCGGCCACGGTCTGTAAGATAATTCGCAGTATGGTCGGTAATGCCGGCACCCGTTTTACCTGCAATGAGGTTGTTATGTCTGTAGAAACAGCGTTGCCCATCGAATTTTCTGATGCGGCCGCAGCAAAAGTGAAAGAATTAGTCGCAGAGGAAGAGAACCCGGCGCTAAAATTGCGGGTCTATGTAACCGGAGGCGGCTGCTCAGGCTTTCAGTACGGATTTACCTTTGATGAAAAGGTAAACGAGGGTGATATGACCATCGATAAAGACAGTGTCACGCTGGTGGTGGACCCGATGAGCTTGCAATATCTGGTTGGCGGAGTGGTCGACTACGTCGAAGGCCTGGAAGGTTCGCGCTTTTTAGTTGAAAACCCAAATGCCACCACCACCTGTGGCTGCGGCGCCAGCTTTAGCGTATAGCCCCACGGAGCGGTTGATTTTCGTCCTGCAGTGCGCAGGACGATCGATACAATTGAATTTTGTGTATAAAGTGTTCTTTTTGGCATCCTCACAGGAGTCGGTATGAAACTTTACGGATCTACAACTTCGCCATACGTCAGACGCATTCGTATTCTGTTGTCACAAACCCCTCATGACTTTGTCGAGCTCAATATTTATCAGGGTAAAGATCGACAAACGCTGGCTGACAAATCCCCGGTTCTAAAAGTTCCTTGTCTGGAAGATGATGGCCAGATGATCTATGACTCGCGAGTGATTTACCGCTATCTGGCGGAAAAGTACAAGTATTCCGCATTAACCTGGGATGAAGAAAACCAACTGACCCTGGTCGATGCTGTTAATGATTCGTTTGTCTCTTTGTTTTTGATGAAGCGCTCAGAGATCAGTGCCGATCAGGATGCGCTGTTTGTTCGGGTCCAAAAAGAACGCATAACCGCCAGTCTGAACCATTTAAATAGTCTGGTGGGCGAGGGCGAATTTTCTAACTGGCATTATCCGGCTATATGTTTGTACTCGCTGATCGACTGGATTGAATTGCGCGAATTGCACCGGCTGGAAGGGTTAGACCATCTTAAAGCTTTTCGTGAGCAGCATGTGGATCGGATTGAAGTCACCGCCACCGATCCCCGTTAACACCTGGCGGCTGCAGCTCAATAACCTTTCTCAAAGTCGATAGCATGTTGCAGCGCCTGACCTTGCCGGTAGCGCTGCAGATTGTCGTAGAAAAGCTTCGCGATATCCGCAGGGATGGACGTGGCGGCCGTATGCTGAGTCACATGAATATCGGGGTGCAGCCAGAACGGGTGGGTGTCTGGTAGAGGTTCCTGTTCAAAAACATCCAATACGGCAGCCTGTAGCTGGCCTTCCTCCAACGCATCCAATAAATCCTGCTGTACCAGGGCATTACCCCGCCCTGCATTGATTAACACCGCATTCTCTGGCAGGGCGTTAAATAATGTTTTATCAAGAAGACCCCGGGTATGAGGCGTGTCGGGTAACAGGCTGACCAGATAATCACACTGGCGGGCAAATTCCTGTAATTGGGTATTGTCGTACATGTCATTAAACCCGGGGTGTGGGTGTCCACTTTTTCGCAAACCCACTAGCTTCATGCCGAAAACCTGGGCGACGGGCGCCAGCGCCGAGGCAATTGAGCCTGCCCCAAGCACCCCCAGGGTTTTACCTTTCAGATAAGTGTGTTCAGGTTTGTACCATTTGTTCTCAGCCGACTCGGCCGCCTTTTGGAAGCCTGCGATGTTGCGGGAAAAGTACAATAAATAGCTAAATACGTATTCACGCATCTGCATGTCAAACACGCCTTTAACACCGGTAAGGGTATAGCTACGATTTTGCGCGCGTAATAACGGGGTTACCCCCGCCCAGCCTAATTGCAGCCATTTTAAAGCGGAACATTTGTCAACGATTGTTGCAGCCAGATGGGGATCAGCCAGCATAATGGCAGTGGTATGGACATCCACCGTGCCAGGGTCGTCGGAAGCGCTGGTGACAATCAATTCGCTGGCAGGGGCTAACCGCTGCAAAGCCTGCTGATACTCGGTATATTCGTCACTTAAAATGACAATCTCAGTAGGTGGGGATAAAGCAGACATAGTAAAGATTTCTTTCCTTGTTAAATGACAGATATAACGGGATAGCGGTTTAATTAATGTTAAAAGAATGTATAAATTCCGCTATGTATTTATGTAAAAGAAGCTAACGATGAGCCAATCTATTGAACATGCCCGACGCCTTTCACCACGCCGGAATACCACCGAATCATCAACTGTAGATGCTTTAGTTGCCGAACAGCTTGCACATTTTGGCATTGATAAGCAAACGCCGTATGGGCAGGCCCTGGCCGATACCGCCGGGCACTTGTACCACGCACAAAGCGATGTCAGTCGATTGTGGGAGATCACCGAGCAGACTTTACAGGAACTTGACCGGGAAGACCGGGTTGCCTGGTTCAATGCTAAAAAGTTTCTGTCTTTTCAGCTGGCGAAGATTCTCGATACACTGCAAAACCCATTTCGCCAAACCTGGCAAAGCTTAGGCAATGGTCAGCTTAGCCGAAATCATTACCCGCTGTTTGACAATGTTACCGCGCTCTTTTCAGCTACCCCGGTGGTGGTTCGCACGGCCACCTATGTCTATGCCTGCACCGAATGGGTGGATGACGCCTTTCAGGGTAAAGAGTTTACGCATCAGATATATTCGCGATTGCTCAATCCTACCAATATTTCTTTAGCTAACGCTATTGTGGATATGGAGGCGGGGCCGCACGCAGCTGATTATCTGGCGTGGAACTTCAACAGTGGTATGGCCGCTATTGATGCGTTATTGAGCAATGTGCTCAATCATGGCGATATTTTGATTGTGTCGCGCAATGTATATGGCGGGGTTTATCAGCTGTTGCATGATTTTTACGCCCAGAGCCGGCGTATGGACATTAAGCTGGCATGGTTTGATGGTTATAGCGCCGAAGAATTTAATGAATTCTATGCCCAGACTCGTTCTCAGTTTCAGGCAGAGATAGATGCTGGCGCCAACCTGCATGTGTATGTGGAGTCGCCTTGCAACCCTCATGGTTATGTTCTGGATGTGCCGGAAATATGCCGAACCGCCCACGAACATGAATCGTTAGTGATGCTGGACTCCACGCTGGCCACGCCGGTTCTGCACCGGCCACTACAACACGGGGAAGCAGCATGCCGTCCGGATTATGTGGTACATAGTTATACCAAAGATCTGTGTGGCAGTGGCGCTACCACCGCCGGAGTGGTAGTCGGACCGGGATATAGGATGTTCCAGCCCAAAGGCAGTCAGATGAACGGGGTCGACTGGTCAAAAACCATGTTTTGGGATGTGTACTATATCAAAGGGGCCTTTCTGGACTCAGAAAAAGCCTTTGATGTTTTAAACGGAATGAAAACACTGGAGTTGCGGATGATGAATAAAGTCATCAACACTCAGGTTTTTACTGCGTTTTTAAATGCCCATCCAGATATCACAGTGAATAGCCATGCTGTAGACACCCACCCCAATGCGGGGCTTAAAGAAAAACAGCATGAAAATGGTTGGCCTTGCCCGTTGTTTACCGTCGATATGGCGGGCGCTGGTTTATCCAGAGATGTGTTTACTCGTTTTTTCGATGCTCTGGAACCGGCTTTCAGTCACCAGGTTAGTATTGGCCAGAACAATACCATTATCCTATGCCCCGCTCTGACCTCACATTCAGAGTTGTCGCCGGAAGAACAAAAACGGGCAGGCATTGAGCTAACCACTATGCGAATCGCAATGGGGACCGACAATGTCAAACCATTGATTGCACACTTTATCTTAGCCGCCAGGCATTTTATCGAACCACACGCACAAGGCTTTTGTGAGGGTTTCATGAATTCAGAGGCTCTTGATAAGCTGTATGCTAATGTCGCGCAACAGGTCAGCGCACAGCATTTTGGTAATCAGCCGCCAATGACAGAATTGCTAACGAAATAACAAGTTAGCAGAGACAGAACTTAGCAAACAAAGACCACAGTTTTGAAATGGCAGGGTAAGGCTAAAAGAAAATAGTAAACAAAGCTAGACCGAAGATAGGACACCCACCGCAGCGATTTATTAAGGTGGGTGTCCATCTGCTATGCAGGTGTAGAATGTTGGTCTTTATGAGCGTCGTTAATTCAAGGCTTCCGCCATAGCCATACCGTGGATAGCTACATTGTGGACACCCACATCAATGCGGAGCTTAAGGAAACCCCTTTGGCCTCGTTAGCGGTTGAACGGCTAAGGTCGCCCCTCCTTTATTATTTTCCGGGGTCTGTGGTAGGCGCTTTTGAATAACAGCGAAGAACCAATAAACCTGATAAAATCCGGCTTTTCCAAACAAAAATGGCCTGCTATGACCTCCTATCAACCTAACAACCATTTGCATGGCATTACTTTGCAAACTATTGTCACTCGTCTGGTGGAGCACTATGGCTGGGAAGGGCTTCACGAGCGAATCAGAGTAAACTGTTTTGCAAACGAACCCTCGATAAAGTCGTCACTCAAATTTTTACGAAAAACTCAGTGGGCCCGGGATAAAGTAGAAGCGCTTTATCTGAAAACCTTTCACCAAGGGTAACAATCTAAGCTGATTATTTGGCACTTCTGGCCTCTTGTTCAGCTGCATATAATGGTTTAGGCGATAAACTGAGTGTCTTACTGATTTATCAAATTAACGCTTATGCCCAGACCAAGAAAGGCGCTCATCTGCGCTTCTCGAACACCGTTTTATCACTGTGTGTCCCGGTGCGTAAGACGAGCATTCTTATGTGGCAAAGACCGCTATTCCGGAAAAAGCTATGAACATCGCCGGCCCTGGGTAGAGCAAAGGCTTTTGTTTTTAGCAAAGATCTTTGCTGTGGATGTTTGTGCCTATGCGGTGATGAGCAACCACACTCATGTGGTATTGCGCATCAATACTGCAAAAGCCCGGCAGTGGAGCCACGAAAAAACGCTCAGAAATTGGCAAAAACTGCATCGCGGAACGGTCCTGTGTCAGCGGTATCTGAATGACAAATCTGCTTTAACTCATAATGAACTTAACACGGTGCAGGCGACAGTGGAGGTCTACCGGGGGCGCCTACAATGTATTAGTTGGTTTATGCGTGAGTTGAATGAATTTATTGCCCGGCGGGCTAACAAGGAAGATGAATGCACTGGCCGCTTTTGGGAAGGGCGGTTTAAATCTCAGGCATTATTAGATGAAGCATCTGTGCTGGCCTGTATGGCTTATGTGGATCTCAATCCGGTCCGGGCAGGGAAAGCCCGCTCGATTAAAAACTTGTTATATACCAGTCTCAATCGGCGGCTTATTGCCAGAAAAGCTGGGCGGCCTGCACCAGGTTTACTGCCACTTCGAACCCAAAGAAAGCCTGATACCTTCCAGCTGTGGTTTAGTTTGCAGACTTATCTGCAATTGCTTCGCTGGAGCTTCGAACACTATACTAATAATGTAAAAGATCCCCCTTCAAGGCCTGGAATACCCGAGTTGCTAGAGCAATGTGGTTTGGGGGACAAGACTGGATGTCGGTTTGCCATGGGTTTGAACAACAATGTAAGGGCGAAGTGAGCCGCCATAAATGGGCCCAAGAGGCTTGCGCCCAGAGTGCTTAAAAGGTAATAAGGGAGCCTAGGCATCAGGTTAACTGACACAGTCTTATCGCACAGTCACAAGGAATCGTTTACACTGATGAGACCAGACCTATTAATGTAATTAAAGCAGGGGTGTGTGAATGAACCAGTTAGCGTTTCACCAGGAATTTTCAATTCCGCTTACCCGGCTGTTTAACTGTTTTTGTAAAACAGAGTTATTGGTGCAGTGGTTCATGCCCGAAGATATGCAGCTGAAATACATGGTCATGAATGTACATGAGGGCGCCGAATACGAAATGGTGTTCGTCGATGAAGCCGGTACCCCTGCGCGTCGATATACCGGAGAATTTGCCAAAGTTCGGCCAAATGAGCAGCTGTTGTTTACCCTCAAGCTTGACGAGGGGTACGAATCATCGGTGGATGTGAGATTTGAAACAGTAAACGATAAAGTGACCCGTATTCACCTTAATCACGAAGGCCTGGAAAATGAGGAGCAGCGCAACTTTGCGCACGCCCAGTGGGTCGCTCGATTCACTCGTTTGGCAAAATTACCTGCGTTAAAAGAAACCGCGTAATCGCGCCGAGGGCTCTTTAGTCAGGCAGATACAACCCCCCTAGTACCGCATTTCGACAGGCCCCGGTAACGGCAGGCACATTCGCTGTTATTCGTTCCAAATATGCATAGGCGAGCCAGGCGAAGGCCGCGCCCTCAACATCCTGAGGACAAATGCCAAGGGTCTGGGTGGTCATGACCTTTTGAGCTGGTAACAAAGCCTGAATCCGACTTAACAGGTGTGTGTTATATGCGCCTCCCCCACAAATATAAACCTGTTCAACCCGAGGCTGCATTTTTACCGCATCGGCAATATGGGCAGCGGTCAGTTCGCACAATGTTGCTTGAACATCCGCAGGCGTAATATCAGTAAATGTTTGCAATACCCGTGACACCCATAGCGTATTGAAGTATTCCCGGCCGGTACTTTTAGGGGCGGCCTGTTTAAAATACGGATCGTTAAGACAGGCATCTAACAATGTTTGATGCACCGTCCCCGAGGCCGCCCATTTTCCACTTTTATCGAAGGGTAGCTGAAGATGTTCGGACACCCACCCATCCATGAGTATGTTTCCAGGGCCTGAGTCAAACCCGCTGATAGAGCTGGGACTATCATCAATAAAACTGATATTAGCAATGCCGCCAATATTAACTATGGCTCTGGCAAAAGCACCAATAGCCTTAGTTTGGCTTTGGTGGGTGTCCAAAGAGAAATCCTTTTTAGACGCCGGAACCGCGGGATTTCGGTAGCTGTCATGGCAACCAAATATCGCTTGGTGAAATGCCGGGACTAAGGGAGCACCCTGGCCTCCCAACGCAACGTCCTTACGTCGGAAATCTGCGACTACCGGTATACCTGTAAGGACCGCCAGTGTATTAGGATCGCCAATCTGTAAGGTAAATCCCACGTTAGCTGTTTCAGCACAATAGCCGGCCGGATGATGCCGGATGGTCTGACCGTGGGAGCCCAATGCCGTAATATCATTTGGCGTAAGGCCCGCCTCTTCAATCAGGACACCCACCGCCTGAGCAAACAGCCTGGCTACTCCGATATCAGCAGCGCCCATTTTATTTATTTCGTTTACAGAAGGCTGGCACAAGGTATTGAGGGTATTAAGTAGCGAGTCGGGGAAGGGCAGGCTGACCCGCTTTAGGGTCTGAAACCAGTGGGTGTCCATAGGCTTGTGGGTGTCTATGGCACACAGCACGGCGTCTACGCCATCCATGCTGGTGCCCGACATAAGTCCGATAAAATAGCGCATGTTATTGCATAGCAAGCATAACGCGGCGGTTATTTTCCAGCTGGGTCAGCCGGTTTGCAGCAATTTTCATAAATGCTGCTCGTTGCGTTTTGGCAATGGGCGCTGCTTTAGGTAGCTCCACCGTGCGTGGGTTACGATGTGTGCCGTTGACCAGGAATTCATAATGCAAATGCGCCCCGGTCGCCATCCCCGTGCTTCCCAAATAACCTATAACCTGCCCCTGCTTAACCACTTCACCTGCTTTTACCGCACGCTTTTTAAAGTGCAGATACTTAGTCACATATTTTTCGCCATGCTGAATAAAGACATAATTACCGTTAAAGCGATTGTATGTGGATTTGATGACCCGGCCATCGCCAGCCGCCATCACCGGAGTCCCCATAGCGGCAACATAATCCGTACCATTGTGAGATTTCCAGCGTTTTTGCACCGGATGAAAGCGCTTCTTGGTAAAGTTAGAGCTTACGTACTTAAAATTAATCGGTGCTCGCAAGAAGCTTTTACGCATACTACGACCTTCAGGGGTGTAGTAATTGCCATCTGAATGTTGAATGGCCGTAAAGGTTTCGCCCTGGTTGGTAAATTCAGCAGCAACAATATCGCCATAGCCGACAAATTCGCCATCAATATAGTGTTCTTCAAACACCATATTGAAGCTATCGCCCTGACGAATTTCCATCGCAAAATCAATATCCCAGCCAAACAGACCCGCAAGGTTCATAATTTGGTTGTTGCTCAAGCCGGCATTGACTGCGGCTTTCCAAAAACTGGACTGAATATCGCCCTGGGCAAAGCTGTAGCGGGTTTCTACCTCTTTGGTGTCGATGTTGGCCACCATCGTACCCTGGTCATCCTCAGGTTGGATGATCAGCGTTTCGCGCGAAGAAACCGCATATTTCAACCCATCAAATGCGCCGCCAGCATCGGCTTTTAAATGTAAGATATCACCTGGAACCAGAGTAACCAGCATCTTTGCCAGTTCACCGGCCTGGGTAACATTGTAGGTATCACGGGCAGAAAAACCGGCTCGTTTAAAAATTTTTGCCAGCGTATCGCCGGAGCGCACCCGGATAACCTGCCAGTGGGTGTCTTCCTCTCCAAAGCTAATAGCGGGGGAGGCCGGTACCGACAAGTCGACGGGGTAACGAACGCCGGTGTCCAGTACCAGGGACTCCTGATGACGGCTTGCGGCCACCGGTTCGGAAGGCAACATCACCAAAGCGCCCAAAAACAGGCTGCCCAGCAATAATCCGGTTCGGTGGGGTTTGGGAAGGTTTTGTATTGTTTTAAAAACCATATTGTCTTTCAAATTCATTCTCATCCTACTGCCTGCCCAGAGAATATCCGGTTAAAAAGCGAGTTTCCATCTCAGCTTGGTTAAAAGCTGAACAGTATACTATGGAATAGCCCGTTGAATAATCCCGATTTTGATGCCTAATCCTTTCATTGGTTCAATCACATGCGTAAAATACTCGCCCTGATGACCTTGAACCTATCAATACGTGGAACTTACCGATGAGTGACTGGCAAACCGCTTTTGCTGAAATAAAACGTGGAACAGACGAAATACTTCCCGAAGACGATCTGATTGAAAAACTCAAATCAGGTAAAACCCTTACAGTAAAAGCTGGCTTTGACCCTACAGCACCGGATTTGCATCTGGGACACACTGTACTAATTAACAAACTACGGGCGTTTCAGCAGTTTGGTCATAAAGTGGTCTTTCTTATCGGTGACTTCACCGGTCTGATTGGCGATCCTACAGGTAAAAATGCGACTCGCAAGCCCTTAAGTAAAGATCAGGTATTAGAAAACGCGAAAACGTATCAGGAACAGGTTTTTAAAATTCTCGATCCGGCCAAAACAGAAGTCCGCTTTAACTCTGAATGGATGGACCTGTTAGGTGCCGATGGCATGATTAAACTGGCCGCCAGCCAGACCGTTGCCCGCATGCTCGAACGCGACGATTTTAAAAAGCGCTACAACAATAATCAGCCTATTGCCATTCATGAGTTTTTGTATCCGCTGGTTCAGGGATGGGACTCGGTTGCCCTGGAAGCCGATGTAGAGCTGGGCGGTACCGACCAGCGCTTCAACCTGCTGATGGGGCGTGAGCTGCAAAAAGAAAATGGCCAAAAGCCTCAGACCACGGTGATGCTGCCGCTGCTTGAAGGACTCGATGGCGTGCAGAAAATGTCTAAATCGTTGAATAATTATATTGGTATAACCGAACCGGCCAATGATATGTTCGGTAAAATCATGTCGGTCTCAGACGACTTGATGTGGCGCTATTTTGAACTTCTCAGCTTCCGGCCACTGGAAGAACTAGATGCTTTGAAAGCCAGTGTTGCAGAGGGTACGAACCCCGTGATATAAAAATAGAGTTGGCCAAAGAGCTGATCAGCCGGTTTCATGATGAAGCCGCCTTTAACGCTGCTTATAATGATTTTGTCCAGCGCTTTCAAAAAAATGCCATTCCTGATGATATGCCAGAAATCACCGTTACGCTGAACGACGGCAGCGTGGCGATTGGTAATCTGTTGAAGCAGGCAAGTCTGGTCGCCTCGACCTCGGATGCTATGCGAATGATTAAGCAGGGCGCGGTGAAAATCAACGGCGAAAAAGTCAGTGATACCCGTTTACTGCTCACCGAGCCAGGCGAAGCGGTTTACCAGGTGGGTAAACGCAAATTCGCCCGGGTCACCATCACCGGCGCATAAATCCGCGGCCAGGTCTTATACTCGCTCTGCTACGCGCGCCCAGGCGTACAGAGCGCGGAGTCCTAAGCGGCGTAAGCCTGCAAGTGGATAACGTGGCAGGGGCGAGGTATAAAGGGGAATATCAGGCAAATCTGTGTCGCCCATTGCCTGTTGGGCGAGGCGCCGGCCTGCAAAGTTTGCAAACGACACCCCAGCCCCACAGTACCCCATGGCATACCCCAAATTCTGGGTATGATCAAAATACACTCGGGGCAGACTATCCAAAGACACAGACACCCAGCCACTCCAGAAATGACTCACAGGCTTGTGGTTAAGTACCGGAAAACTGGAGACCATGGCATTAAACAATCGTGCTTTGCCGGCTGAAGCAGCTTTCCCCGTTACTTCCCCGCGACCGCCAAATAAAATACGGTTGTCGGGCAGTAACCGGTAATAGTATTTCATCATCCGGGTGTCCATCATGGTGGCCGGCGCGTTCAGGCCAATACTTGCAAGCTCACCATCACTCAATGGCTCGGTTACCAGAATGCTTGATTGCACCGGAAATTGGCGGCTATCGATGCAGGGGTGAAACTGTTTGCTGCTGTAGGCGTTACTGGCTATAAGCACCTTGGTGGCATTGATACGACCGGTGGGTGTCCATACTGTGTACCCGGCTTGATTATGGTCAAGTTTGAGGGCGGGGGTTTGGCCAAACAACTGTGCCCCTGAGTCCCGGGCGGCGCAGGCCAGTCCGTCGGCCAGTTTTAACGGGTTTAACCCGTAACCCGGCTGTACGGTGGCACCATAAAACCCCTTCACTGAGAGTTGTTGTTGTAAAGCGTGCCGATCTAAGGCGGTCGCCTGCGAGCCAAACTGGCCGGCTAGCTGGTCCAGACTATTGGTTTGTGAGCGTGCTTGCCCGGCTGTGTGGGCCAGTTTGTAATACGGGCCGGGGGCCACATCACAGGCAATATCATAGGTCTCGATATGCTGTAGCAGCTGTGTAACAGCTTCGTCGTATTCGTTTTGAATGGCCCGGGCGGTGGCCGGACCAAACTTTTTTGCCAGAGCCAGCGGCCCCAGCCGACCACTGCCGCTTAAGACAAAGCCAGCATTGCGCCCGGCACAGCCAAACCCCATCGAATGGCTATCAATTAATGTGACCCGGCCTGATTGCTTTTCGGTAAGCTCTAACGCGGCAGACAATCCGGTATAACCACCGCCAATAATCAAAAAGTCGGTGTCATGAGCACCATCAAGCGCCTCAAAGGAAGTGGGCTGAGAGGTGGCATGCCAATAGGTATCGGGCGCGGGGGTTGACGAATCAACCGCCGGTGACACTAACGGATCATAGCTCATGAGAAGGTGAGCAACATCTCAGCACCCTCACATTTGCACAAAGTGTCGCAGACCGGACAATCATAGCCTTCATATAAAGCTTCATGACGCCATTTATCCGGGTGCTTGCGAATCAACTCTCCGCCATTTTTTTGAAAATATAAAAAGGCGCTGTTGCCCGGACTGGCGAGCCAGATATGGGCCAGCCCAGCTGCGGCGCCCTGTTGTCTGGCACTGTCGATAGAATGCCTGAGCATGGTGCTGCCAATACTCTGACCTTGCCGGTCAGGGGACACCGTATTGCATTTAAAATAGCATACGGCGTTGGATGCTACCGGCCAGCGACTTGGGGTACACCATTTATCCGGTTGCCACTGGGTGTGTGCCAGCGTTAATCTGAAACCCACAACCTGGTGGGTGTCCACCGCCACCCAGCTGGCGTTAATGCCATTATGAAAGCTTTTGTTGTAAATCGACTGCAGGCTTTGTGCGGATAAATAATTGTCGCCGTGAACGGCGTTTCCAAGTTTAATGACCCCTGCAAAGTGGCGGGGGCTAAAGGGCAGTAGGTAATACTCATTTAGTTTTTATCCCGTCTAGGTGAACATCCAGTGCTTCGACTGAAATCAAAATTTCGCGCACCGAAATCCATAGTGAATACATCAGACAGATTAAACTGGCGGCAAAAATCCAGTTTCCGGCAAGCTGGTAAGTCAGATAAATAGCCAGCATCGAAAGCACACACAGAAAAAAACTGACTACGCCAGCTATCTGCATCCGCTTAATCAGCTGGATGCGCTGGCGTAAATTCTGGATTTGGGCGGTGGTGTTCTGATCCCACTTTTCTTTCGAAAAGTTGCGAATAATGGTCGCCAGGGTCAAAAAACGATTGGTGTAAGCCAGCAGTAATAGCGAAATCGCCGGGAACAGCATGGCAGGCGTAGCGATATCTATTGTCATGAATGAAAGGCTCGCTGTTGTTCACAAAGTTATCCCGGCCTGGGTTGCGGCTGCAGATACAGAAGCAGCTGTGGTTAAGACCGCAGAAAAGGTGACCAGAACAATATCAGATTACATTTTTTCAACCGGTAAACCGGCATCATGCCAGCCCATCATATCACCTTCAAGATGACTAACGTTATCGAATGACCTGGCCTTAAGGGTTTCAATGGCCAGTTTTGCCCGTCGGCCTGAGCGGCAATAAATAATCAAAGGTTTTTGTTTACTGTCGGCAAGATAAGAAATGTGGGTGTCTATTTTGTCATAGGGATATTCACCGCGCCCGGGATATGATTTTTGGCAAATTCGGTGGGTGTCCTGACATCAATCAACAGCCATTCATTGCTACGAACTTTTTCTAATATCTGGGGCCGTGGTTTACCGAAGGCTGCCAGGGGAGCGGAGCATCGGCGGCACCCACCGAACTCACCAGCAACCCCATCACCAACAGCACCACTTTCAAACTGGAAGACATAAGCAGGATCCTGTGTTATCAGAACACGGCCAGCTCAATTGCTGACGCCGGTATTAAGTATAGCCTGAAACGCATCAGTAGGGCAGTACTAGCGCGGGCTGGGTGTCTGGATCGCGGCGCACAGTTGCCGGAGTTGGGGCAGTAACCGTAGGGTAAAGCGGCTGGTTATATCCGGGTCAACCCGAATAATCGGGGCGTTCAATACCGGTCGGTGAGGTTGCCAGAATGCCCGTTCATCGGCCAGTGGCTGGCCATTGGCGGCAATGATGATCTCAGGCTGACGACGCAGCACCTCCTGGGGGAAACCTGAGGGTAGGCCACCGGGGCGTCGGCAAAAATTGTCTGGCCACCGCAATAATTTAGCAGCCTATCGGGCCAGGACCCAGCGCCCACGCTCATCAAAGGCTGATTTGATAAATAATAAAAAACCGGTTTATTGGTGGGTGTCCTGTATTGATCGCCTAACCGTTTAAGTCCCACAAGAAACGGTTTGGTCACCGCGCGTGCCTGGTTGGCCAGCCCCAGCAGCTCGCCCAATTCATTTATTTCGTGAGCAATGTCCTCGGGGGTGACGGGCTGAGATAAAAATACTTCAAATCCCAGACTTTGTAAGCGGGCAATATCCTGTGGTTTATTGCCACCCTGCCAGGCCAGAATAAGATCAGGATCCAGCTTCATAATGGCTTTGATATCGACCCCGTGATAGCTGGCCACCACCGGTTTGTTCGCGGCCGAAGGTGGATAATCACTGTGGGCGCTAACTGCCAGTAACTCATCTTCATAGTTCAGGCTATATACCCACTCGGCCAGGTGCGGGGATAAGGTCACCACGGTTTTAGCGCTGATCAGATGGCTCCATAACAGCATCGAACCGGTCACAAAAAGCCACAGCCAACCTGGCCGGCACATCGCTTTCATGACCACCCCAAAGGCCAGCAGGTCACAAACGTCAGCAACAGTAATATCGCCATTAACAGGTTGGTGCGGTCGATGGCATGTTTAGCCCGGGATACATCGGAAAGCCGCACTTCCCGCGGGCCGCCCACCCTTGGATAACGAAATTTTTGCTGTTGATAAATGGCCGGCCCGCCCAGCTGAAAACCTAATGCTCCACCGACCAGGGCCAGCAATAACGAGGTACTGTCGGTAGCCGGACTACGGCGGGCAGCCTGAATAGCATCAATGGGATGTGTAACTAAGATAAGCAAAAAAGTAGTGAGCCAGGCAGGCACTATTGCCAGCAAGCGGGTTAGTTTCTGAACAGGCCCCACAAAATAGTCAAAGCCAGGCCGCCGGCAATGCCACTGCCAACTTAGCATCAATAACAACCGGTAGGTAAGGGCGGCCACCGGGCCGGCCAGCAAAAACCAGAACACCACGGCGCCATAGATATAACAAAACCGCAGGAACAAGGCCTCAATCGCCGCTTTGGCGATACCCACCGGACTGAGTCTGTCGGTATCACGGGCGACCAGCAACCGAAGCCGGTCACGGGCCAGCATCTTCTTTTCCTGGTTCAGCGCCGAACGCACCTGTCTGTAGGCTTTGCGGTCATGCCCGAAATCCAGAATGGCCAATAAAATGAGCCCTTCAAAAAACACCGGGTACTCTGCCATATTCACCAGCAGTGCTAGTAGCACCAGCAATGGACCAAGTAAAACCGCCGCCCCCAAAATACCGGATAACCGATGCTGAGACACCGAATAATCAGCCCCTGGACGGACCCGCCGGGCCATGGTTTCAGAGAGCTGGCGCATCAGGGTCAGTGGATGATAGGCGCGCGGCCATCGCCATGTCGCATCGCAAGCCATAACCACTAAAATCAGTGCCAGCGACTGCAAGACAGGCTCTGACACAATGGTGTTCCATACCCCGGTGAACATAGGCTTAATCCAAGACGGCAAGCATTCCCATTACCAGCTGGGCAGAATTTTTAGCCGCCTGTTCCAGGTATTCCTGGAACGACACCGACGACGTTTTTCCGGCAATATCAGATAATGAGCGGATCACCAGAAAAGGCGTGTTAAGCATATGGCATGTCTGAGCGATGGCTGCCCCTTCCATCTCACAGGCTTTCATATCCCGAAACGTAGACTGAATTCGCTGGGCAGCGTCATCGCTGCCAATGAAGGCATCGCCGGTGCAAATCAAGCCGGTGGCGTGGGTGATCCCCTCAATGGCATCGGTAGCCTGTTGCGCCGCACTCATCAGGGTGGGATCACTATGGTAAGCCTCGGGCATATCTCCGGCGCACTGCCCCGGCGCATAACCAAAGTGCGTCAAATCCACATCATGATGTTTTAACGCGCTGCCAATGACAATGTCGCCAATGTTCAGGGCGCTATCAAAGCCCCCGGCTGAACCTGTATTTACCACATAGTCAGGCGCAAATTGCTGAATCAGCGCGGTGGTTGCCAGGGTGGCCGCCACTTTACCAATCCCACAACGTACTAGTACCACCTGATGTCCGTGCAAGGTACCTTCCACGAAGGTCAGGTGGTGCCACTGAATGGTGGTAGCATCGCTCAGCGAGGCTTGTAATAGCGCAACTTCCTGATCCATTGCGCCCAGAATTCCGATTTTTGCCATAGTGCTCTTAATAGGTTGTATGTGCGCCAGAAGCAGCGCATATGGTGCAGTGTATAAATATGGTAATACGAAAAGAAAAAAACTGACAGCATTGAAAAGAAGATGAGGGAAAGCCCTGGGGGGCTTTCCCTCTGAAAATGATTATGCGGCAGCGCGACTTGAGCGCAGCGGCCGGGTAGGACGCTTAGGCGGCTGCGGGTTGTGTGTAGGGGCCTGGGCCAGCTTTTGCTGACGACGACGGTAACCAATCAGTTTGGTTTCCAGGCACTCACGAATCTCTTCTACTGTATATCCTGATTTAACCTTGATACGGGCGTGAGGCATGCCAGCCGCATCCAGGGTGCCGGACACAAACCAGTCCCGTTGCGTCTTGTAGCCATCCTTACCATTAGCATGCACCAGGTCAATAGCCATGACCGGTGTCATATCGGTTTTATCGCACAACACAAAATCCAGCTGGCGTGACGATGCCCGGCTTAAGGCGGCTCCGGCTTGTTTTTTCGCGGTATTTTGACGCACCTGAACCAGATCGCTTAGACGAACCCGACACACTACCCGAAATTCGCGTCCCACAGCCTGTTCAATCAGGCCTAAAAAGCTTTGCTCTACAGGAGTAAATAACGAAGGCTTGCGTCGAAATGGAAATGCGACCCCTCCGTCTGACAGTTTTATGGCGCCCAGAGCGACCACAATTAACAGCATCATTAAAATTATTGCCAGTTCCATAACGATTCCTCAAAAACCCGGTCTTAGATGTCATTTTTCTGACGATATGTGCGGGATTTCCGTCAGTTCTAATGAATTAGCAAGGGGGGTGCCAATAAGGCTGATAGTGGGCTTTATTTAAAAAAGTTATGAAAATCAAACAGAAAAGCGCTCAATGCGAGCGCTTTTTGGGTCAACAGGAGAATAAGGTGGCAGGTTACTGACTGGCTAGCAAGGTATCGATGACGAGCAAATCCACCTGCGCGCCATGCTGATCAGGGGAGACCACCACCCGAATATTATTGTTCGGGGCACTTAACACCACCCGTTTATTAAAACGGCTGACCACCGCCAGTTCAGGCATTGCCTGCTGGTACCATTGCAAAATGGTCTGAGTATCTACAGGCGTATGATAGACCAGCGAGGCCGGCAGTTCGTCGTCGAAGCGCTGACACTGGGTGGCTCCGGCAGGCATGGCAATCGAGTAAAAGTCGGCAGGGCAGACGGCGGTGTCCGGTCCTGATGTGTTGGCGGCCAGCACAGGCACACAAAGTAATGAGGCAAGTGCCAAGGGCAATACTTTAAGCAAGGTCATTGTCGGCCTTTTAGTGATGAATTTTAATACAAAAACAACTATAGGCAATGGCGCTGCCCACGGCAACCTTCGAAGGGGGGGATTAGGTATGCGAAAAAAGCAGTAGGTATGAGGAGGATAATAAAGGAATATTTATAATTTCATCCAGCACGTCGCGGCGGAAGGAAGGTCTGCCCGCACACTGGGGTGTGGGGCAGAGTGGCTGATTACGGTTTACACCTCCAGGTAATCCATAATGCCAGCGGCGGCCTTGCGGCCTTCATCGATGGCGGTCACCACCAGATCGGAACCGCGCACCATGTCCCCGCCGGCAAAAATCCTGGGGTTACTGGTCTGGTAAGCAAACTTGCCTTTAGAGGGCGCCATGACCCGACCTTTTTCATCTAAAATGATGCCGTGATCAGCAAACCAGTCTGAAGGACTGGGCTGAAAACCAAAGGCTATAATTACGGCGTCGGCGCTAAGCACATGTTCAGAGTCTTTCACATCAACCGGACGTCGCCGGCCATTGACATCCGGTGGCCCCATCTCGGTTTTCACCAGTCGCACACCATTGGCACGGCCGTGCTCATCGATGCTGATGTCCTGAGGCTGAACATTAAATACAAACTCAACGCCTTCTTCTCTGGCATTTTGTACTTCCTTGCGCGAGCCGGGCATACTTTGTTCATCTCGGCGGTAGGCACAAACTACGCGTTTGGCCCCCTGGCGGATGGAGGTACGCACACAGTCCATGGTGGTATCACCACCACCAAGCACCACCACCGTTTTGCCTTTCATATCGATAAAGTCTGCCGGATCTTTTTCGAGCCCCATCACCCGATTGGTATTGGCTATCAAAAAGGGCAGGGCTTCATAAACGCCTTCGACCTGTTCATTGACAAAGCCGCCCTGCATCGACTTATAGGTACCCATCCCCAGAAACACCGCATCATGCCGCTCCATCAGCTCTTCTATCTGTACATCTTTGCCAATTTCGGTATTGAGCACAAACTCGATGCCCATATCGGTGAAGATTTGCCGGCGCAGCTTTATCACATCTTTTTCAAGCTTGAAGGACGGAATACCAAAGGTCAGCAGCCCGCCAATTTCTTCGTATTTGTCATACACCACGGGTTTCACGCCATTGCGTATCAGTACATCGGCGCACGCCAGGCCTGCCGGGCCAGCACCAATCACCGCCACGGTTTTATCGGTCCATTCTACATCCGACATATCCGGGCGCCAGCCCATTTTAAAAGCAGTATCGGTGATGTACTTTTCGATGCTGCCAATGGTCACGGCACCAAACTCATCATTAAGCGTACAGTCACCTTCACACAGCCGATCCTGTGGGCAAACCCGGCCGCATACTTCGGGCAGGCTGTTGGTTTTGTGGGACAATTCGGCCGCTTCTATAATCCGTCCCTGATTGGCTAAATCAAGCCACTGGGGAATGTAGTTATGGACCGGACATTTCCATTCGCAATACGGGTTACCACAATCAAGACACCGATCCGCCTGACCCTCGGTTTGCGACTGAGATAGCGGCTGATAGATTTCGCCAAATTCAGATTTACGCATCTGGATGGGCTTTTTCGGCGGGTCAATGCGTTCAACATCGACAAACTGGTAAACATTTTTAGCCATTACAATACCCTCCTACTGAGCCTGAATGCGAAGTTCGTCGCTGGAACGACTGATGTGGCCCAACAGGTTTTTCACATCACTGGTTTTTGGTTTAACAAGCCTGATCTGCTTAAGCGTGGCGGCGAAGTCGGTGAGTAACTGCAAAGAATACTCGCTGCCGGTTTCTTCGTAGTGCTGATTAATCAGCCCGCGAAGGTGTTCCACCAAAATATTTTTATCCGCTACCGGCATGATCTCGACCAGTTCTCTGTTGACGCGGTGTTCCAGATCGCCATCATCCAGCAGGTACGCAAAGCCACCGGTCATGCCGGCCCCGAAATTCACCCCAACTTTACCCAGTACTGCGACAATACCGCCGGTCATATATTCACAGCCGTTGTCGCCAATGCCTTCGACCACCGCGATGGCGCCGGAGTTACGTACGCCGAAGCGCTCGCCGGCCCGGCCGGCGGCAAACAATTTACCGCCGGTGGCACCGTATAGACAGGTGTTACCCATTATGGCGCTCTCGTGAGCATCAAATCCACAATTTGCAGGCGGGTAGATCACCAGCTTGCCGCCGGTCATGCCCTTACCTACATAGTCATTGGCATCCCCTTCGATACGCATATGCAGGCCGCCGGCGTTCCAGACCCCAAAGCTTTGCCCCGCGGTACCGGTAAACTGTACTTCTATCGGCGCATCTTCCATATCATGGTTGCCATGATATTTAGCAATTTCGCCCGAGACCAGCGCCCCCACAGAACGATCGGTGTTGCGAATGGGGTAGGCCAGCCGGATCCCCAATTTGTTGGCCACGGCTTCACGGGCATCGGTAAACAACCGGTTATTCAGCTCGCCCTTATCCATAGGCTGATTAGTGGTTTGTGAACAGAACAACCGGGTATGCTCACCGGCTTTAGGCCGAACCAGCAAGGGCGAGAGATCCAGCCGGTTTTGTTTAGCCGAAATGCCATCGAGTACTTCCAGTAAATCGGTGCGACCTACCAGGTCATCAAATTGTTTAACCCCCAGGCTGGCCATAATTTCCCGTACTTCCTGGGCGATGAATCTGAAATAATTCATGACCATCTCAGGCAGTCCGATGAAGTGCTCTTCGCGCAGCTTTTCATCCTGGGTTGCGACACCGGTGGCGCAGTTGTTCAGGTGGCATATGCGCAGGTATTTACAGCCTAACGCCACCATGGGGCCAGTCCCAAAGCCAAAGCTTTCGGCGCCCAGGCAGGCGGCTTTTACCACATCAAGGCCGGTTTTAAGACCGCCGTCAGTTTGCAGGCGTACCTTATGGCGCAAACCGTTTTCAATAAGGGCTTGCTGGGTTTCAGCCAACCCCAGTTCAAACGGGCTGCCGGCGTATTTAACCGAGGTCAGCGGGCTGGCCCCGGTACCGCCATCGTAACCAGAAACGGTGATCAGGTCGGCGTAGGCTTTGGCCACCCCGGTCGCAATCGTTCCTACACCGGGTTCAGACACCAGCTTCACTGAAATCAAAGCGGCCGGGTTCACCTGTTTTAAGTCAAAGATAAGCTGGGCTAAATCTTCAATGGAGTAAATGTCATGATGCGGTGGCGGGGATATCAGGGTTACGCCGGGTACCGAGAATCGTAAGGTGGCAATGTAACGGTTGACTTTATCACCCGGCAGCTGCCCGCCTTCCCCAGGCTTAGCGCCCTGAGCCACTTTTATCTGAATCACATTAGCGTTTACTAAATAATGCGGCGTTACCCCGAAGCGGCCCGAGGCAACCTGTTTGATTTTAGAATTTTTCTCGGTTCCAAACCGGGAAGGGTGTTCACCGCCTTCGCCAGAATTAGACTGTCCGCCAAGCCGGTTCATGGCAATGGCAAGGGCTTCGTGCGCCTCCGGACTCAGCGCGCCAATAGACATGGCGGCAGTATCAAACCGAGAAAACAGCTTCTGCGCCGGTTCAACTTCGTCAATATCGATAGCCTGCTCACTGTCGCGCAAATGCAGTAAATCACGCAAATGGGCCGGGCTGCGCTCGTTCACCTGCTGGGCGTATTCCTGATAATCGGTGTATTCACCGCTCATGACGGCTTTTTGTAACGATTTCACCACGCCCGGGTTATACGCATGGTATTCGCCGCCATGCACATATTTTAGCAAGCCGCCGTGGCTGATTGGTTTACGTTTAAGCCAGGCAACCCGGGCCAGATTCGCAATGTCCTGATTAAAGTCATCAAACCCGGCGCCCTGAATGCGTGAGGTGACGCCGTGAAAACACAGCTTCATTACTTCATCATTGATACCGATAGCCTCGAACAGTTTGGCTGAACGGTAACTGGCAACCGTGCTGATGCCCATTTTAGACATGATTTTGTACAGACCTTTATTGATACCCTTACGGTAATTCAACGTTGCCTGCATGACTGACACCGAGAGCTCGTTGTTTTCACACAGCTGCTCAATGGTTTCATAAGCCAAAAAGGGATAAATAGCGGTGGCACCTAAGCCGATCAATACCGCGTAATGATGCGGATCGCGGGTGGTGGCGGTTTCTACCACAATGTTGGCGTCGCACCGTAATTGCTCGTTGACCAAGCGGCGCTGCACTGCGCCCACGGCCATAGCCGCCGGCACCGGCAAAGTA
Organism: Salinimonas marina; assembly: GCF_015644725.1. NCBI lineage: Bacteria > Pseudomonadati > Pseudomonadota > Gammaproteobacteria > Alteromonadales > Alteromonadaceae > Salinimonas > Salinimonas marina. The sequence continues at coordinate 740,694 of NZ_CP064795.1, forward strand.
TCCTTACTGATATGACGGTCCGATAGCACCACAAATGCTGCGCGTTTATCTCTGACCAGGTGCTCTACCTCATCACAAATGCGTTCAATCGCCTGGCGCAGGCCTTCGTCGGGGCGATATTGTAATTCCACCACTTCGGAGTAGTAATACTCAGGATTAAACTCCCGCAGCTGTTTCAGATCGGTGTACATCAATATTGGTGACTGAAATAACACCCGATCGGCGTAGCCGGAGGTTTCACTAAATACATTCTGCTCACGTCCGATGCAGGTGGCCAGTGACATCACATGGTTTTCGCGCAAAGGGTCGATCGGCGGGTTGGTAACCTGGGCAAATTGCTGGCGAAAATAATCGTACAGAGTGCGAGTTTGTGAGGACATCACTGCCATCGGCGTATCGTCACCCATAGATCCGACGGCTTCCTGGCCATCTTTAGCCAGTACCTTGATAACCTGCTGGATCTCCTCATAGCTGTAATTGAACAGCTTGTGGTAAATGGCCATGGTCGCATCATCAAATACCCGCTTACCAATTTGACTGGCATCCACTTCTTCTACCGGAGCCAGGCGCCGGATATGTTTGTCCAGCCATTCCCGGTAGGGATGGCGGTCCTTGAGTTCATCATCAATTTCGGTAGAGCGCCAGATTTTGCCAGTGTAGGTATCGACCGCCAGCATTTCACCGGGGCCTACCCGGCCTTTTTCAATTACGTCCTGTTGCTGGTAATCCCAGATACCCACTTCGGAAGCCAGGGTGATAAAACCATTTTTGGTTATCACATAACGCGCCGGGCGCAAGCCATTACGGTCAAGGTTGCACGCAACATGACGGCCATTGGTCAGCACGATCCCCGCCGGGCCGTCCCACGGCTCCATGTGCATCGAGTTGAATTCATAAAAAGCGCGTAAGTCCGGGTGCATGGTATCGTTATTCTGATACGCGGGCGGCACCAGTAGTCGCATAGCCCGGAACAGATCCATCCCGCCGGCCAAAAACAGCTCAAGCATGTTGTCCAGGGATGAAGAATCAGAACCCTCGGTATTCACATACGGGGCGGCATCTTTTAGATCGGGAAGCAGTGGCGTAGCAAATTTACCGGTTCGCGCCAGTGACCAGTCCCGGTTACCTTTGATGGTATTGATCTCGCCATTATGCGCCAAAAACCGAAACGGCTGCGCCAGGGGCCAGCGCGGCAGAGTATTAGTAGAAAAGCGCTGGTGAAAAACACAAATCGCACTTTTCAGACGCGGATCAGCCAGATCAGCATAAAAGGCCGGCAAATCTTTGGGCATTACCAGGCCTTTATAAACGGTCACTAAACCGGATAAGCAGGCTACGTAAAACTCCTCATCCTGCTCCAGACGCTTTTCGGCTCGGCGACGCACCATGTACAGGCGTCGTTCCAAATCACGCTTACGCCAGCCAGCGGGGGCGTTGACAAAAATCTGTTCAATCTGGGGGACCCCGCTTAACGCCAGCTCGCCCAGCACACTTTGGTCTACCGGCACTTCACGCCAGCCCACCACCCCTAATGTTTCTTTTTCTAGTTCTTCATTAAGGATATCGCGAGCCTGTTGCGCCAGCGCTGGGTCCTGATTCAAAAATATCATGCCCACCGCGTATTTTTTGCTGAGCTTCCAGCCATTTTCCTCGGCGATTTGGTGGAAAAATGCGTCGGGTTTTTGCAATAACAAACCGCACCCGTCACCGGTTTTTCCATCAGCGGCAATACCGCCACGATGCTGCATTCGATCAAGACCGTGGATAGCCGTTTCTACCAGCTCGTGGCTGGCCTCGCCATGGAGATGCGCAATTAAGCCAAAACCACAGTTATCCCGGGAATCATTAGGGTTGTACAAACTCATCTTTTACTCCTTCAACCTTCGACTGGGCAAGGTACACGCTACCTCCATCACCATTAAAACTGTGTGGGGCAGTCATTCCGAGCATCGTTTTATGTAGACTTAAAGTTGCTTTAGTCCGGTGTGCCGGTTTTTGTCGTCGTTTCTTATTAGAGGGTACCAGTCATGTGGTCCGCATTTTTATGCATATTTGCTGAGCGGGCCTAACAAAATAACCAGATTAAAAAATAAAATCAATCCGATTTATAGGTCATTATCACTGAACCGTTATACAGAGGTTTTTAATTCATTTAAATCAGTTGTTTAGTTTGTTTTTTTCGTTCGTTGTTTAAAGTTTGTGAAGATCTTGTTAAGCGCAGCGATTAGGATGAATATACTAATTTTTAAAAAATGGCGGTAATTTTAGAAGTGAATAAATAAGCATTTATGGGGTGGATATATTTAGTTTTTAAAGGCGCGGCATAGTCCTAACGTACTGATAACTCCAGTTTTGCTACCAATACTATGTTTATTAATACCGCTGGGGACATTGACTCCATAGCATGTCACCGGCCAGGGCTAGGAGGGCGTGCGGTTTCTGGCCAAAAATCATTCCTCATTGAGTCTCTCGCTGTTTCCAGATAGGCCATGTTTATTACACTTTTGTAAAAACTGGTAAAGCATTTGCATTTGTCATAAGTGAAGACCATCGCCTACGCTCACGGTTAGGCAAATCTGAAATTACAAAGGTAAGAAGGTGAACACTATGTTGCTAATCAATGTGTATGATGAAGAAGAAATGGATCGTATTGCAGTGCCAGGGTACAACATAAAGTAACGTATATTCAGGTAGTTGCATTCTACTTAAGTACTTTTAGAATCAGCCAGCGACACCGCAGTTTGGCATCACCGAACTGGCACGCTGGCTTTTTTATGTCCGCTAACAAATGATCCTTCCAGCCGAAAACCCAGCCTGGGTGTATGCTATTTAGCCAAAGTGTTTCTATGCGGCGACAGTAACGGCTTTTAGCCCTCCCTCCGGATCTTCCTCTCCCCGTTTTTAAGTCCGAAAAAACAGAGTTTCGGACACTTTATTTCAAAAGCTGTGCTCAAGTATAGGGCAAGTACACGGTGCAACGCACACTGTGGGACACCCACATTTGTATAGCAGCTGAGCAGGGGCAGAGTATTGGTGCGAGAGAAAGGCAGAGGAGCGAAAATGGACCCCCACGTCGACAAGGGAATGGAAAGGATAAAGAAAGGATAAAGAAAGGATAAAGAATGGATAAAGAATGGACACCCACTTCATTGTTATGTGTATCTGCTTGGCTGGTCTATTTAAATAGTGAATCTGTAGATGCCCTCCTACGAGAGGGCAGATAAAACTCTAAAAAAGTTACAAAATTGTTACTGGTATGTTGGCTTTCAAAAGCGCCCATAAGCAAACGAACAAAAATGGGACACCCACAAATGGCCGCTTGCAAAAACCAAGGCAAAAACAAAGCAAACTGGTAAAATTGCGCCTCCTTGTACCACTCCTGTGTCTGCCAGAACCACAAACTCAAATAGACTAACTGTGCTATAGCTCAATGCTCATAGGCGGTTGAGCCGAAACATTTAAAAAGTGAGGCAACAGCCCTGGCAGATTAAGGTCACACTCGCGAGCTGTTGATCTAAAAGCAATTGAGCTCAAGGAGCAGGTGTATCCATGTTTGCGTTGCCCTTTCATGAACTTCAGCCACAAATGTCACTAACCTATTAGCGGGCGCCTGAGCTTCCTATTTTGCAAAGCTTACAGGGTGGGGGCTAAATCAATTGCCAGGACAAAGGCGGGTTTCCGGCTCGCTGTTTTCCGCTCGTTTTCTTCATCTGCTGTTGAGTAAAACCCATTGATAGTCAGATGCTAAGCACCCTACGAACTCGAAGAATTTATCGCCGCTCGGTGAAAGACGTAATCGCATTTTCAAAAACCGAATGGGCAAAAACGCAAAAAATAAAAACAAATCAGGGCTCTATTTGGGTGGGGGCCTGATGTCTTAACCTGGCTTTTCGCGGAACGCCCCAATACGTTGGCGGACACACCGCCGTTAACATACCAATAGTCACGCGGTTACGGTGTGGGCCCCCTTCTGTTGAGATTTCAATTTGAAAGCGTCAAGGATTAAACCTTGAAACATCTGCGGATCGGGATATTGCTTAACGTGCTGAGTTCGGGCTTAGCAGAATACTGACCGTGCAAACCTTACAGACTTTTTTGCTATCTCACATCCTGCCGTTGTGTTTAGCGGTGGGTGTCCATGAACTGAAACTGTAAGTATTTCGCCGCGTTCTTTCGGCTTTATCTGTGGGTGTCCATGATTCAGGTCTTGGTGTATCTCACATCCTGCCAGTAGTTTTTCCTATGGGTCTCCATACACCGGAACGGAAGGTTCATAGCCACGATCTTTCGGCTTTAACTGTGGGTGTCCATGTATGAGATTCCTCTTGTCCTTGGGTGTAGCGGTGGGTGTCCATGGTTTAGATTTTAGTTTTTCCTGTGGGTGTCCATGCATGGGATCGTAACGGTCGGTTTGACACTAATCCGGTCTCAACCACTTTGCTTTGTTTGCCCGGGGCCTAAGACCTGCTAGGATAACCGCAATTTTATTCGTGAAATAAGTGTTATGCATCAGGATTCACCCAACGATTCATGGGCTATACGCATAGCTCAGTTTGTGAAGCGCTTCGGCACACTCAAACTCAGTATTTTGTTTGTCACCGCAACTTTGGTTTTTACCCTGGTGGCGTCTTACCTGGTGCGCATCAGTTTGGGCAAGTCGGTGCAACCTGATGACTTTATTATCGCCATCATCATCACCTTGTTGTCGGCGCCCTGGGTACTGTATTTTTTCAGCGAACTGGTGAAACAGCTGGAAAGCTCTCGTACCAACCTTAAAGAGGTGGTCAGTCAGCTTGAGCGCTTGCGCGAAGAAGATGTATTTCTGAACCGGGAACTGCAAAATAATGTGCGTCAACTCAATCACGAAATCGAGCAGCGCAAGCGGGCGCAGGAAGAACGTGAAGCCGTATTTAAAGAGCTGGAACGGGAAATCGAAGACAAGTCATCTTCTGAAGAGCAGGCCCGGCGTTTATCTACGCTGCTGCGCTCTATTATCGACGCCTCACCCGACCTGATTTATTACCGCAATGAAGAAGGTCGCTTTGCTGGATGCAACCGTATTGCCGAAATGCTGACCGGCAAGACCGAGCAAGAGCTGGTAGGGCTCACGCTTCACGATGTCTTTGAAGAAGATTTAGCCGCCCAGATTGTCGCCAGTGATCGCGAAGTGCTGGAAACCAACGCCAGTATGACCGAAGAATTGTGGCTGCGCTTTGCTGACGGCCGCCGTCGTTACTTTGAAATGAAACGGGTACCGTTTTTCGATAAAGCCGGTAACCGTTTAGGTCTGCTGGCCTTTGGACGGGATATGACCGAACGCAAACAGGCAGAAAGCGCGGCGGAAAAAGCCAGTACGGATAAAACCCGTTTTATTGCCACCATCAGCCATGAGCTGCGCACACCGCTAAATGGTATCGTGGGTCTGAGCCGAATGCTGCGTGATACCGAACTGTCGGATGAGCAATTTAGCTGGGTCAGTACCATTTACGCCAGCGCCATCACTCTTGGCAATATCTTTAACGACATTATTGATTTGGACAAACTTGATCGCGATAAGCTTGAACTGAGCCTTAAGACCGTCTCGCTGCGCGATTTCACCGAAGAATTATCAAGCATCATCCGCTTGTTGGCGGCAGATAAAAATTTAGAGCTGGTGTCTGATATTCACGAGCCCTTACCGCAGATGATTGAGGTGGATGGCACCCGTTTACGCCAGATTTTATGGAATATTTTGTTCAATGCGGTCAAGTTCACCCACAAAGGCTATGTGAGCCTGTCGGTTTCAGCCACCCAGCCTGTTAAAGAGGCGTGTGTGGTCAGCTTTGTCATTGAAGACACTGGGGTGGGGATACCCGATACCGAGCTGGATAAAATTTTTGCGATGTATTATCAGGTCGATCATCCTGATCATCAGTCTGCTACCGGCACCGGAATTGGTCTGGCGATTTGTAAGCAAATGGTCGAGCTGATGCATGGCGAAATCCGGGTTACCAGTGAAGTGGGCAAAGGCACCCGATTTGAAATTGATTTACCGGTACAGATTTCGACCAAGCCAATGCAGGTTTCAAAACTGCTGGTTACCGATCTGAAGATACTGCTGGTGGAAGACATTGAACTCAATGTAATGGTCGCCAAAGCTCTGCTGGAAAAATTAGGACAGCATGTGGATGTGGCGATGACCGGTCAGGATGCGATTGATAAAGTACGTGCCCAGCAATACGACCTGATCTTATTGGATATTCAGCTACCAGATATGTCCGGCTTTGATGTTGCCAATGTGCTAATTGAAGAAGATTTGGTGATGCAAACCCCGATGGTCGCATTGACCGCGAATGTGATTAAAAAGCGCGAAGAATATCTTGAAAATGGCATGGACGATATTATTGCCAAGCCCATCAAGAAAAGTCGGGTAATCGAGGTCTTCAATTCCTTGTTTGCCGAGCCGGCGGCCCCCACTGCGCTTGAGGCCGAGCAGCGTAAACCTAAAGCCGAGGCCAGTAAGTCTCTTAATAACATTCTGGATATGGATTTGCTGCAAATGCTGGTGGATACCATCGGCGAAGATATGGTGCGTGCCAGCGTCAAAGTTTTTCAGGATAAAATGCCTGAATATATGGAAATACTGCAGCTGAATTTAAGCGCCGATGAAAAGTCAGAAGTTTGTTCACAGGCGCACAAGATCAAAGGGGCGGCGGGCTCAGTAGGCCTGGCACGGGTCCAGCGTATTGCTAATCAGATTCAGCAGGGCGATCACCCGGCCTGGTGGCAGAATGTGCATGACTGGGTTGAAGAGCTGCAGATGGCGGTAGCGCATGATATGGAAGCGTTACAGAAATGGCTGAGCAGTCAGCCAATAGACGATTAATATAAGGCCGTTATGAGTGCTCAACCCCCACCGCCTTTTTCCAATACGCCGGTAGCGCCTGACTCGCTGCCGGATATCTGGACCCTTCAAACCAGTGCGGTTTCACCTCGCTATCGCCAGCTTAACCTTACGACGGTAGCAGTGATTTTTTCAGGCCTGCTGGTGATTATCACCGGCTTTCGTTTTCAGCCCTGGTTCGGGCTTACCGCTGAACTGCAGGCAGCATACCCGCGGGCATGCATGTTACTGGCAGCCGTGGGACTGGTTTGGTTTGTGTATCATTTTTTTGCGGACTTACGCGTGCGTTATGCGCTGCGTGAGCAAGATTTGGTTTTGCATAAGGGGTTGATTTTCAAAAGTATAAGCTGCCAGCCGATTTTGCGCATCCAGCATATCGAGCTTAAACGGGGCCCCCTGGAAAGACTGGCCGGATTAGCCAGCTTGCAGGTGTTTTCGGCTGGCGGCGCCGGGCATACCTTTGAAATTCCCGGCTTGCCGGTAGCCCGGGCCCAGCAATTGCGTCAGTTTATTCTCAGCCACAAAGAGCTGGATGCCAAATAACCCGACAGAGGCACTATGAATAAGCACGACACCCTCCCTGAGGCCGAGGTTGAGCTGGACACCGGTAAGCACTGGCGGCGGCTATCGCCCATCGCCATGTTGTATTTCGTGGCCAGCGGCTTCAAAACCCTGGTTCAGAATGGGTTGTATGCTATTCCGGCGCTGGCGATAGGCTCGCAGACAACGAGTATTACCACAGCAAGCTGGTTTATCCCGGCCTTGGGCGGCATCGCTCTGGTGATCGTGGGCTCGGCGGCACTTAGCTATTTTTTCTATCATTTCAGGGTTCGCAATAACCATGTCGAGATTCGCCGCGGCATGTTTAGCCGGCGGCATATCAACCTGCCTTTCTGGCGAATTCAAAATGTAAAAGTCGAACGACCATTTTATTATCGGTTTACCCGCTTTTCGGTAGTGATTCTGGATACCGCCGGCTCTGCTAGTGAAGAAGCCAGTCTGGTGGCGGTCTCAACCAGCTATGCCACCACCTTGCGTGCCCAAATTCTTGCTTCACGAAGCGACTATTTGCAGCACCGAAATAAGGATGAGGCAGAAGCAGAAGCCTCACCTTCGGCTGATGAATCCCCGGACCAGGACCAGGAGCAGGTTATAAATACCCGATCAGTCAAAGATCTAGTGATTCACGGGATCACCAACAACCGGGTGTGGATTTTATTAGGCGCCCTGGTACCGTTTTTTGATAACCTGGCCGTCGGTATCAATGATTATCTGGAGCAGTATGGGCTGCAACTGGAACAGCTTGCCGGGTCAGGTACCATCGCCTGGTGGCAATGGGGCTGTACCTGGCTTCTGTGACCCTGATCATTCTGGCGTTAATGGGGCTATTGTCGGTGGGCGGCTCGCTGCTGACCTATTACGGGTATACCCTGTCCAAAGACGGCGATCGGTATATCCGGCGCAGCGGGTTGTTGTCCCGCCAGGAGGTGAGTATGCGCGAAAGCCGTATTCAGCTGGTGGCGATAAAGCAGGACTGGCTGGATAAATTGCTGAGCCGGGCCAATTTGTTTTTTGAACAAAATAGAAGCGGGCAGCAGCAGGACCAGGAGCTGATGGCGGCCAATAAATTGCTAGTGCCTTCGGTTACCACCGCCCAGGCGCAAACGTTGGTCAGTCATGCTTTTAATGACTGTTCACCCATGCAGCAGTCGTATCGGCGGGTGTCTGAGTTTTATGTTACCCACCATCTGCTGGTGCGGTTATTGCCCCTTACTGTGCTGCTCGGTGTACTGGGGTTTGAGCTCAGACAATGGGTTGGCGTGGCAGTGGTGGCGACAGGGATGACGATGGCGGTGATAGTTTTGTTATTACGCTACTGGCGTTGGGGCTACAGCTACGATGCGCGTTATCTCTATGTGCGCAATGGTTGTATTGGCCTCGATTACCGATGTTGTCCGCTGTACAAGGTTCAGCAGGTTAAATACCAGCAAAGTGTCATGATGAAACGGCGTGGCGTCGCGAGTCTGAAAATAGTCCTGGCCAGTGGCTGTGTCACCATACCGTTTATGGGCGAGTCTCAGGCCAGGGACCTGATGAACCGGTTGTTGTATGAAACAGAAAGTACCCGGCGCTCGTGGATGTAAACCCGGTCTGCTATTACACTTACAAACCGGTAATCACTGAATAATTCGCACCCACAGTCATCTATGGGATAAATCGCCGGCTACCGCTAACCCAGGTACCTGGTGCAAGGCACCTGGTAAAAGGTAAAAAGTTCCCGAAGCCCGACTCAAGACACCGGCGGTACCCTTACAAAGCCTTCCATCAGCACTCTGGCACTGCGGCTCATGATCGCTTTTTCGACCTGCCAGTGAGTGTCACAGTAGCGAGCCTTGGCGCCCACTTCCAATGTACCGGAAGGATGACCAAATACCACCGACTCGCGCTCTGTACCGCCGGCGGCTTCATTGACCAGGGTGCCGGGGATAGCCGCTGCGGTGGCAATGGCGACTGCCGCGGTCCCCATCATGGCATGGTGTAGTTTTCCCATCGACAACGCACGTACCAGCATATCCGTGTCTTTAGCTTCAACGGTTTTACCGCTGGAGGCTTTGTAAGAAGCAGCGGGCGCCACAAAAGCCACTTTAGGGGTATGCTGGCGCTGGGCAGCTTCCCCAATGTTCTGAATAAGGCCCATTTTAACCGCGCCATGGGCACGAACTGATTCGAACATAGCCAGGGCGGTGGCGTCGCCGTTAATATCTTCCTGCAGCTCGGTCCCGGCATAGCCGATGTCGGCGGCCCGCACAAAAATAGTCGGGATCCCGGCGTTGATCATAGTGACATCAAGATGACCTACGCCCGGCACTTCAAGCACATCCTGGGTGTTACCGGTCGGAAATAAGGGTTCGCTGGCATCGGCAGGATCCATAAACTCGACTTTCACTTCAGCTGCCGGGAAGGTGACCCCATCGAGCTCAAAGTCACCGGTTTCCTGTACCTGACCATCGGTAATGGGAATATGCGCCACGATCGCTTTTTGAATATTAACCTGCCAGATCCGCACTACCGCCACACCGTTTTCGGGGATACGTGAAGCATCGACCAGATTATTGGTGATGGCAAAAGCACCCACTGCTGCAGTGAGATTGCCGCAGTTACCGCTCCAGTCGATATGAGGTTTATCAATGGCGACCTGCCCAAACAGATAGTCGACATCGTAGTCCTGACGTTCACTTTTGGACAAAATGACCGTTTTGCTGGTACTGGAGGTGGCACCGCCCATTCCATCCGTGTGTTTTTGGTAAGGATCGGGGCTACCAATAACCCGTAACAATAGCGCATCACGATAGGGGCCGGCGTGTTGAGCTGCTTCAGGTAAATCCTTTAACGCAAAAAAAACACCCTTGCTGGTACCGCCGCGCATATAGGTTGCCGGGACCCGTAATTGTGAAGGATGAGACATAACAATACTCCTGTTACAGGGCCATCAGGCAGTGCCAGTGGCCCTGATTACGTTACTCCTGCTTAGCTTCTTCAGCCTGCAAAAAGTCCTGAGCGAAGCGTTGTAGCACGCCGCCCGCTTCATAAATAGACAGCTCTTCGAAGGTATCCAGACGACAGATAACCGGTACCTCAACTTGCTGCGCGTCTTTACGATTTATGCATAAGGTAAGCTCAGCACCCGGATGAGGCGTGCCTTTAACATCAAAGGTTTCACTGCCATCCAGCTTAAGGGTGTGACGGGTGGTGCCTGGCGTTAACTCCAGAGGCAATACGCCCATCCCGATTAAGTTGGTGCGATGAATACGTTCAAAACCTTCGGCGACAATGACTTCAACCCCGGCCAGACGTACCCCTTTGGCCGCCCAGTCGCGCGATGAGCCCTGACCATAATTATCACCGGCAACAATGATCAGCGGCTGCTTTCGTTGCATGTACGTTTCAATAGCATCCCACATCCGCATTACGTCGCCTTCAGGCTGCAAACGTGTTAACGAGCCCTGCACAACCTCACCGTTTTCCATCACCATTTCATTGAAAATTTTGGGATTCGCCAGCGTCGCCCGCTGGGCGGTAAGGTGATCGCCCCGGTGGGTGGCATACGAATTATAATCTTCTTCGGGTACGCCCATGCTGGTCAGGTATTCACCGGCTGCGCTGCTGGCCATGATGGCGTTGGATGGCGACAGGTGGTCTGTGGTGATATTGTCAGGCAGGATGGCCAGTGGCCGCATCCCAGTCATGGTTCGTTCAGCCGCCAATGCACCTTCCCAGTAGGGGGACGGCGAATATACGTGCTTTGTTCACGCCAGTTGTACAGCGGATTCAGATCTTTACCGTACTCCACTTTCAGGTCGAACATCGGCTCATACACCTTTTTAAAGTGCTCAGGCTTAACGTACTTATCCACCATGGCATCGATGTCTTCATCAGACGGCCATAAATCGCTCAGGGTCACCGGATTACCATGTTCGTCGGTTCCCAGCGCATCTTTTTCAATATCAAAACGAATGGTGCCGGCGATGGCGTAGGCCACGACCAGGGCAGGGGAGGCCAAAAAGGCCTGCTTTGCAAAAGGATGAATGCGACCGTCAAAATTGCGGTTACCGGATAATACCGCTACCGAATACAAGTCACGTTCTTCCAGCTCCTGCTGGATAGCCGGATCTAACGCTCCGCTCATGCCATTGCAGGTGGTGCAGGCAAAAGCCACCACCCCAAAGCCCAGCTGTTCAAGCTCATCCATCAAATCGGCTTCTTCTAAATACAGTTTGACGGCTTTAGAGCCCGGCGCCAGAGAGGTTTTTACCCAGGGTTTGCGGGTCAGGCCCAGTGCGTTGGCTTTTTTCGCCAGCAAGCCTGCAGCAATCACATTACGAGGGTTGCTGGTATTGGTACAGCTGGTGATTGCGGCAATAATGACCGCCCCGTCCGGCATTTTACCGGCTTCGGCATGAACATCACCTAACAAACCATGTTGTTTGAGATCGCTGGTGGGCAAGCGCGAATGGGGGTTCGACGGCCCGGCCATATTTCGCCCGACACTGGACAGATCAAACTGCAGCACCCGTTCATAATGAGCTGAAGCCATATCTTCGGCCCACAGGCCGGTGTGTTTAGCGTAATTTTCTACCAGCGCCACCTGTTTATCTTCACGCCCGGTAAGGGCCAGATATTTGATGGTTTGCTCATCAATATAGAACATCGCCGCGGTGGCCCCGTATTCGGGGTCATATTAGAAATCGTGGCGCGATCGCCCAACGTCAGATGTTTGGTACCTTCACCAAAAAACTCCAGGTAGGCCGAAACCACTTTTTGTTTGCGTAAAAACTCTGTCAGTGCCAGTACAATATCGGTAGCCGTAATGTTGGGCTGAGGTTTTCCGGTAAGCTCCACACCCACCACATCGGGCAGTCGCAACATGGAGGCGCGGCCCAGCATTACGCTTTCAGCTTCCAGACCACCCACACCCACGGCAATAACGCCCAGCGCGTCCACATGGGGAGTGTGACTGTCGGTGCCCACCAGGGTATCGGGAAACGCTACACCATCGGTGGCATGTACTACCGGTGACATGCGCTCCAAATTGATCTGGTGCATGATGCCGTTGCCGGGACCAATGACATCCACATTTTTAAAGGCGGTCTTAGTCCAGTTGATAAAATGAAAGCGGTCATCGTTGCGACGATCTTCGATGGCCCGATTTTTCTCAAAGGCGTCTTTTTCGAACCCGGCATGCTCCACGGCCAACGAATGATCCACAATCAGCTGGGTAGGCACCACCGGATTAACTTTCGACGGATCGCCGCCTTTTTCCGCAATCGCGTCGCGCAGCCCGGCTAAATCGACAAACGCGGTTTGGCCCAGGATATCGTGGCACACCACCCGGGACGGGTACCACGGAAAGTCATGGTCTTTTTTACCGTGAATAATCTGCTCCAGAGACTGTTGTAAAATCTCCGGCGGGCATTTGCGTACCAGGTTTTCGGCAAAGACTTTCAGGGTATAGGGAAGCTTTTCGTAGGTACCCGGGCTCAGGTTATTTATTGCTTCTCGGGTGTCAAAATAATCAAGATTAGAATTGGGAAGGGGTTTGCGATGGTCAGTATTCATAACTGCCTCCTGCAATAGCAAAAAACCGGACACCCACACAGGTTGAGGCCCGGTTTAAAATAAAAGGAATTAACGGGCGTCGATGGCCGGCACCTGACGGAGTTCTTCACCGGTGTATTCGGCCGAAGGACGAATAATGCGGTTGTCGGCGCGTTGCTCCATCACGTGAGCAGCCCAGCCAGTCAGACGTGACATCACAAAAATCGGGGTAAACAGCTTAGTGGGAATGCCCATAAAGTTGTAAGCCGACGCGTGGAAAAAGTCAGCGTTACAGAACAGTTTCTTTTCCCGCCACATAACCGCCTCACAGCGCTCAGAAATCGCGTAGAGGTTTTCGTTACCGACTTGTTCAGACAATTCTTTTGACCATTTTTTGATAATATCGTTGCGCGGATCGTTGTCTGAATACACCGCATGACCAAAGCCCATAATTTTTTCTTTGCGCTCCAGCATACCCATCATTTGCTTTTCCGCATCATCCGGAGAGCTGAATTTTTCAATCATATCCATGGCAGCTTCGTTCGCGCCGCCATGCAAAGGACCACGCAGAGAACCGATGGCACCGGTGACGCATGAGTGCATGTCCGACAGGGTAGAGGCACATACGCGAGCGGTAAAGGTAGAGGCATTAAACTCATGCTCGGCATACAAAATCAACGAAACATGCATTACCTGCTCATGCAGTGGCTCGGGTTTTTTACCATGCAGCATATGCAAAAAATGACCGCCGATTGAATCATCATCGGTTTCTACCTCAATACGCTCGCCATCATGGCTGAAACGGTACCAGTAACAGATGATACTGGGGAAGCAGGCCAGCATTCGATCGGTGATGGTTTGCTGATCGTCAAAGCTTTCTTCGGTTTCCAGATTGCCCAGTACTGAACAGCCGGTGCGCAGCACATCCATAGGATGAGCGTCTTTAGGAATACGCTCCAGGACTTCTTTTAGTGCCTGAGGCAGGCCGCGCTGGCGTTGCAGTAGCGCTTTATACTCGGCCAGTTCGCCTTGATTTGGCAGATGACCTTTTAAAATCAGATGTGCTACTTCTTCAAACTGACAGTTGTCAGCAAGATCTTTAATGTCATAACCGCGATAGGTTAAGCCTGAACCGGCAATACCTACTGTTGAAAGGGCTGTTTTACCGGCTACCTGACCACGCAGGCCTGCGCCACTAAGTTGTTTTGCCATGAAATATCTCCGCTTATAATATGTAGGGTACAAATGAGAAAATACGGTTTAAGGTAAGTTACACCCGGCTATTGGTTTTTGCTTTGCTCGAACAGGTCATCCAGCTTTTTCTCGTAATCGTGATAGCCAAGATAGTCATACAAATCCACCCGGGTTTGCATGTCATCGACCACCGCCTTTTGGTCACCATCTTTTAAAATGTGCTGATACACCCGTTCAGCAGCCTTGTTCATGGCTCTGAATGCACTTAACGGATACAGCACCATCGCCGCGCCCCACTGACCTAAGTCGCTGGTATTCCAAAGTTCGGTTTTGCCAAACTCAGTAATATTGGCCAGAATCGGTACCTCCAGTGCTTCAGCAAAAGCCCGGTAGTGTGCTTCGGTTTGAATGGCTTCGGCAAAAATACCATCGGCGCCGGCGGCCACATAAGCCTTTGCACGTTCTATGGCGGCATCTAAGCCTTCCTGAGCAAAGGCATCGGTGCGTGCCATGATAAAAAAGTCAGGATCGGTACGGGCATCCACGGCCGCAGTAATGCGATCCACCATTTCTTTGGTAGAGACAATTTCTTTATTCGGGCGATGACCACAACGCTTCTGGGCCACCTGATCTTCCATGTGAACCGCCGCCGCACCGGCTTTTTCCATATCGCGGATGGTTTTGGCAATATTGAAAGCCCCGCCCCAGCCGGTATCGATATCGACTAACAATGGCAGATCGCAGGCGCTAGTAATGCGCTGAACATCCACCAATACATCGTTTAAAGATGTCATGCCCAGATCAGGCAGGCCATATGAGGCATTGGCTACCCCACCGCCAGATAGATAAATCGCCTGATGACCAATTTCTTTGGCCATAATGGCACTGTAGGCATTGATGGTGCCGACAATTTGAAGGGGCTGGTTGGCGCGCAGCGCCTCACGAAATTTTTTTCCTGCAGATTGCATAAAAACCTCTTTCACTTTTAATGTAGGGGAAGTCAGACTTTCAGCTTGTTTTCAATATTGTGTTGGGAATACAGGATATGGCGGCGCATCAGCATTTCTGCCAGCTCTTCGTCGCGATTAGCGATGGCCAGTGCGATATTCTTGTGCTCAACAAAGGCGGTGGTTACCCGCGGGCCGGCCATGCCCAGCTGGACCCGGTACATACGTACCAGATGATACAGACCATCAATGAGTACATTGATCAAATGGCTGTTGTTACTGCCCTGCACGATACGATAATGAAAGTCGACATCACCGGCTTCCTGATAATACGATTGATCTTCTTTTACCTGAGCGCTGTGTTCGTCAAGCAGTTGCTGCAACGCCAGGATCTCCTGCTCGCTCATATGCCGGGCCGCCAGGCGTGCTGCCATACCTTCCAGAGACTCCCTGACCTGATACAGCTCTTTTAGACCTGCGGCAGAAAGGGTTACCACCTTGGCGCCCACATTGGCTTTGCGCTCCACCAGGTGACAGTTCATTAAACGACTAATGGCCTCACGAATCACCGCGCGACTTACGGTATAACGACTCGCCAGTTCAGTTTCGCTGAGCTTGGCACCGGCCGGGATCACGCCCTCAACGATATCCTTGCGCAGCTGAAAAAAGGTTTTTTCAGCGCTGGTTATCGCGACTTCTACGGGTAACGGCATGGTTTCAATAGTGTTAAGAAGATGTATTGTGTCGACAATGTAGTGCTTTATAAAACAATTGTCAAAGATAGGTGGGTAAATTGTCGACAAAAAAAGGACAGTGCTAACCTCGACGGTCTCAGGCCGAAAGCCATGCTCCTTTTGCCTAGGCGGATATCCTGCGGCTGATGGCACACCCGGTCAGGAAGCGGCTGAAGAGCCTGATTTTTTCAAAATGCTACGGCCGGCCTGGTTGGGTAAGGTTATACTGTCGACAATAGAAAGCAGGGCAATAATCGCCATCATGCCCATGGTCAGCTGAAAATCAATCAGTGCCGGTGCATCGGCCGAGCCCGCCAGCAATAATGTCGCCACCGTCAGGGCCAACGCTCCCACGGTAATGCCCAGGCCCCGGGTCATTTGCATAACCACCGCGCTTAATGTATTAGCGTCACGGATCTTATGCTGAGGAATGTCGGCAAAGCCTAAGGTATTTAACACGGTCAGATGCATGGAGCGGGTCATACCACTGCTAAACAGTATCAGCCCGAGGAGCCAGCCGGGGGTTTGAGTAGTACATAATGCCAGTGCCACAAAGCCGGCGGCAATCAGCAGCGCGTTGTATATCAGCACCTGCTTAAAGCCAAACTGATTCATGATCCAGGTGGTGGCGGGTTTAATTACCAGGTTCCCGGCAAACAGCCACAGCAGCACCACGCCGGCCTCAATGGGCGAATACCCCATTCCCAGTTGCAACATCAATGGAATTAAAAACGGCGCGCTGGATAACGCAATACGGATGATTGAACCACCTACCATGGTGGCCCGAAAGGTACGATAACGCAGGGCGCCTAGCGAAAATAAGGGCTGAGTAGCGCGGAGCATATGCCGGATATTCAGTGCTATCACCCCTACACCGAGCGCGATCAAAGCGCCCGGGATTAGCGGCGCTTCGGGATGGCTGCTGAGTAGCTCCAAGCCGGCCATAAGCGTCCCAAAACCTGCGCCGCTTAAAATGAAACCCTTTATATCAAAGCGCTGATATTCCCCTTTTTCGTTATCGAGTAACAGATAAGTGAAGATGAGCGCGGCCAGCCCCAGCGGAATATTAATAAAGAAAATCCATGACCAGTGCCAGGTTTGGGCAATCCAGCCTCCTAATACCGGGCCAATCAGAGGCGCGCCCAGGGCCGGCCAGGTCAAAATCGCCATGGCTTTCACAATTTGTTGCTTGGGTAAATGTCGCAATACCACCAGTCTGCCCACCGGGACCATCATCGCGCCGCCAATCCCCTGTAAAATTCGCGCGGCGGTAAATTCGTACAAGCCGGTGCTCAGCCCGCACAACACCGAGGCACTGACAAACAGCACAATAGCCAGTGAAAAAATATGACGGGCGCCAAACCGATCGGCGGCCCAGCCGCTGATCGGGATAAAAATAGTGACTGCCACCAGATATGCACTGATCCCCACGGATAAATGCGCCGCAGGCACCCCAAAATCCCGGGCCATGATGGGCAGGGCCGTGGTAATGATGGTGGCATCCAGTATTTCCATAAACAAAGCGGCCGCCACCAATAGCGCTGTGGCAGTTTTGTTATCAACTTTTGGCATTCGAACAGATACTTATTTCATCGCGTTACCGGCCCGACGCAATTGCAGGGGACCAAGGCCGAGGGCCTGGGATCAGGACAGCACAGAAAGATTAGGAGATGTATTAATTAGCAACCAGACCAGACAATAGATCAGTCAGCAGCAGGGCTATAGACCTGCTACCGACAAAGGGGTAGCTTAAGTTACTGAATTTCGAAGGCGCGGACCACCCGGGTAACGCCTTCCACATTGCGGGCAATATCTACGGCAAAGGTCGCTTCCTGGTTGTTGACCCGGCCCATCAGAAATACTTCGGCATGTTGCACCACTACACGAACCTGCAGGGTCGGAACATTTTCATTTGCCAGCAGTTTGGCCCGGACCTTGTTCGCCAGCCAGATATCATAGGCTTGTGCCGAAGCCCCGAGCGGTTGGCCCACACGCACCTGATTGTGAATCTTGCGCACATGGTCGACCTGTTTGACCTGCGCCACAGCCTGATTAATAAGCTGTTGGTCCGGAGCCTGGCCGGTGATAAGCGCGACCCCGTTATAGATATCGACCTGCAAGTTTGTCTCGTTCTTCAAACGCTCATTGTCAGACCAGCGAAACGCAACTTTACCTTCGGCGTTCTGATCATCCAGCTGGGTCCCCACAGTGCGTCTGTCGTGGGCAACTTTGGCCGCTGCCGCACCGGCGCCTACGGCAAGGACGGCGCAGCCCTGAATACTGCTCAAAGTGACCACTAGCGCCAGCGAGCAGGCGCTTAGCCAACGTATAGTCATATTAATCGGATTCCGGATGTTCGGCTGGAAATAAACTGTCATCAATGCATTCACACAAGTTGTGAATGACCAATAAATGGACTTCCTGAATACGGGCAGTGCGATTGGAAGGCACCCGAATTTCGACATCGTGATCATTTAAAAAACCGGCCATTTCACCGCCGTCTTTACCGGTCAGCGCGACAATGGTCATATCCCGGGATAAGGCTGCTTCCATAGCGGCAATCACATTGCGGGAGTTACCGCTGGTGGAGATGGCCAGCAAAATGTCACCCGACTGGCCTAAAGCACGCACCTGCTTGGCAAATATCTCATCATAGCTGTAATCATTAGCGATAGAGGTCAGGGTGGAGGTATCGGTGCTAAGGGCTATCGCTGGTAGGCTTGGGCGATCGCGCTCGTAGCGATTCAGCATTTCAGACGAAAAGTGTTGGGCATCGCCCGCCGAGCCGCCATTCCCACAGCTAAGGATTTTATTTCCCCGAATCAGCGCCTCAACCATCATGCTGGCGGCTTTCTCGATGGACTCAGGTAAAATCTCTGAGGCCGCAATTTTGGTCTGAATACTTTCGGTGAAATTTGCTTTTATTTGTTCAATCATATTGATGACTACCTGGTATAGGGAACTTAACCAGCAATGTTTTTAAACCATTGCAGATGATCATTATTAAAGGTTACCACATCAAAGCGTTGGGGTATGTGGTTTGGATTTAAGCCCTGGTCAATCAGATACCGGACAAAGGTTTTGGTCATTTTATCCAGTTTGGCGGCGTTGACAAACTCGGCCGGATGACCGTGCTGATGGCTTGCTCGTGCTTTTACTTCGATACAGACCCAATAGACACCGTCACGCATGACGATATCCAGTTCGCCAAAGCGGCTGTGCACATTACAGGCAACCAGGGTCAGCCCCTGCTGTTGCAGATAGGCAATCGCCTGCTGTTCTGCCTGTTGCCCAAGCCGCCGGGACACCGCTACCGGGCCTCACTTAAAGGTTTAATACGGCCATTGTCGATAATCGCCTGGGGCAGCAGGCGTTGCAACTCCCCGGTATGACTGCCCGATAAGGTACCGGTAAGACCAGAATAGTTAATTTGGGGAAGCAGACTCAGCGTTTCGACAAACGGCAACAGCTGGTACGCATCCACCCCGAACGCAAAAAAGCGTGCCTGTGCGGTACTTCGACGGGGCCATAGCGCCGCGGTTTCCTGCTTTAACGATTGCCATTGGGAATCCGGCATGAGCCAGGGCATATCAATGAAACGAACATTTTGAAGATCGCGCCACTGATTTTTACTGCTGTCATATTCCATTGAGCGGGATGTGGCATAGACGGGGACTGTCTTGCCATCAAATGGGCTCAGGCTCGCTTCTATCATAGGGTTGAGCAATTCGGTTTGTTCCGCTGAGGCGAATACCACAATCGCATCAATGTCGCGCCGGTTGCGGGTAACATTGTAGAGCTTTTCATTCACCATATACCGAATCTGGTCTATTCGGTTTTTGCTTTGTGCCACGCCCAGGGACGCGGAAATACCTTCTTTAAGCGATTTACTGTCGGTGTAACGAACAATGTCCAGTTCACGCTCACGGGCCAGGTCAGCATTTTTGCTAAGCTGTTGCCAGCGCATCGAAAAGGCATCCAGCAAACGCTGGTAAATGCCGCCGTCAGCCGCCACGATAATGGGCGCCCGGTGACCCTGGGAAAAAATTTGTTCAGCCAGCTGATAGGCTTCATCTTCTGGGGCTAAAGCAAAAAATGCTGCGCGGTCAGGCAACAATTGATTGACCTGGAGATTGTCGGGGATAAGCGCTAACGCGCTCTCGGGTAAGGCCCGGTGAGCCGGCAACGCAATCCGGTTTAATGCCAGCAGTCGGGTATCGGAACTGAAGCGGGGCGCTACCGCTTCAATGGTATCTTTTAGTAGCGGGCCGATTACCCAGCGGGTTGAGCCCACTTCGCTGATAATCTGTTCCGCGCTCTTGTTGTTGGTATCAATAAATCGAAGCTGACCGGCATGGCGTTGAGAGTCCCTATTCAGCTGTTGATAATACCCTGCCAGAATGCCCTGTTTAATAAGCGCCCCGGTGGCGGCAAACCGGCCACTAAGTGGCAGCAGCACAGCAGCCGTGTCCAGCTCATCTATCGACAGACTGGCAGCCTGGGTAATGGCCTCAGGCATATAGGTAACCACAGGTTGCCCGCGGTAGACCTGCCTGAACTGTTGTAGATGTGTCGAAAGCTCATTGGTATTAAGGCCGTGCTGTACCACGAGGTTGCGCAGGGCAATATAAGGCTGCAAATCCGGATACTCGGTAGTGGCAGAACGGTCAGGCTCGGCTTTGTTGACCCAGCGCCAAATCTGGGCCACGGTATGAGCATTGGGTTGCATATACTGCAACAGTGAATTGGCGGCAGCCAGGTAATCGTTCTGACGCTCGTACAATGTGGTTAAGATACGCAGCTGACGAGCCTTGAGACCCGCTTCATTATCTAACGGTAACAGCAAATCAATCAGGGGCCCGGCTTCGGCCTGGGCAGAATTCATATAACTTTGGGCAATCAATGTGTTGGCCCGTACCTGCTGTTCACGTCCCAGGCGACTGTTTTTCAGCGTCAGTAACAGTTGCCGGGCCTGACGTGGTTGCTGTTGTTGCAGGTACGCGGTCGCTGCATCAAGCAATAGGGTGTCGCGAGCATCTTTGTCACTTTGCTGTTCCCACACCTGGCGAGCCTTGGCGATAAGCGCCTGTGGCGACATGGTGACGGGCGTTTCGGTACCCACCGTTTCAGGCTGACTCACAGGCGCAGGCCGGGGCGCTGAAGGGCCGCTGCTACAGGCGGCCAGGCTTAGTACCCCGCCCAATAAAACACATTTTACAATCAGATAATAATAGCTTGCCTGATGCACGCCAGATCCTTTTTTGACCAGAATAACCCGTTTGACGCCAAGTTTATCTGAACCCACAGGAAAATCTATGGTTGGCGCAATAAACCGGCCCTTAGGCGTGTTACACTTTTGACTTTTCAGACAACATTTTCAGGTAAGCATGAGCGACGACGCCACCCTTTACATTGTACCTACGCCGATAGGCAATCTTGATGATATTACCGCCAGGGCCTTGCAAACATTGGAGAGCGTAGACTGGATTGCTGCCGAAGACACCCGGCATACCCAACGTTTGCTACAGCATTTTGGCATAAAAACCCGGACGATGTCGTTACATGAGCACAACGAAGACAAGCGGGCGACCATGCTGGTGCATCGTTTACAAAGTGGTGAATCGGTGGCGCTGGTCAGTGACGCCGGTACGCCTCTTATCAGTGACCCGGGGTTCGTGTTGGTACGCAAATGCCGCGAAGAACACATCAAGGTGGTGGCTTTACCTGGCCCTTGTGCTGCCATTACTGCGTTAAGTGGTTCAGGTCTGCCTACTGACCGGTTTATTTTTGAAGGCTTCCTGCCCTCGAGAAGCCAGGCACGCAGTGTGGCATTGAAACAGCTCAGCGATCGCACCTGTACCAGTGTTTTTTACGAAGCGCCCCGCAGGATCCGCGATACTCTGCTCGATATTCAGACCGTGTTGGGGGCGTCGCGTGCGCTGGTGCTGGCCAAAGAGTTGTCGAAGTCGTACGAAGCCTTTGTCAGTGGTACCGCAAAGGATATTATTGACTGGCTGGATGCGGAGCCGGGCCGCCAGAAAGGCGAGTTTGTGCTGATGATCGGCGGCGCTGAGCGGGTTGAATCCGATTTGCCCGCGCCCGCCTTAGAATTGCTTGCTCAGCTGACCGCCGAGTTGCCTCTTAAAAAAGCCGCGGCGATTGTGGCTGCGCATTATAAGCTGAAAAAGAATGCATTGTATCAGGCAGGTCTGGAGCGAAATAACGCCTCCTAGCTAAACAATTTGTCAGGTTAGGCCGTACCCACCCTAAATTGTTTGACAGGAGAAGCCCTATGGCCACACGTACACTGAAGCTGGACATCCAGGAGGGTAACTGGATGGTTAACGTGATTGATGACAATAATGATGATGGCAAATATGAGTTGCTGCATCCAAACAAAGAAGCTGAGGTCGAGGTAGATGAAAACAAAATGCAGGCGCTGGAATATAATATCGTTGCCAGTGCCGGCACCCGCTTCAAAATTACGCTGGATGACACGGTATTGGCCGAAGGTGAGGTAGGGGATACCGGTATCGCCAACGGCAGAGGCGTAATCTGATCGCCGCACGCCGGTAGCTCTGGCGACCGGATACGAGGGCGCTGACACGCTATCACCCTTAGCCTGGTCAGTGCCTTACGCTGATACAAAAAGCTACTGATACAAAAAACGGCCGATACAAAAAAGCCACATCTGCAGAGGTGGCTTTTGACATTAAAAGACATAGAACAAGGCGGCTAAGACAAGCGACCTTTAAAGTCCTCGTACCCAAACTCACGTACCAGCTCAAACTCACCGGACGTACGTAAGATCCCAATTGACGGATGCTCAACCCCATTGAAAAAGGTCGTTTTAACCATGGTGTAATGCATCATGTCTTCAAACTGCAGCCGGTCACCCGGGACCAGCGGGGCATCAAACGAATAGGTATCAATGACGTCTCCGGCCAGACAGGAGTTGCCGCCCAGCTTGATGTCATACGCTTTTTCCCCAGGCTCGCCCGCCCCGGTAATATCGGGCCGGTAAGGCATTTCTAATACATCCGGCATATGGGCCGTGGCAGAGATATCCAGAATGGCGATATCGCCCTGGTTATTAACAATATCTACCACCTCGGCGATCAGCGGGCCGGTTTGCCAGGCCACCGCAGAACCTGGCTCTAAGATGAGATCCAGATGCGGATAACGCTGTTTGAAGTTTTTTAGCACGCCAATGAGGTGCTCGACATCATAGCCTTCACGGGTCATTAAGTGACCACCACCTAAATTGAGCCACTTCAGTTTATCCAGCCAGGGCCCAAAACGCGCTTCAATCGCCTTTAATGTACGCTCAGTGGCAAATGAATCGCATTCGCACAAATTGTGACAATGAAAGCCATCAATACCGCTAAGATCCTGGCCTTCCAGCTCATCGGCACGAATCCCCAGCCGCGAGCCAGGCGCGGCCGGATCGTAAAGCGGGGTATTGGCCTCCTGATGCTCAGGATTAATCCGCAAACCTAAAGATACCCCTGGCAACGCCGTTTTGTGGGCCTGCCACTGCGACAGACTATTAAACGACAAATGATGTACCAGCGTCGCCAGCTCAGTGATATCAGCTTGTTTATAAGCGGGGGCATAGGCGTGCACTTCCTTACCCATTTCGCTGGCCAGGCGAGCTTCCCACACCGAGCTGGCGGTCGCCCCATGCAAATAGGGTTTGATAATGTCAAAACACGACCACATCGAGAAACCCTTAAGAGCCAGTATAATTCTGGCTCCCGAAGCATCCTGAACCCGTTTCATTAATTCCAGGTTAGCAATCAGCCGGGCTTCTTCAAGCACATAGCAAGGCGACGGAATATCGCGGCGCTGAGTCAGATTAGTCAAAAGTCTCTCCTGACTTAACGGCTGAACGGGCTGGTGTCACATTCGAGCACATGCCATGGCAGACCATGCTGGTTCAGCTCTTCCATAAACGGGTCCGGATCAAACTGTTCCATATTCCACACGCCCGGTTTTTTCCAGACATTGTTCAGCATCAGCTTGGCACCAATCATTGCCGGAACACCGGTGGTGTATGACACCGCCTGCGCGCCGACTTCTTCATTGGTCTTGGCATGATCGCAATTGTTGTAGATGAACAGGGTTTTTTCTTTGCCATCTTTGATACCGGTAATGTAGGTACCAATACAGGTCATACCTGTATAGCCTTCGGCCAGTGAGCCCGGGTTCGGTAATACCGCTTTTAGAAACTCAAGCGGAACAATTTGCTGGCCCTGATGCTCTACCGGCTCAATGCTGGTCATGCCTACGCCTTCAAGCACGCGTAAGTGGTTGAGGTACGCTTCGCCAAAGGTCATCCAGAAACGCGCACGCTTGATGGTAGGAAAGTGCTTAACAATGGACTCAAGCTCTTCGTGATACATCAGGTAAGAAGGTCTTACACCAATATTCTGATAATCCAGATCTTCACGCACACTTAACGGATCAGTTTCTTTCCATTCGCCATTTTCGTAGAACTTACCGCGTTGGGTAATTTCACGGATATTGATTTCAGGATTGAAGTTGGTGGCAAACGCCTGGCCGTGATCGCCCCCATTACAATCGACAATATCCAGATAGTGAATTTCGTCAAAGTAATGCTTGGCCGCATAAGCGGTAAACACGTTGGTCACACCGGGATCGAAACCTGAGCCAAGCAGCGCCATAATGCCGGCTTCTTTAAATTTATCCTGGTACGCCCATTGCCAGTGATATTCAAACTTGGCTTCGTCCTTGGGTTCGTAATTGGCGGTATCCAGATAGTCCACACCGGTGGCCAGACAGGCATCCATAATGGGCAGATCCTGATAGGGCAGGGCCAGGTTAATAACCAGGTCCGGTTTGGTTTGATTGATCAATTGCTCAACTTCGCTGGCGTTGTCAGCATCGACGGCAAATACGGCTTTGACACGGTCTTCACCGACTTCTTTTTGTAAAGCTTCGCATTTTGAAACTGTGCGGCTGGCCAGATAGATTTCATCGAACTGTTCTGGCAGACGAGCACATTTTTTAACCGTTACACTTGCGACGCCACCGGCGCCAATAATTAATACTCGAGACATAAGTCAGTTTCCAAGGCGTTGAGATTTGCGCTGAATCCTAGCAGACATCATTAAATTGGCAAGCAAAGTTGATGCTGCTGGTACCAAAATACTGCTATGTAGTGTTGCCTGATAAAATGGGTTTATCAAGTAAAAACGCCCCGCGAGCATTATTCATACCCACGGGGCGTCTGTATTAAAAAAGACCTCAAAGAAGGACCTCAATTAGCTATAGGCGGGGAAACCACAATGCGCTTACCAACCCGAAAGTACGGATATAGCAATAAATTTTCTTCCCCGTCAGGGCTGGTGGTATTGATGGCAATCGCATCCAGTTTTTCATGATATTCGGTTTGCACTGTGGCTGCATAAGCCAGCACACTATAGCTGTCTGAATCGGTGGTGGTATCGATAATGCGCCACTGCAATTGCTCGATCAAAAAGCTTTCATTCTGGATCCGCAGCTGCTCATCAGTAAACAAACACCCCACCTTGCCGTCTTCATAAATTGCAGCAAAAGGATAAATGGCCTGGCAGTGGGGCAGCATCATTTCACACAGGGTGAGGGCGCGTGTGACCAGCGTTTGCAGGGGCTTAGAAAGTTGAGTTGGGCCATTTATCATGGATAGAACCTCCTGTGCCTTCACCGGCAGACGATGGCACGATAAATCAGTTACAGGTTAATAGAAGAATGCAAAGGCGCTTACACACCTTGCCTGCCGTGTTTGTTAGAACGAAAAAAGTGCCTGCTCAGATCAGTTTCTGGCACCCTGTAAGCCCCCGGTGTGCAACAGCACAAGGCGTGTACCAGGGGCAAATTCTCCGGCCGCTATTTTTTTCTTAACACCCAGAAATAATTTACCTGAATATACCGGTTCCACCGGCACTGCGTATTGATGTTGCATTTGTTCACAAAATTCAAGCAGCTCAGTATCGCTTTTAGCGTAGCCACGACCACAGTGTGTGTGGTCGATATGCCAGTTAGAGCATGGTTGCGGCAAAAGCGCTTGCACCAGTGACTCCAGATAGCCTTCACCTTTTAATACCCCAATTCCAAGAATGGAGGTGGGCCTTGCTCCGGACTGCGCACAATGATGGGCAAGGCCGGCTAAAGTCGCGCCACTGGCCACCGGCGCAGCAATAACATCCAGAGGGGCGGTCTGCGCATGCAACTCATCTACAATTTGCCCAATGCCCGCCACAGCCGCTTGGTTACTGCCGCCTTCAGGAATTATAAACCGGGTTGCAAAGCGCTGAGCCAGCGCTTGCAAATATTCCGGATCGCTTCGTTGTTGGTATTCCAGCCGGCTGACATAACAAATTTGGGTTTGCCAGCGCTGTAGATCCACTAGCATGGGCGTAGGATGGTTACGATAGTCTCCGCGGACCATCGCCGAGAAGGTAATTCCCAACTGCCAGCATAGATAACCTAAGGCATGCAGATGGTTAGAGTAACCGCCGCCAAAGCTGACAATGTGGTCAGGCAGGCTGGCGTACTGAGTCAGTTGCTGGCTCAGTTTGCGCCATTTATTGCCAGATATAACCGCATGCAACTGATCATCCCGTTTAATAAAAAGTTGCAGCTGTTCGGCACCCGGCCACTGTGGGGCAAAAGGCTGTAACGGGCTGGGACGCTGAATATGCAGCCTGGTTTCAAGGGATGACTGGAGAAGCAAAGTCGTAAAATCCGGATATACAAATTTGTAATGCTTGATCATAAAGACTGCGAGGCAGGTATTCAAAGTAAACCTGTAAAAAAGAAGCTGCCATGCGTGCCTACCTAATGCTGTTAAGCCTGCTATCTTTTAATGCTTTTGCTGATATTTCGGCGTCGATAAAAGAGGTTGTTGAAGCGCCCGCCAAAGTGGGTGAAGCCCGTTTTAGTTACTATTTCTGGGATGTGTACGATGCCACTTTGTACGCGCCAAAAGGGCGGTGGAACGGCCAACCACCCTATGCATTAAAGCTTACCTACCTACGCGATTTAAAAGGTAAAAAGATTGCCCAGCGTAGTGTTAAAGAAATGAAAAAGCAGGGGCTGAAAGACGCCACCAAACTAGCGCAATGGCGTGGCCAGATGCAGCAGATTTTTCCTGATGTAAAGGAAAACGATGTGCTTATTGGAATTGCCACCAGCCAACAGACGACCCGGTTTGTTTATAATGGTGAGGTCATTGGCAACATTGATGATGCTGACTTTACTCAACGATTTTTCGATATTTGGTTAAGTGAAAAAACATCTGAACCAGAGTTTCGGCAACAGCTACTTGAGGGAGCAAACTAATGAAGCATACACTACTGGCGATATCGGCGGCGGGTTGTCTGGCATTTTTGGGTGGCTGCGCCGGTGCTCCTGAGGGGCCAGCGTATGAACAGGTTCAGCCACAACTTGATATCCAGCAATTTTTTACCGGTGACGTTAAAGCCTGGGGCATCGCTCAAAATTGGAGTGGCGAGGTAGTGCAGCGCTTCAAGGTTGACATCAATGGGCGCATGGAAGGAGACACCCTGATCATGGATGAGACGTTTGACTATGGCGTGGGGGAGGGGCCGGCACAGCGCACCTGGAAAATCACCCTGAAGGGCGATAATGCCTACACCGGCCGCGCAGGCGATGTCGATGGTCCGGCCACGGGAATCAGTTACGGAAACGCATTTAACTTTCAGTATGAGATGGACCTGCCGGTGGATGATACTACTTACATGGTAAGCTTTGATGACTGGTTTTTTGCTTTTGATGATACAACGTTGATGAACCGTTCTTATATTAAAAAGTTTGGGGTGGTAGTGGCTGAAGTGACCATTTTTATGCAAAAACAATAACCCGCGCTTGTATTTTCCTGGGCAGTCATAGCCATAGGGTGGCCAGAGTAGGTGATGTAATGACGCTGAATAATCAGCGCTAGCGCTCAGATTCAGGACATCCACAGCATCTTGTGGACACCCACCTTTGGCTTCCACAAAGATGGACACAAACATGGACACCCACTATTTTTCATCAGGTTCTCGACACCTATCTTTTAGGATCCGCAAACATGGACACCCACCGCAAACATGGACACCCACCATCTTTAAACAGCATTTTGTGGACACCCACCATCTTTAAACAGATTCAGAACATCCACAGCATCTTGTGGACACCCACCATCTTTAAACAGATTCAGAACATCCACAGCATCTTGTGGACACCCACCATCTTTAAAACAGATTCAGAACATCCACAGCATCTTGTGGAACACCCACCATCTTTAAAACAGATTCAGGACATTCACAGCATTTTGTGGACACCCACCATTTTTTAATGATAAGAATCCACTTCACCCTGCGAAGCAGGGCATTGCTGACGAGTAGAGGGTGAGAGGGAAGTACATCATGATATGGAAACCAAAATGTAGACCTCCACTTTGGGTTTTAAATTTGAACCCCACTTTTAAACCTCCACAAATATGGGTACTCATCTTCTTTCAAGAGGTGATGGACATCCATCATTTTTGAGCAGGCTGTGGCCACCCACCAATTTTCAAAAACAAAATCTTGTCTTTCCTTGCGAAGTAAAATGTTAGTCAATGATGGAGACGAGACTATGAAAATGGCGGTTAACATGCACAAAGTCTTGCATTGAATGCCGGCAGAGCGCATTCAGATCTGACTTAGTTTTTCCCCTGCCGCAAAGGTAATGGTAACCCCTAATCCAGATCCTGACAGCAATGGGTCGGGGACATAGTATACGGTACCATTGTGCAGCTCAGCGACGGCTTTCACCATCGATAAACCCAAGCCGTTACCGGCGGTGGTCCTGCTGGCCTGGGCGCGATAGAAACGTCGATCAAGCTGTGCAAAGTGCTTCTCATCAAGACCCGCACCTGTGTCCGAAACACTCAATACAATCCGCTGCCCCACAGTAGTCAGGCTGACATCCACCCGGTTGCCTGTCCCGGCGTATTTTACGGTGTTATCCATTAAGTTAGCCATCATCTGAAACAGCTGATTGGGATCGCCATACATGGTTACCGAATTAATATTGGTGGTTAGCTGCATTTGGTGTTCTTCAAAGTACGGCTCGTATAAATCCACGACATCCCGCAACACCTCGGCCAAACTGATGGTGGTGAACCCCTGACGTTGCCGCTGACTTTCAATATCCGCAATACGTAACAGACCGTTGAACATACCCAGTAAGTTGTCAGCTTCCGCCTGCGCCTGAGCTTTAATTTCACCTTCAGGTAGCTTATCCAGACGGGAGCGCAACCGACTCAACGGCGTACGCAAATCATGGGCGATATTGTCGGTGACCGATTTGATATTTTCTACCGACGCCTCAATTTTATCCAGCATGCGGTTTAACACCACCGCGAGCTTGCTCAGGTCATCCCAGTTGCTATCAATATCGAGTCTTTCGGTAAGATTTCCGGTTTGCATTATCGTATCGGCCGTTTGCGACATACGGTTGATACGATTAACCACGTACATGGCGACCCCGAAACTTAACCCTGAAATGCACCCCAGCACCGCCACAAACACCCAGCTAAAGGATTGCCCTATCCATTGGGCGGTATACAGGTCTTCAACATCCCGGGCCAGAAACAGCCGGCTGCCATCGGGTAAAATGATATCTTTAAACAACACCGCACGCTGGGCTTTATCAAGCCGCGCCCCCGAGAGCATATCGGCGCTAAACACAAACTGAAAAAAATCAGTACCTTCAGGCACACTTAAACTATCGAGGGAGGTCAGGTTACCCGCCAGAAATTCACCGTCAGCACTTTGCAGACTGACCAGCGTCGAGGTCGAGGAAAAAGGATTGTTGTTTATCGCACTGATAAGCCCTTCGCGCCCTTCCGCCTGGTACCAGGCCTGGTATCCCCAAACCTGGGCATCAACCGCGGCTCGCGCTTCGCGTAACAGGGTTTCTTCGTTAGACAGCGACCATACATAAAACACAAAGGTCATGGCCGCACTGGATAGCAGGGTTAACAGTGCACCTAACCGAAAACTGGAGCTTCGGGTAAAGGTGCGAATCGCAATCACGTTTGATTTTCCGCGATCCGGTAACCGGTACCACGCACAGTTTCAATCAAAGGCACATTAAAGGTTTTATCCACTTTTTGCCGTAATCGGCTGATGTGAACATCAATCACATTGGTTTGCGGATCGAAGTGATAATTCCAGACATGCTCAAGCAGCATCGAACGGGTGACCACCTTGCCGCGGTTTCGCATCAGGCATTCCAGTAGCTGAAACTCTTTTGACTGCAGATCAATCTCCGTCTCGCCCCGGGTGACTTTGCGATTAAGCAGATCAAGGGTAAGATCGCCGACTTTCAGAGACGTCGTAGTATCCTGAACCCGCCCGGCCAGCCCCTCCACCCGCGCCAGTAATTCTTCTACGGCGAAAGGTTTCGTCAGGTAGTCATTGGCACCTGAACGCAACCCCTGAACTTTATCTTCCACCTGACTTTTGGCACTTAACAGCAATACCGGGGTCTGGTTTTCTTCCTCGCGTAGGGTGCGCAACACCGATAAACCATCTTCACCGGGCAGCATAATATCCAGAATAATAATATCCCACTGGCTCTGTCGGGCTGCTTCAAGCCCTTTGGTCCCGTCACTGACTACCGTGGTTTCATGGTCAGCAGCAATAAGCCCTTGCTGGACATGTTCGGCAACCGTTACATCATCTTCAATTATCAACGCTTTCATGATACGCAAATCTTCCCGTAGGCCAAGTGTCCGTTTGGATGCATCGTCGTTAGTTTTACAGCTGCAACCACGAAAACCGATCACTTTGTACATTGTTATCAGGCGTTAATTTCAGATTCGCCAGGCGTCTCTCTGGGAAAACACATTTTAGGGTTATAGGGTGTAAAATTTTGAACTTCGCCCCGCTGGGCAATTTGCTGCATCTCGCGCCAGTAGCTGGCGGTCAGCAGGTTGCCATGCAAACTTTTAAGCAACTCTTTTAAGTGCCGCTTGCCCACAATAAAATGCTCGAATTGCTCGGGAAAAACATCATCTGGGGCCACCGACAGCGTATCAATGGCATAGGGATCCTCGCTTTTTGGCAGGTCCCGAAAGTTACGGTCTTTCATCAGACAAATTTCATCATAATCATAAAAAATCACGCGACCTTGCCGGGTAACACCAAAGTTTTTCATCAACATATCCCCCGGAAAAATATTGGCAAGCGCAATTTGTTTTATACACAGCCCCAGTTCATTGATGGTGTGGCGCACTTTGTCGGGGTCGGTTTCCTGCTCCAGATACAAATTCAGCGGCGTCATTTTCCGCTCAATGTATAAGTGCCGTATAATTAGTTCACTGTCGGTAAGCTCAATGCTGGAGGCGCAGGTTTGTTGCAGCTCGGCAAGCAGGTCATTACTCACCCGGTGCCGTGGCAGCCGAAAATTCACGTATTCATGTGTATCCGCCATACGGCCCACACGGTCTGACATTTTCACCAGTCGATAACAGTCTTTCACATGCTGGCGGGTAATTTTTTTGCTTTCTGCAAACTCATCTTTAATGATTTTAAACACCACGCCATAAGAGGGTAAATCAAACACCATCATCACTAGCCCGCGGGTCCCCGCTGCGGCTTCAAAGCTATCGTTACTGTATTGCAGGTGGTCTAAAAAATTCCGGTAAAACACCGTTTTTCCATGTTTAAAATGTCCCAGGGCCATGTACAGTTCAAAGTGCTTTTTGTTAGGCAGTAACTCCTGCAAGAAAGCAGTGACTTCCGCCGGGTACAGGGTATCGGCCATAAAATAGGAGCGCGCAAAGCCAAAAATGACACTCAGATCTTTGCGGTCGGTAAGCAGGGCATCCACAAAAATAGCCTGACTGGCATTAGTTTGCAGAGCGATTACAAACGGTAGCGTGTGGGTGGGCATACAAATACGGCCAATAACATAAGCGGCTTTGGAACGGTAAAAGACAGGCTGAAGCATTTCTACAGCAGTGACACTGGCCAGTTGTTCGGTGGTCAGGCGCTTACGCAGCGCAACTTCAAGATGCTCCAAATCCCGCTCTATATTTTCAAATGGCACATTAAAGCGGTACACCTTAAATAAAGCCTGATACATCTGGCGCACCGTGGTGGTAGGGTCGAAGCTGTTTACCACCTTGTGGCGGTCCTGCCCCGGCAGATAACAACGGCTTGGCTGCAAAAACATGACCGCATCATCAATTTTTTGGTGACGAAACACCCGCCCGATGACCGAGTTATAGAAGGTTTCGGCCAGTTCAAATTGTGGGTGTCCATCCAGCAAACGGGCATAACATTGTTTCATAGTCTGCCAGAACCCATCATTTTGCTGATGAACGGTAATATCCTGATAAATATCGGCTACCGCTTCAGCCAGGCTGGTCTCATAAATGGTAATGCGTTCTTTTACCGCATTCTGGGTGGCCTGCCACTGGCCTTTTTCAAAGCGCTCCTGGGCACCGCGGGTGATACGAGAAAACCACCGGTAGCTTTGATCAAAGTGCTGTAATATCCGATAGGCGATACGCCCGGCTATATGTTGTTCGCTCACAGAAAGCCTCTTATTGATGACGTGCAACATTGCTGCGATATCAGTTAAAAGGTTAATGTAGCCTGCCTGTGCTTAAAATAACATGGGTAAAATGGCTGGAAGGAAGGGGCTGACCAGATGCGACCGGTCAGCCGAAGTGATACCGGCGGGGTTAGTTGGTGGGCATCAAATAGATTTCGCGCACGCTGTTACGCTGGTTCGCGTCGATGGCGAACACCACGGCATCGGCCACATCCTGAGGTTGCAGCTTGTCATCTTTGGCTTCATCAAAGAATGGGGTATTAACCACGCCCGGACAAATTGTGGTACAACGCCCGCCCCATTCCTTCATCTCTTCGGCCAGATTCTGACCAAAACCGTAGGCAAACCATTTTGAGGCGCCATAAATAGAGCCCTGAATAGGCCGGCGGCCGGCAGCGGAACTGGTTAAAATAAAGTGTCCGGTAGTTTTGCGCAGATGCGGCAGGGTCAGCTGAGCACTCCATAATAAGGCTTTGATGTTAATATCCACCATCGAGTCCCATTCTTTCGGGTCGCCATTTTCGGTTCCAGCCTGAGAAACACCTTTACCGGCATTGGCAAAGACCACATCCAGCTGACCATAGTGTTCGATGGTCTGTTTAACAACCTTCTTCTGCTCGTCATAGCAGGTAGCATCAGCAGCAAATGCCACGGCATTATCTTTGCCAAGCTCCTCCACCAGGGCGTTGAGCTTATCCTCGCTACGGGCAGTTAACGCCACTTTATGTCCGGCTTTAACCACTTCCTGTGCCGTGGCTTTACCGATGCCACTGGAAGCACCAGTAATAAGTACAATTTTAGACATGAGATTCCTTATAATTTAGTTGAATTAGCCAGCGCGGGTACTACCGCCCAGCAGAGTGATGATCTGACCCGTCAGATAGCCCGAGTCGGCGTTAGAGGCCAGATATACATACGTAGGTGCCATCTCTTCGGGTTGCGCCGGCCGTCCATAAGGTGTTTTTTCACCAAAATGTTTGGCGCTTTCGCGGCTGCGTTCTGCCGGATTTAAGGGGGTCCAGACCGGGCCGGGCGCCACACAGTTTACTCTGATTCCACGTTCAACCAGCTCTTGTGCCAGGGTTTTGGTGAAGGCATGGATCGCCCCTTTGGTAGATGAATAGTCCAGCAGTCCGGCTGAGCCTTCCAGTCCCGTGATAGAACCGGTATTGATAATGGTTGCGCCTTTGGTCATATGCGGCAGGGCAGCTTTGACCATCTTAAAGTAACCATAGATGTTGGTCTGAAATGTTTTATCCCATTGTTCAAAAGACAATGATTCCACATCCGCCACATGATTTTGAAAGGCCGCATTGTTGACCAGAATATCCAGTTGGCCAAACTGTTTAAGAGTGTCATTGACGACTTTTTCACAATCGCCCTGGTCGGTAACATCAAATGGAATCATCAGAGCTTCACCGCCCGCCTGTTGCACATGCTTGACGGTAGCTCTGGCATCCTGCTCTTCTTCAGGCAAATAGGTAAATGTAATTTTTGCGCCCTCACGGGCAAACAGTACAGCCACAGAACGTCCAATACCTGAATCGCCGCCGGTGATCAATGCTACTTTTCCGGAAAGCTTACCGGCACTCTTGTAATCTTCAGCGGTAAATTCGGGCCGTGGATCCATAGACTGTTCTTCACCGGGAAGCTCGCCAGTATCCTGTTTTGAAAACGGCGGGGTAGGGTATTGTTGGTCAGACATAGTCACACTCCTTAGCGTTACGAAATACCAGTATTGGAACACATGGCAATGCAGGAGCTGTTCCAGCTATGTAAGGCCTGGCGGACAATAAAGCAAAGAAGGCGGTGGGAGGAGGGAGCCTGTTATTCCGCCCTGTTTTTAACCAGCAGGTCTAGTTGCGAATATTTCTTGCTGCCAACCGGCTCCTGCTCAGCTATCTGCTTTTCGCTTTGGTGGTTATGAGCGGATTTGTTTCACGTCCCCACGCATAAGCACACTATCGCTAAGCCACAAAGATAGCCACACAGATAGTCACATTACCACAGCCCGGGTATTGAAAGGGTGAGTAAGAATTCAGGCAGGCAAAAGTACCGCGTTTTGCGAACGCAGTTGATTGCTTGACTACCGGCCGCCATCGCAACAAAGGCGCCTGGAGCAACACTGACGGGAGGAAATGCCGGCGTTCAATCAGGAGCTTTTAAATAAGTACGCAGGCTTTCCCGGCTGTATTCGGGCGATGCATCAAAGAACAGGTTAAGAAGGTTCATGTGGCCTGCGCCAAAGATAACCAGAATCCGGTCGCCGGGGCGGCAGGAACCCGCTGAATATTGCGAAAAATGCGTAAATTACGATTAAACCAGCGGCCGGTTTCAAAGTCAGCCCCGAAGTATTCATTGTCTTCACTTTCAAACTTGAAGTGGCCTATAAGGTAATTCCCTAGCGATTGCTTTAGGTGTTGTTCATCGTTCAGGCGCAGTAATTCTGTGGCGATATTATGAGATTTGTAGGCGGGCTCACCATTATCAAATCGCAGAGAAGTATCAGGATTGTTCTTGTAAAACCTGCCAAACTCGGCCACTTTCGTTTTATCGTTGAACACTGCCTCGATATTCGGGTACATCTGCCCCCATGTATCTGCGGCAAAGAGGGTTTTATGCCCGGATTTTTTCGCCAGCCTAAAGCCAAACTGGTAAACCTCCCCAGGCGGCAGCGCCGCAGGCAGACCCGGTTGCCCGGCCAGGTAGTTTGAGTAAGCCTTGGTCAGTTCGTTTTGCTTTGTTACCCGATGCTCGACCACAATATGTGTAGGGTTGAAGGTCATTAATTGTTGACAGATATCTTCAAGTTGGCGTTGATAATCAGCCGATAACACATCAATTTTATCGTCATCGCTCACTTTTACTGCATCAAGGTTGGGAAAGTGAAAATGAAAGGTTCCCAGGGTAACCACCCTTATAGGCTCTTTAACCGGCGCAGATGTTTCACCGAATCCGGCCAAAGGAGCAAAAATCAGCGATAACGTTATAATAATTCTAAACAACATTTCATTACAGAGTTTAACAATGATGCCCCAATTCTAGGAAGCGCCGGCAAACACGCAATTGTAAAAATGTAACGAGCGTTAACAGAATAGGATGGCGCTGCTGGTTTTATTTGAAAAATTTATGGTCACTGAAATAAAACGTTAGCGAACCAGAATTATTGCGCACCTCAGAGGGCTTAATGCCGTGATAATCGCGCAGGTTGTAAAGGGGGTAAAGTTACCCACCTCCGGGGGAGTCAAAGCTCTATGCGACCAAGGTCTGTCACGCTATTTTTTGCTTCTAAATTATGCTATTGATATAGTTTTTGGCAAACACAGCGTCTGATCTAGCGAGCTTTTTTCCTCACTTAATCGCACTTTAACGAAGGCTGGCGTTTATGCGCGCTGGTTAAGTCTTATGAAGCGAATACAGGCCCACTGGTAGCCCGGGATGACGAAACTCATAATGGATAAACTATACGTCGATAATTTGCTGGCCGGCGCAGACGATCTGGCTTTGCGTTTGGAAGCGTTTAACTGGTCGAGTACAGGTCTTGGGCCTTACGAAACCTGGCCTGCCAGCCTGCGCTCAGTGGCAGCGATGGTATTGGAAAACCGTTTCCCCATGACGCTGTGGTGGGGCCCGGATCTTCTGCACATCTATAATGAAGCTTATTTGCCTGTCTTAGCAGATAAGCACCCTCACGCTCTGGGTCAGCCCGCCGCTGAGATCTGGCAGGAAATTTGGCACATTATTGGTCCGCAAAGTGAGTACGTGCTTTGCGGTAAAGGGGCTACCTGGAATGAGCATTTGTTTTTACCGATGAATCGCAAAGGCTTTATAGAAGAAACGTATTTCACCTTTTCCTATAGCCCGGTACGTGATGATGCCGGTGGTATTGGCGGGGTGTTGGTAACCTGTCAGGAAACCACCTTACAAGTGCAAAGTGAGCGTCAGTTATTATTGCTGCGCGATCTTGGCGCCCAGCCCACCCCGGAGTCGGCGGAGGAGGCCTGCAACATGGCAACCCTTGTGCTGGCTCGCAATGATGCTGATTTTCCATTCGCCATGTTGTACCTGATTGATGCCGATGGTCAGCAAGCCAGTCTGGTGGCGTCAGCAGGGCTGGATGATTACCAGGGCCCCGGCACGCCAGAGGTGATTATTTTTGATAAGAACAATGCACAAACCTGGCCCCTGGCTGAGGCGTCGGCCGATAGCCCGTTGGTACTCAATGATGTATTGGATAAGGTAGGCACCATGCCGGGCGGTCGCTGGGAACAGCCCCCCGAACAGGCGGTTGTGGTGGTTTTGACCGGCTCTGGCAGCAAGCCCTATGGGTATCTGGTAGTCGGCTTGAGTCCGCTGCGGGCATTTGATGATGCTTACCAAGAGCTTATCCGGCTTACCGCCGATCAGATAGACCGAGCGATAGGCAGTGCCAGAGCGTATGAAGAAGAGCGTAAACGGGTGGAAGCCCTGGCCGAGCTGGATCGCGCAAAGACTGCTTTTTTCCTGAATGTCAGCCATGAATTGCGGACGCCGCTGACGTTGATGCTGGCCCCTACAGAAGATGCCCTTCGCGCCGCCGAGCCGGTGCTGGCGCCCACCGAGCTGAAATTGGTGCACCGCAATGCCCTACGCATGCTTAAGCTCGTCAATACACTGTTGGATTTTTCCCGTATTGAAGCAGGCCGTACCGATGTCAGCTTTAAAGCGACCAACCTTTCTCTTAAAACTCAGGAGCTTGCCAGTACCTTTCGTTCTGCTATTGAAAAGGCCGGACTGTCGTTGGTGGCGGATATGCCAGAGCTTGATGAGCTGGTGTACATTGATGAGGAAAAATGGGAAAAAATTGTTCTCAACCTGCTTTCTAATGCACTGAAGTTTACCTTTGAAGGGAGTATTCGTATTGCGCTACGTCGGGTAGGCTCGAAGGTGGAGTTACAAGTACAAGATACGGGTATAGGCATTGTTAAAGAAGAATTACCGCATATATTTGATCGCTTTCATCGGGTAAAGAACGCCCGGGGGCGAACCCATGAGGGAACCGGTATAGGTCTGTCGCTGGTACGTGAACTGGTTAAGCTACATGGTGGCAACATAAACGTGCAAAGTTCTCCCGGAGCGGGCACGACCTTCACCATACGCCTGCCGTTTGGCAGTGAGCATCTGCCCCAGGAGCAAATCAGTTCACCACAAAAACTGGCATCGACCGCCATCGGCGTCCGGCCTTATATTGAGGAGGCCCTAAGGTGGTTGCCAGAGTCACCAGATACCTCGTGGGAGTGGGAAGTGCCCGCCACCGAGGGGACTTCGAATAACGCCCGCGCTGGCGAGCATGGTCAGGAGAAACCTTGTGTGCTGGTGGCAGATGATAATGCTGACATGCGTGATTATCTGCGACGATTGTTAGAAAGTTATTGGACCGTGGAGGCGGTGAGCGATGGGGAAGCGGCCCTTCAGCGGGTGCTAAGATCTCCGCCCGATTTGGTCTTGACCGATGTCATGATGCCCAAAGTTGACGGCTTTGAGTTATTACAGCAGCTTCGGGGTAATGAACTGACCAAGAGTATTCCGGTTATCTTACTGTCCGCCCGCGCCGGCGACGAAGCCCGACTGGAAGGGCTTGAAGCCGGCGCGGATGATTATTTGGTTAAACCATTCTCGGCACGCGAGCTGACGACCCGGATCGCCGCGTGTTTAGAGCTTGCCCGGGTGCGCCGGGAAGCGGCCGAAGCATTAAGCGAAGCTAATGCCCGCCTCAAGCAGGAAGATCGTCGCAAAGATGAGTTTCTGGCGATGCTTGCCCATGAGCTTCGTAACCCCCTTGGTGCGATTAGTAATACCGTGCAACTTATGGAGCTACACTGCGATACCGCGAACCGTCGGTATCTGAATATTTTGACCCGCCAGTCCAGTATTCTTCAGGGGCTGGTCAATGACTTGCTAGATGTTTCGCGCATTACCCGGGGCCTGGTAGAGATTAAACGGGAACAAACCGACCTGGTTCAGATTGCTGCTCATGCGCTAGAAAGTGTTCGGCCATTGATGGAGGATAATGATCACGTACTGAGCCTGGCGTTACCGGATGAACCGCTCTACGTGATAGGGGATACGGTTCGGCTTGAACAAATACTGGTGAATCTGCTTACCAACTCGGCCAAGTACACCGACCCAGGCGGAATGATTACGCTTGAGTTAGCATGCCAGCGTGACCAGGCGGTATTAAGGGTAAAAGATACTGGCATTGGTATGACCCTGAAGTACTGGAGCAGGTGTTTGATCTCTTCAGACAGGTCGAACGGGGGCTGGATCGTTCCAAAGGCGGACTGGGGATTGGTCTGACTATCGTTCAGCGATTGGTAGAGCTGCACGGCGGCCAGGTGGAAGCCTACAGTGATGGGCTCAACAAAGGGTCAGAGTTTTTGGTAACGTTACCACTGGCAACATCAGATAATGCTGTTGAAGTGCAGACTGAGCAAACCCACCCCGGCACCGTGTGCTGCAAGCGTGTATTGGTAGTGGAAGACGATGAGGACATTGCCGAAACGCTTTCTTTGCTGCTGGAGCTGGCCGGACATCAGGTTGTTATCGTCCATGAAGGCAGTGGTGCGCTGGCGCAGACAAAGGAATTTCAGCCAGATGTGGTGCTATTGGATATTGGACTGCCGGGGATGGATGGCTACGAAGTAGCCAGACGGTTGCGTGAGCAATCTCCCGAAATTACTTTGGCTGCGTTAACCGGCTATGGGCTGGAGTCTGATCGCAAACGCGCCGAAGCCGCTGGTTTTAACGCTCACTTTGTAAAGCCGGTGGATATGGAAGCATTACGCATATTTGTGAACGAATGTTAGCCCCACAGAGGGCTTAAGGGCTTAACAATACACTGCAGGCGTTTCAGAACCGGTAAGTTGCCGGGACGGGTCTGGACTTATTGTAGGCAACCCCTTCGTTGCAATAAGCACTAATCACCCTCCACCGGGAACTCATAAATACCACGTTTAGACCTCGCAGTGAGAACCACCAAAGCTCAATAAATAATCAGCAAATAGCCAGGACACCCACTAAATAGCCAGGACATCCATAAAAGCAAATAGCCAGGACACCCACTAAATAGCTAGGACACCCACTGTTTCAGATCTACCAAGACCGATGGACAGCCGACTTGATAAGTGCGATAGGTAAATCATCTGTCCAGGATGGTAGATTCAGTCGGTAGAGAGCGTTTTAATCGAAGGTATTACTCTGAGAAAGAGTGACTTAGACCGGCAATTTGAAGGAAATAACCAGGAGAACGACAGTTATAACTCCATTAGAAAAAGAAACAAAGACCACACAGGCAAACTCTCAATAAATAGTAAGAAACAGGAGGCCCATTTGCAGGATTTCAATAGCCATAGTGCAATCATTACCAAAGTATAGAAACCACACCATAACTTGCTCAAGTCGTAGTGCAGTAATCTAGCTTTGCTCAACAAACTCTATGTATGGATATTATTCATCTCGGTGAGTAGAAGTTTGATTAAACTGAGCAATATGACAAGCTTTTAAAGCCCGGGGCGTATGGATAAACGGAGGCGGCGCAAGTACGCGACTTAATCGACTTTTTACCACAAAACTTTTTGGCTTTAATACGGCTTTCAGACAGCATCTAACATTCGATTATTCAACTTCCTATGAACCAAATCCAGGCTTATGCGCGTGCCAAACTGCTGTTCAATACCTTCTACCAGCCAGTGCCATTGCGCTTGGGAAAGCCGGGTCTTTTTCAGTATCGGTGTTGAACTAGCAGCCAGGCTGGATTTGTTGTGTAGAAACTGCTTACAGGTAAGGTTAACCAGCGCGAGGTAATCTTTTAAATGGAAGGGCAAGGCAGAAAATGCAGCAGGTTGGCCTGCCTCAGTAAACGCAAATAGCTCTTGGGGTTGTTGATTCTGCCGAACGGCCCGGATTCGTTTTTTGATACTGGTATGACAGGAACCTTGAGGTGTGGTTGCTAAACCTGCGCGTACCGGGTTCAAATCCACGTATGCCATACACGCGGCCAGCGCGGCTTCATCCAGTAATGCCTGAGATTTGAATCGCCCCTCCCAAAAGCGGCCGGTGCAATTATCTTCTTTATTCGCCTGCCGGGCGATGAATTCGTTGAGCAGTCGCATAAACCAGCTGATGTCGTACAGGCGTGAACGATAAATCTCCGCGGTACTTTTCACCGCTTCTGTTTCGGCTGTGGACATGGCTTTTCTTTCGGTGAGGTTTAGATAGCGGTTGGTCAGCACCGTGCCCTTATGAAGACGATGCCAGCGCTCTAGAACTTGTTCGGTCGACCACTGGCAGGCCGCTTGGCGGTCCACATGTAATACAACATGGGTGTGATTGCTCATGACCGCGTAAGCACAGATATCAATGGCGAATACAGTCCCTAAGAACAGCAGCCGGTCTTCCACCCATTGTCTTCGGTGCTCGTATGACTGTCCGGTATGCTTGTCTTTGCCACACAGGAACGCGCGGCGCACGCAGCGGGAGACGCAATGATAATAAGGTGTTTGCGATAGCGATATCAGAGATTTTCGGGGAAGTGGCACAGCAGGCTGCTCCGCTAAAGTACAAACCATTATAGTGTCTGCATTTCAGCAGTAAGAAAACTGTATCTAATGCCGGGCAGTGAGTGTCCAACAACCTGTATGAGTCTAAATCAAGTTCTAAACGGTAATAACTTTAGCTCTACGTAATTTAATGAAGGGACAATAAACATAATGAAAACAATAAAAGGGTTAGTTTGCTTGGCCATCTTATGCGGCAGTATCTCCATTGCTATGGCACACGATTTCTGGCTGGAACCGGGACAGTATTATGCAAAGGAAGCGACCGCAGTGCCTGTAAAATTCAAAGTCGGGCATGAAGAAAATGCGAGCAACTGGAATTTGAGCTGGGACAAAATAGTGGCATTACGTACCTACAGCAGTGCCGGGGTACAGGATATGGCGGCCAGTATTATCCCCAAATCTAACTTTATGCCAGGGGTGGCCAAAACTCAGAAACTTTCATCTGGTACCTATGTACTTGGGTTTGAAAGCTATCACAGTCGCAGTACCCTGGAGGCGGATACGTTCAATGCTTATGCCCGGGAAGAGGGCTTGGCAGATATTATTGCACATCGTCAGAAAAACGGTCTCGCCACCAAGCCGGGAACGGAATTGTTTTCACGTAAAGCCAAAGCCATCATCCAAATCGGCTCAGAACAGTCAGATATTGCTACAAGACCTCTGGGACACACACTGGAGATTGTGCCGTTACAGCATCCGGCAAAGATAAACTCAGAAGGTACATTTCCGGTTAAAGTACTATTTAAAGGAAAACCTCTGGAAAATGCCCTAGTTGATGTAGCACCTCTGTCTGGGGCAAGTCACAAAGAGCAGTCAAAGACCACCAATAGCCGGGGGAGGCCATTTTTAAGCTTACAGGAGAGGGGCCGGTAAAACTCAATGTGGTTTGGGGAGAAGTCAGGCCTAATAACACTGATGCTGATTATGAAAGCTATTTTTCCAGCCTTACTTTTACGCTCGACGGCCAATAAATCGCCCTGAGAACAAGTGTGGGCTCTGCAAAAATTATGAATACAAGCCCGGGAAGCCGAAACCGTCTCAGTTTCCCCGGGTTGTTTGAAAAGCGATAAGCGTTTTTACAAAAATGCTGATAATTCTCTTTGTGGAATCCAGTCTTTGCCCCGGGACTGCGTTGGTATGTCTGGTTCATGCACATTCTCTGTTCAATCCGCCTGCTCCAAAAGTTAATTTCTTTTTACGGTTCACGGTTGTCAATTATTTATCCAGGCCGCTGGTGATTACTCGAGGGTGGGTGTCCAACCAGAGATAGTTACCATTCGAGTCAATTAATCATAGAGCAAAGCGCCGTGTTTCAACAGCATTGAGTTCGGGGGGGCAATCAGTAGTATCCACACTATAGGTGGGTGTCCAGTTAGTAATATAGTGGGTGTCCATACTGTAGGAGGCAATGAGTTATGGTGGGTGTCCAATCAGTAGTGGGTGTCCAATCAGTATCCAATCAGTAATACTCTTAAAAAACATATCTCAACGCAGTGGTTGGCCGGTACGGCTTTGGCGTGGCCATGAGGTGAAGTCGCTTAATGGGGGGAAGTTGCTTATCAGTACAGAGGGGAAAGCAGCTCGTGAGGCTCATTATTTCGAGTGCCATTGGATTAGGAACTTGTCTTCGCCGTTATCGAAAGAATCCTAAGCGGGTTTAATAAAATAATGATTTTATGTTTGTCTACGTTTTACGCAATTGTGGGGTTGACTTATAGACGTCTATACGTCAAATTGAACCCATGAGCACAATGATTCGCACCACCGGCATGATTATGATTACCACCTCGACGAGGGCGGTAGCTGGTTAGTGCACAAAAAAGCACAAATACCAAAAACCCGCCCTCAACGAGAGCGGGTTTTTTTTTGCAAACAATGTTAAACATTGATGTAGTTAACCCTTGAAGAGGAGCAACAAATGAAAGTGTTGAAGTTTGGTGGATCATCTTTGGCCGACGCGCAGCGATATTTACGGGTCACCGAGATTAGTATTTCCACCCACCAAACCGACGGCGCAGCCGTCGTGCTCTCGGCGCCAAAAGGGGTAACAAATGCCTTGTCACTGCTGTGCGAGCAGGCAGCGACCGGAGAAGATTATTCGGTGCTATTGGATAAGCTGGCGAGCCTGGTCAGCGGCATCGCCGGGCAGCTGGATACCGAATTACCTGAGTTTGATAGCAAAAAAGTGTCGGTTTTTATTGAAAGTCAGTTGGTCAGTTTGCAAAAACAGCTTCAGGGTATTCAGTTATTAGGCTGCGCACCTGATTCGGTGACCGCGGGCATCCTAAGCATTGGAGAATACATCAGCGTCACGCTATTCGGGGCTATATTAAGTGCTAAAGAGGTTAACAATCAGATCATTGACCCTACTACCTGTATTATTGCGGAAGGCGATTATCTGGACAGCATCGCCGATGTGGCCGCCAGCAAACAACACTTTGCCGATACGCCCACCGATGGCAGCACGCTATTGGTTATGCCTGGTTTTGTGGCGGCCAACGAACAAGGCGAAAAGGTGACCCTGGGACGCAATGGCTCAGACTATTCAGCGGCTATTCTGGCGGCTTGTATTGATGCTAAAGCCTGCGAAATATGGACTGATGTGGATGGGGTTTACAACGCCGATCCAAATCAGGTGGAAGGCGCAGTGCTGCTGGATAAGCTTACTTACCAGGAAGCGATGGAACTGTCGTATTTTGGAGCTAAGGTACTGCACCCCAAAACAATTGGTCCCATTGCCCAGCACCACATCCCCTGTCGCATTCGAAATACATTGAATCCTCAGGCACCAGGAA
Source organism: Salinimonas marina (assembly GCF_015644725.1). Taxonomy (NCBI): domain Bacteria; kingdom Pseudomonadati; phylum Pseudomonadota; class Gammaproteobacteria; order Alteromonadales; family Alteromonadaceae; genus Salinimonas; species Salinimonas marina. Next base: position 784,560 of record NZ_CP064795.1, read on the forward strand.
CCCTTATCTCCAACCAGCCAAGCGAGACCTGGACTTCGGTTAAGGGTATTTCTCAGCTGGATGATATCACCATGTTTAATGTCGCCGGGCCCGGCTTAAAAGGCATGGTAGGCATGGCCAGCCGCGTGTTTGAGGTGATGTCCAATGCCAATATTTCAATCTCACTGATAACGCAGTCCAGTTCAGAATACAGCATCAGCTTTTGTATTCAGGATAAAGATACCGATAAGGCCCAGGCCTTACTCGAAGAAGCCTTTGCGCTGGAGTTGCAAAATCAGTTGCTGGATCCGATAGAGGTTCGCCGGCAACTGGCTATTGTGACGCTGGTGGGTGATGGCATGCGTCACACCAAAGGGTTGGCGGCGCGCTTCTTCACCTCCCTGGCTCAGGCTCGGGTAAACAATGTGGCGATAGCCCAGGGCTCCTCAGAACGCTCTATTTCTACGGTTATTGAAGCCCGGCGTGCGAAAAAAGCGGTTCGGGTGATTCATCAGAATTTTTTCTCCAACCGGCATACCATTGATGTGTTTTTGGTGGGTTGCGGTAATGTCGGTAAAGAATTGCTTGAGCAGATCGCCCGTCAGCAGCCCGCCTTGCTACAGCGCAATGTTCAGCTGCGGGTGTATGGCATCGCCAATAGTCGGCAACTGCTACTGAATGCCCAGGGTATTGATGTGAGCAACAACTGGCCCGCGGCGTTACAGGCCGCTGAGGAGTCATTTTCGGTAGCACGCTTGCATCAGTTTGTTAACGACAACAGCCTGGTAAACCCGGTAATAGTGGACTGCACCAGTAATGCCGACATCGCCGACCAGTATGTAGCCATGCTGGATCAGGGATTTCATGTGGTCACGCCTAACAAAAAGGCCAATACCGCCTCCCTTGAATACTATCGGTGCTTACGCAAAACCGCTTTGCACACCAACCGTCAGTACTTGTATGAAACCACGGTGGGGCGGGGCTACCGGTTATCGATAATTTGCAGAAACTGTTCAGTGCCGGCGATACCCTGCACCGTTTTGAGGGCATTCTGTCGGGAAGTTTATCCTATGTATTTGGCAAGCTGGATGAAGGCATGAGTCTGTCGGAGGCGACCCTTACGGCCAGAAAAAATGGTTACACCGAACCGGACCCGAGAGACGATCTCAGTGGTATGGATGTCGCGCGAAAATTGCTGATTATGGCACGCGAAGCCGATTTGGAGCTGGAGCTCAGTGATATCACTATTGAGTCAGTGCTTCCTGCGGGCTTTGCTGATACCTGCTCGGTAGAGGAATTTATGCAGCGCTTACCAGAACTTGATGACGAGTTTGCAAAAAAAGTCGCTTCAGCCCGCGAACAAGGCAAGGTATTGCGTTACATTGGCAGTATAGAGAATGGAAAATGCCGGGTTTCGATAGCAGCAGTTACCACCGACAACCCCCTGGCGGCGGTCAAAGATGGTGAAAATGCGCTGGCGATCAGCAGTGAATATTACCGGCCTATTCCCTATGTCATTCGTGGTTATGGAGCAGGCGCTACGGTCACCGCTGCGGGGGTATTTGCCGATATACTGCGCACCATGCCATGGAAACAAAACGCTGGTTAAGTAACAAGGATAAACAATGACAACAATAGCTTACGCACCCGCATCAATCGGTAATATCAGCTTAGGTTATGATGTGCTTGGGGCCGCGATTGAGCCGGTGGATGGAACGCCCCTGGGTGATGTGGTGGAAGTGCAGCAGGCTGAGGCGTTTTCATTATCAGTGGACGGCCCCTTTGCCCATAAACTGCCGAGGCATGAAAACACCAATATTGTCACTCACTGCTACGAACATTTCATCGAAGCCATGGTCAAGTATGGCCAGCCCACTCACCCGGTGGCACTGACGCTGCACAAAAATTTGCCTATTGGCAGTGGTCTGGGCTCCAGCGCCAGCTCTATTGTGGCAGCTTTGCATGCCCTCAATATTCATTTTGGACAGCCATTTACCAAAAATGAGCTGTTGCATATGATGGGGGAGATGGAAGGCCAGATAAGCGGCAGTATTCACTATGATAATGTCGCGCCCAGTTATTTAGGGGGCATTACTCTGATGACCGGCCAGCAGGCACCGCTCACGGCGTCTCTGCCTGCCATAAATAGCTGGTACTGGGTCGTGTGTTATTCCGGAATTACGGTTTCTACGTCGCAGGCGCGGGATATTTTACCCGATTCAGTGCCCCTGGCGACCGGCCTTACCTTTGGTCGGCAGTTAGGTGTGTTTGTGCATGCTCTACATACCCAGGATGAAGCGCTGGCGGCCGCGGTAATGACCGATGTTATTGCTGAGCCCTATCGAAAGTCATTGCTACCGGGGTTTGATGAAGCCCGCATACATTGCCTGCGAGCCGGCGCCTTGGCGTTTGGCATTTCAGGTTCAGGACCCACCGTCTTTGCGGTATGTCAGAAATTAGAAGAGGCCCGTTCAATGGCCGCCTGGCTTGAAACTAACTACATTCAAAACGATGATGGTTTTAGCCATGTTTGTCGTATCCCGTCAAAGGGCGTTAAGTAACAGCGAAGGTATCAGATTGTGGAATTAGTAAATTTAAAAGACGCCAGTGACAAGGTTTCCTTTTCGCAAGCCGTCGCCAAAGGCTTAGGTAAACATCAGGGGCTTTACTTTCCGGTAGAAATTCCAAAACTGGAAAACATAGAAGCCTTGCTGGACATGCCGTTTGTAGAACGCAGTACCGCGCTGCTGCACCGTCTTATCGGTGATGAGCTGGGGGCGGGCGTACTGGATGAAATTGTGCAGACCGCATTTGATTTTAATGTCCCGGTAACCCAGATCAACGAAGATATATATACATTAGAGCTGTTTCATGGCCCGACACTGGCGTTCAAAGATTTTGGTGGCCGATTTATGGCGCAGTGTTTGTCCCGTATTGCCAGGGGTAAGCCGGTAACTATATTGACCGCGACCTCCGGAGATACCGGCGCCGCCGTAGCCCATGCGTTTCACGGCATCGAAAATATCAATGTGGTCATCTTGTTTCCAAAAGGTAAAATCAGTCCCTTGCAGGAAAAGCTGTTTTCTACCTTAGGCGACAATATTCATACGGTCGCGGTGGATGGCGATTTTGATAGTTGTCAGGCATTAGTAAAACAGGCATTTGATGATCCACAGGTACGTGATGACCTGCATCTTAATTCGGCGAATTCAATTAATATCAGCCGCCTGCTGGCGCAGGTTTGCTATTACTTTGAAGCAGTCAGTCAGTTACCGGCTGAGCGACGTAAAGAGCTGGTGGTGTCCGTCCCCAGCGGCAATTTCGGAAATCTTACGGCCGGCTTGATTGCCAAGGCGATGGGGCTGCCGGTAAAACGGTTTATCGCCGCCACCAATACCAATGATACGGTGCCGCGTTTTCTAAAAACCGGTGAATGGGACCCCAAAGCCACCGTGGCCACCATTTCAAATGCCATGGATGTGAGTCAGCCCAACAACTGGCCACGCATTGAGGCCCTGATTGAAAAAGGTTACATCGATAAACACAGTGTGCATGGTGAAGCGGTGGATGAGCAGTACACCCAACTGGCCATGCGGCAACTGGCGCAGGCGGGTTACACCAGCGAGCCGCATGCCGCCGTCGCCTACCGCGTATTAAGCCACTCTTTGGAAGAAGGTGAAACCGGGTTATTCCTGGGTACGGCGCATCCGGCAAAGTTTCGCGAAACCGTCGAAAATGTTTTAGGTCAGCCCATTAGTTTACCCCCGGAATTGGCGTCCGTGGTGGGCGAAGACAGTCTGGCAGTGGAGCTCAATGCCAGCTACGAAGAGTTAAAGGCACACATGCAACATCTGTTGAAAGATAAGCAATGAACTGGCACGACGTCCTGGGCGAGGAAAAGCAAAAACCTTATTTTCAAACGCTGATGGAGAAGGTCGAGCAGGAGCGTGCGGCGGGTAAGACAATTTATCCGCCCCGCGAGGATGTTTTCAACGCGCTGAAAGTCACCCCGCTGGACAATATCAAAGTCGTGATATTAGGTCAGGATCCTTACCATGGGCCGAACCAGGCTCATGGCCTGAGCTTTTCGGTTTTGCCTGGGGTCAAAACACCACCATCGTTGGTGAATATCTATAAAGAACTGGCCAGTGATATTGATGGGTTCTGCATCCCGGACCACGGCACGCTGACCTCATGGGCCGAGCAAGGTGTGTTATTGCTCAATACCGTGCTCACAGTGGAGCAGGGCAAGGCCCATAGCCATGCAAAATTTGGCTGGGAAACCTTCACGGATGCGGTAATTGAAGCAATCAATACTCATTGTGAAGGCGTGGTGTTTTTGTTGTGGGGAAGTCACGCTAAAAAGAAAGGTGCCGGAATCGATAGCGACCGCCATCATGTGCTTAGCGCCCCCCACCCATCGCCACTATCCGCCCATCGCGGATTTTTAGGCTGCGGGCACTTTTCAGCCACCAACCGCTTGCTTGAAGCGCAACAACAAGTACCAATAAGCTGGCAAATATAAACCGCACCGAACTTAGGGCAGTGATAAAACTGCCCGTACTCACCTGACCATCGCCACAAACAAAACGACCACCTGTAATAAGGTGGCCGTGATTTATGCTTTAGCGTTCCATGGTTTCCAGTTCATACTCAAAACTATAATCTAAATCAGCAAGCTCTTTTTCCAGCGCGAAACGATCTTGCAGTGCTTCAATCTCTCGCCATTTACGTTTTTTGCTTTTGGTTTTTGCCGGCGTTGTTTCGATATCTAACAAGGTAAATAGATCTGATTTATCCACGAGGATCTCCTTAATGTACCACTTACAACAGTCACTGAGTGAACGCATTATCCTTTCGACTAATCTTGTACCACAGCCACAGCAAAAATAAAACAAGAAAGTTTACCTTTTGTTAACACTTTATGACGTTTTTATGACATGGGTTATGAATCGGGCATAAAAAAGCGACCCTGAACAGGATCGCCTATTATATAACCACTTATCGCCACGTCGGGCTTTTTCCCAAGGGCTTAGTTCGCCTGGGTGAATTGCTTAATCAGTTGCAAGGTTGAGTCATCAAACTGACTCGCATCAGCATTGCCCTGAATACCATTAAGCACTTCATTACCCAACTGCTTACCAAGCTCGACACCCCACTGGTCAAACGAATTCACTTCCCAGATTACGCCCTGGACAAACACCTTGTGTTCGTATAAAGCTACCAAGGAACCAAGGGTTTCGGGGTCCAGCTGCTCAAACAACAAGGTATTGCTGGGCTTATTGCCCGGCATAGTTTTGTGCGCAGCCAGTTTGCTACGACGTTGTACGTCGGTCTCATCAGCCAGATCCGCGTAGCATTCATCATACGTTTTACCCTGCATCAGTGCCTGTGACTGTCCGAAGCAATTTGAAGCCAGCATGGCGTGATGAGTATCATTCTGATTCGGCACCTTTAATGGTAATAAAAAGTCGGCCGGAATGACGGAGGTTCCCTGATGAATGAGCTGGTGAAAGCTATGCTGGCCATTTGTGCCTTCGCTGCCCCAGATGATAGGGCCTGTCTGGTAATTTACCGTGTCGCCACTGTCATTGGTACGCTTGCCATTACTTTCCATATCGAGCTGCTGAACATAGGCCGGTAACCCGCGCAGATAATGGTAATAGGGCAATAGCACATGGGACTGTGCATTGAAAAAGTTGCGATACCATACACCCAGCATCCCCAGGATGACCGGCAGATTATTTTTCAGTGGCGCCGACCTGAAATGCTCATCCATTTGATGAGCCCCTTTAAGCAGGCGGTGGAAGTTGTCGTAGCCTAACGCCAGGCAAATCGGCAGACCAATGGCTGACCATAGCGAATAACGACCGCCCACCCAGTCCCACATGGGAAAGACATTGTCTTTATCGATACCAAATTCTGTCGCTGCTTTAACATTGGACGACACAGCCACAAAATGGCGGGCAATATCGGCCTGGCTGCCCCCGGCCTTCAGGAACCACTGTTTAGCGGACTGGGTATTTTGCAATGTTTCCTGTGTAGAAAATGACTTCGACGACATTACTATCAGGGTTTCTTCATGATTCACCTGACTCAGCACATCATGAATGTGACAGCCATCCACATTGGCAACAAAATGAACCTTCACCTTGTCAGTACGATAGGGTTTAAGAGCCTCTGTCATAATTTTTGGGCCTAAAAACGACCCGCCAATACCGATAGCCACAATATCTTTTACCGGTTTGCCGGTATAACCCACATGGGTTTGATTGTGGACCGCCTCCGTGAATTCACGCATCTTCTCCAGCGTCGCCTGTATTTCCGGCATAACGTCTTCACCCTCAACCTGCACTGGCTCGCCAGACAGATTGCGCAAAGCAGTATGCAGCACCGCTCGCTGTTCGGTGTGATTAACAGGCTCGCCACTGAACATACGCTCACGGGCCGTTTCAAGGCCCTGGGCGCGGGCCAGGTCAAACAACGTGGTTAACACCTCATCGGTTACCCGGTTTTTCGAGTAATCCAGAAAAATACCACAGGCTTTGGCTTGCATTGACTGAGCACGTTGGGAGTCTTCTGCGAACCAGTCGCGCATATGGGCCTGTTTTACCGAAGCGGCCAGCTCGCTCAGCTTTTGCCACTGGGGTTGATCAGTTAAGGTGGTCATGATGCCGTCCTTTGGTGTGATATTAAGACAAACTAAAGGGCTATGCCGCGACGCATAACCCTGAGAAATTCAGTAAAAGAGGGAACGCTGAGCTGACTAAATATCCAGCTTTTCTTTTAACGTGGTTTCCAGTTTCACCTGATCGGCGGCAAAATTACGAATGCCTTCGGCAAGTTTCTGGGTGGCCATCGGGTCTTCGTTCATGTTCCAGCGAAACTCTGCTTCGGTTAACTTTTCACCCGGAGTTTCGCTGGCGCCTTCGTCTTTCAGAACGGCTTTTAATGGCGCGGTTTCATTCGCCAGCTCTTCCAGCAGCGCCGGACTGATGGTCAGCCGGTCACAGCCGGCCAGGGCCTGAATTTCACCAATATTACGGAAGCTGGCGCCCATTACGATAGTCTCATAACCATAATGCTTGTAGTAATCATAGATTTGGGTGACTGACTGCACACCCGGATCTTCATGAGGGGCATACTCTTTTTTATCGGTATTGGCTTTGTACCAGTCCAGAATGCGGCCCACAAACGGGGAAATCAGAAAGGCACCGGCTTCGGCACAGGCACGCGCCTGGGCAAAGCTGAACAATAATGTGAGGTTACAATTGATGCCTTTTTGCTCAAGGACTTCAGCGGCACGAATGCCTTCCCAGGTAGAAGCAATTTTGATCAGAATGCGGGATTTGTCGATGCCTTCATCGGCGTACAGCTCAATCAGACGTTCCGCTTTGGCAATAGTCGCTTCGGTATCAAACGATAAGCGGGCATCGACTTCGGTAGAAATACGGCCCGGTACGGAGCCTGAGATTTCCTTACCAATTAGCACGGACAGTTTGTCAGCGGCATCCACCAGTTGTTGGTCGTGATCTTTAGACTGCAGCTTTGCCCAGGCGACCGCATCATCAATAATTTGCGCATAATGAGGCATACCGGAGGCTTTCAGTAGCAGTGACGGGTTGGTGGTGGCATCAACAGGCTGATACTTTTTAATCGCTTCAATATCACCGGTGTCCGCCACAACGGTGGTCATTTCGCGTAAGGCTTCTAACTGATTGGTCATATTTCTCTCTAAATCTGTAAATGTGAAAGTATGCTGACCGGCTAGTTTACAAACCAGACTAACCAGTCAGAAAAAATTATTACTGCGGTCTTTATCTCAAAACGAAATTTTTGTGCTGCATATTTCGTGGGCGCTCAGGCCAAAGGCAGATAAGAATGCTCGCCCTGATACTGTATGAAAAAGCGCGTATAAATACCACCTCTAAACATTGGGGTGATTGGCCCGTATTCAACCAATTTAATGATTACACCGATATAGTTAATCAATTTGCCAATACTGGCGGGTTCGATACACTACTCACATTCAATTTAAACACTGGAGCTACTATGCTGGTTGTTGTTTCACCCGCCAAGAATCTTGACTTTGAGTCGCCGGTACCGACCGAGTCGTATACGCAGCCTGAAATGCTGAATGAGGCGCAGAAGCTGGTTGAGCGGTGCCGCGAATTATCCCCGGCGCAGCTGGGTTCATTGATGAGCATCAGCGACAAACTGGCAATGTTAAATGCCGATCGCTTTACCGAATTTTCAACGCCATTTACCCCCGACAATGCCCGTCAGGCGATATATGCGTTTAATGGCGATGTGTACAGTGGTCTGGATGCCTACAACCTGAGCCCCAAAGCGATAGATTACGCCCAGCAGCATTTTCGTATTTTATCGGGCCTGTACGGGGTATTGAAGCCGCTGGATCTGATGCAGGCTTACCGGCTCGAGATGGGTACAAAACTGGATAATAGTGAAGGCAAAGACCTGTATCAGTTCTGGGGCAGCCGAATCACCGAACAGCTCAACAAATCGATGGCTGCGCAGGGCGATAATGTGCTGGTTAACCTGGCTTCAAATGAGTATTTCAAGTCGGTGAAGAAAAAGCAGTTGGATGGAGCAATTATCACCCCGCATTTCAAAGATAAGAAAAACGGTAACTATAAGGTGATTAGTTTTTACGCTAAAAAAGCCCGGGGCATGATGGCACGCTTTATCCTTGAAAATCAGATTGAAGACGTGGCGGGTTTGCATGACTTTGATGCTGATGGCTATTACTACAGCGAGGAACAAAGTAGCGGTAATGATTTGGTATTTTTACGCGAAGAACAAAGCTAGCTTCTATCCCTGGATGCTGGATTTGCATAAAAAAGCCTGGTCAGTGCCAGGCTTTTTTAATCGTGCTTAATTCGCGGATTATTCGCTCTTAATCGGTGTAGAGCTTTTGCTGGAATTTCAGGGTTTGCCGGGCGTCGCCCTGCTGTAGTCTGATATTAAAACGAAAGGTCTCCAAATTATCAAATGACAGTATCGCCAGATAATAAATGGCATCACCGTCTTCCACCCGCCGAAATTTTAATTGTTGGGCACTGCCCAGCAGGTTGGTCGCCGTGCCGGTAACATCGACCCGCTGTGGTTGTTGAGACTGCTTATTGAGCACCGACACATTCACCAGCGCCGAATACTTACTACGAACAATGTCATAGGCTTTGGCCACATCCGGCGTTAAAAAGGCAGTATTCACCACGATATAATGCACATCCCAGTCGCCCAGCGTCTTTTTTTGCTCAGCCTGGACCCCAAAGGTGGCTACGACCATCAGCAATATTCCGGTTATCCACTGCTTTATGCTTATCATGGTGATACGGTGCCTGTGAGGTTTTTAATACAAACGAAAGGTTTCTTGCAGCAGCAGCTGGATAAACTGTAACGCAATAATGGCCACCAGAACCGACAGATCAAGCCCGCCGATGGGGGAATAACCTTGCGGATTGGCGCCAGAAAAGGTTCGGTTAACTGATGCAATACATACTCTATGGGGTTATTGCCCTGTGAAATCCAGCTAAGAATTGCACGCAGGATAAGCACCCAGAAGACCAGTGAGAAGGCTTCTTTTAACACATCCACGATGGCCACAAAAAACATCACCAGCGGGTTTAAAATGCCAGAGCCAAATACCAGTGACAGGGTCGCCAGTTTGGCAAATGAGACGATTATCGCCAATACAAAGGTGGCGGTATCAAACCGCCCCAGTGAAGGAATAACCCGTCGCATCGGCCCCACGATAGGGTGGGTGGCCTTGACCACAAACTGGCTTAAAGGATTGTAAAAATCAGCCCGGGCCAGCTGTAACCACAAACGTAAAATCACTACCATCAAATACAGATTGAATAGTGTAGAGATAAGAAATACCGATGCGTTCATCTAAAAATATCCTGCTAATTTAAAGTTCTTTGGCCATTTCTTCGGCACGGGACACAGCCGCGCGCATCGCTTTGGCAACGGTTTCCTGCAAGCCCTCATCAATCAGCGTATTGACGGCGGCCGCAGTCGTCCCGCCTTTTGAGGTAACCTGGGCGCGTAATTCACTTAACTGCAAATCCGGATTCTGACAAACCATTTCGGCGGCCCCCAGCATCGACTGCTGGACCATCGTCCGGGCGGCCTGTTCGTCAAAGCCCATATTCATGGCTTCTTCCTGCATGGCTTGTAAAAACAGGAAAAAATACGCCGGGCTGCTGCCTGCAGCGGCGATCACCCCGTTGATATCCTCTTCTTTTTCGGCCCAGACCGTGGCGCCGACACCATTCATCATGTCTTCTACAAACTGGCGGTTGTCCGAGCTGATACCCTGTTCGGCATATAAACCGGACATTCCTTTGCCCAGCAGGCTGGGAGTATTAGGCATGACCCGAACCAGATCATAATCGCCGCCCAGCATTTCTTTTAAGCGGCTGACGGTCAGACCTGCTGCAATCGAGATAAACAGTTTATTCTCAAAACCGTCTTTGGTGAGGGCATCACACATTTTGCCCATTACCTGGGGTTTGACAGACAACACAACCGCATCAGCAAAAGCACATGCTTCATCATTAGACTGGGAGGTTTTTATGCCAAACTCCTGTGCCATCTTTTCAAGCGGACCGGAGCTGGGATTACTGGCCATGATCAGGTTTTTGTCGTAGCCTGACTGAATCAGTCCGCTGATAATACTCCGGCTCATGTTACCAGCGCCGATGAATGCGAGTTTTTTCTGTTGCATGTGTGTCCTTTTGGTTTGATGTAAAAATTAGTAATAAAGGTTACGAATTTCGGGCACCAAAAATAGCCGTACCAACACGGACCATATGGGAACCATGGGCAATCGCTACTTCTAAATCACCACTCATACCTACGGATAGGGTATCAAAATTGCTCAGCTTTGTATGGTATTGGCCGAATAATTCTGCCAGCCGGGCGAGGGTTTGTTGCTGCTCTTCAGATGAAGCGCTGGCTTTAGGGATGGCCATCAGTCCACGTAACCGCAAGCGTTTAAAGCGGCTAACCTGGTCAATCAGCGCCGGCAGTTCCTCCGCCGATACCCCAGACTTTGAAGCTTCATCATCCAGATTCAGCTGAATGCAGACATTCAGTGGCGCCAGGTTATCAGGGCGTTGTTCGTGCAGCCGGCGGGCAATTTTCAACCGGTCCACAGACTGTACCCAATCAAAATGTGCTGCCACCACACGGGTTTTGTTGGATTGAATCGGGCCTATCATATGCCACTCAATATCATCACAATCCTGTAACGCCTGAATTTTTTCAACCCCTTCCTGAATGTAGTTTTCGCCAAACAAACGTTGTCCGGCTTCATACGCTAGCCTGATATCAGATACCGGTTTTGTCTTTGATACCGCTAGTAATCGGACGGATTTTAAAGGACGATTAGCCTGCGCAGTCGCCTGTTCTATCCGTGCATAGGTGGTTTTCAGTCGTTCTGCTATTGTTTGCATAGTGCACCTAACGATATGGAGATGTTTTCGTGGATATTACCGAACTTTTGGCTTTCAGTGTTAAGAATAACGCATCGGATCTACACCTTTCAGCCGGCTTACCGCCCCTCATTCGCGTCGATGGCGAAATGCGGCGCCTGAATATACCAGAGTTGGACCACAAACAGGTTCATGCGCTTATTTATGAAATCATGAACGACAACCAGCGCAAAGAATATGAAGAAAAGCTGGAAGTGGATTTTTCTTTTGAAGTTAAAGATCTATCGCGCTTTAGGGTCAATGCATTTATGCAAAACCGTGGCGCGGCCGCGGTGTTGCGGACCATTCCTTCCTCAATTCTGACTCTGGATGATTTGGGCGCGCCTGAAATTTTCAAAGAGATTATTAAACAGCCTACCGGCTTGGTGTTGGTCACCGGTGCTACCGGTTCGGGCAAGAGTACTACGCTGGCAGCGATGGTGGATCACATCAACTCTAATAAACGCGAGCATATTCTGACCATTGAAGATCCCATTGAATTTGTGCATGACAACAAAACCAGCCTGGTTAACCAGCGTGAGGTTCACCGGGACACCCACAGTTTTACCAGCGCTTTGCGCTCAGCGTTGCGTGAAGACCCCGATGTCATTCTGGTAGGCGAATTACGCGACCTGGAGACTATCCGGCTGGCCATGTCTGCGGCCGAAACCGGCCACCTGGTGTTCGGCACCCTGCACACAAACTCGGCTCCCAAAACCATTGACCGGATTATTGATGTATTTCCGGCCGCCGAAAAGTCGATGATTCGCTCCATGTTGTCTGAGTCTCTGCGAGCGGTTATTTCCCAAACCTTGTTGAAAAAAATTGGCGGGGGCCGGGTGGCCGCGCACGAAATCATGCTGGGGGTGCCGGCGATTCGTAATCTGATTCGCGAAGATAAAGTGCCACAAATGTATTCTGTTATTCAGACCGGCCAGTCCATTGGTATGCAAACCATGGATCAATGCCTGCAACGCCTGGTTGCCAAAGGTATTGTGTCGCAGCAAGACGCTGCGGCTAAATCCGTTGATAAGCAAAACACTTTTTAAGGAATCCGCTCGTGTTAATCGATTTTTTGCGTCAGGCTACAGAACTAGGCGCCTCTGATATTTTTGTTACGGCGGGTTTTCCGGTCAGTGCCAAAATCAATGGTGAGCTGATTCCTCTTGGCGGTGACAAGTTGTCATCTTTTCAGGCCAAAGAGCTGGTGCACAGCATCATGGAATCGCGCTATGTGGAAGAGCTTAATACCCTGAAAGAAGCAAATTTTGCTGTTGGCATCAGTGGCCTGGGGCGTTTTCGTTGCTCGGCATTCTGGCAGCGGGATTCAGTGGGAATGGTGATTCGCCGGATTGTCACCGAAATCCCCAAAGTGGATGAGCTGGGTCTGCCCGCGGTTTTAAAAGATGTGATCATGAGCAAACGCGGTCTTGTGTTAATGGTGGGGGCGACCGGGACCGGTAAATCCACCTCGCTGGCGGCGCTTATCGACCATCGTAATCATAATTCTTCCGGCCATATCTTAACCATTGAAGACCCGGTAGAGTTTATCCACCGCCATGGCAAATGTGTGGTCACCCAGCGTGAGGTGGGCATCGACACCCATTCTTTTGAAGATGCCCTGAAGAGTTCTTTACGGCAGGCTCCTGATGTCATTTTACTGGGTGAAATCCGCTCAATGGAAACCATGGAATATGCCATGTCGTTTGCCGATACCGGGCATTTATGTGTGGCGACCCTGCATGCCAATAACGCCAACCAGGCAATTGAACGCATCATGCATCTGGCGCCAAAAGAACTGCATAAAAAGCTGCTGTTTGATCTGAGCCTGAATTTACGTGCCATCGTGGCTCAGCAACTGGTCCCCACGCAGACCGGCGGACGCACCGCGGCGATTGAGGTCTTGCTCAACACCCCCTTTGTGAGCGAGCTTATTCAGGCGAACCGGGTCGGGGAGCTGAAAGAGGCAATGAAAAAGAGTCGCGAGGCGGGAATGCAGACCTTTGATATGGCCCTGTATGAACTGTATCAGCGTGGGGATATTGACCTGGAGCAGGCATTGCATCATGCTGACTCTCCAAATGATCTGCGATTAATGGTCAAACTGGATGCCAGCAATGGCTCAAACTTAGGCTCGCTGACAAATGTCTCAATCGATATGGATTAACCATGCAAAAACTGTTTGGCAGTGATGATCGGTTTTTAATTCAGCGCCTGCGTAGCGAGCTGGAAACCGCAGGCATTCCATATCTGATGAAAAACGAATATGTGGCCGGTGCGGTAGGTGAATTACCCTGGCAGGATATTCAGCAGCAGGTATGGTTGCTCGACGAAAGCTGGGCTCATCAGGCCGTAAAAATTGTGGAAAGTCTTAGTGAGATCGGGCGTTGCTTTTGTGAAAATTCTGACTGGCAATGTGCACAGTGTAATGAACTCAATGAAGGCGCCTTTGCGATCTGCTGGCAGTGTCAGGCGCCCAAGCCAGAGCCATGTTGTCATCGGCAGGTGCCACTACCGGCCACCTGAGCCGGCTAATACTGGTTTTCCGCCCAGCTGGTGAAAATTACACAGGCAGAAACACTGTCGATTTTTTCCTTGGTAAGCTTTTTATAGCCGCCCAGTTCAAACAGCATAGATTTAGCATCCACCGTAGATAACCGTTCATCCCAGGTGTCTATGGCGACCTGAAACCGGCCATTCAGACGGTTGGCAAACTTTCGGGCGCGCCGGGTTACTTCCTGTTCAGTGCCATCCATATTCAACGGTAAGCCCACCACGGCTAAATCCGGCGTCCAGTCTTTAAACAATTGGCCAACTTTTTCCCAGTCCGGGATGCCATCGGTAGCTTTTAATGCAGCCAGCGGCGAAGCGGTACCGGTAATTTCCTGTCCTACCGCGACCCCTATACTTTTCGTCCCAAAATCAAATGCCAGCACGGTACGCTGGCCAGCCTCACGCATGGCCAATGTCCGGGGTCAGCTGCCACACATCGATACCGAGTTTGTTCACCGCCGCCTGCCATTTTTCGTGCACGGGGGTATTAAACAGGATCTGCGGATCTGCCTCGATGGTCAGCCAGGCGTTTTCCTGCAATTCTTTTTCCAGCTGACCGGCTGTCCAGCCGGCGTAGCCTAATGCAATCAAAGCGCTATCGGGTCCGGCATTGGTGCCGATGGCGGTGAGAATATCCTTGGAGGTGGTCACCACAATATTATCGGCCAGGGTCAGACTTGAGCCCCATTGGCCCTGATCAGAATGCAATACAAAACCGCGCTCCTGATTCACCGGCCCGCCGGTGAGCACAATCTGCTCCTGTTTATCCTCAGCGACGATCAGATCTTTGTCGGTCTGTTCCAGCAATTCGCGCAAATTCATCGCCGATGGCTGGTTGATCACAATGCCCATAGCGCCTTCTTCATTGTGCTCACAAATGTACGTCAGCGAGCGCTCGAAAAAGGGGTCATCGAGTGATGGCATCGCAATAAGCAAATGATTTTGTAAGCTTTTTACCTCAGTCATGCGTTACTCCCGGTAGACTTCAGGCGGCGTTCTATGGCATCGAACAGCATCGCCATGATATTAATATCAAAACTGGCTTCTATTTCTCTTACGCAGGTGGGGCTGGTAACGTTTATTTCGGTAATTTTATCGCCAATGACATCCAGACCCACAAACAACAGTCCATGGTCTTTTAAGACCGGGGCGATGGTGCTGGCAATCTGGTGATCAGCTTCGCTAAGCGCTTGCGGACGGCCGGTGCCGCCGGCGGCAAGATTACCACGGGTTTCCCCTTTGCCGGGTAACCGCGCCAGAGCATAGGGCACCACCTCACCATCCACAATCAGAATGCGCTTATCGCCATCTTTTATTTGCGGCATATAGCGTTGGGCCATCATGAAATATTTGCCATGTTTGGTGAGGGTCTCAATCACCACGCCCAGGTTGTTACCGTCTTCTTTGACTCTGAAGATAGATGCACCGCCCATCCCATCCAGCGGTTTACAAATAATGTCTTTGTGGGTGGCATGGAACTCTTTGACCTTAGCCGCGTTGCTGGTCACCAGGGTGTCTGGGATCAGCTCGCTGAACCAGGCGGTGAAAAGCTTTTCGTTGTAATCGCGCAGGGCCTGTGGGTTGTTCACTACCAGCGCGCCATCGCGTTCGGCCAGCGACAACACCTGAGTGGAGTATAAGAACTCGCTATCAAAGGGGGGTCTTTGCGCATCAGCAGCACATCAATCTGACCCAGCGGCACGGTGTAGGTATCGCCTAACTGATAAAAGTCAGTGTCAGTGTCCTGCACCTTAATGTTGCGCGCCAGACCCATAGGTTTGCCGTTGTCCAAATACAGATCGGCGGGCTCAAAATACACCACAGTGGCGCCCCGGCGCTGGGCTTCAAGCATCATGGCAAAGCTGGTGTCTTTGTGCGGCTTAATGTTGGCGATGGGATCCATCACCACGCCTACGGTATAGGTCATGGTAGTCTACTTTTGTTATCAGGGGTGAATACAAACGAATATGGCGTCCGGCCGCCGATTTTCAAGACCGGGCCGGGGAATTTATCAGGCTGGATACCGGTTTATGCATTCGGAAAAAGGCAGCTCAAAGGTCGCCGTGAATGCCTTGTAACAGACTTAAGCTGGCAATTGCGGCGGTTTCTGTACGCAATATACGTGGGCCCATACTAACGGCGGCATAGCCAGCTTCGGTGGCATGGTGAATCTCACTGTCAGATAAGCCGCCTTCTGGCCTATCAGCAACCGGTAGCCATCCGTACTATAAGCGGTACGGCTGAGCGGGCGGTGGCGCCAGGAGCCAGTACCAAGCGCTGCTGACGGGTGGAGTGAGCCAGTAACTGGTTCAGTGTTTGGGCCGGATTCAGGGTGGGCAAGGTATTGCGGCCGCTTTGTTCGCACGCCCCAATAATGATTTTTTGCCACTGCTGAAACTTTTTCTCCCAGCGCTTCTCATCCAGTTTTACGGTACAGCGCTCGGTGATAACCGGCGTAATCTCGGTGACGCCCAGCTCCACACTTTTTTGCAGCACGGTTTCCATCCGGTCGCCTTTAGAGACGCCTTGGGCCAGATGCAATCGTAGCCCGGATTCCACCTTCAGCGCCAGACACGCATCCATTTCAACCATCACTTCACGGCGGGCGACACTGATAATCTGACCGCTGTATTCGTTGCCATCACCATTAAACAGCACAATAGGCTGATTGGCTTTTAACCGTAACACGGTACTGGCATGATGAGCCGCTTCAGGGGCTAGCGAAAACTCGGTATCAGTGGCAATGGGGCCGGGGTGGTAAAAGCGTGGAATGCGCATACAACAAGGTTCTTAGTTTAGTATGAGCGATATAATAACGAGTTTGACCTGACCGACGCAATGTCTGTCAGATCAATAACCAATTAAACTACCTATAGACTGATAACAGCCGGGTCAGGAATTTATTGAAACCACTTTGGTTGAGGGTTTCTTCGACATATCAGTCATCGACGGCGGGGAGGGCGCGTGACGTCGCGCATAGATGGTGTTTTTGCCTTTGTCTGAAGATAATGCATAGGCAAACAACACTACTACAATGACAAAAAGCACTGTAAGAAATAACATTGTCTGATCCTTTGTTTCGTCAGGTTAATGCTAACCACTTAGGGATACTGGATAATCAAAATACTAAGGGTTACTGGGAACTCTCCGGGGCGTGAGACAGCTCATTCCGTTAGCATACGGAGCGGAGAAGCCCCCATCATAGTAACTTTGAGCTGGTCATGCCAGCACAAATAAGCATGCGTCCTGGTTTTTTTTCAAATAACATTGAAAACAGCAACTTGTATATTGAGGCCAAATGAAGGCGTAAAACATCTGACGCATCTGACTGATGAGTACGTGAAACAAATCGATTCTGGTCAAATAAAGGTATAACCAACAAAACAATTTATTCATGATGGTGGTAATGAGAGACGTTGCAACGACTTCACAGGCCTTGTTAGCGTAAGTTATCAGTTAGTTATCAATCCATACTGTGGGAGAAAAAATGGAAAATATAAACCTGGTATCCACCGAAGATATTCAGATGTACTTTAATGAATACGCCGTGCCGTGGGCAATTAATATTGCCATGGCATTAATTATCTTTGTGGTAGGCCGGTTGGTGGTCGGCATCATTATGTCGATGTTCCGGCGCTTAATGGCCAAATCCAAACACGACGAGATGTTGATCAATTTTCTGGAGTCCATCATCAGTGCGATTCTGATGTTGTTCGTTATTGTTGCCTCGTTAAACGAATTGGGTGTGGATACCACCTCATTAGTGGCGATTGTGGGTGCCGCGGGCCTGGCCATTGGTCTGTCATTGCAGGATTCTTTGAAAAACTTTGCTGCCGGCGTGATGCTGCTGGTGTTCAAACCTTTCAAATCCGGTAATTTCGTGGAAGCGGCAGGCACCACCGGGATTGTGCAGAAAATCGGTATTTTTCATACCATCATGACCTCCCTGGACAATAAAGAAATCACCATCCCGAATGGCAAAATCTACAATGACAATATCACCAACTATTCGGCTAAAGACACCCGCCGTTGTGATATGGTGTTTGGCATTGGCTATGATGATGATTTGCTTAAAGCCAAACGGATTCTGGAAGAAATGGTGCATGCCGACGAGCGGGTATTAAAAGATCCCGAACCGTTGGTGGCGGTTTCGGAGTTGGGCGATAACAGTGTGAACTTTATCGTGCGCCCGTGGGTGAACTCTTCAGACAACTTTGCGTTGCGGCTGGATTTCACTGAAAAAGTGAAGTTACGCTTTGATGAAGAGGGTATCTCAATTCCTTACCCGCAAATGGATGTGCATTTGCATAAAGAAGCAGAGGCGGCGCAGCAGGTACAAAAATAGTACACGCCCCAGACATAAAAAAAGCGCCTTTAGGCGCTTTTTTTATGTCTGTTGAATTGTGTTTGATAGCGATGCCCCATTGCTTTCACTTTAGCTCGGGGCTGTTATCAGAGCTGTCATCAGGGCTGGCTGGTTAAGGCTTACATGAAGGGCGTTGGCTGGTATTTTGATAGTCTGCCAGGGCCGCACTCATATTGGCCTGCAAATCTTCGATGCGGGTTTGTGGGGCCGGGTGAGTCGATAAAAACTCCATTGGCCGCTCCCCGGAGCTCGCCGCATCCATATTTTTCCAAAGTTGAATCGACGCACGTGGGTCAAAACCCGCCTGGGCCATCAATTCTAAACCGATAATATCTGCTTCAGATTCGTGGGTCCGGCTGAACGGCAGTTGCACACCTACCTGCACCCCTAAACCAATGGCAGCCATAATCGGACCGGTTTGACTAACTTCGTTGGCCGCCAGTACCTGTCCTACGGCCTGGGAACCCATATTGATGATAGTCCCCTGAGACATACGCTCATTACCATGTTCGGCAATAACGTGTCCTACCTCATGGCCAATAACGGCGGCCAGCTGGTTCTGATTTTCTGCTACCTTCAGCAAACCGGTATACACCCCGATTTTACCACCCGGTAAGGCAAACGCATTCACCTGCTCATCATCAAACACCACCACTTCCCAGCGGCCATTGTATACCGATTGCGGCACATGGGGGTGATGGCGTTGGCAATACACTCAACATAGGCATTCTGTACCCGCTTGTTAGATACCTTTAACTCTTCTTTCATGCTGGCAAAGGCCTGGTCGCCCATCTGTTCAAGTTGATCCGATGAATACAACAGCACCTGGTTACGGCCCGTAGGGGAGGTGGCACAGGCACTTAACAATACGGTAAGGCCCAGAGCGACCAGCGGTTTGGTCCACGCAGACATACAGAAATCCTTCTTAATTATACTAAACATATCGATGTTATTTCACATCACAGGGTATGGCATTAAATCAGTGTACTGCTTCCGGCCGGGTCACGCCAAGATAATTACCTATGATGCTGAATCAGCTTTATAAATAATACGTTAGCGCTGGGATCAAGCCAGCCAACCGCGGTGATCTAATACCGGTTTAAACTGTTAACGGGAGCGAGGCCGAATCAGATGTTTGGAAGAGAAAAAAATTTTCAAACCCGGTTCGTGCCGAAATAGTTAAAGCGCTGAGGATTTGACCAGCCGGACTACTTTGGTCAGATTTGAGCGCATGGTTTGACGCCAGTATTTAGTATACCCAAACCTCTATAGTTATAAATCGATAACCTTAAAATCAGGTGAGATGCTTGTCTTCCGGCTGCTGCAAGGCTGCCAGCTTCGAGGCGGACAGGCCCGCAGGCCGGACTTTTGTCTCATGACAAGGCTGGTATAACACGGTAAGCTACACCGGTATATAATTCATGTTAGTAGCGCCGGCCTGCCGGGGGCATTATGACTCCCTGTAAAATAGACAGAGCACCGGAAACCCTTAACTGACTAACCAAAGAGATAACAATGGCCCAACAAATTGTAGTGAGTGGTGTAGGCGTCTGGAACCCTGAATTCACAATCACCAATGAAGAGCTCGTGGCAAGCTATAATGCGTATGCTGATGCCTTTAACAAAGAACATCAGGCTGACATTGACGCCGGAGATGTCGCTGCCAAACCCCATTCCAGTGCGGAATTTATTGAAAAAGCGTCGGGTATCAAACAGCGTTATATCTACTGCAAAGACGGGGCGTTAGATGTGCAAAGAATGCGCCCCAGTATTCCTGAGCGGGCGGAAACTGAGCTGTCTGATCAGGCGGAAATTGCACTGCATGCAGCCAAAAAAGCGCTGGCAGAGGCAAATAAACAAGCCAGCGACGTGGATGCGGTTATTGTGTCGTGCGCCTACACGCAGCGCTCTTATCCTGCCATCGCCATTGAAGTACAGAAACAGCTTGGCATCGAAGGCTTTGGCTTTGACATGCTGGTGGCCTGTTCGGCGGCCACATTCGGGATGCATCGCGCCTATGAAATGATTGCTGCAGGCAATGCCAAATGCGTATTGGTCATAAATCCTGAACTGGTCTCGCCCCAGATTAATTACACCGATCGGGACAGTCACTTTATTTTTGGTGATGTGGCTACCGCCACGGTGCTTGAAACCGCCGAGACCGCGACCGCTGAACATGTCTATAATGTGCTGAGCACCCAGGCGCTGACAAAATATTCAAACAATATTCGTTCGAACTTTAGCTATATGAGCCGCGCCAATGATGTCGACCCGTACGGCCCGGATAAATTATTTCATCAGGCCGGCCGCAAAGTGTTTAAAGAAGTTTGCCCGCTGGCAGCGGACCACATTGAGCAGCATCTGGCGCGTCACTCGCTGACGCCGGCGGATGTGACCCGCTGGTGGCTGCATCAGGCGAACATCAATATGAATACACTTATCTGCAAGCGGCTGCTGGGACGTGAAGCCAGTGCTCAGGAAGCGCCAATTGTGCTGGATGAATACGCCAATACCGCGTCTGCAGGCTCGGTGATTGCCTTTGGTCTGAATCATAAAGATCTGCACCAGGGCGATTACGGTGTCTTATGTTCATTTGGAGCCGGTTATTCTATCGGTAGCCTGGTATTGCAAAAGCGTTAAGCGTTGAAGTAAAACGACAATAATTAGGGAAGATAATGCTGGCAGATATTGGTTATAGCCTGAGCGCACTGGGGCATTTGGGCTTGTTGTTGTTATTGTTCACGGTGCGTAAGGCCGGGCTGGCCAAATATCTGCTGATGTTGGCCACCCTGGTCAGCTTTGGCTGGTCGGTGGGCTATATTACCTATCTGACCGGCCCGGTGAGTCTGTACTATCTGCTGACGGCCGATGTCACCAAGTTGCTGGTCTGGCTACTGTTTCTGGCCAGTTGTTTAAGAAACGACTTCGCCACCATTTGGGATGTACTGCGCCGCCCCGTAACCATGGTCATTTTATTGCCAGGGCTGGTCACGCTGATTGCCCCTGGTTTTACCGGTTCCAGCTGTCGACCCACTTTCTGATGATGACGATTTTGTCACTGGAAGTGTTGTTGCTGCTGGAAGTGTTGTACCGCCAGGTTGATAAAGATCGCTGGGCGTATAAGCCTCTGGTGATTTCGCTGGGCGCGGTGCATTTGTTTGAATTTGTCACCTATGTGAATGCCACCATGGTGAATATTGTGGATCCCGGGTTTATTGCCGCCCGTGGTTATTTCTATTTCCTGATTCTGCCTTTTTTAGTTATCGCAATTCGCCGTATCAAGCACTGGGGGTAGATATATTTATCTCCCGCCAGGTGGTGTTACACAGCTCTATTATGCTGGTGGCCGGTGGCTTTTTGTTTGTGGTGGCTATGGCCGGCTACGCGGTCAATTATTATGGTGGCAACTGGGGCACCACATTTCAGATTATCACGCTGGGGCTATCGCTAACCTTACTGGCCGCGGTGATAACCTCAAACAGTCTGCGTAACCGCACCAAAGTGTTTATCACTAAACACTTTTTTGCCAATCAATTCGACTACCGGGTAGAGTGGGTAAAGCTAACCAAAGCCCTTACTTCACAAACCAACGGCATGCATGAGGTGTACACCCATGCGCTCAAAGGGACCTGCGAGGCCATCAATTATGACAGCGGGGTGCTGGCCAAAATTGTCGGCAATAATGTTGAGCTGGTCAGCGAGTGTGGGTATGTCGAGTTTAATGAAGCTGAACGTACGGTATTACGTCAGTTGATCCCGTTTTGCGCCAGCACCAACTGGCTTATCGACTTACCCGAATACCAGGTCAATCCTTTTAAGTACGAGGGCTTGCAGCTGGACCGGGAAACCGTAAAAGCGGTGAACTTCGAATTAGTGGTGCCCTTGTTCAATCAGGAGAAAGTCTGGGGCTTTGCGCTGTTGCACAACTCAGGCGACAGCGTCTCACTGAACTGGGAGGTTCGTGACTATCTGCATGCGGTCAGTGAGCAGGTCGCCACCTATATATTGCACAGCGAGGCGGCCAATGCGGTGGCTGAAAATGCGCAGTTTGCGGCGTTTAATCGCATGTCGGCGTTTGTTTTGCACGATCTTAAAAATGTGATGGCCCAGGTGGATCTGATTTTATGCAATGCTGAACAACACAAGCATAATCCCGAATTTATTGAAGATACCTTTGAAACCTTACATTACACCAAGGCCAGAATGGATAAGATGCTACGCCAGCTGACCGAAAAAAATGTGGAGGATAAAGGTATTGATCAGGCACAGCTGTTATCACCGGTAATACAGCATGTTCTGGAGAATCGGTGTCATAATCTACTGCCTGTGCCACAGCTTATCTGTGAAGAAGAGCGTAGCGTGGTGGTCGATGCCGAAAAATTTTCCAATGTTATTTATCATCTGGTCAGTAATGCGCAGCAGGCTACGGCGGATGAGGGACAAATAACCGTGCGTTTACGGGTGGATGAAGCCGAACAGCAACAGCTGGTGCTGATTGAAGACAATGGCACCGGTATGGATAAAGCCTTCATTGAGCAGCGTCTCTTCAAGCCGTTTGATACGACCAAAGGCAATGCTGGCATGGGCATCGGCGCTTATGATGCAAAACATTATATGGAGTCTGTTGAAGGCTATTTAACAGTACATAGTGAAGTCGGCAAAGGCAGTTGTTTTACGCTGGCCTTTCCCCTTGACTAAGCCATCGATTGAAACAACCAATTTATACAGGATAACCAGCACATGACGGATACCATACTAGTTGTCGATGACGATTTGGGGATCCAAAAACAGTTGAAGTGGAGTTTTACGGATTACACGGTGGTCTTTGCCGATGATCGTAGTTCCACCATTGCTCAGTTGCGGCGCCACGAGCCAAAAGTGGTGACCCTTGATTTGGGACTGCCGCCGGACCCGGCGAATGCCTCAGAAGGTCTGGCTACGCTGGAAGAAATTATTGCGCTGGCCCCGCGCACCAAAGTTATTGTGGTGACCGGTAACAACGACAAAGAAAATGCGCTAAAAGCCATTGAGCTGGGCGCTTACGATTTTTATCAAAAGCCCATCGACTCCGATACGATTAAACTGTTGGTTAACCGGGCGGCGAACCTGGCGAAGCTGGAAGATGAAAATCGTATACTGGCGAAAACCCGCCCGGGCATGGGCCGGATTATCGGTAACAGCGATGCGATTCAGACCGTGGTACGCCGCGCCGAAAAAATTGCCGGCACCGACATCAGCACCCTGTTGCTGGGCGAAAGTGGCACCGGTAAAGAAGTGTTTGCGCGCAGTATTCACGAGCACAGCCCGCGTAAAGACAAGCCTTTTGTGGCCATTAACTGTGCCTCTATTCCTGAAAACCTGCTTGAAAGCGAGCTGTTTGGTTACGAAAAAGGCGCGTTCACCGGGGCCAATAAAACCACGTTAGGAAAAATTGAAACCGCCCAGGGTGGCACTCTGTTTCTGGATGAAATAGGCGATATGCCGCTGGGGTTACAGGCCAAAATGCTGCGTTTCTTACAAGAGCGGATCATTGAGCGGGTCGGCGGGCGCAGTGAAATTTCAGTCGATATACGGGTTATCTGTGCCACGCACCGGGATCTGCAGACGATGGTGGCCGAAGAAAGTTTTCGGGAAGACTTGTACTACCGCATCGGTGAGATCCCGATTGTCATTCCGCCTCTGCGTGACCGGGATCAGGACATCATTCTGCTGGCCCGAACCTTTTTAAGTCAGTATCGCGAAGAGTTTGGCGCCAAAGCCAAAAGCTTTTCAGAAGGCGCGATTCAGGCATTACTGGCGCATCGCTGGCCGGGCAATATTCGCGAGCTTCAGAATAAACTGAAGTCGGCAGTCATTATGGCCGAAGGTCAGGTGGTCCAGGCTGAAGATTTAGGTCTGATGGCCCCGGACAAACCGGCTGAAACCGAGACATTGAATCTTCGTGAAGTCCGGGAACTGGCAGAAAGCCGGGCCATTCGCCGGGCCTACTTAACCGCCGATAAAAATATGTCTAAGACTGCTGAACTGCTGGGGTAACCCGGCCTACGCTGTATTCACTGATAGACAAATATCATATGGAAGACATCAAAACCGGCGTATAAGCCGGTTTTTTTTCAGGTATCTTCGGGCCATTGAATACTGGCAATATTGTTTAGCGACGTTGCGAGTTTGATCTGCGCAAGATTGAACTTTTCGGATAATACCGAGGCCGCTGCGGTGCCAGGCTGGTCCGTATCACCGGCTTGCTGTTCACTGGCCTCACGGACACCGACCCAACAGTTCTTACCAGACAATTTTGCCGCGTACAGGCAATAATCAATCAACGCAAAGGTCATTGACCAGGAAGTATTAAACGGCCCGTGAGGGTCCAGGGGCAGGACACTAAAGCCGATACAACAGGTTACCCGCAAAGGCCGGGCGTCGGCCAGGATAAACACATGGGCGGCCACTGTTTGCCGAAAGCGTTCGGCCAGCTCTTCGGTACTGGCCCGGTTCGCATGCCGGCAAATGACCAGAAATTCCTCGCCTCCCCAGCGGATCTGCAAATCGGTATCCCGAAATACTTCCTGAATTAGAGTGGAAAATTGCACCAGCACCCGGTCCCCCGATAAGTGGCCATACTCATCGTTGATTTGTTTGAAATTGTCGATATCCATTAGAAAACACAACAAATCGGTGTCAGCACGGGTGTTGTTTTCGGCCGCCTGAGCGCACGCATGCTGAGCACGCCGAAACTCACCGGGCAGCCGGGTATCCAGATAGTAGCGATTGTATAAACCGGTAAGTGGATCCCGCAGGCTAGCTTGTTCCAGCGACTTAAAGGCTTCCTGCAACTGTTGATTTTTTGACTCCAGCTCAATTGTTCTGGCCCGAACTTGCTGGCGCAGCCACATATTCTGACGATAATGGGCGTAGCGGCTAAATAATAAAAACAGCAACAACATCAGGGTAATAACCGAACCTAAAATCAGCATATTGCGCAAATTCCGTTGCTCGGCCTGTGCCAGCTCGGCGGCATTGCTATGCTCCAACAGTTCAATAGACTGGGCCTGACGCTGTACCTGTAACAACGCGCTTTGCTGAATAATAGGCATCAGTCGTGCCTGATTGGCCAGTGAAGCCGTCATGGCATAGCTTTGCTGCTGCGCTTCATAGGCTTGTTGATAGTCTTGCTGTTCAAACAGCAGCTGGGCTTTAAGTTTTAAAAATTCGGTGTGCAGACCGGCGCGTTGCTGGCTTATGGCCATCTGCTCTCCCTGAAGTACATGCTCAAATGCTTGTTCTGGCTGGTTTGCCAGACGCAGGCCCCGGGCCATGTAAAGATGAAGGTAAGCTTCAAGTTTTGTCGCCGAGTGCTGTCGGGCAAACGCCATGGCGGTGTTCAGATGCGCCTGACCAACATCGGCCTCGCCCGCGGTTATTTCAATCAGGCCCAGTAGGCTTTGCGCCTTATGCAGCATCACAGGCGCGTTGATCTCGGCAAATAAACCTAAGGCTTTGTTGAGCTGTGTTCGGGCCTGGGTAGTATCGCTGCGCTGTAAATTGAGCTCCCCCAGGCTAAAATAACTTGAAGCCACATAGAAGGCGGTGCCGGCGCTATCAAAATATTCCAGTGCGTCATCCAGGTACTGGCCCGCCAGCTCCAGCTGCTGCAGTTGCAGGTACGCCACCCCGATGTAATAAAACACCTGCCCGGTAAGCTCAGCATCTTCATACTGATGACTGTTTTTAGCCACCTGTTGGAGTACCGCCAGTGCCGGTTCGTATTGGCCCCGGGCCACCAGAATACTGCCCACCGTTACCTGCTGCCACGCGACACCGCTTAAATGATGGTGTTGCTGATAAAGCTGTAGTGCCTGATAGGCATGCTCCAACGCCGCCTGTAAATTTCCCTGGAAGCGGTAGACCTTTGCCATCTCCCCCAAAATGAACGCCTTTGAAGCGATCTGGCGCGGTTGCTGACAATGATGCAGCGCGGTCTCAAAGGCCTGAAGCGCGTCATCGTAGGCGCTTTGTGAGCGGGCAAAATGGCCTTTATAAAAATGCGCAGACACTAAATCGTCGGGGTTATTGGAAGGATTTAAGGTGGCAATAAGCTTTGCCAGGTTTTTGTGGGTAACATCAGCCAGCCCTTGGTCAAAGTCCAGTGAGAGCTGTTCAAGCTGCTGGCAGATGGCCGGCGAACACGACAAAAACTGGCTGGGCGATGCCAAACTAGCCCCGCAACCTGTCACCAGTAGCAACGCCATAACAAGCAGACGTACATAATGCATCATACCCACATCCTGGTTACGCGTTTCTACTGTTTTACCTTATTGTATGCACAAAAGCTAATAAAAAAAGGTGAGGTCAAAGGATTACTGACTAGTCGTAATTCACGCTTTTTTTGCTAGCAACAAGATTGCTTTAACAGCACACCAGAAAGGGGACGAGGTTTGCTTGCTCCACCCAGATCCTGATAAGTTTTGAGCGGGGGATCCCAGTTTGTTCGCTCAGCGCCGTCAGCTTTTCAATGGCATGTTCACTGAGAGTGAAGGTAGCCCGGCGCATCGGTTTGGTGGTGCCAGCTTCCTGTTTTTCCGGGAGCCGAACCACTGTCGCCACGCCTTCGCCACGTGCATAGTCAATCGCCTGCTCGATAAAGGTATCCACGCTTACCGGCGTGGCCTTAACTGACGGCTTGGATTTTTTGAGACTGGAAAGACTCATAGCTTTCTCCCTGTTCCCGGGCCAGAAGCTCTTCGATGATACTGCGTATCTCGATAGCGGCTTTTCCTTTTGGCTCACTTTCCATGACCGACATACCGGACTCTTCCGAATCATCATACATGTTACGGCTAAAGGTAACCGAGTCCAGCACCGGTACTTCGAACGACCGACAAACCTCTTTTGCTTCCAGGATACGGCTGGCCAGTGAGGGTAACGATGGGCATTGGGTGATGACAAAGGCCGCATTCATACGAGGGTTTACCATTTTGCAGGTCGACAGAATATCTTCCATATGAGGCACGGTTTTCAAATCACGACGTTTAGGACGCAGCGGAATAAGAATATGATCGGCCACCGCCATCGACGAGCGCAGGGCCAGGTTATCCTGGCCGCCGCAATCTATTACCACATACTCATAATGCTGACGTAAACTCAGCAAATCATTACGAATTTTACCATACAACTGCACACAGTTGATGGCCGGTAATTCCTCATTGGCGTTACGTTCCTGGATCCAGTCTGAGGTGGTCCGTTGCGGGTCACAGTCGACCATCAACACGCTGACCTGCTTTTCATTTCGAAGATATACCGCGATGTTCTGGGCTAAGCAGCTTTTGCCGCTGCCGCCTTTCTCGCCGCCGACTAAAATAATCATGATGTCAGTCCTTACCCGTATGGAATTACCAGCACCTCAACCAGGCGTTTCGGATGCTGGAATGGCCGACAGAAAAAGCAAATCAGTCTGATTAATACTATCAGACAGCTTCGGTAGCCCCGCTGTCATCTGTTAAAAGTGATACCTTTAGCAGGAAAGACCGGTGGCTTTGCGTCACGTGCTTTCGCCTCGCTTTGCCTTTTTCGTCTGTTTTACTGCACCCGCCAGGGGTACCTTTGTAATTCAGCATAGCCCAATAAAGCCAGCGGGCAGGAATGGCGGGAAGGGCAAAGATATAAGCCAGCATACAAGCAGGGACAATGCCTAAATTGGCAATAGCGGTTTTTTGCCCAAGCGCACGTGCTAAAATAATGCATAATCGATTTGTACAATGTAATCGGAGAGTTCCGTTTGAGATGGTCCCTATTTTTCACCGGCCTGCTGCTAACATGTTCAACCAGCACCGCGGTGGCCTCAATGCAACAAGTCTTCACGGCATTCAGTCAGCTGTATCAGACAGAGCTCAATGCGACCAGCCGTTGTCGCGAGGGCGCCGTCAATCAGTATCGGGTGTGTGCAGAAGCCCTGCGTAATGAAGGCAACGGCCCGTTTATTCTGCATCATGGTAAGCCCACAAAAAATGTGGCGGTGTTGTTCCACGGCCTGAGCGATTCTCCCTATTTTATGCGGGCCCTTGCCGCGGTATTACATGATCGCGGCTTTACCGTGGTGGTCCCGCTGCTACCCGGGCATGGATTGCGCGAGGCGGACGCGGCAATGAAAGATAAACAACTGGCCGAGCGCTGGCAGCAGCATGTTGAAGACATCATGGCCGTGAGCCAGCCGCTGGGTGAGCGCTTTTTTATCGGTGGTTTTTCTACCGGCGGGGCGCTGGCGGTCGACCATTATCTGGATGCACCTGAGGATATTGCCGGGCTGATGTTATTTTCAGGAGCGCTGGCGCTAACCGATAATGCCGAAACCATGCATAAAATCTGGGGTATCAAAACTCTGGCAAAACTTATCGATGGCGACTATGAAAGCCACGGCCCCAACCCCTACAAATACCCGGCGGTCGCTGGCTTCGCA
The DNA here is from genome assembly GCF_015644725.1 of Salinimonas marina. Classification (NCBI taxonomy): domain Bacteria; kingdom Pseudomonadati; phylum Pseudomonadota; class Gammaproteobacteria; order Alteromonadales; family Alteromonadaceae; genus Salinimonas; species Salinimonas marina. The sequence continues at coordinate 813,412 of NZ_CP064795.1, forward strand.
GGATTAGAGCTGATGGATATCATCAGGTCTATCCGCACCCGGCTGGAGGAAGGGCAGCGTATACAGGTGCCGGTCTTTGCCGCTCATTCGCAGGCGGATAACACCACCCCGATTAAAGGGGTCAAGCGGTTGCTGGAATATGCAGATGACACCAATACTTTTTTCGAAATAGATAAAGACTATGATTTGTGTCATGCCGACTTACCGCTGAATCGTAAGCTGGTGGCCGACATGCATTTTAAAACGAAGATGGTCAATGTTCAGGAGCGCTGTGCGGTGCCTAAAGCCAATCCTTTGTACCGCCAGATGATATTTATGCTTGAAGCCTTTGTCAGTGCCCATACTGAGATTACGCCAGGGCTGCAGGACAGCAACCGGCCGCGGCCGTATATCAGTTATGATGACTTCAAACAGGCTACTGGTAAATAAACCATAAAAAGCCTGGGCGGGGCTGTGGCCCGCACAGGCTGTTAGTAACGTCAGGCGGCTGAGCCGCTCTTATGCCGCCATGGGTTATTGCTGGCTGGCGTATTGTTCCACCTCTTCCCACACCCGCAAAAAGTTGCGGCCCAGAATGTTAGTGATATCGGCCTCGCTGTAGCCCCGATCCAAGAGCCCCTGAACCAGGTTCGGAAAATCAGCCACATCTTTAAGGCCGGTGGGCAGGGTATCGCCTACACCATCATAGTCAGAGCCAATCCCCACATGCTCAACACCAATCAGTTTGACCACGTAATCAATATGGTCAAGCACTTGCGAAAGGCTTGAATAGGGGTAGGGCTGCTGTTCACGGTAAGAAGTTTCAGCATTGCGTACCTGCGCACTGTCTTTACCATGCTCTTTGACGAGCTTACGGGTGTACTTGCTCAGACCATCGCGCCACTTCCGGGCTTCTTTGGTCACAAACCCGGAACCAAAATTGATCATCACAATGCCGCCGTTCTCACCCAGCTTTTTAAGCATCTCGTCGCTCATATTGCGCTCGAACCCGGGGGTGAAATGACGCAAAGAGGAGTGAGAGGCAATAACCGGTGCTTCGGTAAGCTCGATCACCTGATAAAACGCGTCATCCGAGACATGAGAAATATCGATAAGCATGCCGATATTGTTCATTTCAGCAATCAGCTTTTTACCAAACGGGCTCAGGCCTTTCCACTTCCGGCGTAAGTCGTACGACGAGTCGCTAATGTGATTGGCTTGGGAATGCGCCAGAGTAATGTACCGAATCCCGCGCTCATAGAAGGTCTTCAGGTTGTTGATGTCACCCTGTATAGGTGAGCCGTTTTCCATGCCCATAGGCAGGGAAATCAGGCCTTTTTCAAACTGTTGTTTAACCTGGGCGGCGCTGGTGGCGATGGCAAATTTGTCCGGAGCGCGATAAACAATGGCTTCCACAGAATCAATCAGCCGGTGCGCCAATTGGGTGGATTCGGCAGAGTTATCCAGTGACGCAGGTACGTAAATAGACATAAAGGGCGCATTTAAGCCGCCTTGTTTTGCCCTGGGATAATCAAAATCGCCATCGGCAGTAGCCTGGGTCACATCCGCCCAGGTATCGTGGATGCGGTAGGGCACATCAATATGGCCATCGACAATAATATTTTGTTGGGCAAGCCTGGTTGCTTGCTCAGAGACGTCGGCCACAGCCGACGACAGGCCCACAGTACCGGTTAGACCACAGAACAAGGCGGCGCGCAAAGACGATTTTGCAAACATAAAGCAAGGATTCCTTTTCGTACGAAATTCAACTAGTTATTTTTCTGCTTTGGTTAGGCAGAGCAATTTGTACTCAGTGTGCCATGGCCGCGGCGGGGATACCAGTTCGCTTATCGGTTAAAAAAACCTGTTAATCGGTTGTCATAAAAACTTAAAACTTGATATGGTGCTTGCGCGTGACTTACGCCCGTAAATACGGGATACTGCCCCCCACTCCCTGCTGTTTAGGAGCACGCGCAAGAACGTGCAACAGGGCAGGGCGTTTGTTGAAGTAAATATCGTGGTAATACTTTTCACCCGCATTAAAGCCTGGCAGACAAGGCCGCTTTGACGCGTGGAACGCGTGAAACAACCCGCTAAATGGCGTTGTCTTCTGGTCCATGTATTCATTACCACCCCTAACTGTTACGAGAATTAGATTATGGCTATTAATTACATCCCGCTAGATAAAGAAAAACATAAAGACTCAAAAGTAGCGGTGAATAACACATTTGCCTTTGCAAAGAATACTCACCTGGCCGCCGCGTCGATTAAAGAATTTGCGCAACTGGCTTCCTCAATGCCTATCGTGTTTATTAAAGATCCAAAAGCGGATCGTCATCATGTAGTGGCAATGCTGGGCATGGAACAAAATCAGAACCTGTTTTTGGCCACTGACCGCTGGAAGGGCCCGCATGTACCCATGAATGTACTGCGCTATCCATTCGATGTGCGTCCTGACGGTGATAAGCTGGGCGTCTATATCGATGAAAACAGCGAGCTGCTGGGTGATGAAGGTCAGCCTTTGTTCACTGAAACCGGTGAGCCGTCGGAATACCTGCAAAATCGCCAGCAATTTCTGGGTGATTTAGCCAACAGTGAAATGATGACACAGCGCTTTGTTAAACAGGTTCTGGAACTGGACCTGCTGGAAGAAATCCAGATCCGCTTGTTGTACAAAAATGGTCAGCAGCGCAATGTTACCGGCATGCTAAGCATCAATGAAAAGAAAATGCTGGAATTGCCTGAAGAAAAAGTCCTTGAACTGCATAAGTCAGGCTTTTTGGGCGCCATGTATGCGGTAATGATGTCATTGGGCCAGCTAAACCGTCTGGTAGAGCTGTCAAAAGACACAGAAAACCCGATTCAGACCATGCAACTGAGCAACGCCAATGCTCAGGAACAAGCACAGCCACAAGAAGAAGTTACTCAGTAAGCTTAAATGATTGCTGTTAAGAACCGGTTTTAGTGCGAAGCTAAAACCGGTTTTTTTATGCTGGTCATTGCGTCTTTGCTATTCGGTGCCTATCACTGTGCCCGGCGAGACCCGTCAGCCATCAGGTGCTGCCTGAGCAGCGGGTGAGCGCGGTCAGATTTTCGGCCTCAAGCCATTTATATTAACTTTTTTTAAATAAATTCGTTGTTGTCTGCGCCAGAAGCCCCGGTTTTTTCTGTTCATTAATCAGCCACTTCAAAATTAAGCTGTATATAAATACAGTTCTAGCCCAGTAGATACGCGGCCTCGCGCCCGGTTTTTTTCTTGACAGTTACACAGGTACCTACCTAAACTGTCAATCAGTGGGTAAATGTGGTGAATTGTGGATCGAAAGTTAAAGATTTTGCAGACCAACGTCCATAAAACAAGAAAAATATAAACAAAAACAAAAAAAGGCTAGGGGAATGTTCCGCGGCGCTAACGCAATCAATCTGGACGCAAAGGGAAGGCTGGCTTTACCGACAAAATATCGTCAGCCTTTGTTGGATGATTGCAACGGACAGCTGGTCTGCACCGCCGATTCACAGCAGTGTTGTTTGCTACTTTACCCACTTCCCGAATGGGAAGAAATTGAACTAAAACTCAGTAAGTTTTCCAGTACTATTCCTGCTGAACGTCGTTTGAAACGTCTTCTGCTTGGCTATGCCACAGAAGGTGAAATGGACAAAAACGGACGTTTTCTGCTGTCTTCTCCTTTACGTCAACGCGCACATCTGAACAAAGAAATCATGTTAGTCGGCCAGCTCAATAAACTTGAGATTTGGGATGCCGATATCTGGGCCCGTCAGGTTGAGGCGGATATGGATATTGAACGTGAAGGCAACTTTGAACTTACCGAGCGCTTACAGGACTTTTCTCTATGAGCGAATTTAGCCACATTTCAGTGTTACTCAATGAGTGCATGGAAGGGCTGTCGATTGACCCCGACGGGATTTATGTGGACGCCACCTTCGGCCGGGGCGGTCATTCGCGTAAAATACTGGAACAGCTGTCTGATAAAGGCCGTCTGATTGCCTTTGACCGCGATCCGCAAGCTATCGCCGCGGCGCAGCCGCTGCTTGATGACCAACGCTTTAGCATTATTCATGAACCCTTTGGCACGCTCGCCGAACAACTGCAGGCCCAGGGCCTGGCTGGCCGTATTGACGGGGTACTGATGGATTTAGGAGTTTCTTCTCCGCAGTTGGATGATGCGGATCGGGGCTTTAGTTTTTTACGCGACGGCCCATTGGACATGCGTATGGACACCAGTCGGGGCATGAGCGCCGCCGATTGGTTAAATACCGCCGAGCTTCAGGACATCACTCAGGTTATTAAAGAATTTGGGGAAGAAAAGTTTGGCAAACGTATCGCCCATGCCATTATCGAGCGGCGTGAAACCCAGCCATTGAGCCGCACCCTGGAGCTGGCCGAACTTATCGATGCGGCGGTACCGGTAAAAGACAAATACAAACACCCCGCCACCCGGGCGTTTCAGGGAATTCGTATTTATATTAATGCTGAACTGGAGCAGTTGCGAGTGGGGCTAAAAGCGGCGGTGGATGTGCTTAAGCCGGGGGGCGGCTGGCGGTCATTTCATTTCATTCGCTGGAAGACCGGTTGGTGAAACGGTTTATCAAGGATCAGAGCAAAGGCAAAGTGGTGCCGCATAACCTGCCTGTAACGCAGGCTGAAATTGACGCGGATAAAGTCCTTAAGCCCATCGGCAAGGCCATCAAGCCAAGTGCCGAAGAAATAAATATTAATGTGCGTTCGCGCAGCTCTGTACTCAGGGTGGCAGAAAAGCTATGAGCCCGGCGGCCAATCATGCACATCAGGCGGCCACGAATTTCAGCCTGGTCAGCATTCTGGTTCATGATTTAGCCCGCAACAAGTTGCGGGTTTTGTTGTATTTGATGGTGATTGTTTCAAGCATCGCAGTGATTCTGGCCAGCCATTACAACCGGCAACAAAACATTGAGCTGGAGAGTCTGATGCAACAGCGTGATGAGCTGGATGTCCAGTGGCGAAACCTGGTACTGGAACAGCGGGCGCTCACCGAGCACAACCGCATTGAAGCAATGGTGCAAAAACAGCTGGACATGCATCGGCCCAGCGCCGATCAGGAAGTGGTAATAAAAATAAAATGACCAAGTCACCGCTTAAAGGAAAGAAGCAAACCCGCGGCGCCCGCCAGAATGTGAAGCCTAGTCTGGTGCAGTGGCGTTTTGTGGTGGTGTTGGTGGCGGTGGCGTTAGTGTTTGCCGCGATTGCGGTGCGGGCGGCGTATATTCAGGTGATTGCCCCGGATAATCTTATTGAACAAGGCGACTATCGTACCCTTCGAACCCGGGATATGCCCACCTACCGCGGGTTAATCGCCGACAGAAATGGCGTGGAACTGGCGGTTAGTGTGCCGGTGCGGGCCATTTATGCCGATCCCAAAATTGTCCATCAGAAAAATGGCTTGTCGCGCACCCGCCGGTGGGAGGCGCTGGCCGATGTTCTGGGACGCGATGTCAACGAGTTAAAAGACAAAGTAAAAAATCCCAAACGGCGGTTTGTGTATTTGCAACGCCAGGTTTCCCCGGCCATGGCGGATTATGTCAGTCAGCTTGATATTCCGGGGATTTACCTGCGTCGCGAAAGCCGGCGCTATTATCCCAATGGTGAGGTTACCGCGCAGTTGATTGGTATCACCAATGTGGATGATACGGGCATTGAAGGCCTCGAACGACTGTACGACGACTGGCTCACGGGTACGGCCGGGTCAAAAATAATCCGCCGGGATGCCAAAGGCCGTCAGGTGGAGATCCTGGAAACCAAAGATGGTGAAGCGGCGGGGAATCTGACCCTCACCATCGATCAGCGCATCCAGGCACTGGCCTACCGTGAAATTAAAGAAGCCATGCTGTATTACCAGGCTACCTCAGCCTCAGCCATTGTGGCGGATGTGCATACCGGCGAAATTCTGGCCATGGTCAATGCGCCTTCGTTCAATTCCAATGATCGCAGCGATGTATCGCCGCGTCGAATGCGCAACCGGGTGATTACCGATGCGTTCGAGCCCGGCTCAGCGATGAAGCCATTGGCGGTGTTATCGGCTCTGGAATTTGGGAGTGTCGAGGTCGATGATATTGTGGACACCCACCCGGGATGGATGCGTCTTGGTGGCAGCCTGGTGAAGGATCATCGCAATTATGGCGAGTTATCCCTTGAAGAAATTATCCAGCATTCCAGTAATATGGGCACCTCGCGGCTGGCATTAGGCGTGCCGAAAAACTTCTTGCTCGATACGTATTACAATATGGGACTGATGACCGATACCGGCACCAATATGCCCGGTGAAAGCGACGGCATCTTCCATGAACGCAGCCGCTGGTCGAAGTTTGAACTGGCAACCCTGTCCTTTGGGTATGGTATTTCAGTGACTACCGCGCAACTGGCACGCATGTACGCCACCATTGCCAACGGCGGCATCAAGCATCCCCTGAGTATTGTGAAACGCCCCCAGTCAAAAGGGTGGAAGCCTGAAGCGGAACGGGTGCTGAGTGAAAAAAATGCCAATGCGGTAATGAACATGCTGGAGTCGGTGGTCCAGCGGGGCGGCACCGCGACCAAAGCGGCGGTGGCCGGGTATCGGATTGGCGGTAAAACCGGTACCAGTCGCAAAGCCGTGGCCGGGGCTATGGTGAAGAATATGTAAACATTTTTGCCGGGGTCGCGCCGCTCTCGGATCCTAAACTGGTAACGGTGGTGTTAATTAATGAGCCCGGGGGTGATTTGTATCATGCCGGCGACACTGCAGCACCGGCCTTTTCCGCGATTATGGGCGGCGCCCTGCAACTATTGAATATTCCCCCTGATGATAAACAGGTAACCTCGACCCAGTGGTTGACCGGAGGCCAGCATGGTAGCTAATGCGTTTACCCAAAGTATCCGACCCCTTCTAGCTAAGTTTGGTATCGAAGCACCTGACATTCGGCTAGATGGGCTGGCAATAGACAGCCGTCAGGTCACCCCCCGTCATGGTTTTATTGCCCTTAAAGGTCATGAGCGTGACGGGCGTGAATTCATTCCGCAAGCCATAAGTCTGGGCGCGAAAGTTATTCTGGCGCAAACTGAAGACAGTGAAGCCCATGGGGCGATGGAAATGCGCGGCGGCACGGTGATTGTCCACCTGTTTGACCTGCCGGTCATGTTGTCGTCACTGGCCGCGGCATTTTATGATTACCCGGCCTCCAAGCTGGACTCTATTGCGGTTACTGGTACCAATGGTAAAACCTCGGTGGTACAGCTTATCAGTCAGATCACCTCATTGCTGGGGACCCGCTGCGCGGCTATCGGTACCCTGGGAAGTGGTGTCTACGAAGGTGCTTCCACGCGCTGGACACCGTCGCCAGCCGATAACACCACCCCGGATGCGATTGCCATGCAGGCATTGTTGGCAAACTTCGTGCTTCATGAAGTGCGTCAGGTTGCTTTTGAAGCCTCGTCCCATGCCATTGTCCAAGGCCGGTTGAGTCAGGTGAAAACGGATATCGCGGTGTTTACCAATCTATCCCGCGATCATCTGGATTACCATCACAGTATGGAAAATTATGCGGCGGCCAAGCGTGGGCTGCTCAGACAGCCCGGCCTGCAGTCGCTGGTGGTGAACATTGATGATCCGGAAGCTCAGAACTGGCTGGATAACGCGCCCGCCACCGTAGAGCGGATTTTAACGAGTATGGCACCGGACGAACCCCGATTGCCGCACTACCGCCATTGTGTGGCCACCAATGTTCAATACCATCAGGCAGGTGTGCAGTTTACCTTGCAAAGCAGCTGGGGCACCCATGAGGTGAATATTCCGCTGTTGGGCGCCTTTAATGTTCGCAATATACTCAGCGCGGTGTCGGTAGCTTTGGTTCAGGGCGAAGCCTTTGACCGGATTATACAGGTCCTGCCACGGCTCAAACCGGTAGACGGGCGTATGGAAGTTTTCGAATTCACCGGGCATGCCAATGTGGTGGTGGATTATGCCCATACCCCCGACGCGCTGGAAAAGGTACTGCAAAGCGCCCGGGCGCATACCCGTGCCCGGGTTTGGTGTGTATTTGGCTGTGGCGGCGATCGCGATAAAGGCAAACGGCCACTGATGGGGGCCGCTGCCGAGCAATACGCCGATCATATTGTGATCACCAATGACAACAGCCGCTCCGAATCACCCCAGGCCATTGCTGATGATATTCGCACCGGCCTGAGTCAGCCCGGGCAAGCGGTCTTTGTGGAAGAGCGCGAAGCGGCAGTGCGTTATTGTCTGGATAACGCCCAGCCAGAGGATTTGATTATCGTGGCCGGCAAGGGCCACGAGGAATACCAGATAATTGGTGAGTCCAAAAACAAGTATAATGAGCGCGCCGTCATTGCGCGGCTGCAGATGGAGTACAACACATGATAACCACCACGCTGTCATGGATAGCGCAGAATGTGGACGGTCAGTTACACGGCGACGATATCACGGTAGCGGGGGTAAGCACCGACACCCGTAATATCGCGCCAGGCGATGTTTTTATCGCCCTGACCGGGCCGAATTTCGATGGCCATAAATTTCTGGCGCAGGCCGAAGCCGGCGGCGCCAGTGCCATTATTGCCAGCGCCCCGGTGACCACCCACTTACCGGTGATCACCGTTAATAATACCAGTGAGGCATTAGGCCTGCTGGGGGCTGCGGTGAAGGCTAAGGTGGCACCTAAAACTGTCGCCATCACCGGCAGCAGCGGTAAAACCACCGTAAAAGAAATGACTGCCTCAATTTTATCCCGGCGCGGTAAAGTCCTGGCAACCCAGGGCAATTTTAATAACGAAATTGGGGTGCCGCTATCGTTGCTGCGTCTTGAAGCCGGCCATGACTTTGCGGTGCTCGAGCTGGGCGCCAACCATCTGGGTGAAATCGCGTATACCACCGACCTGGTGAAGCCGGATGTGGCCACCATTGTTAATGCCGCGGCCTCGCATCTGGAAGGCTTTGGCAGTCTGTTTGGGGTGGCACGGGCCAAAAGTGAAATTTTCAGAGGGCTGGGCAGTGATGGTGTCGCGATTATCAATGCCGACAGTCAGTTTGCTGATTTCTGGCTGGGTAAACTTAAAGACAAGACGGTACTGACCTTTGCGCCGGACCAGAAAAAACCAGCTGATTTTTATGCTGAAGATATTTCTTTAGGACTTGATGGCTGCGCCGAATTTCAAATGATTACGCCCGGCGGTACCGCCGCCGTGCAACTGGCCATCCCTGGTACCCATAATGTGGGTAATGCCCTGGTCGCTGCGGCGCTGGCGATGCAAGTTGGCGCGACGCTTGAGGATGTATGTGAAGGTCTGCGGGAAATGGCCCAGGTCAAAGGCCGGTTGAATGTGAAAAAACTCACCAACCAGGTCCGCCTGCTGGATGATACCTACAATGCCAACGTGGCGTCAGTAAATGCCGCGATTGATACGCTGTCTTCGTTTAGCGGGGTCAGGGTGCTGGTGCTTGGCGATATGGCCGAGCTGGGCGAGCAGGCACGGTATTATCATGAACAGGTTGGCGACTATGCCCGTCAAAAAGGCATCGATTACCTGCTGACCTTAGGCGTATTAAGCCAAAGTGCCAGCACGGTGTTTGATGTCCGGGGTCAGCATTTTTATGAAGTCGATAAACTGGTGAGCAATCTGCTAAGCCGGGTGGAAAACGAGCAGCGTGATATTTCAATCTTAATCAAGGGATCACGAAGTTCAAAAATGGAAAGAGTAGTTCAGGCCCTCGAGGAATCCCCGCTGGGAAAGCTTGAGCGCCGTCGGGAGCGTATTGCATGTTAATTTGGCTGGCTGAGTGGTTAACCCAGTTCGAAACAGGATTTAATGTTTTCTCGTATCTGACGATGCGCGCAATTTTAAGCACCCTGACGGCGTTATTGATCGCTATTCTTATTGGCCCGAAAATGATTCGCGCATTGCAGCGCATGCAAATTGGCCAGACCGTCCGTGATGATGGCCCGCAAAGCCATCTATCCAAAGCCGGAACCCCCACCATGGGAGGGCTGTTAATACTGGCGGCGGTGATCGTGAGCATTTTGTTGTGGGCAGATTTAACCAACCGCTACGTGCTGGTCACGTTATCGGTCACCATCGGCTACGGCATCATCGGCTTTGTGGATGATTATCGCAAAGTCATCCGCAAAGACTCCAATGGCCTGATTGCCCGCTGGAAATACTTCTGGCAGTCGGCTATCGCAATTGGTGTGGCCGGGTATTTGTATGCCAGCGCCAGCTCCCCGGCTGAAACCGCCTTGCTGGTGCCATTTTTCAAAGAAGTCTTCCCGCAGTTAGGGCTGGCTTACATGATGATTGTGTATTTTGCGTTGGTGGGCACCAGTAACGCGGTGAACCTTACCGACGGGCTGGATGGCCTGGCCATTGTGCCGACCATATTGGTGGCCGGGGCGCTGGCCATCTTTGCTTATGTGACCGGCAATACTAATTTTGCCGAATATCTTAATATTCCGTATATCCCGCTTACCGGCGAGCTGGTTATTGTATGCACCGCCATTGTCGGCGCCGGTTTAGGTTTCTTGTGGTTCAATACCTATCCGGCCCAGGTGTTTATGGGCGATGTCGGTTCGCTGGCACTGGGTGGAACGCTGGGCGTGCTGGCGGTACTGGTACGCCAGGAGATTGTACTGATTATTATGGGCGGGGTGTTTGTGGTGGAAACCCTGTCAGTTATTTTGCAGGTCGGTTCCTACAAACTACGGGGCCAGCGCATTTTTCGAATGGCTCCCATTCATCATCATTATGAACTGAAAGGCTGGCCGGAACCGCGGGTAATTGTGCGTTTCTGGATCATTTCGTTAATTCTGGTGCTGGTGGGCCTGGCCACCCTTAAATTACGGTAAGTGCTAATGAGTGATCAGTTAAACGCAAAACGGATAGTCGTGGCCGGGCTTGGGCTCAGCGGCCAGGCCTGCCTGCGTTTTCTGACCCGTCAGCCGGTGCAGCTAAGCGTCTGGGATACCCGGACCGATCAAGCATTGCCAGAAGGGCTGCAGATCCCGCTGGTACTGGGCGAGCCGCCCGCCGGGTTTTGGAATGATGTCGATATGGTGGTGGTAAGCCCCGGTCTGGCGCTGAATCATCCCCAGCTGCAAATAGCGGCGGGCCAGGGCGTGGAAATCATCGGCGAGATTGAACTGTTCGCCCGCTTCAATCAGGCGCCGGTGCTGGGCATCACCGGCTCTAATGGTAAAACCACGGTGACCTTACTCACCACCCATATTTTAAACGCTTTTGGCATTAATGCCGTGGCGGCAGGCAATGTTGGCTTGCCGGCGCTGGATACCCTGGCCCTGGCACCTGAGGCCGTGGTGCTTGAGCTTTCCAGCTTTCAGCTTGAAACCACGCGGTCGCTGGCATTGGCCGGGGCCACCATTTTAAATATCAGTGATGATCATCTGGACCGGCACAAAACACTGGCGGCCTACAGTGAGGCAAAACAGCGTATTTACAGCCATGCCCAGACCGCGCTGTGCTGGCGTGACCAGCAGCTGACCTATCCCTTGCCGATAATGGTCGAGGTGGTCGAGTTTGGCCAGCAGTCTGCCACCGAAGATTTTGGAGTCAGCAATAACTGGATCACCTGGCAGGGTCAACCGGTGGTTGACCTGGCGCAGGTCCGGCTGGTAGGAGCCCACAATATTCTGAATATTCAGGCGGCGCTGGGACTGGCGATGCTATTGGGGGTAACCCCGGAACAGGCTGCCCCAGCGGTTTACCAGTTTGAGGCGGTGGCGCATCGCTGCGTACCGGTATCGGCTAAAGACGGTATTACCTGGATTGATGATTCAAAAGCGACCAACGCCGGCGCCACCATGGCGGCGATTGAGGGGCTGGGTGCAGGGCGCACCGGCAAGTTAATTCTGATTGCTGGCGGCGATGCGAAAGGCGCCGACCTGAGCTGTCTTAAACCCTATTTTGAACAATATATTGATGAGCTGGTGACGCTGGGACGTGACGGCGAGTTGCTGGCCAGGCTGAAGCCGGGGGCGATGCATACCCGCTCTATGGCCGAGGCAGTCGCGCAGGCCCACAAGCTGGCAGCGCCAGGAGACACGGTGCTGTTGTCACCCGCCTGCGCGAGCCTGGATATGTTCAATAACTACGAGCACCGCGCTCAAGTGTTTGTCGATGCCATTGAAAAAGGATTCTCATGCTAGCCGCTGCCACGACCAGGCTTACTGAATTATTCAATGCCCGGCATGGCCAGGTCGGGCAGCAGCGTGCCTATGATCTGTCGCTGGTGTTGGTGAGTCTGGCGCTGATGACCATCGGATTAGTGGTCGTCACCTCTGCTTCCATGCCGGTGGCTGAGCGCGAATACGCGAACCCGTTTTACTTTTCTTCGCGGCATATGATTTATCTGGTGGCGGCTTTGGTGGCCGCCGCCGGTGTGCTGACGGTACCCATGCGCTTCTGGCGGGTCACAAATCCGTATCTGTTGATTCTTGCCATCGTATTGCTGGTGGCAGTATTGGTGGTGGGGCGCAGCATTAATGGCAGTACCCGCTGGATTGTAATAGGGCCCTTGACCTTGCAACCGGCAGAGCCGGCAAAACTGTTCTTTTTTACATACCTGGCCGGTTATCTGGTGCGCCGATACGAAGAGGTGACGGAGAACATCAAAGGCTTTATCAAACCTCTGGCGGTGTTGTTTGTGCTGGCTACCATGCTGTTGTTGCAGCCGGACTTTGGTACCGCGGTGGTAATGCTTACTACCACCATGGGGCTGTTATTTTTAGCCGGTGCGCCGCTGTGGCAGTTCTTTGGCGTGGTGTTTGTAGGTCTGGCTGCGGTGGTTTCGCTAATTGTGTTTGAAGAATACCGGATGCGCCGGGTCACCTCGTTTCTGGATCCCTGGGCTGATCCGTTTGGCAGCGGGTATCAGTTAACTCAGTCGTTGATGGCGTATGGTCGGGGCAGCTGGTTCGGCCAGGGCCTGGGCAACAGTTATCAAAAGCTGGAATTTCTTACCCAGGCGCATTCAGATTTTATCATGGCAATTCTGGCCGAAGAGCTGGGCTTTGTGGGTGTGCTCACCGTCCTGGGGCTGATTTTCTTTCTGGTGATCCGCACCCTTAAAATCGGCAATCGGGCGCTGTCCCACGAACGCCCCTTTGAAGGTTATCTGGCTTATGCCATCGGTATCTGGTTCAGCTTTCAAACTGCGGTGAATATCGGCGCCAGTGTCGGGATTTTACCTACCAAGGGGCTGACCCTGCCACTGATCAGTTATGGCGGCACCAGTTTAATTGTGATGATGGTGTCAATTGCCCTGCTATTGCGTATCGATTTTGAGTTGCGGGTTGATGGGGTGCAGGCGCTAAATCGGGGTGACAACCCCCGCAAGCTTAAAAAACCGGTCGCCCGGCAACAGGTACGTAAAATGGTCAGTGATGTTAAGCAGGAGGCTGACGATGCCAACGCCTAAACGCTGTGTGATCATGGCCGGCGGTACCGGCGGCCATGTGTTTCCCGCCCTGGCGGTAGCGATTGCCTTGCGTGAACGCGGCTGGGATGTGCAGTGGCTGGGTACCGCCGAGCGAATGGAAGCGCGGGTGGTCCCCGCCAATCAGTTCGACATTCATTTTTTACCGGTAACAGGCTTACGGGGTAAAGGCCTTAAAGTACGGCTGCAGGGGCTGCTGGCATTAGGGAAAAGCCTGTGGCACGCTCGGCGGTTATTGCAACGGCTGAAGCCTGACCTGGTCGTAGGCTTTGGCGGTTATGCCAGCGGGCCTGGCGGCGCCGCTGCTTACAGTTTGCGTATTCCGCTGATGATTCATGAGCAAAATGCAGCGATAGGGATGACCAACAAGCTGTTAGGCCGGTTGGCCAAAAAAATTCTGTTGGGCTTTAGTGCCGCCCAAAACCAGTTTGGCCAGGTAGCCAACCGGTGTGTTACCGTCGGCAACCCAATTCGACAGGAGATTGCCTCGCTTCAACCAAAAGTCAGTACTCACACACCCCTGCGCGTTCTGATTGTGGGGGGCAGTTTAGGATCGGCGCCACTGAATGCGGCGATCCCGGATATTGCCGGGCGCTATCCGGGTTTATCCGTTTGGCATCAAAGTGGAAAGAATCAGGCGCAAGCTTTAGAGCAGGCCTATGCCGGCGCCCATTGTGAATGGCAGGTAAGTGAGTTTATCGAACAAATGCATGAAGCCTATGCCTGGGCCGATGTCATCATTTGTCGGGCGGGGGCGCTGACGGTATCTGAAGTCGCCGCGGCAGGGCTCACGGCGGTCTTTGTGCCCCTGCCACATGCGGTGGACGATCATCAGACCAAAAATGCCCAGGCGTTGGTAAACAATGAGGCGGCGGTATTGATTCCGCAACAAAATTTAGCAGCGCAGTTACCTGGGGTAATTGAACGCTGGCTGGCTGATCCTGGGCGCTGTGTAGCCATGGGTAAAAATGCCCGCCAGCAGGCACAATTAGATGCCACAGACAATGTAATTAACCAGTGTATAGCACTGACAGGAGAGACGGCTGATGGTGTTTGAAACGCCGTTCCAAAGTCCGCAAATGCGGAAAGTTGAAACCATTTTTTTTATCGGCATTGGCGGTGCGGGAATGGGTGGTATTGCTGAAGTGTTGCTCAATGAAGGCTATAAAATTGCCGGCTCAGATCAGCAAACCGGTACCATGACCCAACGCTTGAGCGCGCGCGGTGCCACGGTGTGCATTGGGCATGCCGCGGAAAATGTAAAAAATGCAGATGTAGTGGTGGTTTCCAGTGCCATCAACGAACAAAATCCGGAAGTCATATACGCACGCCAGCATCGAATTCCGATTATTCGCCGCGCCGAGATGCTGGCCGAATTAATGCGCTTCCGGCATGGCATTGCGGTGGCCGGCACCCATGGCAAAACCACCACCACCAGTCTGATTGCCACTATTTTTGCTGAGGGCGAGCGGGATCCTACGTTTGTCATCGGGGGCTTACTCAATAGCGCCGGCACCAATGCTCGTCTGGGGCGTAGCCGGTATCTGATTGCCGAAGCCGATGAAAGCGATGCCTCATTTTTGCATCTGCAGCCGATGGTGTCGGTAGTGACCAATATTGAACCTGATCACATGGATACCTATGACGGTGATTTTGGTCGCATGAAAGACACCTACGTGGATTTTCTGCACAACCTGCCATTTTATGGTCAGGCGATTATGTGTGGCGACGATGAAAATATTCAGGCCATTCGTGACCGGGTAGGGCGCAGTATTCTTACCTATGGCATCGCCGAGGATAATGATTTTGTGGCCCGGGATATTAAGCTGGGCTTTGGCCAGGCACACTTTACCGTCAGCCGGCGCGGACACAGTGATTTAACGGTAACCCTGAATCTAACCGGGCATCACAATGTGCTAAATGCCCTGGCCGCCATTGCAGTGGCCACGGACGAAGGCGTGGAAGATGATGCCATCGTGCGGGCCCTGGCCGGATTCAGAGGTATAGGACGACGCTTTGAGGTGCTGGGCAACTATGCAACCAGTGTCGGCGAGATTACGCTGGTGGATGACTATGGTCATCACCCCACTGAAGTAGCCGCCACCATTGCTGCGGCGCGGGCTAACTGGCCTGAGCGCCGGCTGGTCATGGTGTATCAGCCGCATCGGTTTAGCCGAACCCGGGACCTGTATGAAGATTTTGTCGAAGTATTATCCAAGGTAGATGTGCTGCTGATTCTGGATGTCTATGCCGCCAGTGAACAGCCCATTGAAGGAGCGGACAGTAAATCCTTGTGTCGGTCAATTCGCATGCGCGGCCAACTCGAGCCGGTGTATGTTGGTGATAAGGAAAATTTACAAGGATTGCTGGCGAACCTTCTGCACGGCGATGATGTCATAATGACTCAGGGAGCAGGTAATATCGGGCAAATTGCTGCAAAACTTGCTGAAAAAGAATGCGAGCCAAAAAATTTTTTGGATGAGAAATAGTAATGGAAAAACAATATCAGGCATCTGATTTCGGCCGCGTGGCTGTGCTGCTTGGTGGCGACTCTGCCGAGCGTGAAGTGTCCCTGCGATCAGGAACGGCGGTGCTGAATGCCTTGCAACGGTGTGGAATTGAGACTATTGCCTTCGATCCTAGCGAGAGGCAAATAACTGATTTAATTGATGAAAATATAGACCGCGCGGTTATCATGCTGCATGGCCGGGGCGGTGAAGATGGCTCGATGCAAGGGGCTTTGCAACAGCTTAAAATAGCCTATTCCGGCAGTGGTGTGCTGGGCTCAGCATTAGCCATGGACAAGATTCACAGTAAGCAAATTTGGGAAAGCCTGGGTCTGCCCACTGCGAAATACCAAATTGCTGATAAAACAAGCTTTGAAGCTGGATCATGCAGCGCTATAATGAAAAAATTGGGGAACAAAGTCATGGTTAAGCCCGCTCGTGAAGGTTCGAGCATCGGCATGGCCAAAGTGACGTGCGCTAAACAACTCGAAACTGCCGTACAAGATGCTTTTCATTACGATGATCAGGTGTTACTAGAGCAGTTCATTGATGGACAGGAATACACCGTAGCCTTGCTCAATGGCAAAGCACTACCGTCTATCCGGATGTCCACCCCCCATACATTTTACGACTATGCGGCTAAGTACCAGGACAATACCACCGAGTATTTTTGTCCCAGCGGACTGGCCGCAGAAGAAGAAGTCAGGCTGGCCGAATTATCGACCAGAGCCTTCCACGCGTTATCTGGCAGCGGCTGGGGAAGGGTGGATGTGATGCGTGATGAAGCAACCGGAACCTTCTTTTTGCTTGAGTCAAACACCGTGCCTGGCATGACCGAAAAAAGCCTGGTGCCGAAAGCGGCAGCAGCAGCGGGCATCGATTTTGATGCATTATCAGTGGCTATTTTGACCACCAGTATGCCCGCAAGTTAACAGGGAAAACCATCGGCACATGCAGCTGTTATCTCGTAAGCAAATACGCTTTATTAGCGGCCTGACCTTTCTGCTGTGTGTGCTTGGCAGTTTGTTATATGCCGCATTTGCCGTGCGAGACTGGCTCAAAGACGAACAGCGGATGCCGGTACAGGTTATTGAGTTTTCGGGTGATTTTGACCATGTGAGCCTGACCCGGCTGGAACGGCTGATTCGAAAAAGTCAGCCCGGCAGTTTTTTTGAGCTGGATGTGAATGAGGTGTTCCGACTGGTTGAAGCACAGCCCTGGGTATATCGGGCGTCGGTGCGCAAACAATGGCCGAATACCCTGAAAATTTATCTGGTGGAGCAACAGCCGGTGGCGCAGTGGAATGAGGATATGCTGCTCAATCCGTATGGCGACACATTTGAAGCCAGCGCCGGCGAGTTGACCTTACCGCGGCTGTATGGTCCAGGCGGTAGTGAAAAGACCGCGCTGGAAGGGTACAACGCCATGAAGTCGTTGCTGGCAACCTCATCGATGGCGATTGCGGAATTGTCGCTAAGCGAACGGTTTGCCTGGCAGATGCAGCTTAAAAACGGGGTAGAGCTCAATTTAGGTCGGCAGGAATTTATTGACAGACTACAGCGGTTTATCGATGTATACCCGCTATTAACCAAACAAGAAAAACCGGTACGGTACGTTGATTTGCGCTACGACACAGGATTTGCTGTGGGCTGGCGAATTGACGATAACAAACGCAGTTAGTGAGAGAGTTTAAATTACTATGTCAAAACCCGCTGAGCGCAATTTGATCGTCGGCCTGGATATTGGAACCAGCCAGGTGAAAGCCGTGGTTGGCGAAGTGCTGAACGACAGTCAGATCAGTATTGTTGGAGTTGGAACCCATGCAGCAAAAGGCATGGACAAAGGCGGGGTGAACGACTTAAACCTGGTGGTGAAGTCAGTACAAAATGCGGTTAACGAGATGGAATTGATGGCAGATTGCCGGGTCTCGTCGGTATTTATGTCGATCTCAGGTCGCCATGTTAAGTGTCAGAACGAAAATGGCATGGTGCCCATCAACAACCAGGAAGTCACCCAGGAAGATGTGGATAACGTAATTCATGCGGCGCGCTCAGTACCGATTGCGGCCGAGCGCCGGCTGCTGCATGTGTTACCGCAGGAATATACCATTGATGTCCAGGAAGGCATCAAAAACCCCATCGGCATGTCGGGGGTCAGAATGGAAGCCGATGCGCACATTATTACCTGCGCCGATGATATGGCGAAAAATCTGACAAAGTGCATTGAGCGCTGCGAATTAAATGCAGACCAGCTGATTTTCTCGGCGCTGGCATCAAGCTATGCGGTACTGACAGATGATGAAAAAGAGCTGGGCGTATGTGTGGTGGATATTGGCGGCGGGACCATGGACATCGTCATTTACACCGATGGTGCCATTCGCCATACGGCGGTGATCCCGGTAGCGGGTAATCAGATTACCAGTGATATCGCCAAGATTTTTCGCACACCGATCAGCAATGCTGAAGAGATAAAAGTGAATTATGCGTGCGCACTGAAAGACATGGTGAGCATGGAAGACAATATAGAGGTGCCGAGCGTTGGCGGGCGGCCTGCCCGGGCGATGTCACGGCATACTCTGGCTGAGGTGATCGAGCCTCGGTATCAGGAACTATTTGAGTTAGTGCACGATGAAATTCGTGCCAGTGGCCTGGAAGAACAAATTGCAGCAGGGTTAGTCCTGACCGGCGGTACCGCCAAAATGGAAGGGGCTGTCGAATTTGCTGAAGAGTTATTTCAGATGCCTGTGCGTGTTGGCAAACCGATCAATATCAAAGGTTTGTCGGAATATACTGATGATGCTGGTTTTGCCACGGTTGTAGGACTTCTGCAATATGGCAAGATGCAATCAGAGAATAAGAAAATCAGTAAGCATAAACCGGTAGAAAGTTTTATTAACCGGGTGCAAAGCTGGTTCAAAGGCGAATTTTAAATTTTTTTATTTTGGGGGCGCTATCGCCGGTACATGAAGGTTGTCAAGGAAGCGCATAACCTGCTGACAATGTTCTGGCGTAGTGTTGAAGACGTACAACCGGAGAGTAAGTATGTTTGAATTAATGGATAGTCACGGCGAAGAAGCCGTAATCAAAGTCATCGGAGTCGGTGGCGGCGGTAACAATGCAGTTGAGCACATGGTGTCTCAGTGTATTGAAGGCGTTGAGTTTATTGCAATTAACACCGATGCTCAGGTGCTGCGCAGTTCCAGTGCAGATGTCACCTTGCAAATTGGTTCCAGTGTGACCAAAGGCCTGGGTGCAGGCGCCGATCCAAATGTGGGTCGTGATGCCGCACAAGAAGATCGTGAAACCATTCGTCAGTCGCTGGACGGCGCGGATATGGTATTCATCACCGCAGGAATGGGTGGCGGTACCGGTACCGGCGCAGCCCCGGAAGTGGCCAAAATTGCCCGTGAAATGGGAATTCTTACGGTAGCGGTAGTGACTAAACCTTTCCCATTCGAAGGTAAAAAACGCACAACCTTTGCTGAACAGGGCATTATTGAACTGGCCAACAATGTTGATTCACTGATCACCATTCCAAACGAAAAACTGTTAAAAGTGATGGGGCCGGGCACGCCGTTGCTACAAGCCTTTAGTGCCGCCAACGACGTGCTACGTGGTGCGGTGCAAGGCATTGCGGAGCTGATCACCCGCCCAGGCCTGATTAACGTGGATTTCGCCGACGTACGTACAGTTATGTCGGAGATGGGCAAAGCCATGATGGGCTCTGGTGCTGCCAGTGGTCCGGATCGCGCTGAAGAGGCCGCGGAGTCTGCTATTGCCAGCCCGCTGCTGGAAGATATCGACCTGTCTGGCGCCCGCGGTATTCTGGTGAATATTACAGCTGGCCCTGATTTTGCAATTGATGAGTTTGAGACCGTCGGTAATGCGGTTAAGGCATTTGCCAGCGAAAACGCCACGGTAGTCGTGGGTACCGTTATCGATATGGAAATGACCGACGAATTACGGGTAACCGTGGTCGCAACAGGTATTGGCGCAGAGAAAAAACCAGACATTTCCCTGGTGAGTTCTGAAGGATCGCGCCTGTCATCTTCTGCTCGTGAGTTTGGCGGTAATACGCCTTCAACGGGGGAAAGCCGCGCCAATGTGGGTGGCACCGATGGCAACCAAGCGCTTAAAGCTGATGATGATGTACAGCCTAACAATGATCTGGAGTACCTGGATATACCAGCGTTCCTGCGCAAGCAGGCGGACTGATATTTTCAGGCTTTAGGAATTGGGCGCGTGGCTGATGCTGCTTAATACCGGCATCAGCGCTAAGGTTAAAAGTTTCGATTTTTGACAACGGGCAATTTGTGCCTGTATAATACGCGACCGCTTTTTGAATAGGTAAAAGCATATCATGATTAAACAACGTACAATCAAACATCCGGTACAAGAGACCGGCATTGGTTTACACAAAGGGGAAAAGGTCACTATGACTCTCCGGCCTGCGCCTGCGAACACAGGAATTGTGTTCCGGCGGATTGACCTGGAACCGTTTGTGGATATTCCTGCGCGTGCAAATGCTGTAGGTAACACCGTGTTGTGTACGTGTGTTAATAATGAAGACGGTGTGAGCATTCATACTGTTGAGCATTTGGCATCGGCACTGGCAGGGCTGGGAATCGACAATATTATTGTCGAAGTAGACAGCAACGAGCTGCCCATCATGGACGGTAGCGCAAGTCCGTTTATTTTCCTGCTGCAGTCTGCTGGTATCGAGGAGCTAAATGCACCAAAACGCTTTTTACGCATTAAAAAGCCGGTTCGTGTAGAAGACGGTGACAAATGGGCCGAGTTGCTGCCACATGATGGTTTCCGGGTCGATTTTGAAATCGATTTTGACCATCCGGTGATCAGCCAAACGCGCCAGAAAATGGTTATGGACTTTGACAGCTGCAGTTATGTGAGCGAGATCAGTCGTGCCCGTACCTTTGGGTTTATGCGTGATGTTGAGTACATGAATGCCAATAACCTGGCGTTAGGTGCCAGCATGGAAAACGCCGTAGCATTGGATGAGTTCAGAATTCTGAACCCTGAAGGCCTGCGTTACGATGATGAGTTCTTAAAGCATAAAATTCTGGATGCCGTTGGTGACTTGTATTTAGGTGGTCACAGTATTGTGGGTGAACTACGTGCCTATAAAACTGGCCACGGACTCAATAACAAGCTGCTCAATGAAGTACTGGCCAATGCTGATGCGTGGGAATTTGTTACCTACGACAATCAGGAAGAAGTACCGATTCGTTACGCCGAACCTGTACTGGCCTAGTCGTTAACGCGATGCATAAAAAAACCGCCATCCTATCTGGCGGTTTTTTTGTATCTGGCACCATGCCTTATCCGCTGATTTTTATACCTTTGTCATAAAGCAAAGCTGCTATAGTTAGAATTGTTAATCCTATTTGTTCATCGCCGCGAACAGCGGTACACTATTGCTCGATTTTTCTAAGAGTTGTGAAATGAAACTGACCATAAACCTGACCGGCAAAACACTTCGCTATCAGCGCACATTCAGCGTACGTACGCTGGTGAGCCTGACGGTTTTGTCGTCTTTGTTTATGCTGGTATCCAGCCGTTCTACCGAGTCGGTGAATGAAGATCTGGCCCGTATTGCGCTCGCGCAGCAGGCCCACACCGCCGATCAGGAAGAGCTTGAGGCTCTGAAGCTGAGTACCGAAGCACAATTACAGGTTTTAATTGAACAACTGGCCCGGCTTAATAGCAAAATGTCGCAACTGGACGGCCGGGGCCAACAAATTGCAGAACAACTGGGAATGAAGGCACAGGATCTTGATGCCTTCACATTACCGGCAACATCAACAACACTGGATAACGAGCCGCTGCTAAAACAGCTGCATGTCATGGAAGCCTCACTGGAAAACAAATCGCGTCAAATTGCGATGCTTGAAAGTTTAGTTTCCGGGCACCATATCCAACAACAAAGCCAATTGTCGGGAAGGCCTGTAGAGGCGGGATGGTTGTCTTCTTATTACGGAATGCGCACAGATCCATTTAATGGCAAGCCTGCGATGCACAAAGGTTTGGATTTTGCCGGTGCCGAAGGCGATAACGTGGTAGCGACTGCTGCCGGCATTGTAACCTGGGCCGCAGAACGCTATGGCTATGGCAACCTGGTTGAGATTGAGCACAAAGATGGGTACATCACCCGCTATGGGCATAATCAGTCTATCGAGGTTGCTGTAGGCGAGGTGGTCACCAAAGGTCAGGCCATCGCGATCATGGGTAACACCGGTCGTTCCACCGGCGCCCATGTGCATTATGAAGTAATAAGACACGGCCAGCCTGTCGATCCTCTTCCCTTTACCCGCAATTGATAAGAAAAATCACTGTTCGGTGCGAAAACTACACCAATACAGACAATCAAAAATTAGGGTGAGTTGCGCGGTGCCAGCCACAGCGCGATGTCATTTTTCTAAACCCAAGGTGCAGGCCCGTGACAGGCTGCCTTATCAGTAGTGGAAATTGCAACGTAATGTTTTCAAGCGTCCTGAGAAAAGTGTTCGGTAGCCGTAATGACCGACTTATAAAAAAGCTAAAAAAATCTGTCGATGCCATCAACGGTCTGGAAAAGGAATTTGAAGCGCTTTCTGACGAAGAACTGAAAGCCAAAACCGACGAATTCAAAAAACGGCTGGCTGAGGGCAGTACGCTGGACGACTTGCTGATTGAAGCATTTGCCACCGTGCGTGAAGCCAGTAAGCGCGTGTACGGCATGCGGCATTTTGATGTACAGATGCTCGGTGGTCAGGTGCTGCACAATGGGCAGATTGCCGAAATGCGCACCGGTGAAGGTAAAACCCTGACCGCGACCTTGCCCACCTACCTCAATGCGTTATCCGGTAAAGGTGTGCATGTGGTTACCGTCAACGATTATCTGGCCAAACGGGATGCCGACTGGGCCCGGGAATTGTTTGCCTATCTGGGGATGACCGTGGGCTGTAATATTCCTGGTATGCCACCGCAGATGAAGCGCGAAGCCTACGAGTCAGATATTACCTATGGAACCAACAATGAGTTTGGGTTTGATTACCTGCGAGACAACATGGCGTTCAGCCCGCAGGATCGGGTTCAGCGAGAGCTGAACTTTGCGGTGGTGGATGAAGTTGACTCCATTTTGATTGATGAAGCCCGGACCCCGCTAATTATCTCCGGCGCTGCTGAAGACAGCTCGGCCCTGTATCGCAGCATCAATACCATTATCCCGGAGCTGGTAAAGCAGGACAAAGAAGATGAAGAGGGTGCTCATGGTGATGGCGACTACACCGTGGATGAAAAAGCCAAGCAAATCCATCTGACTGAAAATGGTCAGTTGCATGTAGAACAAATTCTGCACCGCAATGGCATTTTGCCTGAAAATGAAAGTCTGTTTGATGCTGGTAATATTTCGTTATTGCATCATATCAACGCCGCGCTACGTGCCCACAAATTGTTCCAAAAAGATGTCGATTATCTGGTAAAAGATGATCAAATCGTTATTGTTGATGAGCACACCGGGCGTACCATGGAAGGCCGTCGCTGGTCAGAAGGCTTGCACCAGGCGGTAGAAGCCAAAGAAGGGGTTAAGATCCAGAACGAAAACCAGACGCTGGCTTCCATTACCTTCCAGAATTATTTCCGGCTGTATAACAAGTTGTCGGGCATGACCGGTACTGCTGATACCGAAGCCTTCGAATTCAATCATATCTATAGCCTGGAAACTGTGGTTATCCCCACCAACAAGCCGATGATTCGTAAGGATATGGCGGATCTTATCTACATGACCGCCGAAGAAAAGTACGATGCAATTGTGGCGGATATCAGAGAGTGCGTAAAGCGCGGCCAGCCGTCATTGGTCGGTACCATTTCTATCGAAAACTCCGAGCTGTTGTCCCGGGTGCTGAAAAAAGAAGGCATCAAGCACAAGGTATTAAACGCCAAGTTCCACGAGCATGAAGCCGATATCATCTCTGAAGCGGGTCGTCCGGGTGCGGTCACCATCGCCACCAACATGGCCGGTCGGGGAACCGATATTGTACTGGGCGGAAGCTGGCAAAGTGAGGTGGAAAAACTGGAGAATCCCACCGACGCTCAAATTGAAAAAATTAAGAGTGAGTGGCAAACACGCCATGATGCGGTCCTGGAATCCGGTGGCTTGCATATTATTGGTACCGAACGCCATGAGTCACGGCGTATCGATAACCAGCTACGGGGCCGTTCAGGTCGTCAGGGCGATGCTGGTTCAAGTCGTTTTTATCTGTCGCTGGATGATGCGCTGATGCGTATTTTTGCTTCGGAAAAAATGGCCGGCATGATGAAACGTCTGGGCATGGAAAAAGGTGAGGCCATTGAGCATCCCTGGGTATCCCGCGCCATCGAAAATGCGCAGCGCAAAGTTGAAGGCCGTAACTTCGATATTCGTAAGCAATTGCTGGAATACGATGATGTGGCCAATGATCAGCGTAAGGTTATCTACGAGCAACGCAACGAACTGCTGGATGAAGGCGATATCAGCGAAACCATTCAGGCGATTCGTAAAGATGTGGTCGCGGGTGTGATTGATGAATATATTCCGCCGCAGTCGTTAGAAGAAATGTGGGACGTAGCAGGATTGCAGGAACGTCTGAAAGCCGACTTCTCGGTAGATATGCCGCTGCAGGAATGGCTCGACAGTGACGAAAAACTGTACGAAGAAAAGCTGCGTGAGCGCATTCTCGATGAAGTCGAGGCGGCTTACAAAGCCAAAGAAGAAATGGTGGGCGAGCAGGTCCTGCGTCAGTTTGAAAAAGCAGTGATGCTGCAAAATCTGGACAGTCACTGGAAAGAGCATTTGGCGGCCATGGACCATCTTCGTCAGGGCATTCACTTGCGTGGCTATGCACAGAAGAACCCTAAGCAGGAATACAAACGTGAGTCGTTTGAGCTTTTCTCGCAGATGCTTGAAGCGCTGAAGCTGGAAGTCATTACCATTCTTAGCCGGGTTCAGGTGAAAGAAGAGTCAGATGTGGAAAAAGTAGAAGAACAGCGTCGTCAGGCAGACGATGTTCCGAAAAACTTTGAGCATGAGAAAACCACGCCAAAACCGGAACCCGCGCAGGCTCAGGCGCAAGTGCAGGGGCAAGCCCCCGCACAGGGCGGCAGCCGGGTGCAAAGCACCTTGCGTGAAGGCCCGAAAGTGGGTCGAAATGACCCGTGCCCATGTGGCTCGGGGAAAAAGTACAAACAGTGTCACGGTAAATTGAGCTGATGAAACAGGTACTGGTGGCGGTAGGCATTATCCTTCGCCACAACCAAACCTTTGTAACGCTGCGTGCCGATGACAAGCATCAGGGCGGTAAGTGGGAGTTTCCCGGTGGTAAAGTGGAAAATGACGAAACCGTCTTGGCCGCACTGCGCCGCGAGCTTTACGAAGAAGTCGGTATTGCTGTTATTCAGACGCAGCCGCTGATGACCATCGAACATGATTATGGCGACAAACGGGTTTGTCTGGAGGTGCAGGTGGTAACCGGCTTTGAAGGTGAACCCTATGGCCGTGAGCAGCAGCAAGGCCGGTGGGTCAGTGTAGATTTGCTGGACCCGCAGGAGTTTCCGGCCGCCAACCAGGCTATTATTGAAGCACTGCAAAAGCACTACCGGCGTGATGATGTGGGATTGAACCCATAAGCATAAACCAAAAAACCAGCCTGAGGGCTGGTTTTTTTATGTCGTCAGGGCGGCGCTTGTAAATGACTCAGGCTTCTTAGCGTGCTTTTTAGTGCTCGCAGCGCTTATTTTAAAGCCGCAGCGCTTATTTTATCAGCCTATCAGGCAAAGGTTTGCCTGACTGGCCGGTTAACAGGACGAATGCCTGTCGGTGGTGGTTGCCGGTTACCAATGCAGCATTTCAGCTATTAAAGCGTCACCAGACTGGCGGTAGCGAAGGCCACATGTTGTTTGGCATAGGCGGCTTCGTTAATAAAATGCGGATAGGTAGGCGATTCGCCTTCCCACACAATTTCACTGCCATCAAAGCATTTGAATACCGGCTGACCGGCTAGCAAGGGCGTAAAATCGGCATCCTGTAACTGATAATGCACCATCGCTTCACGTTCACCTGCCGCGGACAATGGAAACTGCACTTCATGGCCTAACCGAAACCCCTCACAGGGTGGCAGGTTGCTGGTTTGCCCCTGTTGATAGGCCAGACAAAAATCCAGTACCGTATGGGTCAGGGCCTCGGTAAGCTGATATACCTCCTGCCTAAGCACACCCTGGGGCTGGCCGCCGATTTCCAGCATCACGCCCCGTTTGCCTGTGGTACACAGATAACGGTGATCGCTGAAGGGTTTTTCATCTTCAAGCAAAATGTTGGCCTCGGGCATGTGCTGTTTTACAAACCTGGCCAGCTGAATGTAAAACTCACTGGCTTCCAGAATAATCAGGGTTGCGCCCATGGCACTGGTGGTATTGTGAATATCAATAACCAGATCCGTGGCCGAGTCACCTTTGGGCCCCAGCGTGGCATTTAGCTGCCGGGCCAGAATGGCCTCCTGAGCACTGCCTTGTTCCTGCAATGCAGCGGCACTGAACTGTCGATTTAAATCCTCTTCAATAAAGCGCACATTCGCCTGCAGCGCAGCTTCATTGGCCAGGTGCAGTGATAGCGTCAGGGTACTGGTATATTGTGCAGGAATACCGCTGTGACGCCAGTTTTTGACAAGCTGGATGCCACTGGTTTCGTTGCCATGGGTGGCACCGACCAGTGCAACAGAATTCAGCATGAGGGCAGTTCCTTAATGTTTGAAAAAGTCATCGGGTTGCTGACTCAGCATCGCCTCAATCTCTTCAATATCGACAGCGTCGGGGCTGGCTTCGGGAGTTTGTTTGGCCGCAGCAATGGTGCGCTCTTCGCTGGCCCATTCGCCTAAATCAATAAGCTGGCATTTTTTGGAGCAAAAGGGCCGAAACGGGCTGGCGGTGGCCGACCATTCAACTTCTTTGGCACAAATAGGACATTTAACGAACATAATCTCTCTTTACAAATGGCTCTATCGAACAATAACAACTGGGTTTAACAGGCCGCGACGGAAAAGCTGACATCATCTTCCACCGACACATTGGCCCCGGCGGTGGGTTCAAACCACATAAAGCGCAGGGCGTAGCGGTATTTATTGCCGCTTAAATTCGGATAATAGCCGCCCTCTGTGGAACAACGAACCCGGATAAGTTCATTCTTGTCCTCCGCGACCCCCTGATAAAAGCCGTTGGTGGCGGTAATAGGGCGAAATTGGCCGCGTTCCCGTAAAAACGACAGGCAGATACTGATGGCTTTATCGACACTGCTTAGCGTGGCAAGCCAGTTGTTCATGCTGGCGGTGCGCTGGTCGTCGGGCTGGGCCAGCCAGAAGTGCAAGTTGGGTAAATCAAAGCTGCACGCGCCGCCGGGAATGGCAAAACGCTGGCGGATACTGGCCAGAAACTTGTCGTCTTTTAATTCAGTACCAAATTTTTTGCAGGTTTTCAGCTTGTCACGCAACGCCACAATGGAGTTCATGGTTTGTTCTAAGGCGCCGCTGTCAATATTAGGATGCTGCGACCAATACATCAGATTTTTTTCGTGGGCATCAAGATCCTTAATGATGTCGGTACGAATATCGATGCGCTCAAATAAATCGAGCAGGGTAAACAGCTGGTCAAAAAAATACATCTGCAACTGGGAAGAAGGAGCTGACGCGCCGCTTTTCAGTTGCGCAATCAGCTGTTCAATGCGCAGGTAATTTCGCACTTTCTCTTTGAGTGGAAATTCGTAAACGGTGTCAGACATGTATTTCCTCGTTATCACTTCTTTTAAGCACTAAAACGTAAAAATACAAAAATTTCAAGTAAAATGGCGTTATGACGGCGCTGACAGGCTCAGATACTGCTGGTGGAGGCGGGTAACCTGAGGAGCAAGGGCATCTATTTCACCACTGTTATCAATAATATCGTCCGCCGCTTCACGGCGTTGCTCGCGACTGGCCTGAGATTTCATAATATTTTTGATAACTTGCTCATCACTGCCATCACGTTTAACCGCTCGGGCCAGCTGCAGGGATTCGGGACAATCGATGACCAGCACCCGCTGGCACATCCCGGTCAGGTTGTTTTCAATTAACAGCGGCACCGCCAAAATGCAATAAGGGCCGGGTGCCTGTTCAATTTGTTGCTGCATCAGACGTCGGATGGCCGGGTGCAGCAACGCATTCAGCCAGTTTTTATGCTGCTCGTTATCAAATACCGCCTTTCTGAGGGCAGTGCGATTAAGCTCGCCATGGGTGTTGAGCATTGCGTCACCAAAATACTCAGCAATTCGGGCCAGCGCCGCGGTGCCTGGCTCAACCACCTGACGGGCGACCACATCCGCATCTATAACCGTGATCCCTAATTTTTCAAACTCCCGGGTCGCGGCACTTTTGCCACTGCCGATTCCCCCGGTCAGGCCCACCACAAAACTCATGATGACCACTGCTGTGGATAACAACAAAACCAACGCATTACAAAATCCACTGCAGGTACGTATCAATGATAGGCTGTTTATACAGCAGAGTCAGCAACCCGGCAACCGCCAGATAGGGGCCAAAGGGGATGGCCAGATTTGAATTCTGACCGCGCTTCAGCATTAACCCAATCCCCACCATCGCGCCCACCAGGGAGGACAAAATAACAATCACCGGCAACCCTTGCCAGCCTACCAGAGCCCCCAGCGCAGCCAGCAACTTAAAGTCGCCATATCCCATGCCTTCCTTACCGGTAAACAATTTGAACAGCCAGTACACCGCCCACAAACAAAAGTAACCCATCGCCGCACCAATAATGGCGGTAGGGGCATCCACAAACACCTGCTGGGTACTGGCCAGCAACCCTACCCATAACAGGGCCAGGGTTAACTGGTCGGGCAGCAGCATTTTGTCCAAATCAATTAGTACCATTGGCACCAGTAACCAACAGGCCAGAATCGCAATCACGCCCTGGCTGTTGGGGCCAAAATGCCAGGCCACCCAGGTACACAATAAGGCGGTGCTCAGCTCTACCAGCGGATAACGGACAGAGATTCTGGTTTTACATTGGGCGCAACGGCCTTTTAAAAACAAATAGCTTATTACCGGAATATTTTCCCATGCCCGGATTTTGTGCCCGCAGGCAGGGCAGGTACTATCGGGTTTAACCAGATTAAAAACGGCGGTTTCGTGTGGTGAGGGAGAGTCAAAGCCCGCGGATGAGGTCGCGCTGCTATCAGGCCCGGGCGCGCCGGTGGGTGCATTATCGCCAGCTTCGGGGCCAGTACCATGGCATCCGTTTCATAATAAGCCTGATAATCGGCTTTAAATTCGCGTTCCATCATTATGGGCAGGCGGTATACCACCACATTTAAAAAGCTGCCCACCAGTAAACTGACGACAAATACAAGGCTTAAAAAAAACACCGGGCTGGTCTGGCAAAGCTCAATAATGGCGTACATAAATAAAATTTTCGTTTTCAACTGGTAAGAAACAAAAGTGTGCCAGAGCCAGGCTAAGGGTACAAATCCTGATATTTGGCTCTGACTACTGTCAATTGGCAACCGGCAATACTATTATCTTCAGCCCGGACCACCAAAATTACCTTGTCGCGCTGGTTTAGCCTGAAAGATTTTGCCTGAGCCGGGTTTTAGCGTCTGTGCTGACGGATAAACATTCTAAAAAAAACTACAACGGCAAAGAAAATAGATTTCACCGGCCCGAGCGGCCGGTTTTTATTTAGTTTTTACCTAGCTTTTATTTTGATGAAACATGTAAAAATGCTTAAGTAAATCAAACCACATTACCCATCTGGAAGATTGGCAAGTACATCGCTACGATAAGCCCGCCAATCACCACCCCCAGCACCGCCATAATCATGGGCTCCAGCAGGCTGGTAAGGCCGTCAACCATATCGTCCACCTCGGCTTCATAAATGGTCGCCACCTTGCTGAGCATTTCATCTACCGCGCCTGACTCTTCACCAATGGCCACCATCTGATTCACCATATCCGGAAATACATTGGTGGCGCGCATGGCGGTGTTCATCTGCATACCACCGGCGACTTCTTTTTTAATAAACAGGATGGCATCGCGATACACTGCATTGCCCGAGGCACCAGCCGCTGAGTCCAGCGCGCCTATCAGCGGCACACCGGCAGAAAAGGTGGTGGCCAGAGTACGGGTAAAGCGGGCAATGGCGCCTTTTTTCAAAATCTCGCCAATAACCGGAATTTTCAGGGTCAGTTTATCCACGTTATCGCGCAGCTTTTTTGATTTACGATGGGCGCGGATAAACAAAAAGATAGCCGCGGCCACCGCCATGCCAATAAAGATCCCGTAGTCCTGCATGCCTCGTGAAATGGCCAGCACAAACTGAGTAAAGGCCGGCAGTTCGGCGCCAAAGCTGGAGAAAATTTCTTCAAACTGGGGTACTACAAAAATCAGCAAGACGGTGGTCACTATAAACGCCACAATCAATACCGCCGCTGGGTAAAACATGGCTTTCTTGATTTTGCTTTTCAGTGCTTCGGCTTTTTCTTTGTAGGTCGCCAGCCGGTCAAATATCAGTTCGAGTGCACCGGACTGTTCACCGGTATGAATCAGATCGCAGTATAAATCATCAAAATACAGGGGGTATTTGCGCAAGGCATTAGAAAGGGGGGTACCGGCACTGACATCATCAGCAATGGCGGTAAGCATTTTGCGCATATCGGGTTTGCCATGACCCTGGGCAATCATCTGGATTGACTGAAGCAGGGTAACGCCCGCGCCTAACATGGTGGCGATTTGGCGGGTGACTACCGAAATATCACCGGCGTCTATCTTTTTACCACCACCAAATAACGACTTTTGCTGTTTTTTAACCTTGTTGGCCGAGATGCCCTGTCGACGTAGAAGGTTTTTGGCTTCAGCGATATTTATTGCGGAAATCTCGCCTTTACGCTTACCGCCCTGCCGATCCTTACCCTGCCATTCAAATACCGCTGCTGCTTTTGCCATGGTGTTGTTCTCGTCAAGTAAAAAGCCCAGCGAGGGCTGGGCTTATTAAAATCAATACTCTTGTTTTAGCACAAAGTAGCTGGAGCGCACGTTGCTTTCCAAGTTACACGGCCGTTTTCATAAGTAGGAGCTAGTTCATAGGTTGCTTTCGTAACACCTGCAATTTTTCCATCAGTTGGCTCTGTGGCCGTAATCTTACCTGCTGCTACTTTTATCCCTACAACACCCTTCGCAGCAGTTACATCTTTTGCAATACCATTACTACCATTAGTTCCGCCCGTACAATTGTCAATCCCATCCAACGTCTGGGCACATACTTCAACAGCAGATTTAACACCGGCTGTCGCATTGACAATCTCGGTGAAGCGCGCTTTTTCGGTATAGTTTGAATAAGCCGGCAGGGCTACCGCGGCCAGAATACCGATAATCGCCACAACGATCATCAGTTCGATTAAGGTGAAACCGTCTTGTTTGTTTGCTGGTTTAAATTGTTTCATGGTAGTTCTCCGGGTGCGTATAGGACGCTAATTTAAAAAGTTGCTAGTTACGTTAGTTAACTAATCAAAGTTACGTTTATACCTGGTTTGTTCCTTGTAACGCCCCCGGTACTTGAAGCCAAGTATAGGGGGGATCGTCGTGTTGACAAGTATTCGAAAGTATACTTATGTGTAGGTTCTGCCGGAGTAACAGGAGGCGGGAGGCGCTTTTAGACAAAAGTTTAAAAAACGCCAAATTTTCAACAAAAACAGCTGGTTAATGTTATTTAATGGTGACCCTTAACGACAAATCAATAGCTTGAACATGCTTAGTCAACGCGCCGGAAGAGATGAAGTCAACCCCTATTTTTGCCAGCGATCGCAACCTTTCATCAGTTACATTCCCAGACACCTCCAGTTTACTTTTTCCCTGATTCAGTGCTACTGCGCTTTCGATCTGTTCGTTGGTAAAATTATCCAGCATGATAATATCTGCCCCGGCATCAAGGGCTTGCTGTAGCTCGTGCTGATTTTCAACCTCAACCTCAACCATTTTTTGCGGATGGCTGGCTTTGGCGGTGGCCACGGCCTTATCAATAGAGCCACAGGCAAATATGTGGTTTTCCTTAATCAGGTATGCATCGAATAACCCAATGCGATGATTGGTGCCACCGCCGCATTTTACTGCGTATTTCTGGGCCATACGCAGACCCGGCAAGGTCTTGCGGGTATCCAGTATGCGGGTTTTTGAGCCTGCCAGTAAACTGGTGTAATAGGCGGTTACCGTGGCGGTACCCGATAAGGTCTGCAAAAAATTCAGGGCGGTACGCTCGGCGGTTAAAATACTGCGGGCACTGCCGCTGATGCTGACCAGCACCGTGTCCGGGGTAACCGTGTCGCCATCGCTGACATGCCAGTCCAGGGTAAGGGTGGCATCCACCAGGGCAAATGCCTGCTCCACCCATTGTTTGCCGCACACTACTGCGTGTTCACGGGTAATAATGGTGGCGGTGGCCTGTTGTGCGGCCGGGATCAGGTTCGCGGTAATGTCGTTGGCCGGGGTCAGGCTACCCCCCAGGTCTTCCATTAAGGCGGTGCTTACCTGAGCAATAATATCGTCGGTTGAAACATAAGACATAGGGCGTAAAGGCTCCCAAACACAATGAGTAAAATTACAGGGTGCGCAATATTAACCAATCCTGACGCTGAGTAAACTCTAACTGACGCAAAACACTCATCCCCAGCAAAATCTGGCCTTCGCCAAGCCCCGGATTCAGATTCGCGTTAACATTATGCAGGGTAATGTCACCAATGGTCAGGGTATCGATGGTGGTTCGTGCTACCCGTACCGTGCCATTGGCGGTCTGGGCCTGGGCAGTGCGCCCGGCGGTCAGGCCCAGCTTTTGCTGCATGCTGGCCGGAATGGCGACATCGGTGGCGCCGGTATCCACCAGAAAGACCACCGGCTCACCATTAATGGTGCCGCTGGTTACATAATGACCCTGGCGGTTTTGTTTAAGCCTGACCTCAGTCTGACCATTAATGCGCATAGACTCGGGTGACCGGTTCGGGTTGCGCTGTCCGTCAATCACATCGGTAAAGATTAACGTCAGCAACCCCAGCCCGCAAACCCATGCCAGCACATACATCCACTTACCCATCGATTTTTCACTGCTCATTATTTTCCTTGCTATGCCGCTCTGTATTGTCTGCCGGCAATACATTAATAGTAGTCTGTGGGGCACAGTACTTGTACCTTGTCCTGTAGGGTGTCAAAATTTGATTGGTCTGACACATAATCAGGAACTGTTATTGTGAAATATTATTCCCAGGCAATTCAAAAGTCTTCGCCGTTTTATGACGAGCGACCTGCCGATGTGCCGGTGTCGCTGCTGGTGATTCATAATATTTCGCTGCCACCGGGTGAGTTTAACACAAAGGGTATAGAGCAACTGTTTACCGGTACCCTGAATCCGGATGAGCATGCTTTTTATACCCAGCTTGCCGGCCTGAAGGTGTCGGCCCATTGTGTGATCTACCGTGATGGGCGTATTGAGCAATTTGTGCCTTTCACCCACCGGGCCTGGCACGCCGGCTTATCAACCTTTCAGGGGCGTAGCCGTTGCAACGATTTTGCCATTGGCATAGAAATGGAAGGCACCGACTATACGCCCTATACTCAGGCACAATATGCCAGTTTACTGACATTAAGCCGGACCTTGGTACATGCCTTTCCATTAATTACCTGTGGGCGTATTGTCGGCCATAATGATATAGCCCCGGGGCGTAAAACCGACCCCGGACCTGCATTTGACTGGGGCGGTTACCGTCATGCCCTTTTTTCTGAACCGGCTGAACCGGCTGAACCGCGACAAGCTGGCTCAGCCCCTGATACTGTAACACTCAACAACAACACAATAAGCTAAACCAACCGGACCCACTATTATGCTAATAAGTTTACTGCTGGCACTGGCTATTGACCGTTACTTCATCCGCCCCCGGGCCGGATTTATCGACTTTTACTTAAATCTGATGGCCACCGGGCTGGGGCGGGTAATTACCGGTCCGGCCAGCGTTCACTGGCTGCGCGCAGCAGTGATGATATTACCGGTGGTGATTGTCAGCGGCGTGTTATTTGTGGCCGACAGTGCATTCTTAACCTGGATTGTCCAAACGGTGTTACTGATTCTGGCCCTGGGCAGTGTTCGGGTAAAACGCAATGTTCGTCGTTTTAAGGCGGCGCTGGAACGCCGTGACGAAGAAGCCGCTGGCCGCTATCTGGATGGGATGCACCAGGATTGTTACCAGGTGGCCAGTCAGAATGATTTGCCCGGGGCATTGTTGTGGGTGAACTATCGCTATTACACCGCCATTATCCTGGTGACCGCAGTGTTAGGGATCCCGGGCCTGCTGATTTATTGCAGCGCAAGATGGCTGAGTCAGCATGTGCCTGGCGATAACCGACGCAGCGTGCCTGCTGAATTTATGCGCATCGCCGATATTGGCGGGACGCGGCTGGTGGGCTTAACTTATTTGCTGGTGGGGCACTTTAGCCGCGCTGCAGCGGCCTGGGTTAAAAATTTGATGGCGATCACCCAGCCCCCGCGGCTGTTTTTAATCGGGGTAGGTCAACAGGCGGGTGAGTTTGAAGCCGGCGCCACCCAAGAGTCGGTAGCCAGTGCCTTGGTGCTTGCCCGGCGCAGCAGCTGGTGTCTGGTGGTCATTATCGCCGTGTTGACGCTGACCGGGGTCTTGCACTAACCCCGCCGCTGGCAGAAGGCCTTCACCGGTATTGGTAAATGTTGATTTTATCGCCAGGTCAGGGCTTATCCGACCAGTAAGAACTATTAATAAAGTGGTTAAAAAACAGTATGTAGCATAGGTTTAGGTACGACCTGAAAAGAAGGTAATCCGGCAAAGTGTTTACCTGAGTTTTAAACTGGCCTACACTATATAGGTAAAATGGTATGACCAATAGGCGGTTGTAACACCAAGGTGTTTACAAAGTGACCGCCTTTTTTCTGTCTGAAGAGTCAAGGATACCCATGCAGCAGGGGCGCAAAAAATTGTCAGATGTCATCACCGAGCAACTGGAGTCTATGATTCTGGATGGCTCGCTACTGGCTGGACAAAAACTGCCTCCCGAACGTGAATTGGCCACCCGCTTTGATGTGTCCAGACCGTCTTTACGCGAGGCCATCGGTAATTTACAGGCCCGGGGGCTGGTTGAACGTAAACAGGGGGGGGCACCTTTGTTAGCAAAAGTCTGAATGCGGCCATGCTGGACCCGCTGATGGCGCTGATTAGCCGGCGGCCCGAAACCCAGTTTGATTTGCTGGAGTTTCGCCACGCCCTGGAAGGCATGTCGGCCTATTATGCGGCGCTGCGGGGGCAACCTGAGGATTATCAGGCCTTGCAGCAGGCGCTCGACGAGCTGCCCGCGGCAGATGACAAACAAAGTCAGCGGCCACTGGCCGAAGCGCTTGGACAGTTTTATGTGGTGATGGCCCGGGCTTCCCACAATATGGTGTTGCTGCATGTGATGAGCACCATGCAAGCCATGTTAATAGAAAATATTGAACGAAATTTAGAAATGCTGGCTCAGCATGCCAATGTGGCGCAGGATTTGTCACGTCAGCGTGCCGAAATAGTCGCAGCCATTGCCGACCGGGACCCGGAAAGTGCCCGACAGGCCTGCAATGCGCACCTGGCATTTATTGAAAAAACTTTGCTGGCAATTAATCAGCGTGACAGCAGAGTACAGCGCGCTTTACGACGCCTTGAAATTTAATGGCGAAGAGCTGGTTTTTATGCGCATGATTGCTTTTTTGTAAGCAACAGCACGCAACTAAGAGGTGGGCTGATACAGCCTGCTGCAAGTACAACATAATTTAGTGATTCCATCCTCCGCCAAATTCGGTGTTGTGGGTGGTTTTCTATATTAAGCAAAAATAGGATGGCACCATGACTGATATGATGCACCAAGATGTGGATCCACAAGAAACACAAGAATGGCTGGAGTCAATAGAGTCAGTTTTAGAAGAAGAAGGTATTGAAAGGGCTCACTTCTTATTAGAATCCCTAATAGAGAAAGCACGCAGAAATGGTGCCCACTTACCCTATGATGCAACAACCGCGTACATAAACACTATTCCGCCGGGTCAGGAACCGACCATGCCGGGCGATCAGACTATCGAAGGTAAAATCCGTAACGCCCTGCGTTGGAATGCCCTGATGATGGTACTGCGCGCCTCGAAAAAAGACATGGAACTGGGCGGGCACATTTCCAGCTTTGCATCATCTGCAATGCTATACGATGTGGGCTTTAACCATTTCTTCCGCGCACCGAATGACAAAGACGGTGGTGACTTCCTGTTCATCCAGGGCCATGTATCACCGGGTATTTACTCACGTGCCTATATCGAAGGTCGTCTGAGCGAAGACCAGCTGGACATGTTCCGTCAGGAAGTAGACGGCGAAGGTCTGTCTTCTTACCCGCACCCGAAACTGATGCCTGATTTCTGGCAATTCCCCACGGTATCAATGGGCTTAGGCCCAATGCAGGCGATTTATTTAGCCCGCTATCTGAAGTATCTGACCAATCGTGGTTTGAAAGACTGTTCAGAACAGCGCGTCTGGTGTTTCCTGGGCGATGGCGAGATTGATGAGCCAGAAAGCTTAGGTGCTATCGGTCTGGCTTCGCGTGAAGGTCTGGACAACCTGACCTTTGTGGTTAACTGTAACCTGCAGCGTCTGGATGGTCCGGTGCGTGGTAACGGCAAAATTATTCAGGAACTCGAAGGTACCTTCCGCGGCGCAGGCTGGGAAGTGATCAAAGTGATCTGGGGTCGTTACTGGGATCCGCTGCTGGCGCGCGACACCTCTGGCAAGCTGCTGGATCTGATGAACGAAACTGTTGATGGTGAATACCAGAACTTTAAAGCCAAAGGCGGCGCGTATACCCGCGAAAAATTCTTCGGCAAATACCCAGAGCTTAAAGAAATGGTTTCCAATATGTCAGATGAAGACATCTGGCGTCTGAACCGGGGTGGTCATGATCCGGTTAAAGTGTATGCCGCGTACGATCGCGCCACTAAAACCGAAGGCCGCCCACAGGTAATTCTGGCCAAAACGGTTAAAGGGTATGGCATGGGCGCCGCTGGTGAAGGTAAGAACATTGCCCACCAGGTGAAAAAGATGGATACCGATGCGGTTAAAGCCTACCGTGACCGGTTCAACATTCCGGTATCAGATGAAAGCTTAGCTGACCTGCCGTACTACAAGTTTGATGAAGACAGCGAAGAGATGAAATATCTCAAGGCTCGTCGCGAAGCATTGCATGGCTTTATGCCACGCCGTCTGGCCAAAAGCACCGAAGACTTACCGGCGCCGGATCTGAAAGCCTTTGAGGCCGTTACCAAAGGCTCGGGCGATCGTGAAATTTCAACCACCATGGCCTTTGTTCGTGTTCTAACCGCGATGCTCAAAGACAAGAAAATCGGCAAACGCGTGGTACCGATTATTCCGGATGAAGCCCGTACCTTTGGTATGGAAGGCTTGTTCCGGCAGGTGGGGATTTATTCTTCACAAGGTCAGAAATACGAGCCACAGGATTCAGACCAGGTAGCGTATTACCGCGAAGACACCAAAGGTCAGGTTCTGCAGGAAGGTATCAATGAGCTGGGCGCCATGGCTTCATGGCTGGCGGCTGGTACGTCTTACAGCACCAACGATCTGCCGATGATTCCGGTTTACATCTACTATTCCATGTTTGGTTTCCAGCGGGTGGGCGACTTAGCCTGGGCCGCAGGGGATTCACAGGCACGTGGCTTCTTAGTCGGTGGTACCGCCGGTCGTACGACATTGAATGGTGAAGGCTTACAGCATCAGGATGGTCACAGCCATACTCAGGCAGCACTGATTCCAAACTGTATTTCTTACGATCCGACCTACGGCTTTGAAATTGCCGTGATCATGCAAGACGGTATGCGTCGGATGTTTGAAGAACAGGAAGATGTGTTCTATTACCTGACCGTGATGAACGAAAACTACAAGCAGCCGCAAATGCCCAAAGATGTTGAAGAAGGTATTGTGAAAGGTATTTATCTGCTGGACACGGTGGGTGAAAGCGATAAGAAAGTGAAGCTGCTGGGCTCAGGTACTATCTTAGAGCAGGTCCGTGACGCGGCGAAACTGCTGGCTGATAACTACAATATCGAGTCACAGGTTTACAGTGTTACCTCGTTTAACGAGCTGACCCGCGATGGTATGGATGTGGATCGTCACAACATGCTACACCCGGATGCTGATGCCCGTACGCCGTACATCACCGAAGTACTAAACAACGGTAACGATGGCCCGACCATTGCGGCTACCGATTACATCAAAAACTATGCTGATCAGGTACGTAACTTTGTACCTGGTAGTTATCGTGTACTGGGAACTGACGGCTTTGGCCGCTCTGACAGCCGTGCAAATCTTCGTCGCCACTTTGAGGTTGATGCTGCCTATGTAGCCTATGCCGCTCTTTATGAGCTGTATAAAGCCGGTGATGTAGATGCCAAGACACTGTCAAAGGCGATGAAAGATCTGGATATCGATTCAGACAAAGTTAACCCACTGTACGCGTAAGCACAGGAGAGACAACAACATGGCAGATATTAAAGACGTTCTCGTACCCGACCTAGGTGAAGACGAAGTAGAAGTCATTGAAGTGTTGGTGGCAGAGGGCGATGACATTGAAGCGGAAGACTCGCTGGTTACGGTTGAAAGTGACAAAGCCAGTATGGATATTCCGGCGCCCTTTGGCGGTAAAGTCAGTGCTTTGAAAGTCAGCGTAGGAGATAAGATTTCTGAAGGCGATTTGCTGATGCAATTAGAAGCTGCTGGTGATGACAGCAGCGACGAAGCTGATGAGTCTCAGGAACAATCTGAGTCAGACGACCAGGCCGCAGAAGAGACCACTACAAAAGCCGATCAGGGTGACTCTGCAAAAGACGCAAAATCAGGCAGCGAGCAAAGTGAAACCAAGGGCGCGAAAGCATCAGGTGGTAGCAGCTCTACCGTTGAAGTAACGGTGCCGGATATTGGTGATGCAGAGGAAGTTGACATCATCGAAGTGTTGGTCAGCGAAGGCGATACGGTGGAAGCCGAAGACGGTCTGATTACCCTTGAAACCGACAAAGCGACCATGGATGTGCCTGCGCCTCAGGGCGGCAAAGTCGTCAGCCTGAAAGTTAAAGAAGGCGATAAGGTCAGTGAAGGTTCACTGATTCTGATGCTGGAAGTCGCGGGTGACGAAGACGGTGAGCAGGCCGCCGACGATGACGCGGCATCAGGTCAGAGCGAGCCGGATGATGCCGGCACCAAAGGCGAACCTGCCGCTGCCGATAGCAATGAGCCAGATTCGTCTGATGATGGCGGTGAAGAAGAAATTGAAGTGACTGTACCTGACATCGGCGATGCTGCGGATGTTGAAGTTATCGAAGTGCTGGTTAGCGAAGGTGATACAATTGAAGCCGAAGATGGCCTGATCACCGTTGAAACTGACAAGGCGACCATGGATGTTCCGGCCCCCAAAGCCGGCACCGTAATCAAGATGATGGTGAAGCAAGGCGATAAAGTCTCGCAGGGCTCACAGGTATTAATGCTGAAGGTTAAGGGCAGTGGCAGTAAGCCAGCTACCAAGACCGAAGACAAACCGGCTAAATCAGAGCAAAAAGCCTCTGCTAAAGACAGCTCACAAGAGAGCAAGTCACAGGACAGCGGCCGTCCTAAGCCGCCGCCGGTTCCACATCATCCTTCGGCAGGTGAAAAACAAAAATCGGGTAAGGTTCATGCCTCACCCTCGGTTCGTCGCCTGGCCCGTGAATTTGGGGTGGATTTGTCTGAAGTATCAGGCAGTGGTCGTAAAGACCGGATCCTCAAAGAAGATGTACAATCGTACGTAAAATACGAGCTGTCACGACCCAAAGCGACAGCAAGCTCTGCCGGCAAAGGCGAGGGCGGTGGTCTGCAGGTCATTCCACAGCCAAAAGTCGATTTTTCTAAATTTGGTGATGTTGAAGAAGTTCCGCTAACGCGTATTCAAAAACTGTCAGGGCCAAACCTGCATCGTAACTGGGTGTCGATTCCCCATGTTACCCAGTTTGAAGAAGCGGACATTACTGATGTAGAAGCATTTCGTAAAGAACAAAACCAGGTGGCCGAGAAGCGCAAGATGGGCTTCAAGATCACGCCGTTGGTGTTCATGATGAAAGCGGTGGCCGATGCGCTCAAAGCCTACCCGATTTTCAATACTTCACTTTCTGAGTCAGGCGAGTCTTTAATTCAGAAAAAGTATTACCATATTGGTATTGCAGTAGACACACCAAATGGTCTGGTGGTTCCGGTGGTTCGTGATGTTGATCAGAAAGGCATCCACGAATTATCGAAAGAGCTGATGGATATTAGTGTGAAAGCCCGTGACGGTAAGCTGAAGTCTGCCGATATGCAGGGAAGTTGTTTCACTATTTCCAGCTTAGGTGGCATTGGCGGTACCGCCTTTACGCCTATTGTGAATGCGCCAGACGTAGCAATCCTGGGTGTCTCGAAGAGCGAGATGAAGCCGAAGTGGAATGGCAAGGACTTTGAACCTCGCCTGATGCTGCCGCTATCTTTGTCTTACGACCACCGGGTTATCGACGGTGCGGTTGCAGCCCGGTTTGCCGTGCATCTTAAAGCGGTCTTAGAAGACCTGCGCCAGATGCTACTATAGACAAACCATGTAAAGGGGAGCAAAACAGGCTCCCCTTGATGCTTTTTGCAGGCAAATAGCCAGCTTAGCTTTACAGGGCTCACCAGCCCTAGTTAAACTTCTTAACGCATTATTTTCAGATATTTGACAAATTTGAGGTCAAGATGAGCGAAATTAAAACTCAGCTAGTTGTATTGGGCGCAGGACCAGGCGGTTATTCTGCGGCTTTTCGCGCTGCCGATATGGGCGTAGAAACCGTGATTGTTGATGCCAGGGAAACACTGGGTGGGGTTTGTTTGAATGTTGGGTGTATCCCTTCAAAAGCCCTGTTGCACGTAGCCAAGGTAATGAAAGAAGCAAAACAGATGGCCGCGCACGGCGTAAGCTTTGGCGAACCGGAAGTCGACCTGGATAAACTACGGGACTATAAAGATTCGGTTGTGGGTCAGCTGACAAAAGGCTTGTCAGGAATGACCAAGATGCGCAAGGTTAAACATGTGCGTGGTACCGGCAAATTTACCGGTGCCAACACCCTAGAAGTGGAAGGTGAAGACGGCACCACCACCATCAAGTTTGATAATGCGATCATCGCTGCAGGTTCTGAGCCGGTTAAATTGCCGTTCATTCCAGAAGACGACCGGGTTATTGACTCAACCGGCGCTCTGGAAATGAAAGACATTCCGGAAAAAATGCTGGTATTGGGTGGCGGTATCATTGGTCTGGAAATGGGCACAGTGTATGAAGCACTGGGCTCTAAGATTGATGTGGTTGAATTTTTGGACCAGCTTATTCCTGCTGCCGATAAAGACATCATGAAAGTCTTCATGAAAGACTATAAAGATAAATTCAACATCATGCTTGAAACCAAAGTAACGGATGTTGAAGCCAAAGATGACGGCTTGTACGTAACCTTCGAAGGCAAAAATGCACCGTCAGAAAAAGTACGTTACGACAAAGTGCTGGTAGCGGTGGGTCGTACCCCCAATGGTAAAAAAGTAGGCGCAGATAAAGCCGGCGTAGAAGTAGACGACCGTGGTTTCATCAACGTGAACAAGCAGATGCAAACCAATGTGAAAAACATCTATGCGATTGGCGACCTGGTAGGACAGCCTATGCTGGCCCACAAAGCGGTGCATGAAGGCCACGCAGCAGCAGAAGTTATTGCTGGTAAGAATCACTACTTTGATCCGCGTTGTATTCCTTCAGTGGCCTACACCGAACCAGAAGTTGCCTGGGTGGGTCTGACCGAGAAAGAAGCTAAAGAAGAAGGCGTGAATTACGAGACCGCCTCCTTCCCGTGGGCGGCGTCAGGTCGGGCGATTGCCTCTGATGCTACCAACGGTCTGACCAAAATGATCTTTGATAAAGATTCAGGTCGGGTGATTGGTGGTGCCATTGTCGGTACTAACGCCGGCGAGATGCTGGGTGAAATTGGTCTGGCTATCGAAATGGGCGCCGACGCCGAAGATGTGGCCCTGACTATTCATGCTCACCCTACGCTGAATGAGTCAATTGGCCTGGCCAGCGAGATCTTCGAAGGTAGCATTACCGATATGCCAAACCCGAAGGCGAAAAAGAAAAAGTAACCGGGTTTTATGTCAGTGGATAGTCAGTTTGTGACTATCAGCGGACTGACCCTTGCTAACAACCCCCGTTGCGATGCGCTCGCAGCGGGGGTTTTTTATTGGTCTTATGTTATTGGTCTTGTGTTAGGGAGTGTTGTTGGTCTCGCCTTAGCCATCTTAGCCGCCTTAGCCACCGACCAGCCGTAGGCGATAACAGATCGCTCCGCCGGCGCCGCTATTAGTGACCTGGGGTAATCGCTTTAGGTTCAATGTTCAGTTGCTCACAGGCCTGGGTTATACACTCATAATGATGCTGTGCTTTGGCCTCGAGTACCGCCTGCTCGCAATACCCCTTGCGGCAACACTGGTTCAGCAATTGTTGATGCTGTTCAACCCGCTGATGGATAATGCGAACCACATGGCGACGTAGCCATTGTAAGCCCGGATCATGATCCTGGCGCTTGTGCCATAGTAACGTGACCGGGGTAGGGCTTACCTCCACCGGGCTTTCGAACACCGCCAGTTGTTTAGAAAAGATTTCCCGCTCCAGCACCATCGACGGTGCCACACAAATCAGATTTGTTTGTTTTAGCAGTCCCGGCACATTAAAAAAGTTGTTTACCGACATCGCCACCCGGCGTTTTTTTCCCAGACTCTGCAATGCCAGATCCGTCGGGCCGGTTACATCGCCGGTTAACGACACCAGCAAATGATCCGCATTGATGAATTGCTCTAATGTGAGCTGTTCCTGGGCCAGCGGATGGTCAGGGCGCATGACCACGACATAACTGGGATCCAACAGATGTTCAGAACGTATCACGCTTTCTGACTGGGTATATTTGGAGATGGCCAGCTCGGCTTCAGCGGCTTTTAAAATATCGGCAGACTCTATGGTGGGATTGGGTACCGCATAAATATTAATACCCGGGGCTTCACGCT
Organism: Salinimonas marina; assembly: GCF_015644725.1. Taxonomy (NCBI): domain Bacteria; kingdom Pseudomonadati; phylum Pseudomonadota; class Gammaproteobacteria; order Alteromonadales; family Alteromonadaceae; genus Salinimonas; species Salinimonas marina. Next base: position 856,622 of record NZ_CP064795.1, read on the forward strand.
CGATAACCTGACGCAACGGCCCCCAGATCACATCGACAAAGGTATCGGTGGCGGCAATCCTAAAGGTCCGGGTTGCCGTGGCCGGGTCAAATTGATCAGGGTTCACCGCATCTTCCAGTGCACTTAGCGGTGTTTGAATCTGGCTCCACATATTTTTCGCAAAAGCCGTGGGCTGAATACCACGGCCGTCTTTAACAAACAGTTCATCGCCCCACACGGCTCGCATCCGGGACAAGGCATTGGACACCGCAGGCTGCGTCATCGAAAGCCGGTCTGCCGCCCGGGTGATAGCGCCCTCGGTCATGATGGCGTCAAAAATCATTAGTAAATTCAGTTCTTGTGGACGCACCGGAATCTGCACTCCTGTGTAACGGGATTGTTAATAATATATATATTATATCAAATGATGTATCGCATATAAAAAGATAATTATTTTTATTATATACATGTGTTCATAATGCCGCGCTTATATTCAGTGACCGATGAAAGAGATGAACCGACATGCCATTAATTAAACGATTAAGCTTTCTCATAATAGCGCTATCGCTAGTGGCAGCCTGTACGGATGACAAGGCTGCAGAGCAACAAAGTGCTGCTGCACCGGCCGGTGTTCCGGTAGATGTGGCGCCGGTGGTGGCACAGCGTATTACCGAATGGGACAGTTTTACTGGCCGTCTTGAAGCGCCCCAACAGGTATCATTACGCCCCCGTGTGTCTGGTTACATCGACTTTGTCGCGTTCGAAGAAGGCGAATATGTGGAACAGGGCGATACGCTGTTTCTGATTGATAACCGCCAGTTTAAAGCTGAAGTGCAGCGGTTGGAAGCCCAATTACAATCGGCCCGCAGTCAGCTGCGTTTAGCCAGACAGGACAAAAGCCGTGCCGAAGGTTTACGTGAAAGTCAGTCCATCTCAAAAGAGGTGCTGGATACTCGCATCAGCGGTGTAGAGCAGGCTCAGGCTCAGGTCGCGCAAACTCAGGCAGCCCTGGAACTGGCGCGATTAAATCGCGGCTTTGCCCGCGTCGAAGCGCCTATCGCAGGCCGGGTCTCCCGGGCCAATATCACTCAGGGTAACTATGTTACCGCCGGCCAGACGGTGCTCACCTCCATTGTGTCTTCCGAAAAACTGTATGCTTACTTTGATATTGACGAAACCACCTGGCTGAACTATCAGCAGGCTCAGCAGCGCAGCGATGCTGTTGCTGCACAACCGGTAGCCATGCGTCTGGCTAATGAAGATGACTATCGCCACTGGGGAAGAATAAATTTTGTGGATAACCAGGTTAACAGCAGCACCGGAACCTTGCGGGTGCGTGCGGTATTTGCCAATGAAAATAAAGACCTGATGCCTGGTTTATTTGCGCATCTTAAGCTGGCAGGTGGCAAAGCTGAAAATGGCATTCTGGTGGCCGAAAAAGCTATTGGTACCGACCTGAACAACAAGTATGTGATGGTGGTTAATCAGGATAATAAAGTGGAATATCGCGCGGTAAAGATGGGCGATAAGGTCGGCGGTTCGCTGCGTATTATCAAAAGCGGGCTGAAGGCGGATGACATCATTGTGGTCAATGGCTTACAACGCATACGCCCGGGCGCCACGGTGGCCCCTAATACAGTTTCTATGGCCGATGAGCAGACCCTCGAGCAACTGCAGGCGTGGCAGCAACGCGTAGACAACGCCAGCGGTATCGCCCGTCGCCGCTCTAATGTTACTGTGGGCGGAGTGCAATAATGAACTTTTCGCGCTTTTTTATTCATCGTCCTATATTCGCGGCGGTGTTGTCGCTGCTGATATTTATCGGCGGCGCCATTGCGGTCTGGAAATTACCGATCACCGAGTATCCTGATGTGGTACCGCCCACCGTGGTGGTCACCGCCAACTACCCGGGGGCGAACCCTAAAGTCATCGGCGAAACCGTGGCCACCCCGATTGAGCAGGAAATAAACGGGGTGCAGGACATGCTGTATATGTCCTCCCAGGCAACTTCCGATGGCACCATGACATTAACAGTTACCTTTGCCATTGGTACCAATCCGGATGAAGCCACTACCCTGGTGCAAAACCGGGTAAACCGGGCGCTACCAAGACTGCCTGAAGAAGTGCAGCGACTGGGGGTCGTGACCGAAAAGTCGTCACCCAACCTGACCATGGTGGTGCATTTAACCTCGCCGGATAATCGGTATGACATGCTGTACCTGTCTAATTATGGCGATCAGTATGTTAAAGATGAGCTGAATCGTATTGAAGGGGTCGGCCAGGTTCGGCTGTTTGGTGCGGGTGAATACAGCATGCGGGTGTGGCTGAACCCCAATAAGCTGGCGGCGCTTAAGATGAACCCCGGCGACGTGGTAAAGGCCATTCGCTCGCAAAATCAGCAGGCGGCGGCCGGCAGCCTGGGTGCCCAACCCACCGGCACCAGTGAATTTCAGTGGCTAATCAATGTTCGTGGCCGTCTGGTAGAACAAGATGAGTTTGACGAAATTATTGTCAAAACCGGCGAAAATGGTGAAATTACCCGGCTTAAAGATGTTGCCCGCACCGAGCTGGGCGCCAACAATTATGCCCTGCGTTCTTTGTTAAACAATCGTCCTGCTGCGGCCATTCCGGTGTTTCAGGCACCGGGTTCTAATGCGATTCAAATCTCTGATGATGTGCGTGCACGCATGGCGGAGCTGGAAAAAGCCTTTCCTCAGGGTTTGGAATACGAAATTGTATATGACCCCACCGTGTTTGTACGCGGGTCTATTGAAGCGGTGGTCAATACGCTGCTAGAGGCGGTATTGCTGGTAGTGCTGGTGGTCGTGCTGTTTTTGCAGACCTGGCGTGCCTCCATCATTCCGCTGGTGGCGGTGCCTATCTCCCTGGTGGGTACCTTTGCCTTTATGCATTTGCTGGGCTTTTCGTTAAACGCGCTGTCGCTGTTCGGACTGGTACTGGCCATTGGGATTGTGGTCGATGATGCCATAGTGGTGGTAGAAAATGTCGAACGCAATATTGCCGAAGGCTTATCACCGGTAGCTGCGACAACCCAGGCGATGAAAGAAGTCACCGGGCCTATTGTCGCCACCACCTTAGTGCTGGCGGCAGTTTTTATTCCGACCGCCTTTATGAGCGGCCTGACGGGCCAGTTCTACAAACAGTTTGCCCTGACCATTACTATCTCTACAGTGATTTCAGCCATTAACTCCCTGACCCTGAGTCCGGCCTTATCGGCACTGCTGTTAAAACCTCACAGTAGCAAAAATGACTGGCTGACCCGGGCGATGGACAAAGCCTTAGGTGGCTGGTTGTTCAAACCATTTAACCGCTTTTTTGACAAGGCCTCGGCCAAATACACCAATGGCGTAGGCTCTTTGGTACGCAAAGGCGGTATTGTGATGGTGCTGTATGCCGGACTATTGGCATTGACCTGGCAGCAGTTTGACAGTACGCCTACCGGCTACGTGCCGCCGCAGGACAAAATGTATCTGGTGGCCTTTGCCCAACTGCCCAATGCCGCGTCGCTGGATAGAACCGAGCAGGTTATCCGGGATATGTCGGCCATTGCCATGGAGCACCCTGGTGTGTCTGATGCCGTGGCGTTTCCGGGGCTTAACATCAATGGCTTTACCAATAGTCCCAGCTCGGGCATATTGTTTACGCCGTTAAAGCCGTTTTCAGAGCGCCAGTCACCAGAGCTTTCCGCGGCGGCCATTGCTGCTGATCTGAACAAAGCCTTTGGCTCCATTAAAGGCGCCTACGTGGCTATTTTTCCGCCACCGCCGGTGCAGGGCTTAGGCACCATTGGGGGCTTCAGGTTGCAATTGCAGGATCGGGATTCTCTGGGCTTTGCCGCCCTGGAAAAAGTCTCCAACGAGGTCATTCAAAAAGCCTGGGCCGACCCGGCGCTGACCGATGCTTTCACCAGTTTTACGGTGAATGTGCCGCAGCTGGACGTGGATGTGGATCGGGAAAAGGCCATCACCCAGGGCGTGGATATCGATACGCTGTTTAATACCATGCAAGGGTATCTGGGGGCTATCTATGTCAACGACTTTAACCTGTTTGGCCGCACCTATCAGGTCAATGTTCAGGCCGATGCCCCATACCGACAGGATGTGGAGCAAATCGAGCAGATGAAGGTTAGAAACAAAGACGGCGAAATGATTCCGCTGGGCTCGATGCTGAATATTGATTACAGCGCCGGCCCGGACCGGGTGATGCATTACAATGGATATGTGACCGCGGAAATTAACGGTGCCCCGGCAGCTGGCTACAGCTCTGATCAGGCCAAAGCTGCCATCGAAAAAATCCTGGATGACACCTTACCCATCGGCATGACCTACGAGTGGACCGAATTAACCTATCAGCAGATTCTGGCAGGCAATACCGCGGTGTATGTATTCCCATTGGTGGTGTTACTGGTGTTTTTAGTGCTGGCAGCCCAGTATGAAAGTCTGCGTCTGCCGCTGGCCATCATTCTTATTGTACCGATGACGCTGTTAAGCGCGCTGATTGGCGTAGGGCTGTTTGAAGGAAACAACAATATCTTTACCCAGATAGGCTTGATTGTCCTGGTAGGGCTGGCCACCAAAAATGCCATTTTGATTGTGGAGTTTGCCAAGGAACTTGAAGAAGACGGGCACGATGCCTTTAGTGCGATTAAAGAAGCCTCCCGCCTGCGGCTGCGCCCCATTCTGATGACCTCGATTGCCTTTATTATGGGGGTACTGCCAATGGTGTTATCCACCGGTGCCGGCGCCGAAATGCGCCAGGCGATGGGAGTGGCGGTATTCTCCGGCATGATTGGGGTCACCGTGTTCGGACTCATTTTAACCCCGGTATTCTATTACCTGTTGCAACGCAAAAAAGCCAGCAAGGCGTCTTAACCAAACCCAAGTGTTGCCCCTCTCCTTAACTGGGGCATTTTATGCCGCCCTCCCGGGCGGCTTTTTTATTATTGCCTGCTCGTTGCCATCCTCTTACCATCCTCTTGCTGCCCCCTTACTCTTGCCTTACTACTGTTGCGCGGTTTCTGATGCAGGGTTGTACTGCTATTTCAGTGCCTGTTAACGCTATAAATAAGCAAGGTTGTGGATGAAAGCTCTGGCGTTATTCTGGCCAGGGGCACGTGGCTGTCCATGCTGATACTCGCCTTACTGGTTTACCTTCATTCCCCTCAATCCACTCATTCCCCTCAATCCACTCATTCCCCTCACTTGCCCCTGTGTCCGACACCCGCAGCCGCCGGGACCACAAGCATCTTTGTGTAAAAAAGTGAGGGTGGTTGCCAGCCTCAAATACACGCCGATTGATTGATACCTGCGTATACGCTGGCAATATTCAACTGGGTATGAATCCTGCTATACTGATGATCAGAAAGTTTTGGCGGCAAAACAGGAACTTCCTGATGACAGACTCTTCGCCTTCAATACCCTCCCAGCTGGAGTTTTTTGATGTGCCCAGCCCTTGCATCGGTGTGTGCGAGTCGGGTCGTCGCGGGTATTGTAAAGGCTGTTTTCGCAGTCGTGATGAACGACGCTTCTGGTATCAGGCCGACACGGCTACCCGTCGCCAGATAGTGGCAGCGTGCTATAAACGTAAACAGGCGGCGCAGCGCCGTGCCCGCCAGCACGATAAACCGTCTTCGGCGGGCCCGACTCAGTTTGAATTGTTCGACAATACATAGCTTTTTAGGTAGTAAGATTTCAGTCACGCTGCCAGGAGAGAACAAAATCCATGTCTTTAGAAAACTACGCCTCATTTGCAGCACAATCCTTTACACTGCCGGATATCTGTTTGCGGATTCGCGAGATTTTAGATGATCATCGTTCAGACAGTGACGACATTGCCCGTTTAATTGCGGTAGACCCGTCACTGACGGCTAAAATTTTAAAGCTGGCCAACAGTGCTTTGTTCAGATTCCCGTCGCAGGTAGATTCCATCAGCAAAGCTGTGAGTGTTATTGGTGGTGAAGCATTATACAACCTGGTGGTCGCCGAAACCGCCACCACCGCCTTCAAGGTGTTCGATACGCCTTATGTTAACTTAGACGCCCACTGGCAGGCATCGGTCTATACCGGGGTGGTGGCCAAACGGCTGGCAAAACTGGCCGGGCTTCGTGGCAGTGACCGTTTTTTTGTCAATGGTATTTTGTTGAATCTCAGCGAACTGGTGGCCGCCAAATACAATCCGAAGCTCTACAGTGAATACACCCAATTTTCGAAAGGCACACCCTGGAGTCGTCAACAGGCGGTGTTCGGCTTTGATTTTGCCCGATTAAGCGGCGTTATCATGGAAAAATGGCAGTTACCCATGCCTTTGTACTATCCGGTGCAGGAATTACACAATACAGAAAAACAGGCACTGGAACAGGATATTGCTTTATTAGCCTGCGCCCTGCGGGTTACAATTTGTCAGATACGGCCTGAAATGTCGAAGGAAATTGACCCGGTGCCGCCGGCATCAAACCGCATCTTAACCTTTGCTCATGAGCAGTTGGACGAGGTTGTGGCTTATGCCGACAAAGAAGCTGAGAAAATTTCCTCGCTGATATACTAATAATCTGGCCACGGACCGGTTCACCACAAGCGCTAACAAATCGAATCAAATTGTATGCAAAACCATTCCAGAAGATGTTTACTGGTTCTGGCTGCCTGTTTGTTTGGCAGTGTGCCGTCTTATGCCGCCGAGAAAAATCTGATTCAAACCTTGTATCATACGGACTTCACCTATCGCCAGGATGAAGAGGAAGATCTGTTTTCGTTAGACGGGGAAGTGGGGGTGTTAAATTCAACCGGTAACACCGATGCCTTTTCTCTTAAGGCTGGTGTGATTGCCGAGCAGGAAACCTTTCACTGGAACAACAATTATTCGGCCGAGTTGCTGTACAAGCAAATTGAAGTGGAAAATAACGGGGTCACAGAAGATCAGGTTAGTGCCCAGCGTTTTTACGGTACGGCGCAGTTCGACAACAAGCTGGATACCCCAGGCCGAAGACTGTTCTTTTATGCCGATTACGAAAATGATGAGTTCAATGGGTACGAGTATCGGGCGACCCTGGCCAGCGGCTGGTCTCAGCGAGTCTGGAACACCGATGAAAGTATGCTGCGTTATAGTGTGGGGCCGGGATATGGGCTGGTCTCCGCCGAAGATGGCACCCAGACCAACATCAATAACGGGTTGATTTTACGGGCCTCGGGCGAATACCATTATCAGTGGTATACCGGTTCCCGGTTTCGGCAGTTTTTAAGTACCGAAGTCGGCCCCGATAATATTAAGACCCGGTCAGAGACCGCGCTTTCAGCAAACCTGTTTGACTCATTAGCGATGAAATTATCTTTTATTGTGTCTTTTGAAACACAACCGCTACCTGATGTCCCTAATCTGAATACCGAAACCTCACTGAGTGTGGTTTACCGGTTCTTTTAAGCAAACTGAGCAAATTGCGCGGTTAATCAGTAAAAGCTCGGGTATCAAAAAAAAGAATAACGCCGCAGCGGGGGAGCACCGTTAGGGCAAACACAAATCGGATTCACAAAAAACACGGAGAAACACATGAACAAAACAGTATTAGCGGCAACGGTTATCGGTGCGCTTTTCTCAGGTTCAAGCCTGGCGCAAATCAAGCAAAAGCCTTTCACTCTGGAAGGTGGTCTGGGTTTCATTTTCACTACCGGTAACACAGATACCACTTCTGTTAATGCTTCGATAGAGTCACACCAGGAACTGGAAAGATGGAGTAACGACTACAGCGTAAGCGGGCTTTATAAGCAGGAGTCGGTAGAAAATGAAGAAGGGGTGGAAGAAGATCGCACCTCTGCGCAAAAGTTTGATGCCCAGGCCCAGGCCAACTACAAACTACAGAATCCGGACAACCGGTTGTTTGGTTTCGCATCTTATGAAGACGACCGGTTCAGTTCGTTTAACTACCAGTCTACTGTGGCTGCGGGTTGGAACCAAAAGCTGTGGCAAGATGATACAACAGCTTTAGAGTACTCCATTGGTCCGGGTTATGCGTTCAACGAAACTCAGGACGGCGAGTCACAGAATGGCTTCATCGTGCGTGCTTCAACCGGCTTTCAGTGGCTTATTTCTGATACGTCAAAGTTTACCCAGACACTCAGTACTGAGGTAGGGAGTGACAATACCAAGTCTGCCGCCGAAACCGCGTTGACAGCATCAATTAACGGCAGTTTATCACTTAAGGTCTCTATTTCGTTTGACCACAACACGAACGTGGAGCCAGGCAAAGAAAAACTGGACACCGAAACAGCGGTAACCCTGGTTTACAACTTCCTGTAATAGCAGGTTGGGGTGACTTGAAAAGCGGGCTGAGGCCAGCTGCCATCGGTTAACAAACTTTGCTGGTGGGTTGCTTAAACTCTTTCAAATTTCAAAATCCGATATCAGCGTTTGATATCGGATTTTTTATGTCCCTTCTCAGCTCTCCCGGACCCCCTGACTCACTGCAACCGTGAGAGGCGGGTTATTGGAATGAATCTTACTCGAAACCAGCTCAAAGTGTAGGCTTGACTTAGGCCCGACTTAGGCAGGAAGGTGGGCGATTGGAGCCTGGTGTCTGTGTGAGGGCGAAACCTATCTCCCGGCTACATCGTTTAGGAAACGCGTATAGCTATTTTGGTGGGATCCGGATGAGCTATGCCTGGGGCTGAAAAGCCGTAGGCTAATCTGGCGGCGTCTAAAGGCGAACGCCATAACAAAGGGGGACTCTACCCTCAGCCTGGCCTTTAAATGGAGTCATTTGCAAGTATTGGCAAGCCTCCACAAAAGCGACAGAGGTAGCTGCAAAGGTGTCCGGGTTTTACTGAAGGTTGTAACCGATGCTGTGTACGAATCTGTCCCAAACGCGAAGTGGCTGAAGATAGACGGTTTGAGGTCGGTCAGGAACGACCAGGGGCAGGAGTGGCCATGCCAGTTGAATACCCCAAAAAGAACAATGCCAGTCAGCTTAACTGACTGGCATTAGATTCACGCGTTTTGTCACTAGCTTCTGCGGGCAGAAAATAATATCAAAAGGCTACAGAGACGGACGCAGAACATACCGAGGTACCCGCTTCACAAACCTGGTAGCTATAGCTGTTGCTACCCTTACGATTTAGATTGTCAGTGTAAGCACCATCATTGGCCGTGGTGGTAATGACATTCCCATCACGATAGATATCTACCTCGTTCGCGCTCGCGTTAGACCAGGTAAGATCAACAACTTGCAGGCCTTTTACTTTATAACCGTCGCCGGTAAGCGTTAACTCATTCTGAGTTCCGCCCCCAGAACCCCCTGCACACGCGTTAGCGGTTAAATATGCATCAGCATCGGCGGCCTGCACAATACCATAACCGAAGTATACGTCCTTGCCAGCCGCGCCTGAGTCCCGGGCCGTAGCTTTTAGCGCGGCACGGATATCTTCACCACTGCAGGTCGGATGATTTGACCAAACCAACGCCGCCACCCCGGCCACCGCTGGTGTGGCCATTGAGGTGCCGCTCATATAACCATAATCGCTGGTACCTATACTAATATCTATTGTAGTGGCACTTACCAACTGTGCACGATCTTCAAACGTTGCGCCCACCGCCGGAATAGAGGTGTCGTTGGCTTCGCCCAATGTGCCATAAAGCATGCCGGGTTCGTTGTTGATTAACACCGCGCCCACGCCGCCAGATAACTCACAATTATTCACTTTGTCATAAAAAGAAATAGAGCCTCGATCGATTACACAAATCTTACCCGATGCATTATTGTCGATGTTATCGCCCAGACCCATAAAATAGGTGCTGGCCGAAGCGGTGCCGGTATTTTCCATGGCTGAGGAGGCAAAACCCTGACCGTCGGCGGTCATTGTTGCCAGGGTAGCGCCGTTAGCCGGATAGGTTGACAGGGTATCGACACCGCCGGCGGTGACTTCCACACAGGTCGTTTCATTTGTCGTCACGTTTTTACCGCGACCGGTGGTACATGACGGATACTGCGAAAAGTCGGCAATATTGTCATCACCATCGTTGGCCCCGATCATCATTACCGCCGGATAGCCAGCGGGGTAAGAACGCACATTGTTGCCGTCGTTACCGGCCGCTGCCACCACCAGACCACCGGCATTAACAAAGTCATTGAATGCATTTTCTTCGGTACTGTTAGCGCCGCCACCGCCCAGGCTCATATTTATTATATTAGCGCCGGCTTGAGAACATTTTTGGGCCGCAAAGGCTAAATCAGAGGAATAGCCCCAGCCTTCTGCATTAAATACTTTGATAATGTGCATTTTCACCCCGGGTGCCATACCCACTACACCATAGGTATTATCAGCAGCGCCAATAGTACCGGCTACATGGGTGCCATGGGGCCCGCCATTGTCAAACCAGTTACCAGTGCCGGGATCGTTATCACCGGTAATATTATTCCAGACAAAATCGGGATTAGAATCATCCAGGCCGGAGTCGATAACACACACTTTCGTATCAGTAGCGGCATTAAAATTGAGTTGATTAGCTTGCGATTGATAAACCGCGTAGGGCGTTATTTGCGTCGTATCCGGATTACCCGCATCATCATTGTAGAGTGCCATCGGAAAACGCTGAAGATCCTGTTCAATCAATTTCACATGAGGATTGTTCATCAATCCTTTGACTTGCGAAAGTGATTTTCCATCAAAGGTAGCAGCAATAAAGCCTTCGGCATCGATGTGTATCTTAGCCCCGGACTGCTTTGCCAGGGCTTTAACAATACCCTTGCTATTATTGTCTACCTGAATGATGTACCGGTCGCCTGTATTGGCTGAAACAGCGGTTGCGCCTAACGTCAAAAGTACAGCAGCTAATGTAGGTTTTAGAGGTGTTCTGAACATAAATATTGGTTTCCACTTGTTATTGTTGGCCCGTCAATCGACTGTTATCAGTCAGATATCATCCCTTTGGGCACTGTCCAAGGTCATCCGTTTGAGTATGCTATCTTAATTATCAATCCATTAACATTAAATTAACTTTTAGATAGGGTTTTCACCTTCTGGGACGCATCTTTATCTGTGGTAAAATGCGTAATGCTCAGTGTTTACGCAGATAAGCTTTTAAAATGAATAAAACCACCAAAAAACTTGATAACAATGTTGTTAAAGCGCTGACCTTAGCTTGTGAAGAAGTAAAACAATGGCAGATAGGGTTTGAGTGGCTGACCCATACGGCTCGCTACAATCACTTTCCGGGAAGTCTGATGATCACGTGTGTGTTTGCAAATGACGACCAGGTGGAGCGGGCAGTGGCTGATGGGCTGGACAAAAAATTACGCCAACGGATTCAGGGAAACTTACTAAAAGCGGGTATTAAAGTTAAAGATATCCGGCGCCATGTGCGCCTGGATAGTGAGCAGAGCTGCGCGCGTCAGGATCAGGGCGACTGGCAGCGGCGTATTGCCCGGTTTGAATGCTAACGCTTTATACCGTACTGCCCGGGCCTGCTGTTCGGCGATAGGCCCGTAGGCGTCTGACTCAACGATGAGCTGGGACTGGGCAGGGTTATTGGTGGCAGGCTTTTTTGGCGGCGTATTAAACAGTATTGCCGGAGGAGGCAGTTTTATCACCTTTCCGATGTTGCTGATGGCCGGGGTCCCGGCCATCAGTGCTAATGCCACCAACACCTTTGCCTCTTGTGCCGGCTACCTGAGCGGCGCTTACGCCTTTAAAGAAGAGCTTCGCAGCCATCGCTCGGTGTTGCCTGCTCTGGTGATGGTGAGCACCGTGGGCGGACTGGTGGGGGCCTGGTCATTATTGCAAACCCCCGAAACCGTTTTTCAAGAAGCCATACCCTGGCTGCTGTTATTTGCCACCTTACTGTTTATCTTTGGGGAGCAGCTAAACCGCGGGTTTAGAATGCTGGGTAACGGGCATGCCCGTATGGCAGGAACGGCAAGGGCCGCCTTAGTCGTGCTGTTGTTACTGATTGGTATATACGGCGGTTTTTTTAACGCGGGGTTGGGTATTATTTCGCTCAGTTATCTGGTGCTGGCCGGCTATACCAATATCAATGTGATGAACGCAATGAAATTGCTTATCTCATGTGTGGTGTCAATGATTGCGATTGTGATCTTCGTGGTTCAGGACCAGATTGCCTGGGTGGAAGGCGCGTTGGTGTTAACCGGCACTCTGGCGGGCGGGTATCTGGCGGCGCGCATCTCGCGATTGATAGCAGCGCATTATATTCGTTATTTTGTGATGATGGTCAGCGTACTTATCACCAGCTACTTTTTTATCGACATCTATGCAAACTGACTTTGTCGATTTACAGCAGGTAAGCCGCGGGGCGACTCACCTGCTTTATTGGGGGTTACCCCGCGAACCGTTTAGTGTAACAAGCGGGCTTTGATGGTGCCGTCAATCTGCATTAGCTGACTCAATCCGTCGTAGGCATTATCCGCGGCCACATCGATAACCACATAGCCGATATCCCCGGAGGTTTGCAGGTACTGTGCTTCAATATTGATCCCGCGCTCAGCAAAGGTACTGTTGATCTGCATAATAACGCCGGGCCGGTTTTCATGAATATGCAATAACCGCGAGCGGCCGGGGTGACCCGGTAACGAGACTTCGGGAAAGTTTACGGCCGACAGGGTGGAACCGTTATCACTGTATTTCGCCAGCTTGCCAGCAACTTCAATTCCAATGTTTTCCTGTGCTTCCTGAGTACTTCCGCCCACATGGGGAGTCAGAATAACATTGTCGAATTGACGTAGCGGCGACACAAACTCTTCGGTATTGGACTTTGGCTCTACCGGAAACACATCAATGGCAGCACCATTGAGGCGCCCGGCTTCCAGTTCTTTGACCAGCGCGTCAATATCCACCACCGTGCCCCGGGAGGCATTGATAAAAATACTGCCCGGTTTCATCTTCGATAGCGTCTGGGCATCGATCATATTCTGGGTGGAGTCGGTCTCAGGAACATGCAGCGAGACCACATCGGAGGACGCCAGCAGGGTATCCAGCTTCTTAATTTGCACCGCATTGCCCAGCACCAGCTTATCTTCGATGTCAAAAAACTGGACTTTCATGCCAAGATGCTCAGCCAGGATACTAAGCTGGGTACCGATATGACCATAACCAATGATGCCCAGGGTCTTTCCCCGGGCCTCGAAGGAGCCATTGGCCGATTTGTCCCATTCCCCACGGTGCGCCTTGGCATTTTTGGCAGGCACGCCCCGCAGTAACAAAATAATTTGTCCCAGCACCAGCTCGGCCACGGAGCGGGTATTCGAAAAGGGGGCGTTAAAAACCGGGATCCCGCGGCGCTGGGTCGCGTTCAGGTCGACCTGATTGGTGCCGATGCAAAAGCAGCCTACGGCGACCAGCTTTTGGGCGGCCGCAATAACCGGCTCGGTCAGCTGAGTTCGGGAACGAATACCAATAAAATGGACATCTTTAATCTTTTCAATCAGCTCCTCTTCCGGCAACGAGCTTTTAAGATACTCGATATTGCTGTAGCCACTGCTTTTCAGGGTTTCTACGGCGCTGTGGTGCACCCCCTCTAACAACAAAATACGGATCTTTTCTTTCGGTAATGACACTTTACTCATCGCTTGCAATCTCAGCCTTAGTGAATTATTAAAAGACATCTGGACGTCTAAATACCAAAGTACCAGATGTGACAGAAGGTGCAAAGAAGATTATCAGGCAATTTTGACCGCGCGGAAGTTGTCGCGGCTTGAAACCGCTCTTTAGCCATAGTCAGGCGACCACAGCTAAAGACATTAAACGCTTACTTGAAGGTTTTTACGCCTTGCTGGGTGGCACTTAACACCACATCGGCACCACGCATGGCAAAAATACCATTGGTTACCACGCCGACGATATTGTTGATCTTCGCTTCAAGCTCGCGAGGATTGAGGATTTCAAGATTGTGCACGTCTAAAATGACATTGCCGTTGTCGGTAACCACACCCTGACGGTAAACCGGATCGCCGCCCAGTTTGACCAGTTCCCGGGCCACATAAGAGCGCGCCATCGGAATCACTTCCACCGGCAATGGAAAATTACCCAATATCGGAACCTGTTTAGAGTCATCCACAATACACACAAAGGTCTCGGCCACCGCGGCGACTATCTTTTCACGGGTAAGGGCGGCGCCGCCGCCTTTTATCATATGTTTGTGTTCGGTGACCTCATCCGCGCCGTCCACATATATGCCCAATGAATCAACATTGTTAAGCTCAAACACTTCAATACCCGCCGCCTCGAGACGCTCGGTAGACGCCTGCGAGCTGGACACTGCCCCGGTTATTTTATCTTTTATTGAGGCCAGTTCATCAATAAAGTAATTAACGGTAGAGCCTGTGCCCACGCCCACGACGGTATCATATTGCACATATTGTAAGGCGGCTTGCGCAACGGCTTTTTTCTTTTCGTTCTGGTCCATAATCCCTCCCATCTTAAAGAATCAAAAGTGTACCTTATCCTCAGACCATTTGGGGGCTGGATTGCTGGCTTTGCGTGTATTTCTGGTTATGCACCCCCGCGGGCGTGACGATAACATCACAGGGGATGTCCCAGCTGGCGACGGGCAGGGCGTCTACCTGCTGACAATCGTGGGCGATGCCTACCAGCACCGGACGTTTGTCGCCGGCCGGCAACGCCGCCAGTGAGCGGTCATAAAAGCCCCCGCCCATGCCCAGCCGGTTGCCCTTCTTGTCAAAGCCTACCAGTGGCATCAGGATCATATCGTGCTGATTCAACAATTGAATATCAGCACAGCTGAGAATGGGTTCGGCAATATTAAAGCGGTTGGTGGTCATGGCGGTGGCTGAACAATAGCGCAAAAACAACAAGTGCTGTTTAGAAAAGGGGTGTAAAACCGGCAACGTTGTGTGTTTATTATCTCGCCAGCATTGCGACAGCATTGGCGTCAGGTCGGGCTCTCCGTCGTTTGCCAGATAACCGGCAATGGTGTGAGCGCGGGTGTAAGCCTCCAGACAGGTAAGATGATAGGCAATGGCTTGCGCGGCGTCATGTTGCGCCGCCGAGGTTAGCGCATTTCGCGCGGCGCGAAGGGTTTGTCGTAATTCTCGGCGGTTTGGCTGTGCAGGCATAACATTTTAAGATTCGGCTAAATAATAATTAAGCATACGGATGAGCTGATTCAATGCAATGGGTTTTGTTAAAATTGCATCCAGGCCACTCAATAACATGGTTTCCCGGTTGGTTACCGCATCGGCCGTCAGCGCCACCACCGGCAAGCGCGGGTTTTGTTGTTTGATAATTTCGGTGGCGCGCAGGCCGGAAATCCCCGGCAACCCAATATCCATGATAATTAAATCAAACGGATCATGACTGACGGCATCAACCGCCTCTTCGCCGGTGGCCACCAGCGCATGCGCCACATTCAGCTCATCCATTAATGAACTAATCACAATCTGATTTATTTCATTGTCTTCTACAATCAATAACCGAACGTCTGGCTTGATATGCAAATCTTCCGAGGCTTCTGAGCTGGTGTTAGGCGGGCATTGACCCAATGGTAGGGACAGCCGAAACTGATGGAGGTCCTCGACTTCAATCTGACCACCCAGCAAATTAATCAGATTTTTACTGATGCTAAGATCCTGAAAATTCTCGCTGATATAAAACTGTTCATCAAAGCAGATTTGGTGTGTGTTTAAAAATTCCTGTTCCAGTGGCGTCACCAACGGCTGTGTGCTTTTAAAGGTAAACTGCAACTGCGTTGCGGCAAACTGTACCTGACAAATTAACTGGCTGCGGGCGGGCAGGTGTAACGCCACATGATTCACCAGGGTGCTGATGATCTGACTGATTTTTGTGTCATCCAGGGTCATCGTTTGCGGCGCCGAGGTGGCCAGCGCCCAGCCGAGTTTGAGCTGGCTATTTACCATTTGCAGCATACTAAACAAACTGGTCAGATAAT
The DNA here is from genome assembly GCF_015644725.1 of Salinimonas marina. Taxonomy (NCBI): domain Bacteria; kingdom Pseudomonadati; phylum Pseudomonadota; class Gammaproteobacteria; order Alteromonadales; family Alteromonadaceae; genus Salinimonas; species Salinimonas marina. The sequence continues at coordinate 872,525 of NZ_CP064795.1, forward strand.
CTTTGGAGCGAATACTGCGGGGTAATGGCTGTAAACTTTTTTCGCTGTCATGGGCCACATTTAATACCGAGTCGACAATATCAAGTAGCCGGTGGCCGCTGGTCTGAATATGCTGCAACGCGTTATCAAAAGATTCCGGGAGATTATGCTGTGCTGTTTGCTGGCGTAACTGACGGCTAAACATCGAAATCGCATTTAAGGGGGTGCGCACCTCGTGGCTTAAGTACGACAGATAATGTTCTTTGTATTGCAATGCCCGCTGCAACTCCCGGCTGTTTCGGCGCAGCTCCATTTGCGCAATGACCGCGGCGCCCAGCGTCGATAACGCCTTGCGCTGCTCCTCATTCAGCACTCTGGGTTTATCGTCCAGGGTACATAATGTGCCCAGCGCAAATCCCCGTGGCGAAACCAATGGGGTACCCGCATAAAAACGGATATTCGGATGACCGGTCACCAACGGGTTATCAAAAAACCGCGGATCCTGCAGTGCATCGTGTACTTCAAACACATGGTCTTCAAGAATGGCATGGGCACAAAAGGCAACATTGCGATGGGTCTGCTGTGCATCCAACCCGATTCTCGACTTAAACCATTGCCGGTCCTGATCTATCAGACTGATAAGCGCAATCGGAGTACCACAAATCTGTGACGCCAGCGCGGTGAGCTGGTCGAAAACATCTTCACTGTCGCTGTCGAGTATTTCGTAACTTAACAGTTCAGCCAGTCGCTGACTTTCATTTATAGGCGGTGAGGGCATTTGCACAAGGCTTGTCTCTTATAACCAATATATTAAGAAATATAAGAGACAGCTACGCCAGGCAGAGCGGGCATAGTTTTGGTGTCTCGTTTTTAAAAAGCATAGGAGGTTATAACTAAAATCGCCAGTACCAGCGAGTCAACTTTAGTTGTAAATCAGGTATGAGTTGAAATAAGCGGTTGCATGCTTCAAAGCGTATTATGGTGCCATTGGGCCAGGCGCAGTAAGGCAACCACAAGGTGTTATACAAAAGGCGGACGCATTACCAGGACATGTTTAGTAACAATGTTGATGGCTGTTGTTCGAAACTGACCCGCTGTTTCGCTAGACCAACCAAAATAAAAAAACTCCGTCAGGAATAACTTCCCACACGGAGTTTTTTTACGTAGACGCTGGTGCTGCGCCATCGCGCCAGCGCCTTTGTAACGAAAGACAGGGTTAGCGGGCGTAGGTGTCCACAAACAACTGTTCCAGACCATCCCGGTCAACCTGTGTCGCCACTTTAATGGTTTGCGCTTCCAGCCATAAGGGGCTGGCGGTAGTGCCGGCCGGCGCCACCATGGTCTGGCCCCGGTTAAGCGGATCAGTGGCTACCCGGGCATGCCCTTCGGTCAGCTCAAACAATTCTGGCTTAATTAAATGGGCCAGCGGGAAGGCATCATGAAAACAACACACCCTCTCCTGGGCGTCACGGGTATAAAAATCAATATAAAACTGGGCAGCATCTTTAACAAACCCACCCAGTTTCGGATTCTTTTGGGCCAGGGTCTCCACAAATTCGGCCTTAAAGCGCACCGCATTGGTGACATCCAGACCAAACATGGTGACCTCCCAGTCAGCGCCAAACACAATTTCGGCGGCATGGGCGTCATTCCAGATATTGGCTTCGGCCACCGGGGTAACATTGCCTGGTACAAAAGCCGCGCCGCCCATAATGCTTACGCCTTTTACCAGCTTCGGCAGATCCGGCTCCAGGCGCAGGGCCAGGGCCAGGTTTCCCAGAGGACCGATGGCCACCAGCGTAATTTCACCAGGGTACTGACGCGCCATATCCACAATAAACTGGGCAGAACTGCGTGGGTCAAGCTGGCCTTCAATGGCCGGAAAATTAATGTTACCGAAGCCGTCATCGCCATGCACAAAATGCGCATAGGAAGACTCTGGTCCAACCCAGGGCATGCCAACACCCTTGGTGACAGGGATGTCCTGTTCCGCCAGTTTACACAGGGTTACCGCATTTTTAGCGGCCATATCCACGGGCACATTACCAAATACGGTAGTTAGCCCCAGTACGTCAATGTCAGGTGACTGGAAGGCAAAGAAGATGGCCATCGCATCATCAATACCCGGATCCGTGTCTAAAATAATCTTGTGTGTCATAGTATTCTCTGTGTACTAAGCGTGTTTCGCTAAAAAGCGGTCCACTTCTTCTTCGGTGGGGATAGACTGCGCGGCGCCTTTACGGGTAACAGCGATGGCTGAGGCGGCGCATCCGCGTACCAGCGCATCTTTAGCGGCAGTATGCTTGCTATAGGCAGATAAAAAATAGCCGATAAAGGTGTCGCCCGCGGCGGTGGTATCTACGGCTTCAACAGTAAATGCGGAAACTTTTTCGATGCCCTGTTCGGTGATCATCAGCACCCCATCTTTACCTAAGGTGATTAACACCTCGGCATGGGCCCACTGTTGCTGGAAAACTTTGATGATCTCATCCAGTGCCTCGGCCCCGGTCAGTGCCGCGGCTTCGGTTTCATTGACAATCAACAGATCCACGCAATCCAGGGGCAAGGATTTGACCGATTCACTCATCGGCGCGGGGTTAAAGGCAACCCGCAATCCTTTTTCTTTGGCCTGTTTTAAGACTTCGTCGATACAGCTGGTTTCGTTTTGGGTGAGCACCCAATCCATATCGCCAATGTCTAACAGCGATTTTTGCACAGTATCGGAGGTCAGCGTAAGGTTGGCGCCACCAAACAGAACAATGGCGTTTTCACCGCCTGGCGTCACCTGAATAATGGCATGACCTGAAGGCACGTCATGACACCTTACATAACGACAGTCGACACCATGCTTGATGAGGGTTTGTTTAAAACTGGCATCAGACTCGTGGATGCTGCCTACGTGCTTAACGTCGGCGCCGGCCAGGGCCAGTGCAATAGACTGGTTGGCACCTTTGCCACCCAACAGTTGCTGATAGTTTGATGAGGCAATGGTCTCACCGGGTCTGACAAAATGTTCAACCGAATACACATGGTCGATATTAATAGACCCAAAATTAATTACAGCCATTTCTTCTTCTCGTCGAAAGAGGGCGTCTCCCAGAATGCCGCTGCCCAATCGTTCGCCCGTGAGCCGAAAGGTTCACGGCGGAAGAATCATCATAACCGTAGGCTTCTCGATACGAGCCGAGCTTGCACAGTAGTTATAAGTTCAACTTCCTTTTAAAAAAGCATCGGCCAGGGACATGAATGGACTGGCGCACATCCCAGGAGACATTGATTAAATAACAAGCGCAACAGGGTATATCAAACGTACCGTCTCGGGAAGAGATCATTATTTTGTACGTCGTTATCCTTGTTGTTCAGGTCAGTAGGATACTAACAGGTTGAGTCACTGGATTTCCACTACCTCAACAGGTCAGAAGCGATGACCCGATTATGTTGTCAGACAAAAAAATTTCAACCAAAAGTTAACCATTTGGTCAAAAGAAATAGCTTGCAGTTAAATAATAAAGCATCTTCGCTCATTACGAAAGGGCAGATGCGATTATCTACGCTTTGTTGGGCAGTTGCTGAACAAAGCCAGCATACTGGGTTTTCCAGCCGGTTTTTGCTAGCATAACGTGTCAACATACAAGCATTATATTAAGGGTTGTTCGCGTGGACAAACAGTTAGATTACGACAGCATTACCAATGTGTTGTTCCAGGGCTCGGTAAATGCCGATGCCGCCGAAGTTCATGGCACCATGTGCGGTATGTTATGTGGCGGGATGTCACTGACCGACCGCAAATGGCAGACCGTGCTGGCCGATACCACGAATCAGGGCGAAACCTTTTCGCAACTGGTTAGCTTCAAACTCGAACAGCTCTTCAGCCAGACCATCGAACAACTGCTGGAAGGCGAGTTTAGCCTGCAAATGATGCTGCCCGATGATCAGGCCCCGATTAATGATCGCGGTGCCGCGCTGATTAACTGGGTGCAGGGTTTTTTGCTTGGCTTTGGGTTGCATCAGCAAAATCTTGAGCAGTGCTCAGCGGATGTAAAAGAAGCTGTGCAGGACTTTTCCGATATTTCACGTATGGAAGAACCGATGGATTCTGATGAAGAGTCAGAACGGGCATTAAATGAAGTGGTGGAGTATGTGAAAATTTCAGCACTGCTGTGCTTTAGTGAGCTGGGTCGCTCGTTACTTGACGATCAACAGGAAAAACCTTCTGTTCATTAACCATTTCGCTCATTAACCAACAAAGGCGCCTATGATTAGCCAACAGGAATTTTTTGCCCGCCGGCAGCGACTGCTGGCCCAGTGCCAGCCTAACAGTGTGTGTCTGATACCGGCGGCCTCGCGGGTGACTCGTAGCCGTGATACCGAATATACGTTTCGCCAAAACAGCGATTTTTGGTATTTAACGGGCTTTGATGAACCCGATACCTGGCTGCTGTTATCTAATCATGAACGCCACGGCGGCAGCTTTATGGCCATGGTATGTCAGCCAAAAGATAAAGACAGTGAAATCTGGCATGGTCGGCGTTTAGGGACCGAGATGGCCCTGGCGCGTTTTGACCTTGACGAAGCTTACGACCTGGATGAATTACCGGAAGTGCTGATGCACTGGCTGATGGGACACGATCAGGTTTATTTTGGCCAGGGCCAGAATGCCACCGCCGATACTCTGTTTAATGGTGCCATGCAGAGTCTGCGCGAGGCGCCCAAAGAATACAGTGCCCCGGTGGCCACCCTGGATGTGCAGCCGCTGTTGCATGAAATGCGATTGTTTAAATCGGCGTGTGAAGTGGCGGTGATGAAAGCCGCCTGCCAGATCAGCGCCCGTGCCCATTGCCGGGCCATGCAATCTGCTGCTCCCGGAGTGTTTGAGTACCAGCTTGAAGCCGAGCTGCATCATGAGTTTGCCATGGCCGGGGCTCGCTCGCCGGCATACTCCACCATTGTCGGCAGCGGTGAAAATGCCTGCATTTTACATTATACCGAAAACAGCAAAGAGCTGGCCGCCAATGAGCTGGTGCTGATCGATGCCGGCGCCGAATTTATGGGCTACGCTGCCGATATTACCCGCACGTTTCCAGTGTCAGGCACCTTCAGTGCGCCACAAAAAGAAATTTATAACCTGGTGCTGAAAGCTCAGGAAAAAGCGCTGGCCATGCTGGGCCCCGGGGTTACGTTGCGCGATGCCACTGAACGGGTAATCGAAACCCTGACCGAAGGGCTGGTGGCGTTAAAGCTGTTGCCCGGCACTGTGGCCGAAAACCTGGACAGTGAAAGCTGGCGACAATTTTTTATGCACGGCCTAGGACATTTTATCGGCCTGGATGTGCATGATGTGGGCGATTATCGTATTGATGGCGAAGACCGGCCGTTGCAGCCGGGCATGGTGCTGACGGTTGAGCCGGGCCTTTACATTGCCCCGGATGCGCCGGTGGCTGAACAATATCAGGGCATTGGCGTACGTATAGAAGATAATGTGGTGGTGACTGCAACCGGCATTGAGGTATTAACCAGTGATGTGCCTAAAACAGTGCCTGAACTAGAAGCCCTGCTACAGAGATAAACTTTTGGAACAAACGGATATTGCGATTGTGGGCGGCGGTACCATTGGCCATGCACTGGCTGCCGGCTTGCTGGCGCACACCGCTTTTAAGGTTACCCTGCTTGACGCTAACCCCGCCCAGCCCGCAGGGGCAGCGTTAAAGACAAAGCAGGTAAGCGCTGAAGAGCCTCGCTTTGGTGACAGACACGAAAAGGCTGCCGGTATGGTTCATCCCGGCTTTGATGCCCGGGTGATTGCCCTGGCGCGGCGTACCGTGGATAGCCTGCAAGCAATGGGCGTCCCCGTAGATTCTGCCTGTACCGAAGCCATCGGACATATTCAGATTACGGATCAGGGCAGTCTTGGGTTCTGTCAGTTACATGCCGAAGATTTCCGATTATCCTCATTTGGGGAAGTTATTGCGCTTAAAGAGCTGGGACGGCTGTTAACCACCCATAATCTGTCTAACGGACTGAATTATCTGGTCAGCACGCCGGTGCATCAGCTTCATCAGGGTCAGGGTGAAGTGATACTGGCGCTGGATGAGGACGAAAAACTGAGCAGCAAACTAGTGATCCTGGCAGATGGCGGGCGCTCAGGTCTGGCCGAACAGGTTGGCATTGAACGGACCAGCATGTCATACGAGCAGGTCGCCATTACCTGCAATGTGCTGACCAGCGAGGCGCATTACCAACGTGCCTACGAACGGTTTACGCCCCACGGGCCGCTGGCCTTTTTACCGTTTAACCCTGGCGATACCCATGCTGGCCATAGTTTTTCGATGGTATGGACGGTGGCTGCTGATAAAGCCCAGGCCCTTCTGCAACTCGCTGATACGGAATTTTTACGGGCCTTACAACGGGCGTTCGGCTATCGACAAGGGCGGATATATGAAACCGGCCCGCGCCACGCTTATCCCCTGGAGCTGGCCCAGGCAAACCAGTTAACCAGCCATCGTATCGCTATGGTCGGTAACGCTGCGCAAACCCTGCATCCGATTGCCGGACAGGGCTTTAACCTGGGCCTGCGTGATACGCTGGATCTTGTAGAGACATTAACCTGTCACTCTGATCCCGGTAGCTATGGCACATTAAGACAGTTTGAGCAGGCACGAAGCGCGGATCGTGAGCAAACTATCTGGCTGACCGATGCCCTGGTACGGGGATTTTCCAATCGCTATGCGGGGTTAGGTGCCATGAGAAACGCTGGATTAATTGCCCTGGATAATGTTTCAGCATTACAACAGGCCTTTGTGGCGCGTACCACCGGTTATGGTCCGGCAACAGGCAGGAGCTAACAGTATGCAAAAGATGGATGTGGTAATTATTGGCGGTGGCATGGTGGGCCTGACCCTGGCCGCCGCGTTGGGACAAAGTACGCTGCGGGTGGCGGTCATTAGCCATAGTGCATTTACCGAAACCTTATCTGCTGCGCCGTCGCTGCGGGTCAGTGCGATTAACGAAGCAAACCATGAGGCGTTGGAACGTCTGCAGGTCTGGCAGTATTTACCCGCTGACCGGGTCGCGCCTTACCAGCACATGCACGTGTGGGATAAAGACAGTTTTGGCCATATTCATTTTGATGCCAGTGATATGCAACGCCCGAAGCTGGGCCATATTATTGAAAATCAGGTGTTAACCAATGCGCTGGCAGAACAAATTCAGCATTTGCGGAATGTGACGCTGATTGAAGCCGGGGTAGACAAAATTCTGGCAGGCGATCAGGAAACCATGCTGATGCTAAACAACGATGAGGTGGTGTCGTGTCGGTTGTTGGTGGGGGCAGATGGAGCCAACTCGATGGTACGCCGCCATGCTGGCTTTCCTGAAACCTTCAGAGATTATGACCATCGCGCCATAGTGGCCACCATTCGAACCCCACAGCCCCATGAAGCCTGCGCCCGCCAGGTTTTTACCCCCGATGGCCCGTTGGCATTTCTGCCGCTAAATGATCCGCATGTATGCTCGGTGGTCTGGTCTCAGCAAACCGACAAAGCCGAAGCGCTGATGGCGTTATCCGACACCGACTTTGCCCACGCCATGACCGCGGCCTGTAACAGTGAGCTGGGTTCAGTGGCGCTGGAAAGTGACCGGCGTGCCTTTACCCTGACCATGCGTTACGCCCGGCAGTGGGCCGACAATGGGGTGGCCATCATTGGCGATGCCGCCCATACCATCCATCCGCTGGCCGGGCAGGGCGCTAACCTGGGCATGCAGGACGCATTGGTACTGGCTGATCACCTGGTGCAGCTGCATGAAAATGGTCTGCCGCTGGGGCGCTATAAACACCTGCGTGCATTTGAACGCGCCCGCAAAACCGAAGCCATGAAAATGATTGCCGCCATGGACGGTTTTAAAGCCCTGTTTGATGGAGACAATCCATTGAAAAAACTGGTTCGCAGTACCGGGCTGGCCGTAACCAATGAGTTGCCGCTGGTAAAACGAAAGCTGATTGAACAGGCTATGGGCTTTTAAGACCGCCTTTCTGTATTTACCTAATCCAATCCGGCTCGCCGGGTTACAAGCTCAGGATTGCAAAGCCTGAGCGACCCACGCATGATGGGATTGTTAATATTATTATCTTTATTGCCACTATCACGGAGTGAAAACATGGATAAGCGCGCTTTTCTGAAATTTACCGGAGCCGGTCTGGCTGCGGCGCCGCTGGCTTCATTTGCCCAGCAGGAGACTGCTAAAAAGCCGTTTTATACCGATACCAAGATTGCTGATATCACGGCGTCGGTAAGCCCGATAACCGCTAAAGAGCGCCGCACGCGGATTGCCAAAGCCCAGCAGTTGATGGCCAAAAATGATATGGCGGCGATAATTTTAGAGCCCGGCGCCGCCATGGACTATTTTACTGGTATCCAGTGGTGGCGCAGTGAGCGCCTGACGGCCGTGGTTATTCCCCGGGAAGGGGACATCGCCGTGGTAACGCCATTTTTTGAAAAGCCCAGTGTAGAAGAGTCGCTGCAGGTAGGTGAAGATATCCGGGTGTGGCAGGAACACGAAAGCCCGTTTAAGCAGGTGGCGCAAATTCTTGCAGATCGCAAGGTGGACAAGGGTCGCCTGGGCTTTGAGTCCAGTGTTCGCTACTTTGTGTTAAATGGTTTGATGCCGCTGTTGCCTGATATGCAGAATGTCTCGGCCGAGCCGGTGACCCTGGGGTGTCGCATGTTCAAAAGCGAGCATGAGCTGCGGCTGATGCACAAGGCCAACGAGGTGACATTAAAAGCCTATACCCATGTGTATGAACGGCTGGAAGCGGGTATGTCGCAGGCGGATGTGAAAGATCTGATGCAGCAGGCTCAGCAAAAACTGGGTGGCAGTGATTTGTGGGCGATGGCGCTGTTTAATGAAGGCAGTGCTTATCCTCACGGCACCCGCAAAGAGCAGGTGTTAAAAGAAGGTTCGGTGGTGCTGATGGACTGTGGCTGTGCGGTCCACGGGTATCAGTCTGATATTAGCCGTACCTTTGTATTTGGTGAGCCCACCGACAAACAACAGCAGGTCTGGAACAGTGTACGTAAAGGCCAGCAGGTCGCATTTGACCAGGCCCAGCTTGGTAACACTGCCGGCAGCGTCGATGACGCGGTTCGCAGCCTGTATAAAAAACAAGGCTACGGGCCGGATTACCAGCTTCCCGGACTGTCTCACCGTACCGGTCATGGCATCGGGATGCAGGGTCACGAGCGGGTGAACTTTGTGCATGGTGAAAAAACCACCTTACAAGCGGGCATGTGTTTTTCCAATGAGCCGGGGATTTATATTCCGGGCGAATTTGGGGTGCGTCTGGAAGATTGTATTTATATGAACAGTAAAGGCCCGCAATGGTTCACCCGTCCTCCCAAAAGCCTGGCAGAGCCGCTGGGCGAACTGGCACCGTTAGCACTTAGCTAGCCGTCGCCCCGGTGGTCAGCCGTGACTTGATAAAGTCGGCCAGCGTTTTGCTGACCACCGGATGCTGGGTATCCAGATTGAACAAACAAATATTAATCCGTCCCAGCTGGGGAAGATTTGGATGTTTTAAAACCATCAGATTGTCCGGCATGCTGGAACGCGCCAGTGCGGTAATGCCCAGCCCCTGACCAATCGCCGCCACCAGGCCGGATAAATCGGCATTGGTGTAGGTGATTTTCCAGGCTTTGGTCTGGCGTTTTAACTGCTCAATGACCCGGCTTCGATAAACACAGCCATCCGGCGCCAACACCAGGGAAATGGTATCGCCGCCAATCCGTCGGGTAATATCGCCGGCCCACACCATGTCATCCTGTAACAAGACCTCGCCGTCGGTCTGCTCCTGCGGATTGGCCAGCGCCAGAATCAAATCAAAACTATCCCGACGGGTGTGATGCAATAGGTCCCGGCTTAGCGCAGAGGTAACTTCAAGGGACACATCCGGGTAGCGTTTGGAAAACTCGCCAATTAAGCCGGGTAGCAGGGTAGACGCAAATTCACTGGGTATGCCCAGCCGCAGCCGACCACTGAGAGGCGCTGGGTTTAAAGCCCGAAAAATATCATCATTGAGCGCTAATAATTCCCGGGCTTTAGCGTACAGCCAGTTACCGTCGGCACTGGGCGTATGGCGCTGGCCGACCTTGGAAAACAATTTGCGGCCTAGTTGGGTTTCCAGTTTTTTAATCTGCAGGCTCACCGCAGGCTGCGAACGGCCCAGCCACTCACCGGCTTTGGCATAGCCGCCTTGCTCTATAACCGTGACAAAAGTACGTAAGTTGTCCAAGGATAACTGTTTCATATAGATTTGAATTACTGATATGCAATAAACATTAGATAACAATTTTAAATGTATTGATAAAAATTTCCAATTTGTTGTCGTTATAGTGCCACCCTATACTGCTGTTCACACTTACATAACAAGATAAGGTTGTATTGTATGACCAGCAAAACGGCTCTACACGCAAAGCACCTGGAAGCCGGGGCGAAAATGGTAGATTTTTTTGGTTGGGAAATGCCCATCAGTTACGGCTCTCAGATTGAAGAGCATCATGCGGTACGTCAGGATGCCGGCATGTTTGATGTGTCACATATGACCATTGTTGATATTACCGGCGAGCAGGCCCAGGCCTATTTGCGCTATCTGCTGGCCAACGACGTAGCCAAGCTTAAAGACAAAGGCAAAGCGCTTTACAGCGGTATGCTGAACGAAGCCGGCGGCGTGGTCGACGACCTTATCGTATATCATTTTGATAACACCAATTACCGGCTGGTGGTTAATTCGGCTACCCGCGAAAAAGACATGAACTGGTTACTGGACAAAGCAGAAGGCTTTGAGGTTACCATTACCGAAAAGCCGGATTTTGCCATGATTGCGGTGCAGGGTCCTAACGCCAAAGAAAAAGCAGCAACCTTATTCAGCGCCGCGCAAAAAGAAGCGGTGGAAGGCATGAAGCCTTTTTTCGGGGTACAGGCCGAAGACCTGTTTATCGCCACTACTGGCTATACCGGCGAAGCCGGATATGAAATCATGGTGCCAAAAGCACGAGCAGGTCAGTTTTGGCAGGAACTGGTAGATGCCGGGGTCAAGCCGTGTGGTCTGGGTGCCCGCGATACCCTGCGATTAGAAGCCGGCATGAACCTGTATGGTCAGGACATGGATGAAACCGTATCGCCGCTGGCGGCTAACATGGGCTGGACCATTACCTGGGAACCAGCTGATCGCGACTTTGTCGGGCGTAGCGCGCTGGAACAACAAAAAGAGCAGGGCACCGACAAGCTGGTGGGTCTGGTCATGAAAGAAAAAGGCGTATTACGCGCGGGTCAAAAAGTAAAAACCGATAACGGCGAAGGCATCACCACCTCAGGTACATTCTCGCCTACATTGGGCCATGCGATTGCTATGGCGCGCATTCCAGCCGGCTCGCCTGAAACGGTAGAGGTGGAAATGCGCAAAAAGTGGGTTACAGTAGACGTGGTCAAACCTAGCTTTGTTCGCAATGGTAAAAGTGTCTTATAACTAACAATTTAAACGTCAGGATATACTATGAGTAACATTCCAAAAGATTTACGCTACGCCGCCACTCACGAATGGGTGCGCCCCGAAAGCGATGGTGTATTCACTGTTGGCATTTCTGAACATGCACAGGAATTATTAGGCGACATGGTTTTTGTCGACCTGCCTGATGAAGGCGACAAAGTCAGCACCGGTGACGACGTCGCCGTGGCCGAGTCGGTAAAAGCCGCTTCTGATGTCTACACTCCGCTTACCGGCGAAGTAATTGCGGTAAACGAAGATTTAGAAGACTCGCCAGAGCTGGTCAACTCTGACCCTTATGGCGATGGCTGGTTATTCAAAATTAAAGCCGACGATCCGAAAGAAGTAGAAAATCTGCTGGATGCCGACGGCTACAAGGCTTCAATTGACGAAGAGTAAGTCTTCGCCAGAATTTGCTTAGTCATTATTTATATGAAGTAAAAGGGGCCGACACAATCGCCCCTTTTTTCTTTCACGAACAAGTGGACATGCTTAAGTAATTGTTATGACAGACACCTCCATTACGCTGGCTCAGCTAGAGCAAAAAAACGACTTTGTTCGCCGTCACATCGGCCCGGGCGAAGATGAAATCAACGAGATGCTGCAAATCATCAATGCCGAGTCATTAGAGGATTTAACCCAGCAAACCGTCCCGGCTGGTATCGAGCTGGATAAACCGATTGCAACCGGCGAGGGCGCCACCGAAGTTAATGCATTGAGTGCACTGAAAAAGGTGGCAGCCAAAAACAAAATCAATCGCTCCTTCATCGGTATGGGCTATTACGATACCCATGTACCCAATGTTATTTTGCGCAATGTGCTGGAAAATCCCGGCTGGTATACCGCCTATACACCGTATCAGCCAGAGATTGCCCAGGGACGTTTAGAAGCCATTCTGAACTTCCAGCAGGTCACCATCGACCTGACCGGTCTGGAGCTGGCCTCAGCCTCATTGCTGGATGAAGGGACGGCGGCGGCGGAAGCCATGGCCCTGGCCAAGCGGGTTTCGAAAAACAAAAAAGCCAATCTGTTCTTTATTGCTGATGATGTACATCCGCAGACCCGTGACGTGGTGGAAACCCGCGCCGAAATGTTTGGCTTTGGAATTGTCAGTGGCCCGGCCGAAGAGGCTGCCGAACACGATGTGTTTGGTGCGTTGTTGCAGTATCCGTCAAGCACCGGTGAAGTAACCGATATTCGCGATATCATCAGCGCAGTACAGGCCAAAAAAGGCATTGTGGCGGTAGCGGCAGACCTGATGAGTCTGGTGATGCTGAAATCCCCGGGTGAACTGGGCGCCGATGTGGCCCTGGGCAGCGCGCAGCGCTTTGGTGTACCGATGGGCTATGGTGGTCCACACGCCGCATTTTTTGCCACCCGCGACAGCTATAAACGCTCATTACCTGGTCGTATCATCGGGGTCAGTAAAGACACCCGTGGTCGTCCGGCACTGCGTATGGCGCTGCAAACCCGTGAACAACATATCCGTCGTGAAAAAGCCAACTCAAACATCTGTACCGCGCAGGTGTTACTGGCCAATATGGCGTCGTTTTATGCGGTGTATCATGGTCCCAAGGGGCTTAAAACCATCGCCCAGCGAATTCATCGTCTAGCCGATATTACCGCCACCGGCCTGAAACAAAAAGGCCTGGCGCTTAAGCATGCGACCTGGTTCGATACCCTGACGGTACTGACCGACAACAAAGATCAGATTCTGCAACGCGCCTACGACAAAGGCCTGAACCTGCGTGCCGACTTAGATAACGCGGTCGGTATCGCGTTTGATGAAACCACCACCCGTGATGATGTGCAGGCATTGTTTGATGTGTTGCTGGGCGATGCTCACGGCCTGGATGTTGAAAAACTTGATAGTGAGGTGACCACCCAGAATGTGCAGTCGATCCCGGCTGATCTGGTACGCACCAGCGATATACTGACCCACGAAGTCTTTAACCAGTATCATTCAGAAACGGAAATGCTGCGCTATATTAAATCTTTAGAAAATAAAGATTTAGCCTTAAATCACTCGATGATTTCGCTAGGCTCATGCACCATGAAACTTAACGCCACTGCCGAGATGATTCCGGTGACCTGGCCTGAGTTCGGGCAGCTGCATCCATTTGCGCCGCTGGACCAGGCCACTGGTTATCATGAGATGATTGCTGAGCTGGCCGAATGGCTTATCAGCATCACCGGTTATGATGCCATGTCGATGCAGCCAAACTCCGGTGCTCAGGGCGAATACGCCGGCCTGCTGGCCATTCAGCGTTATCATGAAAGCCGTGGTGAAGGACATCGAAATGTGTGTCTGATCCCCAGCTCTGCGCACGGGACGAATCCTGCTTCAGCGCAAATGGTTAGCCTGAAAGTGGTGGTCGTCAATTGTGACAAGAACGGCAATGTGGATCTTGCTGACTTGCGCGCCAAAGCCGAAGAAGTGGGCGACAATTTGTCGTGTGCGATGATCACCTATCCGTCTACCCACGGGGTATACGAAGAAACCGTGCGAGAGATGTGTGAAATTGTGCATCAGTATGGTGGACAGGTGTATATGGATGGCGCCAACATGAATGCTCAGGTCGGTATTACCGCACCGGGCTTTATTGGCTCAGATGTATCGCATCTAAACCTGCATAAAACCTTCTGTATCCCCCATGGTGGTGGTGGCCCCGGCATGGGTCCCATCGGCGTAAAATCACACCTGGCACCGTTTTTACCTAATCACACCGTGATTGATATTGAAAATGCCGGCAAAGATTGTGGCGCCGTATCCGCGGCGCCGTGGGGCAGTGCCTCAATACTACCAATCAGCTACATGTATATCAAAATGATGGGCGCCGAAGGCTTACGTAAAGCGACCCAGGTGGCTATATTGAATGCTAACTATGTCGCCAAGCAGCTCGAAGGGCATTTTGAGGTGTTGTACAAAGGTCGTAATGGTCGGGTGGCGCACGAATGTATTATTGATTTGCGGCCACTTAAAGACGGCAGCGGTGTAAGCGAAATGGATATTGCTAAGCGCCTGAACGACTACGGTTTCCACGCGCCCACCATGAGCTTCCCGGTCGCCGGTACGCTGATGATTGAGCCTACTGAGTCAGAAGCCAAGTACGAGCTGGACCGCTTTGTAGAAGCCATGATTAGCATTCGTCAAGAGATTGCCAAGGTGGAAAGCGGCGAGTGGGATGCCACCGACAACCCACTGCACAATGCACCGCATACCCTGGCCGATATCTGTGACAGCGACTGGAACCGTGGTTATGACCGTCAATTAGCCGCCTATCCGGTAGCCGCCGTGGCCCGGAATAAATTCTGGCCCAGCGTAAACCGTATCGATGATGTGTATGGGGACCGCAACCTGATGTGTTCATGCCCTTCGATAGATACTTATCGGGACGAGTGAGTTGTTGTTGCCAGTTTCGAATTAAGTTTGTGAATTTTAAATTAGTTTGTGAATAAAATTAGTTCGTGAAATAAATGAAGTTTGTGAAAAGGGCCGTAAGGCCCTTTTTTACAATATATTAATTTTCGTCAGAGTAGCCGGAACTGCTCGTCGTACAGTACTATTTGCGTCCAGTCTCAAGTCTTTTTAGGCAAGCCAAATTCCGGCAGCCTAAGATTGATCTAATTCATGCTGGCGTAGCTCAAAATTAGAGGCGACATCACAATAAGGGGGTTATGTTCAATCCACTTCGTTTCTTACTGATTTGATTTACGAAAGTTCACAGTGCTCGCGGCTGTCGACAGCCTGCTAATTTGGGAGACTCACTGTCTTCTCGTCGCGAAACCGTATCTGAGCGTGTTAGTTTCCCTCCTCGATATGAATTGAACCCGAGAACGGTTGAATGCGAAATGCCGTCCGCTGCTCTAATTGTGGTGCAACAAATGCTCTCAACCTGATCACCCGCCCTATGCCGAGCTTTCTGGGCCGGGACGAGTCCTACTTTATTGTGAGTCCTGTCGATATGATACTGGTGAGTGTTTCGGGATCAATATCCCCATCTAAGACGTGACACGAGAGATCTTTCTCTGGCTCTATCGGGATAACAAAACAGCCTCGAGCCCATCGATGGACGTAGAGATAATGTTTGGTATTTCTGATGGACGATTAGCACGGGAAGCGCGGCAAATATTAGCCGATTTGGAAAATAAACAGGCATAGCCACTATCGTCTTGCGAGTGGGGTTGGCTGTATTAGCGAAATGTTATGCTATACTGAATACTACAACGTGCGAAATAGGGAGAGTGAAGCATGGGAGAATGGTCTGATTACTTTGAAGATTTTCCAGAAGAAGCGCCGCAGCCACCGAGTGCGGAAGAAATCGCTAAAGCAAAGCATGAGGCTGACATTAAAGCGATGAATGCTGACGCATTCGCGTTAATTGCCGAGACAAAACGAAAAGCGCAAGCCGCTGAAGAACAGCAGAAAGAACAATATTTGGATTCGACCGTTGAGGAGAATAATGTGGGACAGTCACTCCCTGCATCTACGGTTAACCTTTAGGTAATACTTGATTGCCCAAACTATTTCGAAGTTAATGCCTCGATATATCGCCCTGGAACGGCTTTAAAAAGGTTTATATACCTAAATAGCTTGTAGATAAAACACTAGCTTACGGATGTGCGTCGCCCCGCCTTGAACGGTACGTATTAGGTTGTAGGATGTGATTCGAGACGAGCTCAGCGTATTCAAGCTGAATTGTATTTGTGGTTTCTTCTGCAGTGCGACATCAGTTTCCCGATGCTTACTGAGGACTTAAAGTCAGTTTCAATACCGCAGACTAATGTATTCCAATCGGTTTGCGCTAGTCCCGCCCGTGTGAGTATAGAAGAGGTTGCATCTTCTATCTTGCCACGTTTATCTGGATGAAATTGACGCCCGGTCTGTTCGACGAGTGCGAAATAATCCTCAATCCGGAAAGGCAACCCGTCGGACAGTGTGCCTTTGGAATTTCCGTCGAAGTGAAGCAGCGTACGAGGTTGTTGATGAGACTTCGCCGCCTGAATGCGTTTTTGAATACTAGTGTGGGCAGAGGCTTCCGGTGATTTTGCTAAACAGGCACGCACAGGATTTAAATCGACATACGCCATACAGGCTGCAAGTGATGCTTCATCCATTAATGCCTGAGACTTAAATCGTCCCTCCCAGAAGTGGCCTGTACAGCCGTCTTCCTTATTTGCTTGCCTGGCAATAAACTCATTGAGCAGTCGCATAAACCAGCTGATATCGAATAATCGGGTGCGATACACTTCAGCAAGGCTTTTCACCGTTTCAGTCTCGGCCTCGGACAGCGAATCACACACAGCCGGATTGATATAACGTCGGGCTATCAACATGCCTTTGTAGAGCTTGTGCCATCGCCGTAGAACCTCCTCTACCGATAATGAATCCGCCTTGTCCTTGTTGATGCGCAATACCACATGGGTGTGATTACTCATCACTGCATAGGCACAGACATCTACGCAGAACACCTCAGCCAAAAACAATAAACGGTCTTCCACCCATTGGCGACGATGTTCGAAGCTTTTGCCTGTCTGCGTATCTTCACCACATAAAAATGCACGGCGAACACAGCGAGATACGCAGTGATAGTAAGGGTATCTGCCAGGTTGATAAGAGATTTACGTGGTTTGGGCATGGTCTTCTAAACACGAAGGGAACCGTGCTTTTAGTGTGCCCAAATTAGTTCAAAACCCAACTGTACCTGAGAATGGTTAGTGACTGTCCTATTTGCCCGGATTATGCAAATGCCTTCTTAAAAGGGAAACTTATGGAAACAACTATTGAAAACACGACGTTTTTAAATAGTTTACAGGTTACATTCGCTGAGCAATTTCTTTACTGTGAAAAGAACAAATTTGACCTAGTTAAGCAGATGATTAATTCTGACGAAGCATATAGGGTTGGCCTCCGCCCTACTGTGAATTAATAAATACCTGCGCGAATGATACTTTGAATTTTTTCTTGAAATTACTCTGCTCCATTCTACTCACTGTCGAATTTTGGAGGCAAAAACCAACTTAACATTAACGCGGTCTTTCCCGCCGTCAGCCACTCATCGGTTCATTACAGTAATTGCTGTTCAATATCCCTATTCGCATTGGACAGTTATTTTACGCAATTACTTCGTTGCTTTCCGTCAAAAAACGGTGAGAGACACAACGTTGACATGGTTGCGGGTGTTATTCATCCCCACCGCCCGCTGGGGTCTCTGAAAAAATCAGTTGAGTTGAAAGGTATGCTACTAAATCTGGCAGATCAAATGTTTGCCGTGGCAAATACTTGATCTGCCAGAAAATTAAAATTAGTTTAAATATGGAGTTCACCTAAGAGGATAAAAAAGTGTTACCTAAACACGGAAGAATAGATTGTAGAGTTTGCTTTCCTGAACATGTTAATGATGTGTTTGAACCAAACACCGAATGGAGAATGGTCAATGACCCGGGAGCTTGGGGCGGAAATGATAAACCTGAATACTTGATACTTGGATTTTCTAAAGGTTTCACTCAGGCTGGGATGTGCAACAATAATAAATTTGAGGACATTGCCTTTGCAGGTATTAGAGAACGGCTGACTCAGGCACTGCGGGCAGTCGGTATTATGTCTGATTCAGAGCATGTGACTGAGAATATTAACAATCCCTCTTCGAAAATAGCTTTTGGGTCATTGGTGCGGTGCAGTGTCTCTCGAATAGATAGTAAAAAATCAGAGGCAGGCAATGGAAAAGTTTATTCTTGTACAGGACCGTTGATCACTAAATCTTTCGAAGAGATACCTGAAATTATAAGTAATTGTACGAGGCAGTACTTAATAGGTTTGCCGGAAAGTATTAAGGCAGTCATATTTCTATCAAATAGTGATAAATATGTTTGTGGGGTACAACGAATTATTGAAAATTTGTACCCAAAAAGCTTTAAGAGAATTAATCCTATGTGTGTAGAAGCCGAAGGAAAGAGGTGGATACACATAGCGCATGCATCTGGCTTAAATGGGCATTTTAACACTTGGTTGAAAACAGATTTAGGGCCGGGCTTAAAAAGGCTGCAAGCAATCGAAGGTTTAAACTAATAATAACAGGGAGTAAAAATTTATGAGTATTTCAGAACAAGCACAGAAAGAACTAAAAAACGCTTTTCCTTTTACTGAGTCGAGCACCCAGTATATAGCAAAGTTCGCGACCAAGTCGGGAAAAGAGCTTGCACTAGAGAGAGAGCGTACTGAAGCAATTTATCTTTGGTTACAGAAGTACGATCAAAACATCGACGGTGTAGAGATAAAAAACTCAAAATTTCCGGGGCAAGCGTATGAGCGCAATCAAACGAGGAATTCTAATCTGAACGAGAAGAACACACCAAAATTGAAGTTAGGCAATAGGGCATATTATTTAAAAATAGAAACCTTGGGTGCACTTGAAAAGGTTATTGACTGGTATTCCAAGATATAGTTTTCGACAAGATGTGGTTATTGAATTTATCAAATTCATTGACCACAGCTCTACCCATAATTTTTCTTTTTCAGGTCAAATCCACCAAAATAATAGCTTAAGGAGAGTGTGCCAAACGAGGGTTTTAATCGTGTCTGGTAGCGTACTTAATTGATATGTTGGCTACCAATATTTGAAAACACAATTTATAAATTTTAAGCCCACTTTTTAGAGGGTTTTATTTTTCTCAATTTTAAAAATTCATATTTGTAGTAAACAGCAAAAATGGAGTTCCCAGCTTTTATTAAACAGGTCGTGGTGCCTTAATCTGGGTATCTTCTAACTCAGAAGATGCAAGACCGCTCATTCTGGGCGCGATCAGTATTCCTCACACAGCGCCAGTAGTTTGTCAGTTTTGTTAAAAAATTGTCAAATATAGGTGTAACCCCTTATATGCGATTCACCCTGTTTTTGGCATTTTGCATGCCTACTAATAAACTGTTGGACACCATAATGAGAAAAATTTTTCTGCCACTTAGCTTAATAGCCTCAGGTCTTGCCTGTTCAGGCCTGGTTCATGCTGAGGCGTTGATTGGACCTCAATTATCCCAGTCACTGACGTCCCAGACGGGACCGTTCAATGTCATTGTCTCGATGAATGAGCAGCAGCAAGTCGATTCGGTTTTG
This sequence comes from Salinimonas marina, assembly GCF_015644725.1. Taxonomy (NCBI): domain Bacteria; kingdom Pseudomonadati; phylum Pseudomonadota; class Gammaproteobacteria; order Alteromonadales; family Alteromonadaceae; genus Salinimonas; species Salinimonas marina. The sequence goes on from NZ_CP064795.1 coordinate 892,151, forward strand.
CAGTCATTAAATGTTCCTTATCAAACATTGAAAACGCTGCCTATGGCGGGGCCTTCTTAACTAAAACGCAAATTCAGGAACTTGCTACGAATCCATCGGTAACCAGTATTTATGCTGATGCTCCTTTGGAATACAAAAACTATACGTCCGGCCAAATTACCGGGGACATTATATTCAGGATGTTTATAACGTCACGGGTAGGGGCGTAACCATCGCGGTGCTGGACTCGGGGGTGGATGCCACCCATCCGGATCTGGAATTAGGTACCAAAACCGTAGAAAACGTAAAGATAGTGGGAGATTTGGATTTAGCGGGTGGCCGCAACGCCTTTATCGAAGGGGTGCCAAATAGCGATACAAGTTCTGGCCACGGGACTCACGTTGCTGGCACGGTGGGCGGTACGGGCGTGGTGTCAGCCAATGATGAACGCCGTGCTTACTATCACGCGGGTATCGCGCCTGATTCGAGTTTAGTTGGTCTCGGTGCTGGCGAAGGGGTTTCTATTCTATATGCCTTGCTCGGCTTTGATTATGCAATTGCTAATCAGGAACGCCTGGATATTGACATTATTACCAATAGCTGGGGCGGCGGCGACGGGGCAGAATTTGACCCGAACAACCCTATCAATAAAGCCTCGTTTGAAGCCTATAAGAGGGGGATGGTGGTAAGCTTTGCGGCCTCAAATTCAGGCCCTGAAGAAAATACCCTTAATCAGTATGCAATCGCGCCGTGGGTTATTAACGTGGCCGCTGGTACCAGTGACAAAACATTGGCTGATTTTTCTAGTCGGGGCGTAGCCGGTACTCAGTATAAGCAGCCTGACATCACTGCCCCCGGGCAAAACATCACCTCAACCCGCGCTCCGAACACGGCGATTGGCGCGATGGGACCCGTGGTAGATCCTGAACATCCGGAATATTTTGCGTACTACCATACTATCAGTGGTACATCGATGGCGACGCCATTTGTCGCCGGGGTGGCCGCTTTGCTGTTGGAAGTTAATCCACAGCTATCACCAGACCAAATTGAACAAATCCTTATGGAGACAGCTGATCCGATGGATTATGCCCCTCATGAGGTTGGTGCTGGATACATTAATGTCAAATCTGCGGTTGAGCGTGCAGAAGAAGTTCGTGGTAACCGCGTAGAGTTTCTCTCCGGGATACCACCTGGGCAAGTCAGGGCCCCTGGACCCAGGTAGATGACACTTATGAATTACTGACATACTCAGGAAAATGGTATGACAAGTCAGAAGAATTGGCGTACCAGGGCACAATGAACAAAGCCAAATACGCCAACTCTTCCTTTACCGCAACGGTAAGAGGGGAGCGGGTACGTCTTCACTTCTTTGTAAAAGATGACAAACCAACTTCGGTCGAACTTATTTCAGATGGTGTTTCAATGGGGGTTGCCACCGTTTACAGTGCAACCGCCTCCAAATATTCTCCTGAAGATGTCGCCGTTGTGTTTGATGACCTGGGCACAGGCGTCCATAATCTTGAAGTCAGAATGTTGAATAAGTACATGTACTTTGACCGCATGGATGTGGACGGCAGCGTTATCGAAAGCGACCTGACCTATACAGAAAGACACCAGCAAGACACGGGTACAATGGGTCCTTCAGCAGAAAATCTGGAGGTTCAGGAATTTGCACTCGAAATCGCTGAAAATGATGTAAGCCTGACCACATCGCTGAGCTGGAGCGGCGCTGGAGATCTGGACTTCTTCCTGGTGGACCCGAATGGAGTTGAGGTCGCCTCAAGCGCGACCTTGGAAAATCCGGAAGTTATTCAGTATATGACAGACGAGCCCGGCACTTATCAATTACGTGTAACAGGCTATATTAGTGCGGTAACGCCGTTTGAAATTGACAGTACAATTGTTACGGCGAATTAATACAGCGTAGTAAGTCATTGTAAGAGCCCGCTCTCGTAGCGGGTTTTTTATTATTTATAACTACAGTAGCTGCTCCGCTTAGATGTTGTCGTCGCGCAATGTTCAGTTGAGGGGGACAATGCAAAGTTTGCAGACCAGTACCGGGTTAACGTTTGTGACAGTCTAGATTTTGCAGCACTATTAAACTTTTTTCTAGAGAATCTAATCTGGAATAACGGCAGCAATCAGCGGGTAAGCGAAGCCATGCCCATAGTGACTCTATTACCGTTGGGTAGTATCGAGACAGGTTGCGATAGTTAATGGTTTTAAAGGATCGATGTTAAATTATTATATTTCTACTAGGTTTACATTGATGAACAAAAAAAGAAAAAGCTAATTTCTGGTTAACGCTTGTCGTCCCCTTTTTTTGGTTTGATAGCCACTAATGTCAAAAAGGAAAATAAAATAGCCAGCATGAAATTGACAATTATTAATGTCAATACGCCAGAAAAATCTGCCTTTGTCTGAGTCAATTGATATAGCGTATTAATGAAAGTGGACGTTAGGATGCTTGTTAAAAAAAAAGCTGATCTTTGATTAATGAAATAACTTTCAAAAGCTCAACAAGGTTCCCATTCTATCCAATGGTCACACCCTCCTGAAGTACAAACTCCTTCCCAGCCTGGACAAAGGAAGCCACCATCAGCACCACCCCCTCCCGATCCACTAGATGCATTAGGATAAATGGGGAGGCCACCTGGTGTAAGTCCAGTTCCAGTGCCCCATGAACCCGAATCTGGAGCTGAAAATGGAGGATAACTACCCCGATTTCTAAACAATATTCTTTATCTGGTTTTGTTCGGCAATAAGCTTCAACCCGCGCGGACCGTCTTCGGTTATATAAAAATGTCCTTCCAGCCGAATACCGAATTCATTGGGGACTACTATCATGGGTTCGTTACTCAGGCACATCCCCGGCGCTAATTTATGAGGGTTGTCCTTTACCAGATAAGGCCACTCATGAATGTCCATGCCGATTCCATGACCGGTGCGATGTGGCAGACCAGGTAAGTTGGAATCAGGGCCCAACTGGTCATGTTCTAAACTGGTACGTGCGGCGGCATCCACATCCCCACACGTTACGCCCGACGCTGCTTTTTGAAATGTGGCTAACTGGGCGCGCTTCTCACTTTCCCACATCGCTTTTTGCTTAGCATCGGGGCTGCCAAAACAATAAATACGAGTGATATCTAAAAGATAACCATGCTCCTTATATCCTGTATCTACAAGTACCATGTCATCAGTCTTCAGTACCTGAGGATCTTTAACGCTTGAGGAAAAGAAGTTGCTTTGCCAAACGCACCTGGCATCATTTAAGCACTCCCGCTCTTATCTATAAGTTATTGTTTTTTTAGATTTAAAGATACTATCGATTTTTATTTGTAATAAAATCGTTCGGGCTTTAGGCCTCGCGGTTGAATATCTGACTTTTATGCATCACAGTAATACTTTGGTTATTTCTCGCCTGTGTAAATATATAGGAGAAGATATGATTATTAAGCTTCACCGAATTTATGAGGATAATCGTCCACAGGGCTTTCATGTGCTGGTGGATGGCATCTGGCCTAGAGGAATCTCAAAAGAGGACGCCCGGCTGGACGACCACTGGAAGGAGTTAGCGCCAAGTGATGAGCTGAGAAAATGGTTTAATCATGATAGTGAAAAGTGGGGCGAATTCAGAAACAGGTACCTTTCTGAATTAGGTGACATAAAAACGATCGTAAAAGACAAACTGCAGAAGGTTGACCAGCAAACTTTGGTCCTGTTGTATGGCGCCAAAGATGAAAAGCACAACCATGCTCAGGTGCTCCGGGAGTATCTGGAAAAGCTGAGTTAAGTTGTACAAAGAAAGGATGGCGCGAGACCACCAGGTTTAGTGCGGCTTCTCATGTTGGCGTTATAACAAGGTGTGCCCGTTGTTTAATAAGCTCCGTCTAAAACGCCAAAAAGGGTTCACCATCTGCTGATGTGAACCCCTTTTATAGGTACCTGGAACTAATCAGACACTTTTCTGGGGAGAGCCGGCCGCTTCGCCATTAGCAATATGTAAAAAGTGCAGATGACGTTCATATTGGCTAATCGCATCGGCGATAACCTGCTCGCGGCTAAAGCCTAATACATCGTATTGTTGGCCACCCTGTAACACAAATACTTCTGCGCGATAATAATGCTGGCTGTCCTGCTCGAAACTGTAGTGCGGGACCGTATATTCAAGCAATCTGATTTCATAGGCAAAGTTTTCTGCCGGCTGCTTGTCTACTGACAGGCGAACGCGCTGTTCGTCTGAGCGTATTTGTGCTGTTACCCCGCGGCTGCTGAGTTTATCGCATAGTTGTTGTAATGCTGGCTCAGCAACTTCTTTAATAAAGTCACGGGCCTGGGTTTGTGCCGGCGTGGCGAGCAGGGTATCAAGCCGTTGCTCCCAATCACTCCCTGCCTGTAAGTACTGCATGGTGCCGGTGTGTTGCTGCACATTGCGCTGTAGATGCTGATCGTTGCGCAGCGCGGTAAATAGCGTGTAGCAAGCCAACAGTAAGATAAACACCAATGGAAATGCCGACACAATGACCAGAGTTTGCAATGCGGGTAAGCCCCCGGCATACAACTGGCTGGCAGCAATAACACCGATAAGACCGGTCCAGAATAAACGCTGGGTAACGGGTGTATTAACCTGACCACCGGAGGTAAGAGTATCGACCACCAGGGCGCCAGAGTCGGCAGAGGTGATAAAAAAGGTGCAACCCAACACCAGCGCAATTATCGACAGGATGCCGGTAAGGGGTAAATAATCGAATAATGCATACAACGAAATAGCAATATCGTTGTTGATGGCTTCGGCCAGCGGATGATCCGTTTGCTCGCCAATAATATCTAAAGCCGTGTTACCAAACAGGGTGATCCACAGGATATTGATAACAGTGGGCACAAACAGCACCCCCACTAAAAATTCACGAATGGTGCGGCCTCTGGAAATGCGCGCAATAAAGGTGCCCACAAAGGGTGACCAGGCGATCCAGAAGCCCCAGTAAAATACGGTCCAGCCGCCCAGCCAATCCTCTTTTTTATCATAGGCATACAAATTAAAGGTACTGTGCAGCAGCTCGCTGACATAATTACCGGTATTTTGCACAAAGGTTGTCAGCAAGTAGGCCGACGAACCAAGCACCAGTACGCCAATCATCAGCGTAACCGATAGCACCATATTGACGTTGGATAGGCGCTTAATGCCCGCATCCAGACCAAGACCTACTGAAATCATCGCCGCCCCGGTGACCACCGCAATCAGCAGCACCTGTTGGTCCCGGGTGCCCGGGGCATCAAATACATACGATAATCCGGCACTGATTTGCTCAACGCCGAAGCCCAGGCCGGTAGCGACACCAAACAGAGTGCCTACGGCAGCAAAAGTATCGGTAATGTGCCCGAGCGGACCATAAATTCGTTCGCCAATTATGGGGTAAAGTATGCTTCTGGGAAGTAATGGTAAGCGGTGGCGAAATGAAAAATAGGCCAGCGCCAGCGCCAGCACCGCATAAATTGCCCAGGCATGAATGCCCCAGTGAAACAGGGTAATACGCACAGCCTGGCGGGCAGAATCGACGGTGCCCGCCTCCGCCGTGGGGGGCGTTAAAAAGTGCATTACGGGTTCTGAGACGCCCCAGAACATCAGGCCAATCCCCATCCCGGCAGAAAACAGCATCGCCAGCCATGAGCCGTAGCCATATTGGGGTTCGGCGTGGTCAGGTCCCAGTTTGATATCCCCTAACTTGCTGACCATCACATAAAGACAAAACAGCAAAAAGATGGCTACCGCGAGGATGTACAGCCAGCTGAACTTACCTACCAGCCAGCCCTGGGTAGCATCCAGCCTGGCGCTGACAGCCTCGGGAGCGAGGCCGGCCAGCACACTGATAGCCACCGCCACTAATACCGAGGAAATAAACACCGACCGGTTCACACTGAAAAGTATTTTCATAATAAAGACATGATAATAAATGACGCAACTGCACGTGTGGTGCGTTTCGCTGCGATGTTCTGCTGCCCAATAAAATGAGCGGACAACAGACCAATATTAAAGTTAACTGCCACGGCTCGTTGCCAGAAACGTGCACCTGTGACCACTAAGTCGAGCGATATGCAGTAGGTGTGATCTAACAATTTACGCCGCATTAGGCGTTTTAGTTTCAATTAAAGAGGCAGCTTTGAATCGATAGCGGTCCCATACGCTGCCTGCAGCGATTTGGTTTACCCGGTCGTATCACACTCATTACACTGACCACCAAATTGTTCAAAAAATAGCTTGCTATTACTGATTACAGGTGTAATCTGAAATAACTGACTACAAATGTAATCGCAGGGGTATTGATGAACAACAAGCTTTCGAAGCCGGATATCACGGAAACAGAATATGAAGTGCTGGATGTTATCTGGCATGACTATCCGGTTACCTCCAGTGAGGTGGTAAAACGGCTTAATCAACATAAGGAATGGCACGACAAAACAGTAAAAACCCTGTTGGGACGTCTGGTCAAAAAGCAGGCCCTGGGTTTTGAAAAACAGCAACGGCAATACCTTTATCATCCGCTGATTGCCCGCGAGGACTACAACAAAAAAGAAACCACAAGTTTTGTATCACGCTTGTTTAACGGCAAAATTGCGCCAATGGTGGCAGGATTTGCCAACCATAACTCATTGTCCAAAGAAGATATTGATGAGCTCAAGGAGCTGATAGAGCAATGGGAGCAAGACAATGATTGAATGGCTGGTGCAACAGCAGGGACCCTTATGTCTGGCGTTGTTGTTGATGATAGGACTGGAGCATTTTTTTACCCCCAGACTGGGAGCGCGTTTTACCTATGGCTTGTGGTTACTGGTGCCGTTCACGGTACTGCTCAATAATTTGCCCCGACAAATTATCGCGGTGCCCTCAAACAGTTTCAATCGGTATGTAGTAGGTGGCTCGCCCTCGACAGAGCTTACTGAAAGCCAGGTGCTGTTGATGATATGGGCTGCAGGCACCATCGTATTGAGCTTGTTTTTTGTGCTCCAGTACTGGCAGTTCAAACGCGCTGTTGAGGATGGCGGTGACAGCCACGCAGGTGTCTGCTATTCCGAGCGGACCACCACACCGGTGCTGTTTGGTTTTTTTGCGCCCAAAATCCTGTTGCCAGATAACTTTAAGGCGCTGTTTTGTCCACAACAGCAGCAACTGATTTTAGAGCATGAACAAACCCACATACGTCAGCAAGATCCGCTCTGGAATGCCCTGGCCTTATTCATCGTGGTGACTTTCTGGTTTAACCCGCTGGTGTGGCTTGGAATGCGCTCGTTCAGAATCAATCAGGAGCTTGCCTGCGACTCTCGGGTACTGAGTGCAAAAACCGAAACTCAAAAATTTCTTTATGCCAAAGCGCTTTTGCAGTGTGCTGAGCATACTTCACAACCCCCTCTGTTTACCCTACATTTGGAGAAAAAAGCACTATGTTCAAACGATTAAATGCAATAAAACAACCGGCGTCCGCGAGTAAATTATGTGGCATTGCGGCGTTATTTCTGGTGTCGGTGGTGACCGCCAATACGGCGCTTGCGACTCAGCCAGAACACAAAGTCAGTAAAGCCAAAGCCAGCCATGCCACCCCGGTCAAAACTGTGAATCCGGCTTACCCGGAATCAGCAGAAGCGCAGGGTCAGGAAGGTTTTGTGGTGTTAAAGTTTGATATAACCGAGCAAGGCAACACCGACAATATCAGAGTCATTGAGTCAGAACCGGCCGGTGTATTTGATGAAAATGCAAAAAAAGCCTTCTCTCACTGGCAGTATAAGCCTCGTATCCAGAATGGTCAGGCTCAACGCCAGACCGGGCTGCTGGTCCAGCTGGACTTTAAACTAACAGACGATACAACTTCGGCGAAAAACTAATCGTTAAGGGGCGCCAGCCCCTTTGTTCTTTGGCCTGACATCGACCTGCACGGGTGGTGGCTGTTCCCCGCAGCACCGACAAAGTCTACCGCTTCCTATCCATTACTGCCTCTTACTATGCCTTACTATCCCTCTGGGCACCTCTAAAGCCATCGCCGGCTATGGATGGGCAATGACCAAAACCTTCAGTTGCTCAGTACCAAGCAATACTTTACCGGTTTAATCGCGCAAAAGGGGAAGGCGATGCTGCTATTACAGTTTTTTACCATCCTAGTGTTTTGTCTTATTCATACCCAGGCTGGTCGCCTGAGGTTTTTGGATGCCATACCCCGCAGTCGGTGGCTGTCATTTGCGGGAGGTGTATCGGTGGCCTATGTGTTTATTCAGGTTTTTCCGGAAATGGCTGAGGTACAGGAAGCCTTTAGCGACCATGACGGGTTATTGATTGCACTGGAACATCAGGCTTATCTGATTGCATTAATCGGGCTGTGTTTGTTCTACGGCTTAGAGAAACTTATTAAATCGGCGCGGCAGAACGAGCAACAGGCAGAACATAAACGACTTACGGCTTTTGGCGTGCATCTGGCGTCTTTTGCGATTTATAACGGCCTGATTGGCTATTTGCTGGTACACCGGGAAGAGCCTGATTTAACCGGATTGCTATTTTATGCGCTGGCCATCGGTCTGCATTTTCTGGTCAATGATTTTGGGCTGCGAAAACATCATCAGCAGCGCTACCACCATTATGGCCGCTGGATACTGGCTTGCAGTATTGTGGTGGGCTGGCTTATCGGCCTGATGACAGCCATCCATGAGCTTTTGATTCATGGTTTGTTTGCATTTTTAGCCGGCAGTATTATCTTAAATGTGCTCAAAGAAGAGTTGCCAGATGAGCGAAAAAGCCGGTTTTTACCTTTTATGGGCGGGGTAATTGTGTTCGCCGGATTGGCGTATCTGCAATAACCAGTAATCCAGACAGGGCTGTAAATCACTCTAAATAGTCTATAAACTTTTTACAGTGTCTGTAGCCGGGTAATGGCATATTGGCTGTAACTAATTGATTCTAAAGGGTGGCATTGCAGTTGCGTGGCCTTAGTTGAATTCATAGCGAAAGGAGAGATTAATGAAACTTACCAATACATTACTTTCTACTGCAATTGCGGGTGCCTTATTTTCTGCCCAGGCTGTGGCGACCACAGATGATCAGACTTCTTACACCCCGCAACCAGCAAGCGCGATTGAAAATACCTGGTTAACTCTTAGTGGCGAGATCACAAAAACCAGCTCCGACAGCTTCGTCATCAACACCGGCGCTAACGAAGTGAATGTTGAGTTCGATGATGGTGACCGCGATGGTGACGCCAGCGTCTTTAACCGTGGCGACAAAGTCACAGTATCGGGCAAAGTAGACAAAGGCTTATTTACTGAAGCTGCCTTAGATGCATCAAGCGTTTTTGTGCATGAGTGGAACACCACCTATGTTTCAAACCCAAACGATGAGCCGGTCTATGACCGTTATATCGCCTCGGCAGTCGTGCCCGATGATTTAGATAGTATGACATTGATCGGCACCGTATCTGAGATTCAGGATAATATTGTTGAGCTTTCCACCTCGGGTACAACCGTTCAGGTGGACATTAGTGAACTGAATGGTCAGCCCCTTAAGGAGGATGGTAAGCAACATATTCAAAATGGTGATCGCATCAAGGTCGATGCCTCAATCGAAAGTGCCTTCTTCAACGAGGCCACGATTGTCGCCAACAATGTGATTCGTATGAGTGACGTGAGCGATAGCTAGTTACCCTGCGCTGTATCTCCGTTCGAAAGCCGGCAATTGCCGGCTTTTTTTTGTTCCCGCAGACAAATGAACCGGATGGTGATAAAGCCTATTGACGGTATATGCCTGCTGATCACAGGCCGGTGGGAAAGAGAGTGCTGAACCTGGCGACCTTGATAAATAGAGGTTAATTAATGGTTTTTCATAAACAAAAATGACAAAGTTTTCATCTGATTCTAAACTCTTACGTATAAGTCAGACAGGTGCGTCGCTCCCGACGCCCTACTATGCTGTAATCCGACACCGGAGCCTTAGCTGCTGTAGCCTTTCGGATTGTAGTTTTCTTTGCCATTACCGACACCCCTAAGGCGTGTCGCGTCTAGCCAGACACTTTAAAATTAAGTGAGGTTTAACGTCATGGTTCAGGACAAAACAAAAGCAGAAAACGCTGGCCCTGATACCCGGGTTCGGGTCAATCCAATACCGTTTTACGGCTCGGTGATAGGAATAACCGCCTTTGCCTTTTGGGCAATATTTTTCACCGAAGCCGCCAGTTCTTATATCGGCCAGGCCCTGGGCTGGATTTCCTCATCATTTAGCTGGTTTTACTTTCTGGCTATTTTTGCTTATCTGGTGTTTGTGGTGGTGGTCGCCCTTTCCCCATGGGGCAAGATACGGCTGGGCCAGGAGCATACACGGCCCGAATTTCATGTTCTGACCTGGGCTGCCATGTTGTTTGCCGCCGGCATCGGCATTGATTTGCTGTTCTTTTGTATTGTCGAGCCCGTGACGCAATTTCTGGCGCCGCCAGTCGAGATGGGGGGCGATCCTGAAGCCGCCCGCAATGCGATTAAACTCACGCTGTTTCACTGGGGCTTATCAGGCTGGGGGTGTATACCCTGGTGGGAATGTCGCTGGCCTTTTTTGCCTACCGCCATGGGCTGCCGTTAGCCATCCGCTCCTCGCTATATCCTCTCTTTGGCCAAAAAATCTATGGCCCAATTGGTCATACCGTCGATGTCGCGGCCGTATTAGGGACCGTCTTCGGGCTGGCCACCAGTCTGGGGATCGGACTCATTCAGCTAAATTATGGTTTGAATCATGTTTTCGGGGTGCCGGAGGGATTGGCCACTCAGGTCGCGCTGGCGGTGGTGGTCATTGTATTTGCGGCTATTTCAGCGGTCACCGGGGTAGAACGAGGCATCCGGCGACTGTCGGAATTTAACATGGCCCTGGCGGTATTGCTGATGCTGTTTGTGTTATTCGTCGGCGAAACCCGGTTCTTACTTAATGCCCTGGTGCTTAATATTGGGGACTATTTTTCTGACTTTATCAGCATGTCACTGAATACCTATGCGTTTAATCCTCCCACCGACTGGCTGAATGCATGGACGGTCTTTTTCTGGGCCTGGTGGATAGCCTGGGGTCCGTTTGTAGGACTCTTCCTGGCACGTATTTCACGGGGCCGCACCATTGCCGAATTTGTGGCGGGCACCCTGATTTTACCGCTAACCTTTATGATTGTGTGGATGTCGGTAATGGGCAATAGTGCGCTGGATATGGTGATGGCGGGGGCAACGGAATTTGGCGAGCAGGCGATGAACAACCCAGGATCAGCTATCTATATGTTTATGGAACGGCTGCCCTGGGCCGGATTTACTACGATTGTAGTGAGCATACTGGCCTTTGTCTTTTTTATTACTTCTGGCGACTCTGGTTCGCTGGTACTGTCTAACCTGACCTCCATACTTAAAGACCCCTATAGTGACGCACCATCGTGGATGCGCATTATGTGGGCGGCGATCATTGGGTTACTGACCATTGCATTGCTACTGGCCGATGGTCTGACGGCCTTACAAAGTGCGGTGGTGGTGACGGGGCTGCCGTTTGCTATTGTGTTGTGTTTGATGATGGTGGGGCTGTTCAAGGCATTAAGGGTAGAAGGGCTTAAGCAGCAAACCAGCGATCTGAACCTGCCCACGCGTCTGCCCCATGATGACAGCGGTCAAAGCTGGACCCACAGATTGCATCGGTTTGTTAGTTTTCCGGACAAAAAACAATGCGATGAATTTTTAAGTGGCGTGGCCTGGCCCGCTATGGAAGAAGTTCAGCAAGCGCTGGAAGAGCGCAAACTGGAAGTGGATATTTCTGAAGGCAGTGATGACGACGGCGACTTCATGGCGCTGAAGGTCAATTTAGACAATGCTCAGGACTTTTATTACGAGCTTCGTCCACGCAAGCATTTGATGCCGGCTTTTGCCACTCGTTCGGCCAAGAGTAGTGGGCATTATTATCGGGTCGAAGCATTATTGTCAGAAGGTGGGCAAGGCTATGATCTAATGGGCTATTCTAAGCGCCAGGTGATAGATGACATGCTGGACCACTTTGAGCGGCATATGCACTTTTTGCATGCGCAACGTGTACAGCCTGGTGCCAGCGTGGACTTGTTCCATTCTGATGAACAAACCGATAAGAAGGAGTAATGGCTTTGGGTTTCAGGCTTCCCTGATTCAGACCTTGTTGCTACCAGCTACCCAGCATCAAAGGCCTTCCGGGCTTTTGATGCTGATTTTATCCGTCTGACCGTTACCAGGATTAATCGCCGGTAGCCTTGTCGGCAATCCACATAGAATTTATCCGGGTATTAACTACCACATCATCGCGCTGTGATAAGCATAATCACGCACATTCACCATAATTCGCTTTTATAGCATCGTACCTAACACTGTTGGAAAGGAGCCTTTATGTCTAAAGAATACTTAAGTTCGCTGTATCAAACTGCGGTTGATGCGTGTCGCCCCCAGTATTGTTTGCCTGAGGCGTTCAAACGCTTTTCTCCGGACCAGCGCGTCTGTATTCTGGGCGCCGGTAAAGCGGCGGCAGATATGGCCGCCCAGGCTTATGCATACTTTAAAGACAACGCCTATGGAGCAGTGGTGACCCGTTATGGCTATCAAACCACTCAGCCCACAGGTGATATCGAAGTGATGCTGGCCGCGCACCCGGTTCCTGATGAAAATAGTCAGCAGGCTGCCCGTCGGCTGTTGGATATTGCCAGTCAGGTACCGGCAGACGAGCAGGTGATTTTCTTAATTTCCGGGGCGGCTCGGCGTTGGCGTGCTTACCGGCAGGGGATATCACCCTGGAGGAAAAGCTCACCCTGCACCGGTTTTTGCTACGCAGTGGCGCTACGATTGAGCAGATGAATACCGTGCGTAAACATGTTTCTGCCTTTAAAGGTGGGCGACTGGCGGCGGCCTGTAATGGTCAGTTGACCACATTGGCCATCTCTGATGTCACCGGTGATGATGCTCAGATTATCGCCTCGGGCCCCACCGTAGCTGACCACTCGACGCCGGCTCAGGCGCTGGCCATTTTAAAACAGTATCAGTGGCCGGAGGATAACGCCGTAACCCGTCATCTTCAGCAGGCCCGGCCCCTGCCGCAGGTGGAAGGAATATACGAAATAGTGGCCAATGCCCAGCGTTCAATCGATGCAGCGGTAGAGATCGCCCAGGCCGACGGCTGGAAAACCCAGATCATAAATATTGAAGAAACCGGTGAAGCTAAGGAAGTTGCCCGTCGTCATGCCGAGCTGGCGCTCAAGTATAAGCAGCAGGGCGAAGCGATATTGTTATTTTCTGGCGGCGAATTGACCGTGACCTTAGGTGAGAGCGATGGGCAGGGCGGCCCCAATCAGGAATATCTGATGAATTTGTGTCAGGCGCTGGAGGGCGCCACCGGCATCAGTGCTCTTGCGGCCGATACTGACGGGGTAGATGGTAGTAAGGATGTGGCAGGGGCTTTATTGATGCGACCTCACTGACGCGGGCCCGGCAGCAGAATCTGGATCTGGACGCATTGCTGACAAATCACGACAGCTATCCCTTTTTTGCAACATTAGAAGACCATATTGATGTGGGGCCTACCCGCACCAATGTGAATGACTTTCGGGTCATTATGATCACATAAGCTGCTGGCCGCACAGGGGCTCAATATGGATTAACAAACTGTGCGGCGTTGTCACCCCTAAAAAAATTGACACCCTTAGTTTATTCAAAATTATACTTAAGTATTAATACGTTTTGGCTCTTTTACCGCCTCTAAAATATACCTTAACGCACAATTACACAGTCTAACAATCAAAAAAATGTAAGCACTTACTTTGGCTTTGTTGCTTTAGGTATGGTGAAAATTGAAATGATTTACGGATTTATTTCTGGCGGTAGCTGCCACTCTGTGCGTATATTTTTTTAATATCAACCCGGCGCGGTTTTACCGCAATTTTAAAAAATCTCTGTTTTTCACAGAATCAAAATGATCTTTTTGTTTGCCTGCACGTCGCAAATCAGGAACACTAATAACCAGATATATGGACTATCCCACAAATAACTAATAATTTTTTATTATTCATAAGGATGTGAAGATGAAACGCCTAGCCGCGTCAATAATACCTGCGCTACTACTTACTGGCTGCGTATCCACCTCTGATCTAACCGGCAATAACGCCTCTTCATTTGCGACCAATCTGGCTCAGAATAACCTAGACGGAGCGCTTCTTGAAGCCCAGAAAGAATCTGGCTTTGATGCTGAAGATAACACCGTAGATGACCAGTTATGGGCCATGCAGACAGGCTTGCTGTACCGAATGAAGGGTGATTTTGACGCCAGCACGACATACTTCGATATGATTGAAGATGTTATGTATACCGAAGATACCGAAAACCTTTTCGAAAAAGGCGGCGAGCAAATCGGTTCAATACTGACCAATGATACCTTTTTGGATTACGAACAGACTTTGTATGATGCTGTCATGGTGAATACCTATAAAGCCATTAATTTTGAAGCCATGGGTGATATTGCAAATGCGCGGGTGGAGTGGAACCGTGCTGATGATAGACAACGCCGTGCAGCCGAATTCTTTGCTAGCCAGATCAATGAAACAAAAGAAGAACTGGCTAAAAAACAGGAAGAAGAAGAGGCCAGGGATGAAAGTGTTGATAAGTCGTTAAACAGCGCGAATAAGATTTTGGTTGAACAGGGCGTCGATATGTCGGCCTGGCAAGCATACGATGGCTATATCAATCCCTTTTCAACCTATATGCATGGTTTGTTTTTCTTGCGTCATGGCGCAGATGGGGCTGACCTGGAAAAAGCCATCGACAGCTTTGAGCGGGTAGTTTCACTGACCGGTTCGCCGGCAGCGCAGCAGTCATTAGAATATGCGAAAAGCTTACGTACCAACCACATGGCCAAAGAAGACTTTGTCTGGGTCATTATCGAAAACGGGGAAGCCACCCAAAAAGAAGCGTTTGAAATCAATCTGCCGCTGTTTCTGGTTTCAAGTAATGTGAACTACACCGGCATCGCCCTGCCCAAACTGAAAGAACGCCCTGATGCGCTGGGGCCGTTTGCGGTAAACGATATTTCTGCCAGCGCTATCGCGGACATGGACCGAATCATACAGGCTGACTTTAAAGAAAAGTTTCCACTGATTCTGACACGCGAAATTACCCGAGCCACCATCAAAACCGTAGCGCAAAAGCAGCTTCAGGATAATCATATTCTGCTGGGCTGGGCCGCCGGTATGGCCCAACGTCTTACCACCGAAGCCGACACCCGCACCTGGAGCCTGTTACCTAAGAACTTCCAGGCCGTGATGCTTCCCCGGCCTGAAGATGGCCAGCTATTAATTACCGCTGAACGTCTGGCCTCGCCGGTCAAACTGGACCTGAATACCACGCCTGGCGATGTTGTTTATCTTAAAGCAGTCAACGCTCAGGTTAGCCCGACTTATCACGTCATGTGATTTCTTTTTCCTCAAGGATGTTATTTATGAATACACGTTATTTTACTGCCAAAACTCTGGCTACCACCGCACTTTTGGCGATGCTGGGAGGTTGTCAAAGTACCGAGAATGTCGATACGACCAGCGGTGAATATGTGACGGCCGGACTGTCATCCTCTGATTTTCACGGTGCCGCGAACAATGCACTGGAAGATATTACGAATAGTCCTCTTTTAGTCCATCCGCAGGCCGAAAGCGGCGGTCGCTATATCATGGCCGTGTCAAACATTGTGAATGATACCGCGCAACGAATTGATACTGATCAGCTGACCAAAAAAATCCGGGTAGGCTTATTGCAGACGGGTAAGTTTCTGACCACCACGGCAATTGGCTTGAACGGACCTGAAGATCAGATGACCGCTCAGGTCAGAGAGTTGTCAGGCTCAAAGCTGGTGAATCAGAAAACCGTTAAGAAAAACGGTAGCGTGATTGCCCCTGACTTTAGCCTAAGTGGCAAAATCATCCAACGCACAAACCGCTTAGATCGTTCCAGCCAGCTGGTTGATTATTATTTTCAGCTAACGTTGACCGAACTGGAATCAGGCCTGGCCTACTGGGAAGGTGAATATCCGGTATCTAAAAAGGTCAGTAATGACTCGGTCACCTGGTAACCCTCTTTAGCACACAACATTCATGGCAGTCATTTAAACGACTGCCTTTCTTTTTATACGGATGAAAAAGAACATGATTAAAAAAACAACGATGGCAGTGGCCATATCGCTTTTGTTTACGGGGTCGGTCTTGGGCCAGCAACCGGCTGACGACGTGGTCGAGCAGCCAACCATTACGGCGCCGGAAGAAGCCAGTTTACCCGAAGCCGACCCTGCAGTTGAAGAGGCGCCAGCGCCGGCAGCGACGGTGGCTGAAGTTAAGCAAAATCAGGGTATCGATGATGCTTATCAGCATGTATCAGAACAGGCGTTGGGTTTTGTAGAACACAAACGCGATAAATACCGTCAACAGGGCAAACAGGTCTTTATTTATGCCGGTAGTGCGCTGATACCTGTACGCCCGACCCATCCAAACTGGGGCGATGCCCGTGCCATGGCTTACCAGGAAGCATTGCAAAAAGCCCGCGAAGCATTATTACGTCAGCTGTATCTGGATGTGTCTTCGCAAACGCTTCGTCGTAGTTTTAAAACGAATCAGCTGCCCGAGTTTACTGCCAAAGAGTTAGAGCAAAGCATGATGGGCGCGGTACTGGACAAGCTGGTAGCCCTGAGTGACGCGGTTATAGACAAAGAGCTGGAAGAGCTGGGTGTCGATCCGGCTCAATATGCTGCAGCGCCGCCAAGCAAGCGTAAGCAAATGATGCAAAATGCCCTGACCCAGACCATTACTACCCGGGCCCGGGGTAATATTAGTGGCACCATGACGATGAAGTCTTTTGAAGCAACCGATAAAAACGGGAATACCGCGGTATCGGTGGTTATTGCTACCTCCAATAAGATGAAAAACATGCTGGCGGATTTTCATCAAAGTAAAGGACAGATTGCGCCCGTTCCGGCACGGGCAAAGCAACCGGTGCGCCAATTTTTACAGCAAAATAAAGCAGATCTGATGTTTACGGTCGGCACCAAAATATTGTGGGATGAGCAGGGTTACCCGGTACTGGCCTCGTTTGGTATGGCGGGCAATGAGTGTAATCCCAGCGATTATGAATCCTGTGTAGATAACCGTGAATTTGCCTTTATTTCAGCGCGCAACAGTGCCCTGGCAAATATTGCAGAAGCCTACAACCTGCAGGGAACAGTAGCGTCAAATGAAACTAAAGGTAAAGATCGCAGCCGTACTGCAACCACCACTAAAGTGGAAGGCAATCGCACCGAGACTTCTGAAGAGCTGGTTACCAAAATCTTGCGTGAAACCGAGCAGATGTCGCAGATGACCTCGTCGGTAAAAGGCTTGGTAGGCATTCAGACTGCAATGCAGTGGACCGCTAAGCACCCCGTCACTCAACGCGAAGTAAATGGTGTAGTCATGTTATGGCATCCTCAAAGTGAAGCCTCTACACGTACCTTTAAACAAAATAAACCCAAGAAGAAGGCTTCCACTCACACCGCGCCTGAACATTATCAAGCTGGTGGCCATGAAGGTTTAGGGAGTGACGATGAGGATTTTTAAACTTGCCGGTATTGCGGCACTTTTAGTCAGTTTTAATTGCACCGCCGCAGCCGGGACCATGAAAGTTGAAGTGCAGGGTTATGGGCAGACTGAACATCAGGCGCTGGAGGATGCTTTGAGTATTGCTGTGGGTCAGTTCCACGGGGTGGATATTGATCACCAGCAAGCCCGTAAAATGATGCAAGGCCGTCAAAACGGTGAATTAACTACCCTGCAGAATTTGTCTGGCGCAACAGAAGTCAAAGCAAAAGGCCATGTAAAAAGTTACGCGGTTACCAATATGAGCTGCGAAAACCGTTGTATCGCCTCACTCGATGTTTATTTTGATGTGTATGAGGCTCCTGGCAATAACCAGAATCGACGACGGATTGTGGTGGCGCCGTTCGAACAGGACCCTAACAACTCCCTGTCTAAGGCACTGCAACGCACGTTGGTGTCTAGCCGGCGCTTTGCGGTGCTGGACCGGCAGCACAACGATGAATATGCCCGTGAAGCCGACTTGTTGTTAAGCAAACAGGTTCCGGCGCAGGAGCGCATACGGCTGGGTCAGGTGCTAGGTTTAGATTATCTGATAGCCGGAAATATCGAGTTCAGTCATTCTGGTTCTGGCGAAGCATCTCACAGTCTGACCGGTGAAGCGGTGGCAGCGGCACCGACAGGGGTGGCTCACTATCAGATCATTTTGCTGGCCACCCGGCAGATTATGAAAGAAGCCGAAGTTGCGTTATACGGACCAGATGATATGGCCACAGCTGGCGAATATATCGCCCAGGAAATCGTGGATGCGATCTATCCACTCCAGGTTGTGCACACCGCACCTGATCAAATTACCGTTAACGCGGGGCAGGGGTTCTTACAGCAAGGAGATGAGTATACGGTGTATCAAAAAGGCAAAAAGCTTCGAGATCCTTATAACAAAGAGTCTTTAGGTTACCTGGAAAAGCCCGTGGGGCGGGTTGTGATCACCCAGGTAAAGCCCAAATATGCGCTGGCAGCAGTACTGGAAGGTGATGGTATGGCCATGGACAGCAGTATACTTCGTCGCGCACAAGCGGATAACGTGCCACAGACCCGGGACATTGAACCGGCCAGTTTGGATATAAGCACCAGTGGTGGTGTGGTTTTACCGCTAATGAAAAACTAGAGCGCCGCTAAGGCATTAGTCAACAGCCCCGGTATTGACCGGGGCTTTTTTGTTGTAGCCTGTGACTATCGCGTTGCCTAGGCCAGCCATAACACGCTGGCAATAATGGTGCCGGTGATAATCAGCTGTACCAGACAAAAACCCATAATATCCTTGGCTTTGAGACCGGCGATTGCCAACACCGGCAGGGCCCAGAAGGGCTGAATCAGATTGGTCCAGGCATCTCCCCAGGCCACCGCCATCGCCACTTTTTTCACATCAGCACCAAGCTCAAAAGCAGCCGGCAGAATTACCGGTGCCTGTACCGCCCATTGGCCCCCGCCCGAAGGCACAAAAATATTGACTATGCCGGCGCTGATAAAACTATACACCGCCAGCGTATCGGCAGTGGAAAAGCTGATTAGCCACTGAGACATGGTTTGCGCCAAACCTGATTGCACCATCACCGCCATGATCCCGGCATAAAATGGAAACTGGATCACAATGCCAGCGCCACCCTGAATGGCTTGTTGCAGACAATGCAGCAAGCGCTTTGGGGTTCCGTGTAAAATAATGGCAAGAAACAAAAATAAAAAATTCACAATATTCAGATTTAAGCCGCCACCAGCCACAAAATACTGAATGAGATAAGCCAGACCGGCAAAACCCACCAACTGCGCAAGTACCGGGCTGTTTTCAAGCTTATCGGCCGGCCGGGTATTGTCAGACTCGGGCATGGCGGGCTCCTGTAATTTGCTGGCTTCTACGAACACGCTGTCGTTATCCTTTGGCAGCATTAAGCGGTTTACCAACGGGATGACAATAAATAAGATAGCCAGTAACAGCAGGTTAAAAACGGAGAAAATGGTGTCGCTGGTAGGAATTACACCAATTTGCTGTTCGGTAAAATGGCCCGGGGTGGCAATAGTTAATGGCACCGAACCGGCCAGCCCACCATGCCATACTACAAACCCCGAGTAAGCACTGGCAACCAGTAACCGGTAATCTACTTTTATCTGGCGCGCCAGCGCCTTTGCAAATAAGGCGCCGACTACCAGCCCGAATCCCCAGTTTATCCAGCTGGCAAACAACGAAACCACGGTGACCAGAATAATAGCCTTGCCGGGGCTGTGGGCCAGGGCCGCCAGTTTATCGAGCATTCCCTTTACCAGCGGCGTACTGGCCAGCATAAAGCCACTGACCAGAACCAGCAGCATCTGCATCGAAAAGGATAACAACCCCCAAAAACCTTCACCCCATTGGGTCATTACCATCATCGGGGTTTGCTGCTCTACCAGCATTGCTGCACCAAACACAAGCAGCGTTAACAATAATACAAAAATATAGGGGTCGGGCAGGTAGCGTTCGACCAGTTTGACAAAAGGTTTGGCGGCAGAATTTAGCATGAGGGATTTGTTTGTCCTATGTAAAAGTATTGTTGCACTCTATCTAACCTGATAGCAACTGAACAAGATCTTTGTCCAAAACAACACTAAAACCTTCATTTATTGAGGGTATTTCGCACAATCGGGACCGGCTCTTTTTACTATCAAAGTCGCGTATGGTGTTGAGTAATTACCTGATTTTTGTATAGTAATATTTTTGTAGTGAGGATATTGCGCTTCAATATTTTGTGCTGCCTATGCATCGATATTATTTTGACCACAAAAACAATAACTAACCCCGCTAATGAAAAAGTTTGTCCTTCCTTGTGTAACGTGAATACGCGGGTATCTGAAAACAAACCGAACAAAAATAGGGAATGGGTAATACTCCTGAACTGAAGTCGGGAGTGTTACATCAATATGTCAGTCAGTAAGGCTGATGGCTCCTTTATGCTGTTTCACCGGTTATCAATTGGGTACTTCGCATAGCCTGCAGTTTGAAGCAGTCACACTTTTTTATCTTTTTATATCCGTTACCAGGATACAAAGTGGGTAATAGGGATAGGGAAAAAACAAATGGGGACAAAATTTGAAGCCCAGGAGCTACAGCGTCAACTTAAAGACCTGTGTGCCTCGGTAGGCTGGTCGCAAAATAAACTGGCCCGGGTGCTATATCAGGAGCTTTATGCCCAGGACGATGAGGGTGGGGTTCGTCGTTTTCAGGAGCGATTAAAAAAGGCGTTACAACGCGACAGTACTAAACCTGAAAGGCTAAAGCAGTATCTGGAAATTGCCCATCGGTGTCAGGCCGCTGAACGCCAGCAACACTGTTTTCATCGACCTGAAAAGGCCGGATACATTAGTGAAACCATGTCTATCGAAATGAAACGTATTACCGCCGAGATTGACATGCAGCTGGCGCAGCAAGGTGCCCGTCGCACCGGTTAACCAACTGTCGGGCAGGATCTTCTGTCGGCCCATATTCTTCTTTTAAGTCTGCATCACTGACGGTGATGCAGAATCTTCTGTGTATATTTAAAGCCCCTGAAATAACATCACATATTGAACCGCCAGCCAGGTACCGGTATGGTATTCGCGATCCTGTGTTTTTATCCACCACTTACAAGAAAAAGAATTCATCATGATGTTTATCCATACCTCCGACTGGCATCTGGGTCGGCAGTTTCACAATGTTTCACTGCTGGCCGATCAGGCGGCGGTACTGGCTCAGCTGGTGGATTTTGTACGCCAAAACCCGGTGGATGCGGTTATTGTGGCGGGGGATGTGTATGATCGGTCGGTGCCGCCCACCGCCGCTATCGATTTGCTAAACCGTGTGGTTACGCAAATTTGCGAAGAGCTTCACACACCCATGATTTTTATCTCCGGAAATCATGATGGCGCACAGCGGTTAGGGTTTGGGGCCGCGCAGATGAAAAACGCAGGGTTACATATCATCAGTAATTACACTGACATGCTCAAGCCCGTGATTATTGAAAGCCAGACCGCTGGCCCGGTGGCATTTTACGGCATGCCCTACAGCGACCCGGAACAAGTGCGCTATCATTTTGAAACCACCGTGGATGATTTTGATCAGGCGCATCAAGTGCTGGTGCAAAAAATCGATGAGATAAAAGACCCCTGCACCAGACGCGTACTTATCAGTCACTGTTTTGTGGATGGGGCGATGGAGTCAGATTCTGAGCGACCTTTATCCATCGGTGGTTCCGACCGTGTCAGTCATGCGCACTTCACCCACTTTGATTATGTTGCCCTGGGGCATTTGCATCAGCCCCAGAAAAAAGGCGAGGAGTTTATCCGCTATAGTGGCTCCCTGATGAAATACAGCTTTTCAGAGCAGCATCAGAAAAAAGGCTTCACGGTAGTCACGCTGGATGACACCGGCTTTGTCAGTGCCACCCATGAGCCGCTAAACGCGCCGCACGATTTGCGTATTATTGAAGGGGAGCTGGAGGCTATTGTCGAACAGGGTCGCACTGATCCCCACCATCAGGATTATCTTCTAATAAGGCTGACCGATACCCACGCAATCCTGAATCCAATGGAAAAATTGCGCGAGGTGTACCCCAATGTGCTGCATCTGGAGAAACCCGGAATGTTGGTAGGCGTAGAGCAGGATATGGCTAAAGCCCGGTTGGCGCGCGGTGAACATGATATGTTCTGCGACTTTTATCGAGAAGTCCAGGGCAGCGCACTGACCGATGCCCAGGGCGACGCGATTAAACAGATTATTCGTCAGCTGAATGCCAGCCACAGCGAACAGTAACCTCAGGAAGCCGCACTTATGAAACCACTCGTATTAACCATGCAGGCTTTTGGGCCATTTGCTGATAGTCAGTCTATCGATTTCAGTCGTCTGGGCCACAATCCGTTGTTTTTAATCAATGGTCCTACCGGGGCGGGGAAGACATCTATTTTAGATGCGCTGTGCTATGCGCTGTATGGCGAAACCACCGGTAATGAGCGCGAAGGGGTACAGATGCGCTGCGACCTGGCCGCTGCCAACCTCCCGACCACGGTGACCTTAGATTTTAAGTTACATCAGCGTGTTTATCGGATTAGCCGGTCGCCGGAGCAGCAAACCCCAAAAGCCCGCGGTGACGGCTTTACGGTGAGTAAGCACAAGGCTGTACTGACCCGGCTGGGCGAGCCTGAAGAATTGCTGACCAACAAAACCAGTCAGGTTAAACAGGAAGTGGTGCAACTTATCGGTCTTACTGAAACACAGTTTCGGCAGGTGATGGTTTTGCCCCAGGGCAAATTCCGGGAACTGTTACTGGCCAGCTCAAAAGAGCGGGAGGATATTTTTGGGCAACTGTTTCAAACCGACATATACAAACGCATCGAATATGCGCTAAAAGAAAAAGCCGGCGATATTACCCGGGCTAAAAACGAATTTGATAACCAGATTCGCGGGGCGCTGCAGGTAGCGCAGGTGGCTTCTGCAGAAGAGCTCACTGCAGCCTTGAGCCAGGCTCAGAGCCGCTATAGCGCACAGCAGGCTGAATCGGATAAGGCCATGGCGGCCAGGCAACTGGCTGAACAACATCTTCAGCAGGGCACGGCGTTAAGCGAGCAGTTTGGCCGGCGGCAACAGGCCCGTGCGGCCCTGACCGTACATCTTCAAAATCAAAATGACCATCAGCAGCAACAGCAACAGTTACAGCGTGCGCTTCAGGCCCGCCAAATAGAGGCTAACTATCAAAGCCTGGTGCAGTATCAGGAGCAGCGCCAGTCGATGCAGGTCGCGGTTGACGATGCGGCTAAAAAGCTGGAACACAGCAAACAACAACACACGCGGGCAGAAGCCGAGCTGGAGCAGGCCCGGGAAGCGGCGCAACAAGTCACTGCGCTGACCGATGAGCAGTATCGGCTGGCTAATGTGAAAACAGCCTTACAGGAAAAACAGGCGCTGGCGGGCCAACTCGAGCAGGCTAAACAGACCGCCGCGCAGCTGAGCGCCAATCTTACCAAATATGAAGCGTTTAAAGCCAAACTTGAACAGCAAACCTGCGAGGCGGAAACTCAATTAAAATCGGCTGTCGAGCAGCACCAGCAACGTCCCGCAGTAGAAGTTAAAATTCAGCATTTGACCCGGCTTATCAAAGATCTGACACGGCTGTCCGAACTGCGTGCGCAGGCGGGGCAAATACGCAGGCAGACGAAAAAGGCTGATGATCAGGTAGGACGCGCGGTGCAGACTCAGCAGCAAGCACAGACTGACGCTGATACAGCGGAAATGCACTGGCATAGCGGGCAGGCAGCGGCGCTGGCGCAAAAGCTACAGGATCAAATGCCGTGCCCGGTATGCGGCAGTAAAGACCATCCACAACCCGCGGTTTTTTCCGGCCAGCAGTTTAGCAAAGCGGAGGTCCAGCAGGCCCGACAGCGTGCTACCCAGGCGCAGGAGCACACCAACCGCGCCCGGGCTGAGCACCAACAGTATCAGCAGCAACTGATGCACAATGAGGAGTTGCAACAACAGCTGGTGACCGAGCTGGAAGAAAATGCCGAGGCCGACATCCCCACCCAGCAGGCTGCCCTGGAACAGCAACAGCAGCGGCTTGAGGCGTTACAGAATATTGATATCAAAGCCCAGGAAGAGGCCTTTGAGACGCTCAAGCAGCGCTGTATCAAAGGCGAGCAAAGTATTGGCGAGGTCAATGAGCAAAAGGCCACCAATGAGGCCAATCTTAAGGGGTATCGCAAACAGTACGAGACTCTGAGCCAGAATATTGACCCGGGTTATTCGACGGTTGCAGACGTTGACCATAAAATTGAGCAAATCAAGGCTAATATTGCTGAGCTTAATAAGGCGCTGGAACAGGCCGGTCGTAACCAGCAACAAACCGCGGTGGAGACCTCTGCTAACCACAGTACCTACAAGGCCAACCAACAGTACCTTGAACACGCCCGCCAACAGCTGACGAAGGCGATGACGGACTGGCAGCAGACCCTGAAAGCGAGTTCTTTTAACGATGATGCCGACTTCGAACAAGCCCGGTTGTCGGAAGACGCCATCAATGAATTACAGCAGCAGATTACCGGATACACTGAAAAGCAGCTGAAGCTTGAGCAAACCTTATCTGATTTGGACACTGCACTGGCAGGAAAAGATGAGCCGGATATTGCGGCCTCAAAGGCTACTTTTGAGCAAGCCGAAAAAGCGGCCAGCCAGGCGACCGAGCGTCTCAATGAGGCGCGTAGCCAACACCAGCAGTTAGAACAGGTGCAGAAAAACATCACCCGGCTGCGCGAGCACAACAGTGAGCTGGAAACACAGTATCGTATTTACGGCACCCTGTATGATGTCACCAGTGGCAAAACCGGCAGTCGCGTGAGCTTGCACCGGTTTGTACTTGGGGTGTTACTGGATGATGTGTTGATACAGGCTTCCCAGCGGCTGGCGCTGATGAGTAAAGGCCGCTATCGGCTTATTCGCAAGCTGGCGGGGTTTAAAGGCGCAGCAGGCCGTGGTCTGGACCTGGAGGTGGAAGACAGTTATACCAGCCGTTCGCGGGATGTGGCGACATTGTCCGGCGGCGAGTCCTTTATGGCCGCGCTGGCTCTGGCGCTGGGGTTGTCGGATGTGGTGCAGTCCTATAGTGGCGGGATTCGTCTGGAAACCCTGTTTATTGATGAGGGGTTTGGTAGCCTGGATCCTGAATCCCTGGATTTAGCCATCCAGACTCTGGTGGACTTACAGCAAAGCGGCCGGACCATCGGCGTCATCTCCCATGTCAGCGAACTTAAGGAACAAATGGCGCAGCGTATCGAGGTTATTCCGTCCCGACAGGGCTCAAAAGTGACTCTGGCCGGGATCTGATATCCCGGGCAGAGCCACTGGATGATTTATCTTATCGTCGGTGGTTAGCCAGTTTATGGCCGATATACAATACCAGGATAGCCGCAAGGCCCGCAGCCAATAGCAAGGTGGGCACAAACAGGCTCAGGCCCAGACAGCTGATGAGCCCCGCAATACTTATCCAGTGAGGAATAAACCGCTGCCCGGCAGGCACCTTTAATGCGGCGAGGTTGGTGATGCCATAGTACACCAGCACGGTAAAGGCACTTAAGGTCCAGGCTTTTTCGATATCTGCCAGCAATACAATAAGCACCATGATAATGCAGGTAAGCCAGGTGGCGGGCGGAGCACTGTTATGACTGGAGTTTAATTGACCGGCAAGAGCCGGTAAGTCGCCCCGGCGGCCCATGGCCAGCACCACCCGGGAGACGCCCAGTACCAGATTCAGTACTACGCCGGTCATTGCGCCGACCGCACACAACGCAATAATCTGTGGGGCCGGCGAGCCGCTTACCACCTGCGATAAGTTAAAGCTACCGGCCTCAATAGCCCCTGGCGGGGCAAGTTGCAGCAGCGCCGCTCCCACCAGTATATACAGTAATGCGGTGGTGCCGAGCGTGATGATAATTGCTCGGGGAATGGTACGGGCAGGATCTTTAACTTCTTCACCCATGGTGGCAATTCGGCCATAGCCGGTAAAGGCCACAAACATCAACGCCGCGCCTTCAGCCAGGCCTGCAGAAGTTAACGAAAGGGATGGTAAAGCGGTGGCTAAACTGGCCCTGGAAGGCGCAGTAAACCCCGCCCATACGAATACCGCTAAGCCGGCAAGGCTTAGCGCAACCAACAAGGTGTTTAACCAGTTTGAACGTTTGACCCCCTGCAGAACAAGACCGGCGATAGCCACCAGCAGTCCACAGGCGATTAACTTTGCTGACCAGGCCCCAAGGTCAAGCCAGCCGGACACCGCCCAGCTCACCGCCAGCGCCGCTGTCGCCGCAGAGGCTGATTTGGCCACCACAAATAACGTTCCGGCGATAAAGCCCAACTGGGGCGATAAAAAATGATAACCATATTCATAGGTGCCGCCACTCACAGGATGACTGACAGCAAGCTGAGCTGCGCTAAGGCCGTTAAAGATAGCCACCAGCGCCGCCAGTACAATAGCACTGAGTAAAGCCCCTCCGGCAAGCTGATAGCTCAGACCCACGCTGACATAAACCCCGGTACCCAGAATTGAGCCCAGCCCGATGATCAACGCGCCTGGCAAGCCTACACTTTGTGTTAGTTGTGTATTCATTTTTGAAATTTACTACGGCAGAAAAAGCATCCTATAGTCAGCATATCAAAAAGCAATGACGGTAGGGTGACACTGATACTGAAAAAAAAGTCGCTAAGAGGTTCGCAATTCATGGAAGAAATACATGGAAGAAGGAGCGGGAAAAAGGAGAAGGAAGAAAGACAGGAAAGAAATAGAGGAAAGATACCAGCACTATGACCCGCAGGTCATAGTGCTGGTGCTAGTGCTGATCGAGCGACTTCTTATGAGTTGTCGCGCGTGCCCCGGATGGGATAGTTGTTATCCGGATTTTTAACAAATTGCAGACCATCTACCAGGGTATCGATATCGGGTCGGCAAAATGGATTGTTGGCCACATCTACCGCCAGAATTTTGCCTTCTTTGGTTACGACAAACAACCCGGGTTCGGCAAATGGATGGTCAGTTTCTTCTGGCGAGCGGGGATCTGAAACATACACACCCAGCTGACCTAATTGTTCGGTAGTCAGGCCATAGCCCAGCGAAAAGTTCACATCCAGATCTTCGATATGTTCTTGTAATTGCTGTTTACTGTCAGCACTGACCGCAATCAAATCGACACCCATATCAATCAGACGGGCCCGTTTTTTCTCAAGGTTGTTAAGAAACTTGGTACAGATTGGGCAGTGCTTGCCACGATAAACCACTATCATCTGCCAGTCGGTACCTTCACGAGGTTTACCCAGCTCAACCGTATGATCGTCAAGATTGGTGACCTTCATCACCGGAAAATCAGTACCGGCGGACAGCTTCTTGCCATAAGATGCATTTGTAGTCATTGCGTCTCCTCGTCGTTATTAAAAGTACCTGATATACCAGCTGAATGTATTCAACCTTTGTTATCAGGCGCGACACCTCAGGCACTTAGCCTGATGTACGTGCTGATTGTTACGTGCACCTAAATCAAAAGCTCAGTCTGAGAAGTGAAAATCGTCAAAAATGAAATTAAGAATTATTTAGTTTGCCAAGGGCTATTTGAAAGCCAGCCCGGCGTGCGAAACTCGCAGACCGGGCGGATGGAAGGATGAAAATAAGAAGTTAGTTGAAGAAGCGCCACACAATGCTGTGTTCTGTATGCATGCTCCATAGCAGCACCACACCCATAAGCAGAACTTCAAGCACCAACACACCTACCGCCAGCATAGTACTGGAGATAATGAAGCCTTCTTTGTGACTGATTCCCAGAAAATTAGGTGTCCCCTGATAAAGTAGATAGGCGGTGTAACACACCCCTGCAATACCAGCCAGGGCGCATACCCACAAGATTGGGTATATCGAAAAGATCCCGCTCAGGAACATAGGCGTGGCAACATAGCCGGCAAACACAATACATTCGTGACGACTGGGTCGCGACGAGTACTTTCGGGCCATCCAGTGAATAAAGCTCCCCACGGCCGCTACCGCGGTCAGGATCATTGCGTAAAAAGCAGCCCCCAACATAATACCGGTAGGAATAGAAACTTGCAGAATGTCTTTGTCGCCTCCAAACGACCAGCCAAACTGGGTAGTGCCGATAAATGAACAGACTACCGGGATTGCCGCCATCCACAGCACATGGTGCATATATAGGTGCGAGACCGTTTCATGTTCTTCATTAATACTGCGCCACTCGCGGTCAGGGTGATGTAATAGCCCCCAAAGGTGGTTACTCATAGGCGTCTCCTTGCAGGTAAGGGAAATCAGCGTGTTTCTTTACATCTTTTTAACAATATATACCCGTAATCGGCAAAATGTGTAGGAACTTATAGGGCTAAAAAATTGCTGCTCAGAAGAGTTAGTTATATAAGAAAAAAGTAATGATTCTAAAACGGGGTTGTTGTAGATTGAATTTTTGCTGAGCTCGCTCAGTATTTTGCAATGAAAATTGGAAAAAATTCGACTAATTGCTTAAGCAATCATTTGCGCAATATTCTAAACTTTAGATAGAAAAAATTGATTGATTTTAACGCCTGGAAAAGAGTGCATAAATGTTAAAGGCGCTGCATGAATTAACCTCCGATGAGTCCCTGTCTTTTGAAGAGAAAGTCACTGCCTTATTGCGGCTGGGACTGTCTTATTTCGGCCTGGAACACGCCATTGTGAGCCAGATTCAAAATGATATTTACACCGTTAAGTTCGCTGTTTCTGAAAACCCGGAGCTGTGTCCCGGGCTTACCTTCGATTTGGGGGAGACTTACTGTGTTCATACCCTTGATGCTGGTGAAGCACTGGCGTTGTCCAATGTGGCCAATAGTGACATAGCTTCCCATCCTTGCTATGAGCTATTCCAGCTGGAAAGTTATATTGGTATGCAGGTGGTGGTAAACGGCCAGCCCTATGGCACCCTGAATTTTACTTCAGCACATCCACGTGAAACGCCGTTCACTCCAGAAGATATTGATTTTATTCATTTGTTCGCTCAATGGGTCGGCGTGGAGATCTCGCGAAAGCAGGAACGTGAGCAATTGGATCAGCGTTTGGCACTGCAGCTTGAGATGGAAGAGCTGGCGAACATTGGCGCCTGGGAAGTAAATTTAGAAACCGATACATTATACTGGAGCGCGCAAACCAAAAAAATCCATGAAGTGCCCCCCGACTATGAACCAGAGCTGGAAACGGCCATCAATTTTTATCATGAAGGCGCTGATCGGGAGGAAATTGCTGGGGTAGTGCAGCGCGCCATTGAGTTTGGGGAGCCATGGAGCCGTGAAGTACGCCTAAAAACCTACAACGGTAATATCAAATGGGTGGCAACCCGGGGCAAAGCTGAGTTTAAAGAAGGTAAGTGTGTTCGTATTTTTGGTGCGTTTCAGGATATCAATGATCAGCTTCAAACCCGGCAGGCCTTAATCGATAAGAAAAATGAAGCTCAGCGATTGCTTAAAGCCCGCAGCACCATGATTGGTAAAATCAGCCACGAACTGCGCACGCCCATAAATGGCATTACGGGCATGTTGCAAACCTTAGTAGGAGAGACCAACCCTGATATCATTGAAAGCCGGGTGGCCATTGCATTACGTAGCGCTGATCTGTTGGTTCGGCTGATTAACGATGTTCTTGATTACTCAAAGGTTCAGCATGGTGATCTGGAGCTAAAAAATGTTCGGTTTGCTCCAAAGCATATTTTTGACGATCTGTATGCGCTATATCAACCACAATGTCAGACCAAAAAAATCGAGCTGGATTTTCGTGTCGACGTGGCCGCCACTCAGTATACCATGGGGGATCCGGGTCGCCTGACTCAGATATTTTCAAACCTTATCAATAATTCCCTAAAATTCACCGAAGTGGGCGGTATCAAACTCACGGCAAAGCTTGAGCCAGAAGATGATAAAGCGATGCTGCAGGTGACTATCATTGACTCGGGCATTGGGATGGACCGCGCCGCCATGAATGATCTGTTTACGCCATTTAAACAGGGTAGTGCAGAGGTTTCCGCCAAATACGGTGGCTCGGGGCTGGGGGTTGCAATTGTGAAAGAGCTTTGCGACAAGCTGGGGGGATCGCTGACCTTCAAAAGCTCTAAAGGCGTGGGAACCCAGGCCTGTGTGAAAATTCCGCTAACATTAAGTGAAGACTCACGTGCCAGTGTGGCAATGGCCTACGTTGGGCCCCAAAGTATCAATTATGAGCAGCTCAGAATTTTGGTCGTTGATGATAACGAAATAAACCGGTTAGTAATGGAGTCGTTGTTATCGCAGGTCGATGCTCAGGCAGATTATGCGGTCAATGGCAAAGAGGCTCTGGAGGCAGTACAAAGAACACGCAATAAGCCATATAGCCTTATTTTTATGGACTGTGAAATGCCGGTAATGGGCGGTATTGATGCCACTATCGCCATTCGTGAAAAGTTTAAGCAAACCGGTAAAATCTTTATTGTGGCGATGACCGCCGATACTTCAGACGACAACCGTAAAGCCTGTCTGAAAGCGGGTATGGATGCCTTTTTGACTAAGCCGGTCAAGTTAGAGGAAATTAACGCGGTGTTAAACCGGGCGGCGGTTTATGAAGTAAGTTCTTTTTAAGCCGCCGGCGAAGGCGGTTAACTCACAACGCTTTGGTATCAGGGACAGGCTGGATTAATAAATAGCGAGCCTCAAATTCCTGTAGTGGCAATGGTTTACTATAGAAATATCCCTGACCTTCCTGACATCCTAAATTTCTAAGGCTTTCCAGCTGTGCTTTGGTTTCAATTCCTTCAGCCACCAACTGCAAATTCAATGAATGAGCAAGGTGAATAATGGCATTAACAATATTTTTTGCCTGGGGGTCATCCAGCATATCCTTGATAAAGGAACGATCGACTTTCAGTACATCCAGGGGAAAGAATCTTAAATAGGACAGACTTGAGTAACCGGTGCCAAAATCATCCAGCGAAATAGACACGCCGATGTCGCTAAGCTTTTGTAAAATGCCACGGGTTTCGTCAAAGTTGTGCATCAGGGCGGATTCAGTCAACTCCAGTTCCAACCATTGCGCCGGTAACTGATGGGTATGCAGGGCCTGCTTAATATTTAAATAAAATTGGTCATTGCTAAACTGCAGGGCGGCGATGTTAGCGCCCACTTTTACGGGAGTCCCCTGCAGCAGCCAACGACGCGCCGCTGAACAACATTGGTGAAGCACCTGCTCGCCCAACGCATGAATCAGTCCGGTTTCTTCAGCCAATGGAATAAAAGCATCAGGTGGAATAATGCGATTGTTCTCATCGCGCAGACGCACCAGGCCTTCTGCGCCCACCAGCTTGCCCGTTATCAGATTGTGTTTGGGTTGAAAAAACACCTCGAGAGTTTGTTCTTCTATCGCCCGCTTTAGCAGACGCTCAATCAGAAATCGTTGGTCAACTTCGCTTTGCAACTCGTCGGAAAAATAACAATAACGATTCCGGCCTAAGGCTTTGGCCCGATACATAGCGGTATCGGCATGCCTTACCAATTCTTTTTCGCTGTTGGCATCATCAGGAAACACACTAATACCAATGCTCACACTCAGCTTGTATTCTTCGTCGTTGATCGTTACCGGGGCACTACTTAGTCTTAACACCTGGCTGGCCACCATCTCGACATGATTCGCTGAACTAATATCTGAGGACATCAGCACAAACTCATCGCCCCCAATACGAGACAGCGAGGTGTGGGCATCACATAACTCTTCAAGACGTTGAGATAACTGAAATATGACCTTGTCGCCGGTCTGGTGGCCTAACGTATCATTCAGATACTTGAAGTTATCGATATCGATTAACAACACCGCCAGTTTAGTACCATCTCGTTTATTTCTTGGGATCGCCTGTAACAGCCGGTCATGAAGAAGCAAGCGGTTGGGTAAGCCGGTTAGCTGATCATGATTGGTCATATGACTCATTTGCGTGGCCATCGCGATAGACTCAGTCACATCCTGAAAAACCAACACCGCCCCGGTAATATTGCCCTCTGCGTCCCGAATTGGCGCCGCGCTGTCTTCGACCCGATACTCGCGGCCCTGCAGACTGATTATTTTTGCATTCAGCGCCATCGCTACAGTGCGGTTTTCGCTTAACGCGACCGAGATCGGGTTAATCAGCGTTTCGTTACTGGTGGCATCGCGCAGCGTCATGACTTTAGAAATACACTGACCAATGGCCGAGCTACCACTCCAGCCAGTCAGTCGTTGTGCCACCGGGTTTAAAAATGTGACACGCTGATGGCTATCGGTGGCAATGACGCCATCGCCGATACACTTGAGTGTTACGTGGAAATGCTCCTTTTCTTTTTGCAATGCCTGGTAGGCTTCGTGGAGCTGGCGTTCCTGGGCTTGCAACCGCAAATGATTGTTAATCCTCATTCGGCAAACATTAAGGTTGATGGGACGGCCGATAAAGTCCATAGCACCTAATGCCAGTGCTTTGGATTCATTTTCAAAGTCATCATGGCTGGTAATAAAAATAATGGTACTGGTACGGGTAAGGGCGTGAGACTTCAGCATTTCGCATAATGCAAAACCATTGACCTCGGGCATCTCGATATCCAGCAAAATGATATCGGGGTCGCAGGCTATGGCAATTTCCATAGCCTGGTTTGACTTAGCACAAGTGATAACCTCGGCCATATCCTGAAGACCGGCTTCAAGTAACACCAGGTTTTCAGGTTGATCGTCTACAATCAGGATTGTTTGTCTGGGGATAGCAAGATTAGAACTTCCCATAACAATTTTCTGCATCAAAGGCTCCAACATGCAATTTTTTAGAAGTTTCACAGCGCGATCAACTTAGACTTTAGTGTACTTCATATTAAAAATTTCACCGGGCGATTGACTTAGACTTTAGTTTATTTTGCTACCAATTTCTTATTATCTGCTGGATAAGGACTACTCTTATCTTTAGCTTGGGGCTCTGCCTGGGATAATAGCGCCTGCGATGTTCTCTAAACCAAAGCCCCGGTGGCGGGCGAGCGGGGCATGACAGGGGCTTTTTCCAGGTAAAAAAGGGGAGATATGGCTGACGCCCCCAATTCGGAAAATGCTCAAACCGGCAACGTTCGAAATAGCTAAAGAGAATGCTTCACCGTCGAAGGTTTACACAGAAAAAAAGTCAAAAAACAAGGATTTTACGTGAAATCAGCGCCTTCAGGAAATGCGTCTATTAATTTGGTTCTCATAGTAATATGCCTGTGTACCGTGTTGGTGGTGGTCATCGCCTTTGGTGAACATCAGCTGCGCAATAAAGTTCACGAGCTGGCGGCGGCCGAGCAGAAAACAACTCTGGATGAGGTCAATATAAGCCTGCAGAAGCGCATTGGCGGCTATCTTAATGATATCCAGTTTGTCTACGAAACCCCGCCTATTGAAGGTATGGAGCACACTACTGCCAACGCCGGGCAGAAAAATATTGATGGCGTCAGCTACACGCAATGGCGTATGCGGTTACAAACAATTTTTGAAGCTTTTATGCGCCACAACCTTTCCTACCGAGAACTCAGGTTCATCCGCGCTGATGGCGAAGAGCAAATCAGAACCCTGCGCTCTAATGGGGGCATAAATAGTCTGGCTGAGCGTCAGCTTCGTCAACTGGGTGGTAGTGAATTTTTTGATGATCTTCTACAGCTGGAAGAAAATCAGATACGAATTACCCCTATTCGGCCGGCGCAGTTAAACGAGGTGGTGGTTTACCCGGTGATCCCGGTGCTGGATATCAGCCTGCCGGTTTATCAGGATAATGGCCTCTTGCTGGGATATCTAAGCAGTACCATAGACCTGACTGATTTGTTAAGTTCTCTGCAGTATGTGGTTCGTGATTACCACAAAATTGTATTGGCCAATGCCGATAACAGCGTATTTTATATCAGTTCTCAGCCCAACTTTTTCGATACCAACGATGATTTCAACATCGCGTTTGCGCAGCAGTACATCAATACCGGTGAAATCGATAAAGGGGTAGGACTGAATCAGTACCAAAGCCCGGCTGGCCAGGCGTTCATCGGCTCTTCGCGCCCGGTAAAGTTAGGGGCAGGACGCACTGAGTATAAGTTACTGAGCTGGGTGCTAATCGATGAAAAGCATTTTATGGAGACTCTCAACGAGCAACGTATGACGCTATACAGCGTCTTGTTTGGGGTCTGTCTGGTGTTGGTGGCGGTGGCGCTGTTAAGGCTGCGCACCGCACGGGGACGTCACACCCTTGCAGAAACCCAGGCAGAGGCCCAGGTGCTGTTCGACAATTCGCAAAACGGAATTGTTATTATTAAAAAGG
Source organism: Salinimonas marina (assembly GCF_015644725.1). Lineage (NCBI taxonomy): Bacteria > Pseudomonadati > Pseudomonadota > Gammaproteobacteria > Alteromonadales > Alteromonadaceae > Salinimonas > Salinimonas marina. Next base: position 926,611 of record NZ_CP064795.1, read on the forward strand.
GCGATGTGATCACCAACTGTAATCAGCAGTTTATCGAGCAATGCCATCTGTCGCAAAGCAAAATCATTGGTAGTCAGTTGCAAGACATACTCGATGGTCGGGTTCCGCAATCGACACTGACCGAGTTACTGGCTTTTGAGCAGAACGAGCTCAAAGACAACTTTCTTATCGAATGGCAGCAAAAGGGAAAATCTGCACTGACCTATCGGTGCCATACCAGTTTTATTGAAGTTAACGGAGTGGTGAATGCGGTCGCGCTTATCTTTCAGGATATTACTGAAGAATTGCGGGTGCGCTTTGAAATAGAACAAGCCAATAATCAGCTTGAAGAAAAAATTGCGAGGCGTACACAGCAACTAGGCCTGGCTCATGAGGAAGCGGTGCGGGCCAGTGAATTTAAAAGTAAATTTATTTCTAACATAAGCCACGAAATGCGAACGCCATTAAATGGTGTCGTCGGGTCTTTAAGTTTGATGAGCAAGTTGGTCAAAGATGAAGAAGCACTGCGCTTTTTAGCCATGGCCCAAACCAGTGCCAAAAACTTAAACGCGTTAATCAATGATGTGCTCGATCTGTCGAAAATTGAAGCCGGAAAGTTAGAAATCGAAGCAAAGGCATTTAGTCCCCTGAGCCTGATTGAAGGCTTGGTAACGTCCATGTCAATCAAGGCCCAGGAGAAAGGCCTTCAATTATTTCTGGATACCAGCGCACTGCACTTTGTGTCATTTACCCAGGATCCTCATCGGCTCACACAAATCATCAATAATTTGCTTAGCAATGCGATTAAATTTACCAATGAAGGCGCGGTGACAATACGGGTGGCCAGCACTACCGAGAATGGACAGCAGGGCCGGCTACAAATTGAAGTGGCCGATACCGGGGTGGGCATCAATCAGCAGGATCAGCCTAAGCTGTTTAATTCGTTCAGTCAGGCAGATAAAACCATTGCCTCGAAATATGGCGGCACAGGGCTGGGACTGTCTATCTGTAAGCAGCTATGTAAACTTATGGACGGTGAGATTTCCTTACAGTCTGACTATGGCAAAGGGACCACCGTCAGCTTTTATATTTCCTCTTCAACCTGGCAAAACGAACCGGTTGACGCCACACAAAGATTGCATGATAAGCGTGTCGCTATTTTTACCAACAATCAGCAGGAACACGAGATGCTGGTTAATATGGTGACCGGCTACGGTGGACAACTGATGGAATACGCGGATGTGACCGAAATCCCCTTACAAGGCGATGCTCTGCCTGAGGTCATAATTATTGATGCCCACGCGATGGAATTCAGAGAGCTACTACTGCATTTACAAAGTTGTCCGGACGAAGGTCTTACCCAAACAACCAAAATTGTCTTATTACAGCAAACCACCCGGCCCGTGGCCAAACACAGTTTATCCAACACCAGTCGGCTCACCCGTCCGTTGCTTCGTTCGGAATTTTTTGCCCAGGTGTGCGACCAGCGTACACAAACCAACTCCGCTACCACAGAGCGGCGTCGTGACATAGATCAGTTCGGGTTGAGTGAAACACAGGCGCGAAAAAAGTTGTCGGGGCAACGACTGGTGGTGGTTGATGACAACGAAATTAATCTGGAAGTGGCGGCCAGCATGCTGCGGGCGTTTTACATCGTGGTAGAAAAAGCCCGCGATGGCAAAGAGGCTATAGAGGTGCTGAAGCGTTTAAACGATCAGTATAAGCCCGTGGCAGCAATATTGATGGATTGTAATATGCCCTGTCTTGATGGCTATGAGACCACCACTGCAATTCGGGCCGGGCATGCCGGTAAGCGAATTCAGGATACGCCGGTGATTGCGATGACCGCTAATGCCATGCGTGGCGAAAAAGAAAAATGTTTGCAGGCGGGTATGAACGACTACATTAGCGAACCCCTGGCGATGACAGCGCTCATGGAAAAGCTGATTAAATGGTGTGAGCCGGGAACCACTGCCGGCTCGGTTAACCTGGTAAGCGCTGCCGCCCCGTCGCCCGTTACAGAATCAACCGAAATGGGCGCCCGAATGATTTGTTTTGATAAACCCGGTGCTTTATCGCGGCTGATGAATAACGAAACATTGCTGAAAAAACTGGTCGGGCTTTTTATTGATGATTCGTCTGAAAAATTACAGCAGCTAAGTGAGGCGGTCAATTCGCAGGATTATGAAAGCGTACGTCAGGCAAGTCACGCCTTAAAAGGGCAGGCCGGCGACATAGGTGCCATCGATTTACACCGCAAGCTTTATGAGCTCGAAGCGATAGCCAAAAAAGGCAACAAGCCTGTTTATGGAAAACAAGTTGAAGTTATTGAGCATGCCTACAAAGAACTGATCACCGAACTTCAAAACTACCTGGCCGCTTAACGGCGAGAAGTTTTGCACCCCCGAAATAAACTTGAAGTGATTTAACGCAGTACAAACCTGTTATCAAACCTTTATATTGTTAATCGATACAGGCTGTTTATGACTTCTAAACGTAGTGTTGATGCCCACTCTATTATCGATATGCCCATTAAAAGCTGGTGGCATATTATCAAACGCATTTCGGTCAATATGCAGCGACACAACCTGCCGCTCATTGCTGCGGGCGTTGCTTTTTATCTATTATTGGCTATTTTTCCGTTACTCGGGGCGCTGATTTCACTTTATGGTCTGATGGTTTCCCCTGCTGAACTGCAGGATCATATGCAATTATTGATTGATGTGGTGCCCTCCCAAAGCCGCTATATTATTGAAGAGCAATTGGAAAATCTTACCCAGAAGTCCAGCTCCACCCTAAGCTGGGGATTCGCGCTTTCGCTGGTGCTGTCCTTGTGGAGTAGCAGCAAAGGCGCGAATGCGCTTATAACTGCCTGTAATATCACCTACAGCGAGTCTCACGGCCGGGGATTTCTGCGCGGGTTGCTGGCCCGTTTTACCTGCACCATCAGTATTATTGTCACCATCATTGTGGCGCTGGCATTTATCACCGTGGTGCCGAAGTGGATAAGCTGGGCCACCGGTGACTTACTCAGCACCAGGCAGGCAGGGTGGATAACCTGGCCGATTATGCTGCTATTGTTCAATGCCAGCTTATCCGCGTTATACCGTTATGGGCCCCACCGGGAACCGGCGCAATGGCGATGGGTGACCCCAGGCTCGATTATGGCCACGGTGCTATGGATAGCGGCCTCCTATGGCTTCTCTCTCTATCTGAGCGAGTTTGCCACTTACAATAAAACCTATGGTTCAGTAGGCGGAATTATCATTTTACTGATGTGGTTGTATCTGAGTGCTTACATTATTTTATTGGGCGCCGAAACCAATTCGGCCATAGAATTGCAAACCAGCAAAGACAGCACGGTAGGCGAAGAAAAGCCCAAAGGAGAGCGGGGCGCCTTCGTGGCTGACCATACGCCGGATGATGATCGGGACAGTGAACCAAAACAGCCTTTAGGAGGTAAGTAAGCGCCAGCGAAGTTAAACATTTTTGCTAACCTAAGCGGCTAGCGTAAGGAATTGTGCGGTAATTTGCGAAAAAATGAAGAAATTGTAAAAAAAGTGCCCGCTATTATGGCCTGGCTATTGCTGTAGGCCTGGAATTTGATAGAGTGCAATTTTACGCATAGTAACTTATTATTCACAGCTGGCTCCAGGCTGGCCGAAGGTCCAGGGAATACGAATGGCAGAGCAGTGCTTTCGGATGAAAGGTACAACACTTACCAGTATTGTACTTGATGTATTACAGTTTGAACCCGACGAATTTGACCAACAGCTGGCGACCAAAATTGCCAGTGCACCACAGTTTTTCACACGTTCTTCGTTAATTATACAATTAAACGCAGCAATCAGTGCTACTGAGTTTGAATTGCTGGTAGCCTTATGTAAAAAGCATCAGCTGCAACCTATGGCAGTAAAAGGCAATGTGGGCGAGTTAAAAACCACGATCAATGATCTGGGGTTGTCTGATATTAGCCAGAGCAAATCCACTGATTCAGACATTTCACCCACTGAAACCCCTGCTTCTACTGATAGTAAGAGCGAAGCCGGTGCCGTTCAGGGCGCACCAAAAATTATCGATCGGCCGGTACGTTCTGGCCAACAGGTTTATGCACAAGGCGGTGATTTGATTATCGTGGCCCCGGTCAGTGAAGGCGCTGAAATTCTGGCTGATGGCAATATCCATGTTTACGGCACCATGCGTGGCAGGGCCCTTGCAGGGGTCCAGGGGAATACCCAGGCAAGAATATTTTGCCAACAGGTAGAAGCAGAATTGCTGTCTATCGCCGGGCGCTTTGTGATGCAAGACACAATACAATCACAGTGCTGGAAACAACCAGCACAGGCATATTTGGAAGACGACACCCTGGTTGTATCAGCATTAGTCTGATGTCTCCGGTGTCTGTTGAGGAAAGGTAAATGGCTAAGATCATCGTTGTAACCTCGGGTAAAGGGGGTGTAGGCAAAACTACATCCAGCGCAGCAATAGCAACCGGACTTGCATTGCAGGGACACAAGACCGTCGTCGTTGACTTTGATGTGGGTCTGCGAAATCTTGATCTCATCATGGGATGTGAGCGTCGGGTTGTGTACGATTTCGTAAACGTGATCAATAAAGAAGCCACGCTTAATCAGGCGCTTATAAAAGATAAACGCACCAAAGACTTGTTTATTTTGCCGGCCTCACAAACCCGGGATAAAGATGCGCTGACTATGGAAGGCGTGCAGACCGTGCTCAATGATTTGAGTAAAGAGTTTGAGTTTATCATTTGTGACTCGCCAGCCGGTATTGAACAGGGGCACAGATGGCCCTGTACTTTGCTGACGAAGCCATTGTGGTCACAAATCCCGAAGTGTCGTCGGTTCGAGACTCTGATCGTATTTTAGGGATCTTGCAAAGCAAATCGATGCGCGCCGAGCAGGGCAAAAATGTCAAAGAACATTTGTTGCTTACTCGCTACAACCCGCATCGGGTTGAGACTGCAGAGATGCTGAGTGTGGCCGATGTCGAAGAGATTCTGGCCGTACCACTACTGGGAGTGATCCCAGAGTCTGAGGCGGTACTAAAAGCATCGAATCAGGGAGCCCCGGTGATTCTGGACCAGGAGTCAAATGCTGGCCAGGCTTACGGCGATGCGGTACGCAGATTGCTTGGGGAAAAGGTAGAACACCGCTTCTTAGAAGCACAGAAAAAAGGGTTCTTTAAGCGCCTGCTCGGAGGAAAATAATGGGCATATTTGATTACCTGCTGAAAAAGGGCAAGCCCAATTCAGCTGCTGTAGCCAAAGAGCGGCTACAAATAATTGTTGCGCATGAGCGGCGTAAACGGACCGAACCCGATTACCTGCCGATGATGCAGCAGGAAATCCTGGAAGTAATCAGAAAGTATGTACAGATTGCTGACGATCAGGTGTCGGTACAACTTGAAGACAGCGATGACTGCAGTGTGCTGGAGCTGAATATTACCCTGCCTGAATAGGCCGAGGTGAGAGACCAGCCTAGGAACTAAAAAGTGTTCCGGCTGAAACACAAAGCCCCTGAGCGTTGCGCGCTCAGGGGCTTTTTATTATTGGTACAAGACACGGTGCGCTGGTGGCAAAACAGTGGTCACGGCACACAGACCAGGGCCCATGCGCTGCAAACCTAAGCCCGGTGATGGTTTAATTGACTTTGCGTTCGTATTTGGCCGGTTGATCTTCCGCCGGCAGGGTAGACAGAATAAACTCACGCACATCGTCATTAGCGGTTTTCAAATCGTCTTTACGCAGGTACATCATATGACCGCTGTGATAGCCTTTAAAGCTTAGCCGATCGCGCATTTTGCCGCTGGGATCCAGCTGCCACATGGTGTACTTGGCATCAAAATAATTGGTGGCCCCATCAAAATATCCTGACTGCACCATGACATGCAAAAACGGATTCGCCGCCATTGCCAGCCGCAAGTTTTCGCCGGTATTATTATTGGTGCGATCCCAGGGATGCACGGGCCCGAACATGTTGTATTTGATGTCGGTTTTAAAGTTTAGCTCGTTAGTCAGGTAGGTATTGATAGCTGGCGTGAACGCATGTAACCACGAGCTAAGCTCTGCATTGTAATCAGGGCGACTTCCCACATCCTGTTTATCAATACCCAGATAACGGCTGTCGAGCCGGCCTAAGGTTTTGCCTTCATCGCGCAGCAGGCTTTTCCAAAAGTAGCGGGTGCTTACATCCAGATTACTACGGGTGATATCTTCTTCCGACAACCCGGAATAGGCCGCCATCTGCGCAACCAGCTGCTGTTGGCGCTCCGGCTCAATAAAGCCACCACGGGCCAGCGCTGGGATCAGCTTATCCAGGGTGAACGTTTCTACCTCGGCCAGAAATTCTTCTAACTTCATCTGCTGATATTTGCTTGCAAGCTTATTATGATACCAGGCGGTAGCCGCAAAATAAGGAAGTCGGTTGGCCGCTTCTACCGCACCCTCACGGGGAATGCCCAATTCAGTCGGAGAGACCAGAATTACCCCGTTCAGGTACATCCACTGGGCATTTTGTAGTGCCAGGGCCAGTCCCGAAACCCGGGTAGTACCATAGCTTTCACCAATCAGATATTTAGGCGCGCGCCATTTATCGTGTCGGGTTACAAAGGTATTTATCCATTCTGCCAGGTATTCCACATCGGCGTTGACGCCGAAAAATTGTTTTTGTTGTTCTTCTTTAGACGGTAATTCGCCTTCTGCGTTTTCCAGGACCCGTGAATAGCCTGTATTAACCGGGTTTACATAGACGATATCCGCCACATCTAAAACTGAATGAGGATTGGTTTTGGTGCCATAGGGCTGCAGTGGGTAGCCTTCATCATCCACATTCAGCACCTTGGGGCCGGTATAGGCAAGATGCATCCATACTGACGCCGAACCTGGCCCGCCGTTAAAGCTAATCAGCAAGGGTCGGGTGGCCTGGTTTTTTATATCAGTGCGTTGATAAAATGTGTATTGCAGACTGGCAATGGCCTCGCCTTGTTCATTCCACACCGGTTGCATGCCGGCTGTCGCGGTATAATTAACCCGCTGTCCGCCAATTTCTGTTTTATGCTCGGTGGTAATGGCTTGTTCAGCTTTTATCTTACGCGCATGATCTGACGGTTGAGTCTCCGCCCAGGCCAGGGGGCTGCTGGTTAGTGCAGCGGCCAGTAAATATCCTTTCCAGCTCATAATGCCTCTTTGTTTATTCTTATGGTCACACAATAAGGCGCCAAAATGGCGCCGGTTAACAATAGGTTAACACTGTTCTGGACGAACAACATACCACTGGTCGGGTTTACTCAGGAGTCGGTCGATGGCAGGCCCTGGTGATGCAGACGGTAGATTAACAGCGCCGCGCGCTTGGTCTGTGTTCTGAGCGTGTTCAGGTCGCCTTCTTCATTCACGGTGTGCCCGGCGGTACCACCCATACCTAAGCCATCCAGCGCCATTTGCACATGCGCGGCAGTAAAGGCTACATCTGCGGCACCGGCATTGCGTGGATCGATGGCGGTTACCTTGCCCAGATCCAGTGTTTCGCTAATCTGCGAATACATGTTCAGTAGCCGGGCGTTGGCGTCGGTGGGGGCCAGTGGTGGGTAGCCCTCATCAAACTCAATGGTGGCTGAGGTTTTTGGCAGGTTCTGGCGCACAATTTTCTGCATTTTCTGCTTTACCCGCTCTACCTGCGCTGCCGAAAGCGCACGAATATCTCCGGTCACCAGTGCTGACTCTGCCACCACATTGTCTTTACCAAATGCGCTGGCCCTGTTTTGTTTATCCTGATGGCTGACTTCGGTGCCACCGGCAATTTTGCCGGGGTTAAAGGTCAGCAGCTTTTCATCGCGTAGCTGGTTATAAAATGCCTGCAAAATTCGTGAGGCTTCATAAATCGCCCCGGCGCCTACTTCAGGCTGAAACACCTGAGAAGAGTGCGCCGGCGTGCCTTTTACCGTTAATGTCCAGCCCATGGCGCCGCGGCGGGAGGTATTGGCAGTGGCAGGATCGCCATCGCCATTTTCAAAACCCAGGGCGACATCGGCCCATTTAGCCGCATCAATCAGATCCGCTTTTGACAAGGCCAGGGGTCGACCGCTGGACTCTTCATCGCCGGTCATTATTACCTGAATATTCATATCCTGCAGTTCACCGGCCGCAGCAAGCGCCTTTAGAGACTGCAAAATAATAATGTTGCCGCCCTTCATATCTGCGATCCCCGGACCTTTGGCCCAGCCCTCGCGGGTAATTTCGTAGGTTTGAAACGGGCTGTCAGGTTCAAATACCGTATCCAGGTGACCAATGAGCAAGATTTTGGGGCCCGTGCCGGTTTTTTTCGCGACCAGATGTCCGGCGCGATCATACTGGCTGCCATCGGTCATGGTGGCGGTAAAACCCAGTGCTTCAAATTCAGGTACCAGCATTTCACCGGTTTTGCGCACACCCTCAAAGTTCATGGTACCGCTGTTGATGTTGACCGATTTTTCGAGCAATGACAGGGCTTCATGATGATGCTCATCAACATACCTGAGCGCTTGTTGTTCGCCAGGCGATACACTGCCTAAGACCTGGGTGCAGGCCAGGGTCAGAAGACCCAACACTGAAAGCTTTTTCACAATTTACCCCGAGATTTTTATTCGATAATACGATTTACCTTACCTTTGTCGCTTAGTGAATAGCAAAGTTTTATGGCTCAGAAGAGGGTGGCGCGCGATAAAGTCAGCAGCCAAAGTAAACACTCTGCATTCGCAAAGAGTATTAGTTGGTACTACCTATAGAAGGAGGTTCGAATGAAACAAGTTGAAATGGCAAGTCCGGATAAGGGACTGGATGGACTGAAAGTCAATGATGTGGCGCCACCGCCTGAGCCAGCAGCAGGTGAAATTATGGTTAATGTTAAAGCCACGTCGCTGAATTTTCATGACTACGGTGTAGCTTCTGGCGTTATGGCCCCAGATGCGGGTCGTATTTTAATGTCTGACGGTGCTGGTGTGGTCAGTGCGGTTGGCGAGGGCGTAACCGAATTTGCTAAAGGCGATCATGTGGTTTCATTGTTTTTTCCTGACTGGCAGTCGGGCCCGCCCAGGTTAAGCGATTTTTCACGTACCCCTGGCGACGGAATTGATGGCTACGCCCGCGAATATGTCACGCTACCGGCAAGCTGGTTTACGAAAGCGCCTCAGGGCTGGAGCCATGCACAGTCGGCCACCATCACTACCGCGGGTTTAACAGCCTGGCGGGCACTGGTGGTGGAGAGCCAGTTAAAAGCCGGCGATAAAGTACTGTTGCTGGGCACCGGCGGTGTTTCGATTTATGCACTGCAAATTGCCAAAGCCATGGGGGCTCAGGTGGCCATCACTTCTTCCAGTGACGAAAAGCTTGAAAAGGCAAAACAACTGGGCGCTGATTTTACGGTTAACTACAAAAGCGATGAAAACTGGGGCGAAACCGTTGAATCCTGGAGTGATGGCGGCGTAGACCATGTGGTTGAAGTAGGCGGGCCGGCTACTTTGTCGCATTCAATCACGGCGTGCCGTGTAGGCGGTAACATTGTCTTAATTGGCGTGCTCACCGGCATGGGCGGAGAAGTTCCCACCGCGCTGTTGATGAAAAAACAAATAAAACTGACCGGGATCATTGTGGGTTCACACCAGCATCAGCAAGAGTTTGTGAGGGCGCTGGAAACCATGCAGTTTGAACCGGTTATTGATAAATCCTTTAAGCTGGAGGAGCTGGCCGAGGCGTTTCGATATGAAGAGTCGGGTCAGCATTTCGGAAAAATTGTTGCCCAGTACTAATCGCGAAATAAAGACAATGCCGGCCCACAGGCCGGCTTTTCCTTTCGTACCCAAAGTATAAAAAGGCAAGTGAGCGGGCGTTCAGTCTATTCACACTTAGCTGTAACTATGGATTGAAAATGTGAGTCCTGAAATTGTTAGTGACACCACCGAAGAAAAGGCCATTTTGACACGCTGTATCGCCAGTAAAGCGCCCATCGGCCGGCCATTACAAATACTGGAGGCTGGCTGTGGCAATAAGTGGCAACTGAAACTTAGTGATATCAACTATACGCTGACCGGCGTGGATGTCGACAAAGAAGCGGTTGATTTGCGTCAACGCCAGCATAATGATTTGCATGAGGTGATTATCGGCGACCTGCGCACGGTTGAAATGCCAGCTCAGTCTTACGACGTAATTTATACCGCCTATGTGCTTGAGCATGTGGGAAATATTGAAAGAGTGCTGGATAACTTTCAGACCTGGCTTAAACCGGGAGGTCTGCTAATAATAAAGGTGCCGGACCGTGATACGGTGTATGGATTTATGGCCCGGATGACCCCGCACTGGGTCCATATTTGGTACTACCGTCTGATAAAGGGCAATAAAAATGCCGGTAAGCCGGGTTATCTGCCATACCCTACGGTTTATGACCCCGCGCTTGGACAGCAGGCTTTACGCCGTTTTTGTAGACACAACGGGTTAGCGGTCAAGGCCATATTTGGTAAAAATAATTATTTGCGTAAACGGTCATTCCGGGATCGGGTGATTCGTATTTTTGTTCAGCTTATGAGCTTGTTTTCATTCGGGCGGCTGGCCTGGCATTATAATGATCTTATCTACATAATTGAAAAAAATAGAGAAAATTCAGACTGACCTTATAAAAAGCGGTAAAAGAGTCGAAATTTAGCCCACTTACGGGGATAATCCTATCCGGTTTAAAGCCTGGCGGGCGATTTGCATTTTCCTGCTATTATTTTTTATTTTGGTTATTTACGGAGCACATCATGGCAGTTCATGAAATTAAACATCCTCTTATTCAGCACAAACTTGGACTGATGCGCGAAGCCGGGTTAAGCAGCAAGGGATTTCGCGAACTGGCCAGCGAAGTAGGCAACTTACTCACCTACGAGGCCACCCGGGATTTGGCTACCGAAGATACGTCGATCACTGCCTGGTCAGGCGACACCATAAATGTTGAGCGTATTGCTGGCAAAAAAATCACGGTAGTGCCTATTTTGCGCGCGGGTTTAGGAATGTTGGACGGCGTTATGGAGCTTATTCCCAATGCCAAAATCTCGGTGGTCGGCTTGTATCGTGATGAAGAGAGTCTGGAGCCGGTGGCCTACTTTGATAAAGTTGTGAAACACATCGATGAACGTACCGCCCTTATTGTGGATCCTATGCTGGCGACCGGCGGGACGCTGATTGCTACTATCGATCTGCTTAAACAAAAAGGCTGCACCAAAATTATGGGATTGTTCCTGGTGGCTGCGCCCGAAGGCATTGCAGCGGTAACCAAAATACATCCTGACATTGAGATCTTCACTGCCTCGGTAGACGAAAAGCTTAACGATAAAGGTTATATATTGCCTGGACTGGGCGATGCCGGTGACCGTATTTTTGGCACCCGCTGATACTGCCTAAGCCAGTAAAAAAGGGCGACTCGAGAGCGTTACTCACTGTGGGGCGGCCACATTTGTAACTGATTTCAGGTGTAAACATGTTTATTAATTGTTAATCGATTAAGATAAAACTGTGATACGCTTAAATGATCATTGCCCTTGTATAAAGGTATCCACTTATACCCGCGGCATACAATAATAATAAACTCAGACGATAGCTGTGTGGTTATCGTGCGGTAGCTTTTATCAACCCTATGAATAAACAAAAATTAACGCTCAAAGATGTGGCGCAAATGCTGGAGGTTTCCACCGCCACCATTTCCAATGCCTTCAATCGACCTGATCAGCTTTCGGCAGCACGCCGGGAGGATATCCTTAAAGCGTGTCAGCGTATTGGTTATCATGGCCCCAATAAAGCGGCCCAAATTTTACGTAAGGGTCAGTCAAATATTGTGGCGCTGGTGCTGGCCGATAACATTGCATACATGGTCAGTGACCCCGTGGCAAGTACGTTTATAAAAGGCGTGTCGAAGGTATTGCACACCCATAACAAACATCTGCTGCTCTACAGTGGTAATGTTGAATCCATTCGAGATGTGATTGATTTTGTGGATGGGTTTATTTGTTACGGCGCCCCGGAGAATACTGAGTTAACTCATCAGCTAACCGCATCATCCAAGCCAGTGGTCACCGTGGATTTTAATATTCCCGGGAGACCCGCGATTGATATTGATAATGAACAGGCTGCCTACGAGATTGCCAAACGTGCTATTCGGCCTGGGGATCGAGTGGCTATTTTAGGTCTCAAACTTATTGCTTCAGCCAACACATGTCGTATATATGACTCGCCTTTGCATTGTGCTGACAGCTCCATTTCGCACCGTCGCCTGAAAGGTTATCAGCGCGCTATGCAGGAACAGGGCATCGATACCGATAATGAGTGGGTGTGGCACATTCCTGAGAGCGAAGGCTCGTATGCCCGTCAGGCGGCCCGTGAGGTGTTAAACAGCCATCCCCGACCCGATGTGGTGTTGTGTATGAGTGATATTATCGCCCTCGAATTACTGCAGTATGCCGGTAGCCAGAATATTGCGGTGCCGGGAGCTCTGCGGATTACCGGTTTCGACGGCATAGAAGAAGCCGCGCGTACCCGTCCGAATCTGACCACGATATGTCAGTCGAGTCTGACCAAAGGGGAGATGGCAGCGGAGCGTTTGATCAGCGGCTCACAAGAATCCACCCAGTTACCGTTTGATATATTGGCCGGCGAAACTGTGTGAAACTACTCTTTGAAAAACATCGAGGTAATGCCGGCAATGCGCTTTAAGGCGGCGATATCCTGATTGGTCCATTCGACCGGCTGGCCGGTCGCTTCACAGCAGATCACGCCTACAGCTTTGAAAAAATCCTGGAAAATATAGTCCAACAATGAATATATTTGGTTGGGTTCAAAATACAGCTCATTAAAGCATTGAGTAACCGCATGGTTTCGTGCATCTGATGCTACGACCCACTGGTTTTGTAAAATAGCCTCAAAATAATCCGGAAAACTGGTCGCATTCAATACCACATTGTCAGGAATAATCACGTCGGTGTCATCTTGCAGAATCAAACAATCCAGGGCGGTTCTGTCCTGATTAAACTTCCACAAACTTACCCGGCTGGCATTAGGGATCACCGACTTAACACAGCGACAAATAGCCACGTGTTTATCGTTATTGGATAACGTATTCCGGCTCAAAGCCAGAGTAAGCGTAGTAAATGGATCAACGGTACTTTCTGTGAGCAACATATGTAGACGCCAGCAATTGACCCTATTCTTAGTTGTCAGAATTGACAAAAACATGTGGTCGTTATTCATCTCAGCCTAGCAGAAACGGGCATAAAATGACGTTATCAATTAGTCTAATTTTTTGACAAAACAAGTATTGAAGTGGCTGACTGTGACGTGGATTATATAATGGTGCGATGTGGCTACCTAAACCGCTAACTTATCAGTATTTTATGGGTAACACCGAGCAGCACGACACAGGTAAGACCGCCTAGTCTTACCATCAGCCTTTTGTTTGCTAAGCACTGGCACAAGTACAGGCATAAGCACAAACATAAGTTCACAGTTAATGGCGAACTGGGTGAACGGATTTCCCAGGCTACACGTGACAGGCACTCCGGCTTAAAGACCATTTGTATACCTTTCATCGCCGAGCAGTGCGCCACCTAGTATGCGAGGGTTAGCTCATTCTGGCCAGCCAGGATAACGGCGCGACTCTGAGTACATAGCGCATCACTGCCCAGGGCCACACTGGCACAAACGCATTAGCCGGCTCCCGTTGAATCGCTCTGACCAAGGCTTTACACCCGGTCTGCGTATCCACCATAAACGGTGCTTTTTTTACTTTTTCGTTGATAGCCGAACGAATAAAACCGGGATGGACGGTGGTCACTTTAATGGGGGTGTCCATAACATCAATACGAATACCTTCGGACAGTGACGATAGGGCTGCTTTGGTTGCAGCATAAACGGTTAACGCCCGACGAAATCCCCGCAAGCTACTGATAGAGGAAATGGTAACCAGGTGCCCGTGGTTTTGCTTACGAAAGATCTCCATCGCAGCTTCGCATTGGGCCAGCGCCGCCAGAAAGTTGGTGGTAGCGGTTTCTTTGTTTGCTTCAAAATGACCGGTGCCAATAGAGGCACCTTTCCCCATGCCCGCGTTTACGATAATTCGATCCAGGGCATTGAACTGGCTGGCAAAGGCCTTAAAGGTTTCAAAAACCGCATCGTGGTCGTTTACATCCAGGGTGCGGATACTGATTTTCAACGTGCGGTCAATGGCCAGGCATTCCTGCTTTAACGATATAAGGTGCTCTTCACGACGGGCACACAGGGCCAGGTTGTGGCCATTTTTGGCGAATTCCAGGGCCATGCCCCGGCCTAATCCAGAACTGGCGCCGGTTATAAGTATATTGCGTCGCATTGGCATTAATTAGTCCCAGACAAGTTGTTTAAAGTGCTTTCGGCACATAGATTCATAGCGATCGTTACCGCCGATTTGTACCTGATCCCCACAGGTAACCGCTTTGCCTTCGTCGTCAAGACGAACCACAAAGCTGGCCTTGCGACCACAGTGGCACACCGTTTTGAGCTCAGCAAGTTTGTCAGCCCAGGCCAGTAGATAGTGGCTGCCTTCAAAGGTTTCACCAAGAAAGTCGGTGCGCAGACCGTAGGCCAGCACCGGAATATCCAGCTCATCTACCACTTCAACCAGCTGACGAACCTGAGTTTTGGTTAAAAACTGGGCTTCATCAATAAACACGGAGTCCAGCGGCTGCAACCGGTGCTTATTAAAAATTTGCTGATACATATTGTCATCGTTGTTGTACAGCTCGGCTTCAGCCTGCAGGCCAATCCTTGAGGCCACTTTCCCCACGCCATACCGGTCGTCCAATGCAGCAGTAAAAATAACCGCATTCATGCCGCGTTCCCGGTAGTTATAAGCAGATTGTAATAATGAGGTGGATTTGCCGGCGTTCATCGCCGAGTAGTAAAAATAAAGCTGGGCCATAGTTAATTTTCTTGTTGTGTAAGCCAGTCTGCCAATGGGTTCAAAGGCATCGGCCGGGCAAAATAATACCCCTGTAAATGACTTACTCCCATACTCTGGAGTTGCTGGGCCTGCCACCGCGTTTCCACACCTTCGGCCACCGTCTGGCAGCCAAATTCTTTGGCAATCATCAGCGTCGCCCGCACAATCGCCTGATTGGAAGAAGTAAAGTTCATGACAAAGGACTTATCAATTTTGATACGATCAAAGCTGAGCAATTGTAACTGACTTAATGAAGAAAATCCGGTCCCAAAGTCGTCTATTGAAATTTGTATTTGCCGTGCTTTTAACGCGCCCACCTTTTCATCCAGCACCAACCGATTCTGAGCTAAAGCCGACTCGGTGATTTCTAAGTGCAAACGTTCGGGGGCAAAGCCGGTGGTGTGCAGTACCCGATCAATATTGGCAATAAAGTCTTCTTCCAATAACTGCAATACCGATACATTAACTGACAGCGCGGGCGCAGGGGTGGGGTCCAGCTGCTGCATTTCGGTACAGGCCCGTTCCAGCACCCATAATCCCAGCGTATTAATCAGACCGCATTTTTCAGCCAGCGGGATAAACACCACCGGCGAAATTATTTCACCATCAAATTCCCAGCGTAACAATGCTTCGACACTGATGATTTGATGGGTTTCTGCCGCCACAATAGGTTGATAAGCTACGGTGAGCTCATTATGTTCAATGGCTTTGGTCAATCCGGCTAAGCGTGCTTCTTCAAGTCGCACCTGCTCAAACAGATTTTTATTAAAGACGCACACCGCACCACGTTGCGCACGCTTTTGCTGATACATAGCAAAATCTGCCTTTTCAATCAAAGTATGAACCTTATTTCCGTGGTGAGGGTACAGCGCGATACCGATTGTCGCATCCAGTGTAATATGATTATGCTGGTTTTTTATGGGCTTACAAACCGCTACCCGCATTGTTTCGGCTAAAGCTACCGCCTGCTGTTGAATAAGGTTTTGTATCACCAGAATAAACTCATCGCCGCCCCAGCGCCCAACTCCTGCAGCCGGGCAGTGGGCAGCAAGCCGCTGGGCGGTGGTTACCAGGACCTGATCGCCCATGGCGTGCCCCAAGGTATCATTGACCTTTTTAAACCCATCCAGATCGATAAACAGCACGGCCAGGGTAGTATCTTCATGGTGAGCAACATCAAGGGCGCCTTCCAGGTAGGCTTTCAAGCCGGTGCGGTTTAATAAGCCGGTTAACCCATCCTGGTTAGAAAGGTCAAACAATTCCCGGGTACGCTCGTTCACCTGTTGCTCAAGGGTCATGTTGTTTTGGTCAAGTTGTTCGTTCGCGGTGCGCAGGGCTTCATTAATATGCACCACTTCGGCGCGCTTACGTTGCATATCGTCTAATAATTTCGAATTGTGCTCTTTTAACCCCACTACCTGTAAAAAGAAAGCATTTGACTGCGCCGTGGTAGAAAGCATTACTAGCCAGAATCCCACACCCAGAATACCCAATAGTTGAAATTGCTGCTCAGGATCTATCAGTGCCAACATGGCAATAGGAAGCAATAAAAAGGTAGAGTAAGAAAAAGACAACGCTTTACTGGGGGCCAGCACAGTCGCAGCCCCTCCGGCCATGGCCGACAGCACCACGATGGTTGATGCCAATTCAAGCAGCCCCATATGCTGGTAGCTTAAGACTGCATAGGCGCACCACAGCATACTGGTCATCAGGTTGCCGGCAGCAAAACGCATAAACCCGATGCTGACACTGCGTTTTTCGGGATGACAAAATCGCCAGCGTAAGCCATCGACCATGCGCATCACAGATACCACCACCATCAACGCCCACAGCACAGGTTTGGCTGACATAGCAGGTTCACTACCAAACCCAAATACCAGACATGAAAACGCAATAACCGTCATGACCGCGCCACGATAGACATTCTGATACAGCATATTTACTGCATCGCGGCTTATGGTAGGTGGAGCGGAGTGAACAGGCAAAATCTTAGACAACAAAGTCATGCTTAAACCTTTTCTAGAAAAGCAGGCCTTGAATGGGGTTACAACAGCATTCCAATATAAGAACCTTTAATACCGGGTGTGGCTATCATATCTACAACCAGAACACTCGCCGACCTGGTTCGAGACTGCAGCACAGTATAATTAACATGCCCACAGGGTGACTTAAGTAATAGTAGAAATTGCTGGAAAAACAAGCTGAACAGGGGATTTGCGAGGAAACGGCAAGGACAGAGACAGACAACAAAAAAGCGGCTAAAGAGCCGCTTTCAATATATTGGAAAAACGTAGCCTAAGCGGCGTTTTTATCCCCGGTGGGGGTTTCCCCCTGAAACCGAGCACCTGGCATGGTTTCTTCAGGGCTTAGCAGCTCAAGATCGAAGGTGAATTCATCCACCCGTACTGCCAGCTTACGTTTTTCATTGTAGTCGTGCAACAAGTCGGCTTCTTTGGCATTTATCACGCCTTTTTCCTGCAACTTATTCAGTGCATTTTCAAATGAGATAAATGGCACCACTGGTTCTTTGCGTAAGGCTTTTTGCACTTTACCTAACAGATGCGACACCGCATGTTTGGCTTTAAACGCTTGCTCATTGATATCATTGCCGTCACCTTTAACCGGCCGTACCAGATGAGTTAGCTGTGCCTTCACACTGTTGTCCTGCATGGACGCCTGCGCCAGCGCGGTCACCAGTTTATCAGAGATACTGCTCACACTGTTGCTATAAGTATTCGTCATTACCCGCATCAGGCCGCGTGTCGGGGTGTTCGGGAAGTTATTAATAAAATCAACAATGGCCTGTTCAGCCTGCATCAATGCCCATTGAATTGCATAGTCAAAATAGGGGCGCGCCTGCTGACGATCTTCAATGCGTTGTTCGTAAAAGCGAATCGCTGCCATGCCGGCATACAGGTAACTCATCACATCACCCAGACGGGCAGACAGCAACTCAGCTTTTTTCAGGTCGCCGCCCAGTACGGCCAGCGATAAATCTGCCAATGGTGCCAGTTTTGCCGACAAGGCATTTAAACGCTTTTCATACGGACGGACTTCCGGCAGGGCCGACTCGGCACCACGGGTAAAGGGCAGGTAGCTTTTAGAAACACTACGCACACCATTTTTCACGCTAAACTTGACCGTTTTACGCAAGACCGCATTAAATTCACTATCAGCGCTGCTATCATCACTATGAATAAGATCGACCATCTCTTTCAGGTGAGGATGACACCGCATTGCGCCCTGACCAAAAATCATCAGGTTGCGGGTCAGGATATTCGCGCCTTCTACGGTGATCGCAATGGGCATTGCACCATAGGCACCCGCCAGCGTGTTTTGAGGACCGCGCTGAATGGCTTTACCGGCCTGAATATCCATCGCTGAGTTCAAGACATCGCGACCCAGCTCGGTCATGTGGTACTTGGCAATGGCCGTTACTACCGAAGGTTTGATACCCATATTCAGCCCTTCGGTGGTCAATACCCGCATCGACTCCAGCAAAAAGGTTTTACCGGCAATATCTGCCAGTTTTTCCTGAATGCCTTCAAAGCGACCAATAGGTAAACCGAACTGCTCACGCACAAAGCTGTACTCGCTGGCGCCTTTGAAAGAAGATTGCGCAGTGGCCACGCCCATGGCCGGCAAGGAGATACCCCGGCCAGCGCCCAGACAGCTCACCAGCATCTGCCAGCCACGTCCGATATTTTTCTGGCCGCCAATGATAAAGTCCATAGGAATGAATACATCCTGACCACGGGTTGTACCGTTATAAAAACGTTGTCCCATTGGGTCATGGCGATTGCCCAGTTCCACACCAGGATGATCTTTCGGTAACAGCGCACAGGTAATACCCAGCTCAGTTTTGCCGCCTAGCAAGCCTTCAGGATCATATACCTTAAATGCTAAACCTAGCACCGTCGCGATAGGGGCCAGGGTAATGTAACGTTTGTCCCAGCTAACCGATAAACCAATGACTTCTTCGCCATTAAATTCACCCCTGGTCACAATTGCGGCATCCGGGATGCCGCCGGCATCGGAACCGGCTTCCGGACTGGTCAGCGCAAAACAGGGGATATCTGTGCCCACGGCCAGACGCGGCAGCCAGTAATCTTGCTGCGCGGTCGTACCATAGTGCATCAGCAGTTCACCCGGGCCTAATGAATTAGGCACCATCACGGTTACAGCAATGGCGCCGCTCTTGGCTGCAATTGTGGCAACCACCGTTGAGTTGGCATAAGGACTGAATTCCAGACCGCCGAATTTTTTAGGAATAATCATCGAGAAGAACCGGTTTTTACCCAGAAAGTCGAGTACGTCTTGCGGTATATGATTGCCATTTGCAAGCTCAAAGTCGTCAATCATCTCCAGCAATTGCTGCACCGGGCCGTCCATAAAGGCCTGCTCATCGGCACTTAGTTGTGCTTTTGGAACTGCACGCAGCGCTGCCATATCTGGCTGACCCTGATAAATGGACGATTCAATCCAGATATCACCGGCGTCCAGCGCTTCTTGTTCGGTGACTGAAATTGGGGGTAGAACTTTCTTAAGGCTTTTTCTGATACTCATCTTTTACTCATCCGCTCATCTGACCAGTTGCTGAAAGTAATAGTACATCAATCACCACAAAGATCAAATCTACAGTTAGTAATTTGTTAATTGTCTAAAACAAATTTAACCTGCAGTTGGGTGGTCGGTATCAGCAATTGCTGGCCATTATCTATGAATAATACGGAGGAATAAGAAGAAAAACCGCCGGATGGCTTACATAGCAGGGGTAATTGTCGATACACTAAGCAAGGTTTTGAATCAAACAAAAGGTATGGATATTCAATGCAAAAGCTTCCTGGCTGGATGAAGTGGTGTCTGCATTCACCAAAATTTGCGCTGTTATTGTTTGTAGCGTTTTGTGCGGTAACGGCCACCGGAGCCTCGCAACTTTATTTCCGGGGCGATTACAAGGTGTTCTTTGAGCCTGACAATCCTCAGCGAAAAGCATTTGAGGACATGCAGAACATTTTCAATAAAAGTGAGAATGTTTCATTTTTAGTGGTGCCTAAAAATCAGACCGTCTATCAGCAGGATACCTTTAAGCTTATTCGCGGACTTACCGAAGATGCGTGGCAGTTGCCCTTGTCGACCCGCATTGAGTCGGTAGCGAACTATCAGCATACCTACGCTCAGGACGATGATCTGGTGGTCACGGACCTTATAAATGAAGGGCAATATTCTTCGCAGCACATCCAATGGGTGCGCGAAGTGGTGCAAAGTACCCCGAAGTCGACGGCCGTCTGGTGTCACGCCAGGGCGAAGTGGCGATTATAAATGCCACTATTCAGCTACCGGATGGGGATCAGACCAAAGAGGTTATAGAAATTGCAGACTACGCCCGTAGTCTGGAACAAAAATACGAACAACAATATCCGCAGCATGACATCTACCTCACCGGCATGGTGATCATGAATGATGCGTTTGCGGTGGCCGCTCAGGATGATGCACAAACATTAATTCCGGCCATGTTTGTGGTGATTACCCTGATGATTGCCCTGTTAACCCGGTCGATTGTGTCGGCGCTGGCAACATTGGTTATTGTCGGCTCATGCATTGCCGTCACGATGGGGCTGGCCGGCTGGGCGGGTCTGTTCTTAAGTACCGCAACCGTCAATGTACCTACCATGGTTATGACCCTGGCGGTAGCCGATTGTATCCACATCATCGTAAGTTTCAGGCAGTTTGCCCGTCAGGGGATGGCTAAGCATGAGGCTTTAATTGAAAGCCTGAAAGTGAATACCAAGCCGATTGTGATTACCAGTGTAACCACGGCTATCGGCTTTTTAATGCTAAACTTTTCCGCAGTGCCAATCTTAGCCGACCTGGGTAATATGACGGCAGTGGGCGTGATGCTGGCGTGTTTGTTTTCGCTCACCATCCTGCCGGCGATTTTGAATCTGGCGCCCCTGCGGGTACCCACAGCTAAAAAAGCCGCTACCGGACGTTTTGAGCGTGCCGGAGACTGGGTTTGCGCCCGGCACAAACGTATCCTGCCGGTATCATTACTGGTGGTCGTGGTATCGCTGGCCTTTTCTGCCAACAATGAGCTCAACGATATTGCGGTGAAGTATTTTGGTCAGGCCAGTACCTTCCGTCAGGCGGTGGATGTGCAGGAAGAAACCATGGGCGGCATGTCAAATATCGACTTTGTGATTTATACCGACGAAGAATACGGTGTCAATGATCCCCAGGTCCTGCAAAAAGTCGCGGCATTGACCAAGTGGCTGAATGAACAGCCTGAAGTGCATCATGTTACCAGCTTCGCCGATACCATGAAGCGGCTGAACATGAATATGAATAATGACGATCCGGCGTATTACAGGTTGCCGGAAGATAAAGAAACCGCCTCGCAATATTTGTTATTGTACGAAATGTCACTGCCTTATGGCCTTGATTTAAACAATCAGATTGATATCAATAAGTCGGCGGTGCGGATCGTCGCGGTACTGGATAATCTGGGCAGTAATGAATTTACCGAGTTTGAACAACGTGCTCGTAGCTGGTTTGCCGATTTGGCACCAAACTTGCGACTGGAAGCAGCAAGTCCGCCCCTGATGTTTGCCCATATCGGCGCCAGAAATATGCAAAGTATGGTGTGGGGCACCATTTTGGCTCTGATCCTGATTTCCGGGCTTATCATTATTGCCCTGCGCTCCTGGCGTCTGGGACTGGTGAGCTTACTGACAAACCTGATTCCGGCGGGCATCGGTTTTGGTGTTTGGGGCATGCTGTCAGGCCAGATCAATATGGCCCTTTCGGTTGTATTAAGTATGACCATGGGCATAATTGTTGACGATACGGTACACTTTTTATCGAAATACCAGCTTGCCCGGAAAATGGGCAAGAATGTGAATGATGCTATTATCTATACCTTTACCACGGTGGGACAGGCGCTGGTGACCACCACCGCCGTTTTAGCCGCTGGTTTTGGTATACTGATGCTCTCCGATTTCAGACTTAACTCTGATATGGGGGCGTTGACCGTCATTATTATCGTAGCTGCATTAATTGTCGATATGCTGTTTTTACCGGCATTTTTGATGTGGCTGGACAAAGACAAACGTAACTCCAGAGGTAACGAAGATGAATTACGTGAAAAAACTTAGTCTGCTATGGCTATGGGCCGTAATGGTTTGCAGTGCCGCGGTACAGGCGGCTGATGATACAGAGCAGGCGTCTGATGACGCGGCGACCAAAGGCCTTGAAATTGCCAAGGAACGCAAAGCAAGAGATACCGGCTGGGACAACAGCGTGGCTAACATGACCATGATTCTGCGTAATGCGCAGGGGCAGGAAGCTACGCGCGAAATGCGGGTCAGTAGCCTGGAGATGCAGACCGATGGTGATAAAGCACTGACCGTGTTCGACTCACCCCGGGATGTGGCCGGCACTGCTTTTTTAAGTTTTTCCCATGCCATGGAACCTGATGAACAGTGGATTTATTTGCCTGCCATCAAGCGGGTCAAACGGATTGCATCACGCAATAAGTCGGGGCCTTTTATGAGCAGTGAGTTTGCTTTCGAGGACATGACTTCCTTTGAAGTAGAAAAGTTCACCTATGAGTTTTTGCGTGAAGATAAATACAACGGCGAAAAAGTGTTTGTTATTGAACAAACCCCGCAGGATGAGTTCTCCGGCTATTCAAAACAGATTGTTTGGATTGACCAGGAACATTACCGGGTTCGCAAAGTTGAGTTCTTTGACCGTAAAGGCGCAGCCGTAAAAACGCTGGAGTTTGAAGATTATCAGGCCCATAAGGTTAATGGAAAAGAGTTCTGGCGCCCCTATCGCAGCTACATGTACAATCTGCAAACCGGCAAATCCACTGAGCTGAGCACCAATTCTTTAGAATTTGGACAAGGACTGGATGAGTCTGATTTTGATAAAAACAGTTTACGCAGAGCACGATAACCTCATGAGCAAATCCCACATTATGACAGCAGCGGTAATGGCATCGGCTGCTTTTTCTGCCCAGGCAGAAATAGAGATTGGTGGTAGTGCCTCAGTGGAAGGGCGCTACTTTTTGCAGGATGCGCTGTATCCGGGCCAGCCCCGAAGCCAGACGTCGGTTGCCATTGAACCGGAGTTTTATACCCAGTGGAATGATGGGCAGGACAGCTTACTGGTCAAGCCGTTTGCGCGTATTGATCAGCGTGACAGTGAACGGACCCATGTGGATATGCGTGAATTTCAATGGCTGCATGTGGCCGACGAATGGGAAACTCGTGTAGGCGTTGGCAAGGTTTTCTGGGGCCAGACTGAATCCTTACATCTGGTCGATATTATCAACCAGACCGATACGGTAGATCAGTTTGATGGTGAAGAGAAACTGGGCCAGCCCATGGTAAATTTCACCACCTATGGCGACTGGGGCACCGTTTCTGCCTTTGTACTGCCTTATTTTCGTGAACGAACCTTCAATGGTCTGGATGGTCGCTTGCGCCCCGGGCTACCCATCGACAATGACCGGGCGGTGTACGAGTCGGGTGCTGAGCAGCAACACCTTGATTATGCCTTACGCTACCAGAACAGCTTAGGGGAGTGGGAAGTCGGCTTGTCTTATTTTGATGGGACCACCCGCGAACCTGAACTTCGTGCCAGTATCGAAGACCAGCAGAATGCGCATATTTTTCCTTACTATGCCCAGATTCAGCAGGTGGGGGTAGATCTGCTCAAAGTGCAGGGTGCCTGGCTACTTAAATTTGAAGGTATCTACCGCACTGGTCAGTCAGAGGACTTTGCCGCCGCGGTGACCGGATTTGAACGAACCACCGTGGGGGTTTTTGGTACCAACTACGATCTTGGTTTGCTGATGGAATATCAGTACGATGAGCGTGAAAATAACTTTTTTGCCATCGGCCAGAACGATCTAATGGTTGGCGCGCGCTGGACCTTCAATGATATTGATGGCACCGAGCTATTAGCAGGCTATATCCAGGATTTGGATAATTCAGGTACCTACAGTGGCTTTGTGGAAGCCTCAAGCCGTATGACCGACAACTGGCGCTGGAAGCTTGACGCCTATTTCTTTTCATCTGATGTACCCGGTACGCTAAACCACTTACGTCGCGATGATCATCTTCAGGTAACCCTGGAATATTTTTTCTAAACCTTAAAGCGATACAATTTACATGAAACAGCTATGGACAGGCGTGCTTGCGGCCGCCTGCCTGTGCCCGGGTGCACAGGCAACGGAGAAGATGTATGGCGTGATTGGCGCCGGCTACAATGATGCAGAATTTATTGAAAGTGATGCCAGCGGCGCCGCTTATTATGTAGGGCTGGGGCACCAGTTTGCACCGCAGTGGTATGTGGAGGGCGGTTTCAAGCGGTTGTTTGATGATATTGACGACGACGCCGGGGCCAAAGCCGATGCGCTCTATCTGGCATTATTGGGTAAAGCCAGTGGTCGAGAAGGTGAACTGTACTACAAGCTGGGTGTAATGCGCGCGGATGTCAGCGGCGGTTATACGGTGGCCGGGGAGGTCAGTGGCTGTGATTATGGTCAGGTCTCATTCGGGCAGTGCCGTTACGATGAAGGCGTGTTCGCCGGGCTGGTGGGATTTGGTTTTGATTACTATCTGGGACTAAACACCATGCTGCGTTTTGAATACGAACATATTCGCGGAGAACATGATTTGTCGGTGAATACCGCCACACTGGGCTTTCGTTACAACTTCAATTGAAGCGGACACCTGACCCATTGATAAGTAAACCAACCGGCCTCAAATAAGGTACTAATAGATAAAGCAGACAAGGGATGCGGATATTTATGAGAAACGAGTTGGACAACAAATTTTTGTTACAGGTATTTGATAAAATTCGCCAGTTTGGGGAAAAAAAAGATGACCGTTACCTGTTAAACGGGATCACTGCGTTTACCGATATGGATGGCTACACATTGTATGTAGAAGACCCGAAGGTGAAACTGCAGTACGGCTTTCATAATCAATACCATTACGACTATGAGTCTAAAGATGATGTAGAAAGTTTTGAGAAAAAACTTAAACAGATAGATAAAGAATACTAAGTTTTACCTAAGCCCCGCACCGCGGGGTTTTTTGATCTATGCCGTCAAAGCCCCCAGGGCCACCAAAATGTGATTTCTGCCGTGCCAGCAATTGGTATCCGCCGCAACTGCCGTTACAATAGCGCCTAAACAGTTATCGGATCTATCTTTTGTCTGCTATTACACCTCCTTCATTTAAATGGTCTTTTTTAGGACCAAAATACTGGCTAACCTGGGTTGGGGTTGTGGTGTTGTATGCCATTACCTGGCTGCCATTACCACTGATTCGCCGAATTGGCGCCGGTACCGGCCGTGTGGTTGGGCTTATTGTGCCTAAACGGGTGAAAGTGGCAAAACGTAATATCGCCTTAACCTATCCTGAACTTGACCCGCAGTCAGTAGAGGCGCTGGCCCGTGAAAATTTGCGGCGTGCCGGCATGGCTCTGTTTGAGACCGCGATGGGATGGTGGTGGCCAGGCTGGCGTATCAGACGGTGTTTTGAACTCGAAGGCTACGAGCATGTGGAAGCGGCCATCGCCCAGGGCAAAGGCGTGTTTGGGCTGGCGCTGCACAATATGAATCTGGAGTTTGCTTGTCGAGGGCTAGGGTACACCCATCCAGCGATTGCTTTTTACCGCAAGCACAACAACCCCCTGGTGGATTATTTGCAATACCATGGCCGGGCACGCTCCAATAAATATATGATTCATAAGCGCAATGCGAAGGCATTGATCAGCGCACTGGATAACCAGGAATTGTGCCTGTACCTGCCGGATCAGGACTATGGCAAAAGTCAGAGTGTGTTTGTGCCTTTTGGTGGGGTGAAAGAAACCGCCACCTCCACGGCAACCTTGATGTTTGCCCGTCGTGCCGACTGCATACCCATGATTTTCACCTCCCAATACACCTCCAAAGGCTACAAAGTGAAAATCTATCCGCCCATGCCCGAGCTGGCTGAAATGGAGACCCATGCCGCATTGACCCACCTTAACCAACAGGTGGCAACTGTTGTGGCAGAACAACCCGAAAGCTATTTATGGATGCATAAGCGTTTCAAGACGCGTCCGAATGATACGGATGCCTCGTTATACGATTAGTCGTTTTGTTAATTGCCTGAATTCTGGGTTTGACTGTACTATGCTAATAGTTTTAACGGACCAAAAATAAAGACAAATGGCATCTAAGGGTTATTCAGGAACATCATTCTGGGCCAAGCAAATCGGGCTGGCGCTAGTGTTAATTATGGTGGCGGCGGGGTTAATTTATCTGGAGGGCGGTTCAGACAAACCCGACGATGCGGCTGAAAAATCAGTGTCCAAAGGGCTGAGTGATTTTTACCGGGAGTTTCGCCAGTCTTCAAGTGCCGGCAACAGCGCCTCCTCAGAGTTTGTGGTCGACGTAGAAAGAAACGAAGACGGGCTGGATGAGCAACTGAAAAGCCGGGCCAGTAAACACCGACCGGTCACCGACGCCTGGGTGGGCGAGCATAAGTTTCGTAGCTTTAAGGCCGGCAATACCTTGCGCGAAGTCATCTCGGACTACGCGGAAAAAGAAGGTATGCAGGTAGTCTGGGATTTGGAACAGGACTTTGTCATCAAACATCACTTCCAGGTGGATGACACCCTGGTGGGCTCGTTAACTCAAATCGCCAGTGCGGTGGACAGCAACTTTTCCGGTGATGTACACGCCTATGTATGTGCCGACCAGCGCTCGCTGGTCGTCACTGCCAGGGCCACTGAATTTTTGTTAGAACAGTGCGCTAAGGCAAATTAAACCGCTAAAATCTGATGCCAGGCATTGCGAACCCAGTGTCTGAGCTCATCCAGAGTATCTGAGCTTTGGGCATACTTATCATCTGCCAGGGTAAGCTGATGATAATGATCGCGCAGCTTCAGATAAGCTTCTTGCAGCTGTATACACACTTGCTGGTCGATGACATCGTGGTTTTTGGCAGTATCCAGAATACTTAGATTGTCAGTATGTCGAATCAGGGTTTCAAACCGGTGGCTGTAGCCTAGCACCAGATATTGGGTGACAAACTCAATATCGGTAATGCCCCGGCACACTGTTTTAAATCAACGCCCTCTTCGCGTTGATGTTCCAGGTGCGTGCGCATTTTTTCACGCATGGAGGTAACGTCGCTTATCAACGAGGGCAGCGCACGCTGGCGGGTCAGAATCTGTCTGCGCACCACATCAAACTGAGACAACAGGCTGGCATCGCCGGCTACGCCCCGGGCGCGCACCAGTGCCTGATGCTCCCAGGTCCAGGCTTCGTCACGCTGATAAGTTTCAAAGCCGTCAATATGACAACACAACAGGCCGGCCGATCCCGAAGGGCGCAGGCGTAAATCCGTTTCGTACAACTGACCAAACAGGGTGGTGGTATTTAAAAAATGCATTATCCGCTGAGCCAGTTTTATATAAAACTGCTGGGCACTGACACTGCGTTTGCCATTGGTTTGTGAGTCCTTCGGGGCATTATGCAAAAATACCAGGTCCAGATCTGAGCCGTAACCAAGCTCGAACCCGCCCAGCTTGCCATAGCCAATCACCGCAAAGCCCAGATTATTATCATTCAGATGCGCTGGTTGCCCATAACGAAGTGAAACCTGCTGCCAGGCATAGCGAATAACGGAATTCAATATTGCTTCGGCAAGCATGGTCAATTTGTCACTGACCTTGTTAATGGGCAGCGAACCATTAATATCAGACGCGGCAATTCGCAGCTGCTGACTAAGCTTGAACTGACGGCAAATATCCATTGTTAGTTCGACATCTTCAGGCTCTACCCGCAACAACAGTTGCCGTAACTCGTCCTGATATTCGCGCAGACTGTCGGCGGCGCCGGTATTTTGTTGCTCCAGATACAAGGGCGTGAGCAGTTCATCCAGCAGCAGGGGAAACCGCTTTATCTGTACCGCAATCCATTCGCTGCGCTCGCACAGTTTTACCAACTGTTTAAGCACGCTGAGGTTTTCCAGAAGCAAATTCAGGTAGGTGGTGCGCCCGGTAATGGCCTTGATCACGCTAAGGACGCGGCGCATAACCTGTTCAATGCGATCAGGATGCGCCTCTACCAGGGTGTGCAATAGCTCCGGCATTAACTCATCAAGGGTGCTGCCACCACGCTCACCCAGCCTGAAGTTACGCAGATTCGCCCGAAAATCTTCCAGCCGGCGGTAGACTTGCTCACACTCGTCGCCTTCAAGGTAGTCATCAAACAGGGCAACAAACTCTTCAAGGCCCAGGTCTACCTGCCAGGCATCCTTACATATCGAAAACAGGGTGTCGGTTTCATCATGAGCCTGATGATGTTCTTCTACCAGATCATTAAACTGGGCATGGATATCCGCCATTTTGGCATTCAGGGCGGTTCCCAGCGTGTCATAGTCTGCATAGTCCATGACCGCCGCCAGCACCGCGCGTCCGTGCTCATCGTCGGGCAGGGTCTGGGTCTGTTCATCGTTAAGTTGTTGCAGGGTATGTTCAAGTTTGCGCAAAAACAGGTAGTTTTGGTAGATCATCGATATGGTGTCAGCCTCGACAATATGAAGCTCGCTCAGTGCATCCAGAGTGTCTTTAAGCCCACGCTGGCGCAGTAGCGGCTCGCGGCCACCGTGGATAAGCTGAAAACTTTGGGCAAAGAACTCCACTTCCCGGATCCCGCCTGGCCCCAGCTTGATATTGTTACGCAAGCCCCGGCGGCGTATTTCACGATTTATCAGGCCTTTCATGTGACGTAAGGCATCAATGGTGGTGAAATCAAGATAACGGCGAAAGGTAAAAGGGCGCAGGATCTGCAAAAGCTCATCATTATAGTCGCCCCGAGGATTAACGGGCCGCGCTTTTATCATGGCAAAACGCTCCCAGCTGCGTCCCTGCTCCTGATAATAATCTTCGAAGGCTGAAAAGTGACTGACCAGCGGACCACTATCGCCAAATGGACGCAAACGCATGTCGACCCGGAACACCTGACCGTCGACGGTAACCTTATCCAGCGCCGCAATCAGTTTTTGTGCGACCTTGTTAAAAAATTGCTGATGCTCAAGAGATTTTTTCGCCCCCTGCGTCTCGCCTTTGTAGGGATAACAAAAAATTAGATCGATGTCGGATGAAAAGTTCAGCTCCATCCCGCCCAGTTTACCCATGGCCAGCATTAGCATGGGTTGGGGCCCATAGGGTCCCTGCGGCGTGCCATAACGCGCAGTAAGCTGGTTGTATATCCATAAGTAGGTGTAATAGATAAGCGCATCGGCCAGCTCTGAGGTGGCGCGCAGTGAGGTTTCGATAGATTGTTCATTGTGCAGATCGAGCCACGCCAGGTGCAGCATGTGGCGGTTGCGATATTGTCTTATCGCTTTGTGCATCGCCGCTTCGCTAGTGATATCTTCCAGTAGCTCAGCCAGTTGAGTGGCATGATCAACAGCGGCAGTGGGCTCATCGATAAGTTCGTGCAACCACTCTGGATGGGCCTGGCACTGACGAGCAATAAACTCGCTGCGCCCGAATATACTGATAATCGCTGATTCATGCTCAGCCAGCCGGGATGTATCGTGCTGCTCACAAAAGCGCTGCCAGTGTGCAGCCCCCTGTTCGTCGATAATCCTGTTCATCTGTATTTGCGTAGGCATAATACACACCTTTTTGTGGTCGGTTGTCACCGATAAGAAGAGTAAGGTAAATGGCGAGTCTGGCATAATCACCTGACAGGCTCCAGCCTGTTATAACAATACCAGACGCAATTAGGGAGAATTCATGGAAACTTTGGTCAAACTGGTGCCGCTGCCGCGGGATTTATGGGTTTACCTGACCATCGATCTGCTGCTGGCGTTAGCACTGTTGGTGGTAATGAAGTGGCTGGCCGGAGCGTTTAGAAAAAGCTCAGTGGCGGATGAACTGGGGGTAAAAGATAATTTTGCGTTTGGTATCAGTATCGCCGGCGGAATGTTGTCCTTGTGTATTGTGCTCGCGTCGGTAGTTGGTCGTCATGTGGGTGAAGGCTTTGAATCGGCCGCCACCGGCATGATCACCTTTGGCCTGGCCGGGATTGTACTGGTTCAGTTCGGCCGTTTTGCCCACGATAAGCTTGTCTTAAACCGGGTAGATACCCGGGCGCTTATCGGCGAGCGCAGCGTGAGTATCGCGCTGGTGGATGCGGCCAGCCTTATTGCCAGTGCCATTATTTTGCGCAGTATGGTGCTGTGGGTAGATGGCAGTGATGTGAATGCGATGATTGCGATCACCACCGGTTTTACCGTGGTGTTGATTATTCTGCTATTCATGACCCGTATCTATGAAGTGCGCTATGCCCACGATAACCAAAACGACTCTTTTCAGGGGGCCTTGCAAAAAGGTCAGCTGGCGCTGGCGGTAGAACACGCGGGTAACTTGCTGGGGACCGCGCTGATTGTAGCCTCGGCCCGGCATCTGCTCAATTATCACCCCGATGGCTATGTCAGCAATGTCACCGGCTGGTTGATTGTGAGTGTGGTGCTGTCTCTTGCACTGTATATTTTGGTCAACCTGAGTAAAAAAGTGATTTTGTGGGGACTGGATTATCGCCAGGAAGTGGACAAGCAACATAATGTTGGAGTGGCGTGTCTGGAACTGTGTCTGGCGGTAGGGATAGCCTTGATTGTAAACGGCATTTTTGAATTTTTATCCTAGGTTTTCAGGTGGGCTCGCAAATGGGATGGTAGGGTCGCAGGGTCGCCTGCAATTAAACGTAGTTTCTGCGCTTTTGTGAGCTGCTTGATGCCATATTCCAGTTGCATCGCACTTTGCTTATCGGGCAGCTCAAGCATCAATTTAAACCTAAGGGGCGCTTTACCCTTAAGCGCCCTGGCCCCTCCTGCAAGCTCACCCAGATGCTGGCGCATGCGCCGGGCCGGATCCACACTCACCCCGGTATACAGCTGACCCAGCCGGTTCTCAATTATATATACAAACCAGACCGGTTCTGGATTGTCCTCATTTTGCGCTGAGGCTGATATACTCACGGGCAACTTTACTTATCTACATCAAAAAAGAAACGCCATGATATTACCAGATTTCAGCAAAACCCGGGTATTGATTGTGGGCGACCTGATGCTTGACCGCTATTGGGGCGGCAGTACACAACGCATCTCGCCAGAAGCACCGGTGCCGGTAGTCAATGTAAACAGCAGTGAAGACCGACCCGGCGGCGCCGCTAATGTCGCGATCAATGCGGCCATGCTTGGCGCACAGGTAAGCTTACTGGGGCTGGTGGGCGAAGACGAAAACGCCACCTTGCTAGAGCAACGGTTAAGCTCATTTGATGTGGACTGCCAGTTTAGTGCTATTGCTGGTAAAGATACCATTACCAAGCTACGGGTTATGAGTCGTAATCAACAATTGTTGCGGCTGGATTTTGAACAATCTTTTGCTGAAGCCGATAAGTCACAAATGCTGGCACGTTTTGAAGCAAAACTACAGCATACTGATGTCGTGATCCTGTCTGACTACGCCAAAGGCTGTCTGAGTCAGCCGCAACAATTTATCGCTTTGGCCCGGGCCCATCAAAAAGTTGTCATAGTTGATCCAAAAGGCACGGATTTTGCGAAGTATCGTGGCGCATCACTGATTACGCCTAATATGGCAGAATTTACGGCCGTGGCCGGCAGTGCAAAAAATGAAGAGGAGCTCACCCGCCAGGCTCAGGCATTAAAACATGAGCTGAGTTTAGAAGCATTGCTCTTAACCCGCTCAGAAGAGGGGATGACGCTTTATCAAAGCTCCCAGGGGAGCTTCCATTTGCCGGCCAAAGCCAAAGAGGTATTTGATGTTACCGGCGCGGGCGATACCGTGGTATCCACCCTGGCTCTTGCGTATGGGGCCGGCTGTTCCTTAGAAGATGCCTGTGTACTGGCGAATATTGCGGCCAGTATCGTGGTGGGTAAGCTGGGCACCTCGACGGTAACGGCCACCGAACTGGCCATGGCATTGTCTGAACAACACGGCCACAAAGACTCTGGTGTGCTAAGCGAAGATAAGCTGGCGCTGGCACTGAGCCAGGCAAAGGCCCGCAATGAAACCGTGGTCATGACCAATGGCTGCTTTGACATTCTGCACGCCGGGCATGTGTCGTATCTTCAGGCTGCTGCTGAATTGGGCGACAGGCTGATTGTCGCGGTTAATGATGATGCCTCAGTAAGCCGGTTAAAAGGTCCGGGTCGGCCGGTGAATAATGTGCAGCGGCGCATGGCGGTGCTGGCGGGATTGGGTGCGGTGGACTGGGTTGTTCCTTTCACCGAAGACACCCCGCAGCGGCTTATTGCAAAATTGCTGCCTGATATTCTGGTCAAGGGCGGAGATTATGAAATCCAGGATATTGCGGGTGGCCAGGAAGTTATTGCTAACGGCGGTCAGGTAAAGGTGCTGCATTTTGAACAGGGGGTGTCGACCACTGCAATCATTGAACAAATTGTCAACAAGGGTTCGCAGTCGTCGTCATCATAAACGAGTTAAAATATCACTGTACTAAGTACATAGCGCAGCACGAGGGTTTAGGCTAAGCTAGTGTATCTTTTAGGCAGTTTGTCAGATGTTGAAGCGGTAATTTCATGTATGAAAGTTATTATGGGCTGGATTCTAAACCATTCCAGCTAACGCCAGATCCAGATTTTTTCTTCGCCAGTCGCTGGCACAAACGCGCGATGTCCTACTTACAGTACGGGCTGTCGCAGGCCGAAGGATTTATTGTCATCACCGGCGATATCGGGACCGGTAAAACCACCATTGCCAACAGCCTGGTAGCTGATATAGAAGATGACATTATGGTGGCGCACATTGTGACGCCTAAACTCAGCCCTGATGAGCTGGTAAAGATGGTGGCCTCGAAGTTCGGACTTGAGGTGGCAGGAAAAACTAAGGCCGACATATTAAAAGTGCTGGAAGTTTATCTGTATGATCTCAGCGCCACCGGGCGGCGGGCTTTATTACTGGTTGACGAAGCGCAAAACCTGCCATTGGAGACTATTGAAGAGCTGCGTATGCTGTCTAACTTTCAGGAGTTCGGTAAACCGCTTTTACAAAGCTTTTTGCTGGGCCAGGAAGAGCTGCAGCCGATTCTGCGGGCGCCCAATATGGAACAGTTCCGCCAGCGTATTGTGGCGTCCTGTCACCTGGCACCGCTGACCCTGGAAGAAACCCGGGAGTATATTGAATTTCGCTTGCATCACGCTGGCTGGAGAGGCTCTGCGCTGTTTTCAGAAGAAGCATTCGCCCGCATTCACCACTTTACCCGGGGTGTACCACGCAAAATCAATACGCTAATGGACCGTATTTTGTTATACGGATATTTAGAAGAACTGGAAACGCTGGATGAAAATTCGGTAGACACGGTCATTAGTGAAGTCAGCGAAGAGATGTTCCTACCCGAACAAAACGGGGTAGAGCAGGGCGCTGAAGACGATGAAGAGTATGAGCCAGCGGTGGGGGCCAATGCTGAACATCGTCCCAAGAAAAAATTAATGACGCCAAATGGCAACGAAATTCAGGATGCCGAATACTATAAAGCCATGCTAAGCGAGTTAGTAGATGCGCTGGATGATGCCATTAGTCATAAAATCAAACTTACACAATACATCGATAAACTATTGAAGAAAAAATATCGAACTTATGTTCGTCTAAAAGAAGATGATTAGTTAAAGCGTTTTGTTTTTTAAAAGCCAGCTTGTTTATGTAATTCACTATTCAGGCTGGTTTTTTAATTTATAGCCTTAGTATTTAGCAATGAAAAGTATACAAAGGTATAAATAGGGACAAAGACAAACAGGATATTCGAATTAAGCAGGTAGGTAATACGGGACCTTTTTGTTAAAAAATAGGTCAATATTAAACAATAGTTGTAAATGCGTATTTATACTGGATATTTTGTTTTGATTGATGGCATAATGAAAACGCTAAAGAAGCTCATCGGATGAGCGCTTATAATAATAACAATACCATATTCCACACATCGGCGAGCCTTTTGGCTCGCTTTTTTTTGAAAGAAATACACCTCTTCGTCTCCAAACAGGTGTATCCCATTCCAAACACAATTCCACACATACACATTGAATAAAAGCGCAAACATCCTGTTTGGCTTCTACTTACCATAGATAAAGCAACCCGTGTGCCATTTTTTTGGGTTAGCCCAATTCCATGGTAATACATGAGTATGAGCCAGATAGAGGTCACGTGTTGAACAAATTTACCGCAAACTGTTGAAAGAGCACACTGCCGTACTGATGCTTTTATATTTTGAACCGAAGATGCACGAGCAGTATTTTCATATCCACCTTGTAATAATTACAAAGTCGTAGATTATGTATAGATAAATCTATTTGGCTAGTCTTTAATTATTAGCGGGTTTAGGAGCATACGCCCGCGCAATTACCGATAAATCTCTGTTTAAGCCGTTAATACACGTACTAAGGGACTGCCCCAAGCTATCGAACAGATAGCGGCCAGATGACCCTCAGCTGACTTTCAGATGACAAAAATTCATAAAATGGTACTAAACCGGTATTTAAGATAGTCATTTGATCGGCTAAAAAATAAGCAATAAAAATAAGCACCAAAAAAAAGGCTTCCGGTTAAGGAAGCCTTCAGTGTTTAGTCTGGTTTTAGCCACAGCGTTTTATTACGCTTAGCCGGTGGTTACCGGCCTTTACCAAACAACACGATTTCGACAGTACGAATCAGAATAAGAGTGTCGAGTAACATGCTTTGGTGCTTAACGTAATACAAATCAAATTTGAGCTTTTCCATAGAGTCTTCAACGCTTGCCCCGTAGGGGTAGTTAAGCTGCGCCCAGCCTGCCAGACCGGGTTTCACATTATGGCGCTGATTGTAATAGGGCACTTCACGTACCAGCTTTTCTACAAACTCCGGACGTTCAGGACGAGGGCCTATAAACGACATCTCACCTTTGAATACATTAAACAGCTGCGGAAGCTCATCAATGCGGTATTTACGAATGAAATGACCAATCCGCGTTACCCGGTCATCATCTTTGCTGGCCCACTTCGCGCCATCTTTTTCGGCATCAGGGCGCATACTGCGAAACTTGATGATCTTGAATAGCTTGCCATTAAGGCCTACGCGTTCCTGCTTATAGAATACCGAGGTGCCTGTACGACGACCATCATCAAGCCAGATAATGGAGGCGGTAAGTAACATAAACGGCCAGGTAAACAGGAAGATAAACGCGGCCAGTACGGCATTAATCGTATAGTCCAGCGCATCACGAAGGTAGTTCTGGCTATGAAAGCCATTTGAATAAATGACCCAGCTTGGGTACATCAGATTCACTACGATCTGTCCGGTTTCCCGTTCCATAAAGTCGAGCAGATCAGTCACTTCAATGCCCCGCAGACGGCTTTCAAACAGGACTTCGATAGGCAGCGTCCCGCGGCGTTGATCACAGGCAATAACAATCTCTTCGATGTCATTGTCAGCAATAAACTGCTGGAAGTTCTCATCTACTTTCACATGGATGATTTCTTCGTGCTTGATACCTTCTTCGCGGTTATCACCGGGAATAGGAATAAAGCCGACCAGGTCAAACGCGATACGGTCCACATCCCGGCGCATACGTTTTTCGATGATCGAGGCCCGTTCACCAGCACCTAACACGACAATCCGCACTTTGCCCAGACCTAAAAGACCCAAACGATTGGTAAAATAACGAAACACCACTAAAGTAATAATAATGCTGGCTACGGCGGCCGGCAAAAAATAGGGGTGCATAGCTAAATTATCAAAAAAGGCGCGACTGATAATTTCAACCAGAAAATAACTTAAGCCAACACTGACAAAAATACGGCGGATGATACCGCGAAAGGTTTCTCTGAGTTTGGCTTCGTATAGGCCGACTGACAAAGAGCACAATAAAAT
Organism: Salinimonas marina; assembly: GCF_015644725.1. Taxonomy (NCBI): domain Bacteria; kingdom Pseudomonadati; phylum Pseudomonadota; class Gammaproteobacteria; order Alteromonadales; family Alteromonadaceae; genus Salinimonas; species Salinimonas marina. The sequence goes on from NZ_CP064795.1 coordinate 962,541, forward strand.
AGCAACGGTTAATAAACCTACATTAACTGCTAATTTTTCGATATGTGCTGATTTTGTTAGTTCCAACTGAACCAAAATGAAATGAGTAATGTAACCCATATACGCTATAAGTAATGCTTCAGTAACAACTAATATGTTGGAACGCTTACTTTGATTGTGCTTATTTAAAGCCACTTATGGCCCCCTGATACTGCAACGTCGAAGTACATCATAAAGCTAATTATTGTAATAGACTACAAATGATGTTGGCATTATAGTGTTATTTACCGTAGGGTAAATTATCTTATTAAAAAAAATTTCACCATAACGAGTTTGGGAAGATCTCTTATGTCTAACTCTAAAAGCATTATTCCTGTTGTTCTTGGGGCGGCAGTAACCTTATTATACGGGTGCAGCAGTACTTCCGACTTGCCACAGGCGAAGACTCGCGCATCACAAACTTCAAATGTTGATAATTACCAGTACCTGATTGGTCCTGGTGATGCCCTCAATATTTTTGTTTGGCGTAACCCCGAAATCTCAGGTCAGTATACTGTGCGACCTGATGGCAAAGTAACCACTTCTTTAGTCGAGGATATCGAAGTTGCTGGGCGTACCCCATCAACTCTGGCTCGTGAAATTGAAGAAAAGCTGTCTACGTTTATTAACAACCCGCGGGTTACGGTAAGCGTTAACAACTTCCAGGGACCACTGGCCGAACAGGTCCGGGTCATTGGTGAAGCTGCGAACCCGCAGGCGATTAGCTATAAGCAAAACATGACGTTGCTGGATCTGATGATCGCAGTAGGCGGACTGACAGAATTTGCTGATGGCAATAGCGCGAAGTTGGTTCGGGTTAAAAATGGCGAACAGCATACTCATAACATCAATATTGACGACCTTATTCGCGACGGCGATATATCAGAAAATGTCGATATCCTTCCAGGTGATATTATTATCATCCCAGAGGCTTGGTTCTAGTAGTAGCGGAACAAAATAAATGCAGGATTTACAGCCATCGATTGCGCAGTTCTTTGATTTTCTCAAAGGAATATGGATAAAAAAGCGCATCATAATTATTTGTTCATGGATAATCTGTCCTATCGGATTCTTCTATGTAGCAACATTGCCTAACCAGTATGAATCTTCGGCGAAGGTGTACGTAGATACTGGTTCTCCATTGCAACCTGTGCTCAAAGACATTGCTATTCAGTCTGATCCCAAACAAGAGATCAAGATGATGGCCAGAACGTTGTTGAGCCGGTCAAATCTGGAAACCATCGCCAGGGAGAGCGATCTTGATATCACCACCACCAGCGATGCTGAGTTCAATGAACTCATCTCGCAGTTAAGTGATGATATTGAGCTGATCTATACTGGCGAAGACAATATCTATGACATTGCCTATACCAATGAAGAGCCCAATGCAGCGCAACGGGTGGTACAGGAAACACTGGAATTGTTTGTGGAGGGGTCGTTAGGCAACAACCGACGCGACACCGATACCGCCGGCCGATTTCTGGATGAGCAAATCGCTGATTATGAAAATCGTCTGGCCGAAGCGGAACAGCGTCTGGCTGCTTTTAAGCGCAAGTACAGCGAAATTTTGCCATTGTCTGGAACCTATTATGGTTCTTTGCAGGCGATGAAAAATGACCTGGAAGCTACCCGCTTAGAGATTCGTCAGACTCAGCAGCAGATCGACGCCATGAAGGCGCAGATCTCCAGTGGCAAAATGTCCGACAGTTTTGGGGTCAGAAACGAAGGCGAAAGCTCGTTGCAGACGCGTTACGACGACCGTATTAAGTCGCTTGAGGATCAACTCGACACCCTGACTTTGCGCTACACCGATCAGCATCCTGATGTTGTAGAAACAAAAGCTCTGCTGGCTAACCTTGAAGAAGCTCGCCAGGAAGAAATTGAGCAGTTTTTCAATGAGCAGGGTGATGACTCCGGTCAACCTGTTGGTGAGTACAACAGCCAGTTGTCACTTGATGTCAGCCGTCTGCAAAGCAACATCGCTTCGTTACAGGTTAAAGAAGAAGATCTGCAAAAGAAAATTGCTGATGTTGAATCGAAAATTGACCTGGTGCCTCAGATTGAAGCTGAACAAGCTTCACTGAACCGCGATTACGGCATTACCAAAAAGCGCTACGAAGAATTGTTGTCCAGACGTGAGTCTTCCGACCTTTCCCGTCGGGCAGAAATCTCGGCTGAGGAATTTCAGTTCCGCATTATCGAGCCGCCTATGGTTCCAGTCAGCCCGGCTGGTCCTCAGCGTCTGATGCTGTATACACTGGTTCTGTTAGTAGGTTTTGGTGTCGGTATTGGTATTGCATTCCTGCTTAACCAGGTAGCACCGATACTGGTCAGAGCGCGGCAACTCAAAGAACTGGCCGACTATCCAATTTGGGGAACCGTTACGCACCTGGAGGTCGAACGTATTTCCAAAGTGAACAAAGGCAGAATTGTCGCCTTTACCTTAAGTTCACTGGCGATAGTGGTGATTTACGGAGCACTGATGACCGCCGAATTATTAAATGTTAATTTCCAGAGTATGTTGTAATGAGTAATACCATTGAAAAAGCACTGCAGCGTCGCCGCGAAGCGGCCGCTGCAGAAAACGCCAAAAATGAGAAGCAACCTACGCCTGGTGCCGCCACGACGAAACGCCGAAGAACGGCTCCTGCGCGGGGACCGGAAACCCAGGTTACCCCGTTTGATATTAATATCGAACGGCTTGAAGCCAATGGCCATGTTTCGGTTACTGGGCAACGTCGCGGTATTAACGAAGAATATCGGGAAATTAAGCGTAAGCTATTGGCTAATGCCTTTGGTCCTTTGGCTTCTACGCTTAAAAATAGCAATATCATCATGGTAACCAGTGGTCGTGCTTCAGAAGGTAAAACTTTTACGGCGACAAACCTGGCGCTCAGTATTGCGGCCGAACAGGACAAGACGGTGTTGCTGGTCGATGCCGATGTACTTAAACCCAATGTTCTTAATACCCTGGGGCTGGAAAGACGTCGCGGTATCATGGAATACCTGACCGGCGAAGTCGATGATATCGCCGAGGTGTTGTATCCCACGAACATTGATAAATTAAAGATTATTCCGGCCGGGCGTACCCACCACCTGAGTACAGAATTGCTGGCTAGCCAGAAGATGCACGAAACTGTGGACGAGTTCGCTAACCGTTATCCTGACCGGATAGTGATTATAGATACACCTCCGCTAATTGGTATCACCGAGAGCGCGGTGTTGGCAAACTTTGCTGGTCAGGCTGTGGTGGTGGTTGAAGAAGGCCGCTCCAAGCTTTCTGATATCCGCTTAAGCACAGAGCGTCTTAACCCGAACATGGCTATCGGGTTTGTGGTAAACAAAGTAGTGAATAAGGACGCTAACGACCCGGGCTACTATGGATATTACTATGCAGAAGACGAAGAAAAGGCTAATGAAGCATAAGTTTGCTATTTCAAAGTTAGCTGCTTTTACAACGCTGTCGCTGAGCACTGCAGGTGCTCACGCGGGCGATCTGACCTTACAGCCGAAAGTAACCTCACAGGCTATTTTTCAGCAGCTTGATTCCGATACCCGAGGTGATCGGGATTTGACCACGCTGCAAATTGAGCCGTCGTTACGGGCGCTGTACAACAGCCGTAAGGCCACAGTCTCAGTAACAGGCACCGGCACCTACCTTGATCGGGAAGCTCAGGCCGGCTCCGATAAAGACAGTTATCTGGAATATCGTTACGACGCTGAGTTTCGAGCGATAGAGCGCTTGCTGACCTTACAGGCCAGGGGCAGTTCAACCTACAGAAATGCCAATACCAACAACTTCTTACTGTCAGACTTTTTGGTTAACTCCAACGACTTAACCCGTACTGAATCTAATACCGTTAGTGCCAGTACTGATTTGAGTCGGGGGGCCTGGATTGCTGGCACTGGTACCGTGGCCTATTCAAAAGTTCGTACTGAAGAAAATGAATTTGCCGGCGCCAACAATAGCCGTCTGAACAATGACACTATTTCGGTAAATGGTCACTTGTTTAACGGCGATGCTGCACGAACATTTGCCTGGGATGTTACCGGCGACTACAGTGATACCGATCGTACCTCGTCAGCTCAGCGTGACTTTGAAAGTTATAATGTGAATGGCTTTGTCGACAAGCAGGTTTATGGCGACTGGGCGTTTCGGGTTTCAGGGCAAAGCGAGTCACATAGTTTTGGCTCAGTAAATGATGAATTTGCGCAAGAGCGTGAATTTGACAGTGTGGGCGCGGGTATTGCCTATCGGCAAAGCGGCTCTCGGTATGTGGCCATAACGGCCAATAAAGCCAGTTCTTCGAACGAAGACAATGATGGCGATGTTTATCCGGGTGTTGAAGTCGATTGGGCGTTTACTTCCCGTACCAGTTTGTTCGCTCGTTATGGCAAACGCTTTTACGGCGATGCCGCCACCGTGCGCTTCGAGCATGCTGCTAAGCGGATCCGCACCTCACTGGTTTACAACGAAGACGTCAGCAATTTTTCGCAGTTGTTGTCCAGCGAGTCTAATGCCGCGGTCTTTGTTTGCCCGGGCAGCTTTTTATCGGCCCTGTGCTTTCAGCCTTCAGGCTCCGGCTACGATCTTCAGGCCGGCGAGCAGCTGGTTCAGTTAGGTGAAGACAACAACGCTTTGGAAGACGATGTTATCTTGCGCAAAAATGGTAAGTTTCAAGTTTCCTATCAATCTCGCAAACTTCGTGTAGGGGTGTTTGCCCAATACAGTGATGATGATTATCTGGCGCAGGATCGGGTAAGAACCACTAAAACAGTAGGGTTGAACGCAGATTACCGGGTAGGGGCATTTACCAACTTTAATACATCATTAAGCTTTGCCAATATTGATCGTACTACCGAAGACGGCCGTTCCGGCGATGGCGAAAACACTCGATTTTCGATGGGGCTGAACCGCCAGTTTTCGCGTTACTTTAATCTGAATATTGGTTATTCGTATATTGATAGCACCGGCGATATCCAGACCGGTGTGTTTGGCAGTAATTATACTGACCAGCGCATCACGTTAGGGGTGGTTTATCAGTATTAGACTGGTCCGGGTATTGTGATTTAACTATTAAAAAGCCAGCAATTTGCTGGCTTTTTTGTGGTTGATTCAAAGCAGTTTAGCAGCTTGATGAATCTCATTGTCGGGCTGCTGTGGCAAAACCGGCGGTTATTGATGGCTTCGCAGCTTTTCCAGCCAGGACGTATAGCGAACCGCCGTATTCAGGCTGGCCGGCAAACTCAGGCGGGGTATGGTGAAAGGCTTTTTAGCAGCGGTTTCACTAATAAAATAACCCGGTTCAGAGGTAAGTGCGCCGATGAATCCGGCGTCTTTCACGGCCTCGATACCGCGTAAGTCAAAGTCTTCGTTCATTCCTACCGGATAACAGAATACCCGGGAAGGCCGGGACAGTTGCGCATGCAAAATACGTTTACTGCGTTCCAGTTCTTCACCTATATCTTCACGGGTCAGCGTTGCCAACGGGCTGTGCGAACAGGTATGCGAGCCTACGGTTAATCCCTGTTGCTCCAGCTCTCGCAATCGCTCCCAGTTGGTGGGGGTGAAATGCTGACTATTAATCGGGGTGTCTGCGCACAGGGTTTCCTTCAGCGCCGCTACAAAGGTCTGGCGAGCGTTCTTTTCCAGACGTTTTGCATGCAGCGACAGGTAGCGACGAATATAGCGACGATCGGTAAGTGATAACCACTTTTCCCCAGGTACGCCAAGCTGAGCCGCATCCAGGGAGTTGTGGCGGGTTGAAAGGACCGTGGTGGTAATCTGCGCATCCCAGGGCAGGCTCTCACCTTCAATCAGATCCGTGATAACAAACAATGTCGGTTTAGCGTGATATTTAAGCAGTAGCGGGATGAGCAATTCAGTCTGGTCTTCGTAGCCGTCATCCACGGTAAAACAGATATAGTTTTTGGCCGGGTTAAGAGAGTTTCCAGACGTCAGCAGCTCATCAATACTAATAAACTGACACCCATGGCGGGTAAGCAGTTGTAGCAGCGCTTCCAACATTTCCAGATCAACCCCGTTCAGGCCATGAGGGCCTGCGGGGCGGTGCAATGTAAAAATACAGACATGCTGACTCAATGCTTTATTCAGCATCCAGTTCAGTCCATGATTAAGATAAAGCGAGTGTATCAAGTTAATCTTCCAACTTCTTAATTAACATCCTGTTGTCCTCAATGACAACACCGCCTAAAACGACTGGCGCAAACTCTATACGTAAAACTACAAAAAAAGCTGCACTTTACTTTAATCTAATTCATAAATTGGACGCAGTGCCTATTCAGATTAGCTTGAACATACCATTTTGCTAATATTTTCAGGCTGTTGATTGCATCCATGCAGCTGAGTAGTGTTTGCTTTTCGGTTAATAAGAAAGGACATCCAGACTTATTTATATCAGCACACGCATCGTTTATTACTACCAAATAAGCTACCATAATAGTCACAGTAAGCCCACTTTTCCTTCGCAGGTAAAAGTTAGCCGAAAAGCGCTATGATTTGGTGCAAAATACATAGAAGTAGATCTCATTTTTGAAATCGACACTATAAATATCAGGTGTAATGTGCGCACCCCCGGTGTGCTTAAACAGGTTTGAAGTTTGTATGACAGATGTAAATGCGATGACTGTCGATGTGGAAGAATACTTTCAGGTCGAAGCCTTCGCCCAGGATATTTCGGTAAATGAGTGGTCCAGTTATGAGTCCCGTCTGCAAATTCAGATGGATAAGTTACTTTCGACCTTTGCCGATAATAATGTAAAAGCCACTTTTTTTACGTTGGGCTGGATAGCTGAGGCGCATCCTGAGCTATTGAGAAAGTTGGTGCGTGAAGGTCACGAAGTTGCCAGTCATGGTTTTATGCATCAGCATTTGTCCAAGCAAAATGCCGATGTGTTCTATGAAGACATCACCAAGGCCAAAAAACTGATTGAAGATATCATCGGCACTGAGGTTAAAGGCTATCGGGCACCGTGTTTTTCGATTAGCGCAGATAACGATTGGGCCCACGACTTAATCGCCAAAGCAGGCTATAAATATAGCTCCAGTAGCTACCCTATTAACCACGACCTCTATGGAGTGCCTAATGCGCCTCGCGATGCGTATCGGTTGTCTAACGGTTTGTTAGAGATTCCGGTTACCACTGCGGTAATGGGGAACAAGGTTTTCCCTGCAGGCGGTGGTGGCTATTTCCGGTTACTGCCATTCTGGATGTTTAATTATCTGTTTAATAAGGGCCAGCAAGGTCGCATAGGCAACTTTTATACGCATCCCTGGGAATTTGACCCAGAACAGCCGCGTATTGACAGCAACATGAAATCGCGCTTTCGCCATCATGTTAACCAGAAATCTGCCATGAAAAAACTTTCCAAACTATGCGCCAGCTATAACTGGACCAGTATGGAACAAGCCTACCTGGGTAAGGAACACCCGGTCCTGGGCGACTGGCCGACTGTAGCCAGCGGACAATATATGGCCTCGGCGGTGTAATCCAACAGATTCAAAGGGAGCATGAGCTCCCTTTTTTGTGGCTGCAGGTAGGGTAGTTTTTTTGATTGGGTTTTTCCGGCTTCCGCCTTCTGGAGTTGCTGCCGACAGGGAGAAATTCAATAGTCTCGCTTGTTTTTATGAATTTATCCCTGCCAATATTCCAGGAAATACAAACCTTCCTGTCGCGTTGGCGACAGCAACCAGAGGGGCAGCCGGCGCCCCTCTGGGCTGCTCCGAATTCTGGCTCGGCTGCCCTTGCGAAGGGTAAGCCATTGTTGCTGCGCACAGACCTGCCAGACCAGGGGCGACGTGACATCCTGTCCTGTTCCCCTTGGCTTTGGCCTCCTGCCTTGGCTCTTGGCATTTTGTTCTAAGCTACGCATCAATACGCTTCGATGGGCTAAAACACAAACCAGGATGTCTGAAGCCAGACCCCGGTCTCGACAACAAAGAAAGAAAATAACCCTTTGGAGTGAAATTAGCCCGGTGTCTCAGAAACAATGGTTGCCAGACGAGGAATGGATTCCGAGTCAGGCCGGGTCGGTGCAGGGATGCGCCGTCGCGGTCGGTGGCAGCCATCTGAGTCGTAGGGATAGTGTTTTTCACGACAGGGGTCGATAGGGGATTCTTAAGAGGAAAAAAGAATTCTTCCCCTTAAGCTGCTGCCGGCAGCCCGGCGAATGGTAGGAAGGCTATGTAGCCGGTAGGGATTCTTCCAAAAACACCGAAGATAATTCAAAGCTATCCCTGCAAATATAAACCTTCTTGTCGCGTTGGCGACAGCAACCAGAGGGCCACCCGGCGCCCCTCTGGGCTCCCCTGGATGCTGGCTCGGCTGCCCTTGCAAAGGGTAAGCCATTGTTGCTGCGCCCAGACCTGCCAGACCAGGGGCGACGTGACATCCTGTCCCGCACCCCCTTGCCTGCGGCTTCCTGCCCTGGCTTCTGGCAGGCTCATCTGTGCTGCACACCAATACGCTTCGATGGGCGGTGAAAAGCGCAAGGTTGTTTTGCATACATCATAGATGCATTTGAAGGATAAGCACTGTTCTAAGGCAGGCTTACCTTCTATGAACGCTGAAAAGCATAAGGATGTTTGATTGGAGAAGAAGCTTCTCATTCGATGTGAATTTTCTCGTGTCGATTTTGGTATTTCAAAATTATTTGGGCCAGCGACTATTGCTAGATACGAAGAAAGAACATTTACCCTTTGGAGTGAGGTTAGCCCGGAGACTCAGAAACAATGGTTGCCAGACGAGGAATGGATTCCGAGTCAGGCCGGGTCGGTGCAGGGATGCGCCGTCGCGGTCGGTGGCAGCCATCTGAGTCGTAGGGATAGTGTTTTTCACGACAGGGGTCGATAGGGGATTCTTAAGGGGAAGAAAGAATTCTTCCCCTTAAGCTGCTGCCGGCAGCCCGGCGAATGGTAGGAAGGCTATGTAGCCGGTAGGGATTCTTCCAAAAACACCGAAGATAATTCAAAGCTATCCCTGCAAATATAAACCTTCTTGTCGCGTTGGCGACAGCAACCAGAGGGCCAACCGTCGAAATGAGGCAAGTCTACTTTGGCAGCCGAGATATTTTAAACGCAATCTAGGATGTCGGGGAGGCAGCCACAAGACAGCCGCAAGGCAGTCTAAATCACCGTTTACCCGGAGTTTCGCTTCAGCCACAACTCAGTAAATAAGCGGTCCTTTAAATTTGAACCAAACTGACCTTTAAGCAGCATTGCAGAGTTTGTGAGATGAGTATTTCCCCAGTCCTGCTTATAGCTTTCTTCTCCGCGTAAAAAATCGATGGTATCAAGCTGCATAGTGGGAAGTTGCTGAATAATTTCGTGTAACAGGATTATCCCTGGCGACAGCGAGCGCTGTTCATCGGTAGTTACCGGGACATAGTAATATAAGGTCTGCTGGTATTTGAAACCTAAATGCGCGGCCAGGTAGGCGCCGTCTTTTTTGATAAACGCCAGGTGCAAAGACGAACGATACTGATTGAACAGTGCAAGGACTGAGCTTCGTTGCTTCTCACTGGTAAGGCTGTTGGCGCCATGACGCTGGGCACTTTTGTCGAGGATCCAGCTTATCAGTGTTTCGTCAAAGGCGGCATCTGTTTGTATCTCTATGTCGCCGGTTTGTTCCAGCTTTCGTTTCCGTCGCCGGGCTTCACGCGCCACCTTGGCTTTTACCGGCGCGCCTGACTCGCGATAAAAAGTCTGTTGCCAACCCTGACAGGCGACCGCGCCTGTTTCATGAAGTAACTGTTTAAGGGGGGCGACGGGTAGGGCAGATACCAGGAAAAGCGTTTAACAGGGCTGTTAGCCGTGGCCAGATACTGCACCATGTGAGCAAAGATTTCGGCTGCCTGAGGGTGGTCTTCACCTAGAAGATGCTGATAATCGGTGAAGCGCTGGCACAGGTGAGTCACCACACGGGTGTTTACCCGATGGGACAGGTGCGTGGTAGTTAGTGGCAAAATAGCCACACACTGGCCTTCATGCCATGCACTTAGCACAAAGATATTATCCGGTTTTTGGTGCTGCGCTTGCTGCCAACACCACTCAAAGCGGATAAACACCGAGGCCCCGGTATTGTTTTCCAGTGCCTGCCAGTGTGGTTTTAACGCCTGCATTTGCGACAAGCCGGTCGCTAACTGTAACTGAATCTGCATCAGGGCAGTTGGCTAGAAACAAATGGCCCGATTTTGCGGGTGACCCATACCGGTAAACGCTGCCACACTCCAATAGCGAGCTTGAACTTTGGGTTATCCGGGTTTAACGACTCACCAGCGGGATCCTGACTGAACTGATACCAATAGTGCTGATACGGTTCGGCGCCCCATTGTTTTTTGAAACGGTACGTGCCGGCATCCTGCGTGGAGCGGCCAAAGTCAAACCAGTGCATGCCTTTTGAAATAGCAAACTTAAGCATGTTGTCGTACAACCACATGTTCATGTTCATCTTGTTGGCTTCTCTTACCGTCGAGGCCCAGGGTATTTCCATCATATTGCGGTGTCTTAACAAAAAGCCGGTGGCCACCGGTTGATTATCAACATAAGCCATGGCGATGTAAGTATGCTCCGGCAGCTTGTCCATCAGCAATTCAAAGAACGCCCGGCTGTTAACCGGGGTGCCCAGGTCGCGCATATTGCGGGCGAACACCGTATAAAAGTCGTCCAGCAGCTCCCTGCCACCTATTCTAAAACGAGGGCGGTAGGGGTCGGCTTTTTTAACCTGTGCCCGTACTTTTGCGCCAATCTCGTCTTCGAATGCTTCGGCGGTATCAGGCAGGGCGCGAAGCATCGATACTTTCTTGGTGGAGGCCGGGTAGTCTGTCTGCTGTAAAGTGCGCACCTCTACATACTTCAGCTGCCCCTGTTCGCCTTCTTGTTTCGCTATTGCCAGCAACGCCTCAAAAACATTTTTAAAGCGGGTGACCGGACCGCCATAGTTAAAAAACGGCATTGAAACCGCGAAGCTGCCTAACAACGGCGTGGTCATAAAAATCAGCGGCATGCCACCGATAACGCGGCCTGAATTATCTTTAGCGATAAGCATTTCGGCGCTTACGTGGGGTTGGGCACATATAAACTCCCACACGGCGCGACTATGATAGGCCGAGGCAGCTGGATGCTGCTCAACAAACTTCCACCAATCTGACAGGTCAGCAGAATCAGGCACCCGACTAATGGTGAAGTCTTTATCAAAAGCGTCGGCGATGGCGGCAAATTGCCCCGGCAGCTTGCGCGATGGCTTGTCGGAGGTGTCGTCGTTTTGCGCTTTAAGCAGTTTTTTTTGTTCAGCCTCCAGCGCTTTTACCTCGGCACTGATTTGCTGCATTTGTTCGATAAGTGCGGCATGTTCTGAGCTGCCATTTTCTACACTTTTGAATTGCCGGGCAATCTTACCCTTGCTGGCTTTTAACTTTTTTAATTCAGCTTTTACCGTTTCTGGTTCCATGATTTCTAAACTACTCATAAATCAGGCCGCAGGCTTGTCAGACAGCCATTGGCGGTGCTCATCGATGATATGAATCATCTGGTGCACATGTTTGGGTTTAACCCCCTTATGCAAAGGAAGGGTGAGCAGCCCGTCGGCCAGCTGTTGACAAACCGGGGTGCTAAACGGGGTATTGGCTAACTCGTCGATACCATCAATACTGGCTAGGGGCCGGACATACATGGCAGAAGCACCAAGGCCTGCTCCATTCAGTTTTGCTAACAGTGCATCACGGCTTTCCCGTGACTGAGTAATTAGCGGAAATCTGAGCAGACGTTTTTCCTGAGCTTGCTGTGGCCACAGTACCGGCATTGCCTGTAACAATTGCTGCTGAACCCGGCAATGGCCTCGTAAGTAAGCCATCACTGCCGACGGCATTCTTTGCTGGCGTGGCTGTGAAAGCGCCTCAACGGTGGTCAGCGGATGATATTCAGTTGCGCCCAGATTCAGACCCGGCGCCCGGGTTAGCGCGCCATAAAAAATCGGATGACATAACCAGTTGAAGGCCTGAGCCTTAAGCTTGAGCCGGCTGCTACTTTCCTGAGTCGCATTAAGGTGTAGCTTGAAATCACTGATGCGTTGGTGATTCCAGGCCAGCATACCGCCGCCTAGCAAATTGACTGGTTTGCCACGACCGAAGGAGGTAATAAAAAAATCCGCAGACAGAGTGTCTTCCGGCAACTCATAGTTTTCGAGCGTAAAGCGCTTGCGATCAATACTGCATTCAGGAAACCACTGGGCATTGTCTTCAATGATTAATACCTGCTCACCCAGCGTATTGCGTAGCTGTTTAACCGGCATGCTGATACCAAACAAGGCCGGGCAAATCACCGCATCAATACTGTCGCCTAGCTCGGCGAGTTGACCAGCATCAAAGTTGTAGCAGTCCTGCTGTATATCAACAATGACCGGCGTGGCACCCGCGTACACACAGGCGGCCACCAGATCGGGACAGGCATAACCGGGGATGACCACCCGGTAAGGCTCGTCGGTAGAACGCTGCTGGGTGGCCCAGCGTAATATCGCGCCCAGCGCAGCAGTGCCTGAGTTGACTAAGGTATAGTCAAAGCCTACAAAGCTCAGTGGGCTAACGGCATAGTCGGCCGACCAGGAAAGTGCCTTGGTGCCTACCGGCGGAAGTTGCTGCCAGCTCATCGTGCGGAAGGCTGCCAGACCGTCATCCGTTTGCCCGACAGAAACTGTATGCCCGCATCCAGCAGCGCAATATTCACCTGAGTGAAGAAGTAAATAATCTTGGCCCAGGATTTATTTCGCAATGATTCAGACCAGTGGGCGGCAATGGCAATGCCATAAAAAGCCAACTGGGCTAAATAGGCCAGTACATAAAACCCGCCTTCTTCCATCATACAAAAGGGCGTCACAATAAACAGAGCCGCCAGCGTCCATGGCACCGTCCAGCGCATCAACTTATGGGCAAACACCTGATAGGCGAATAACCCGAATTTGCCTGGGTTTAGCACCTCGGTGTGGCGTTCCAGCGCCGTCATACCCCGGATAACCGTGCGAATTTTACGAGCATATTCTTTGCTGGGGTCGGCAAGGTCGGTATAAAAGCCCAGCACATCAGGGGCGGTAACCGCTTTATAGCCGGCCTGGACACAATTTAAGGCGGTGTTGAAGTCACTGGGCGTGTGAATGTCCCATTGCTCGCACACCTCAACCCGGGCTGCAAAAAAGGACCCGCTCAGGCCTACCAGCCCCGCCAGTTTAGATTCCTGGTTGCGAAGCCACATTTCATATTTTACGTACGCCCCTTCACCGGCCACACTGCCCTCTTTGCTGACAAAGCGATCTTCACTGGAAATAGCGCCCACGTCCGGATCATCAAAATATCTTGCCAGTTTCATGATGCCGTCAGGCTCGATACGGGTGGCGACATCGGAAAACACAATAATGCCATGCTCAACGGTATTGATGGCCGCCAGTTGGGCGTTTTCTTTACCTAAACGTTCCTGAGCACGCACCAGGCGTACATTACGATCAGCATAAGACTGCACAATCGCATCGGTCTCATCGGTGGAACTATCGGAGGCTATCACCAGGCTAAGTTTGCCTTCGGGGTATTCAAGCTCCAGCGAGTTTTCGATTTTATCTTTAATCCGCTTTTCTTCATTGTAAGCAGTCACTATCAGCGTAATCTCAGGGTACTCATGAGACTCAGACTGAGGCTCAGCGTCCGGCGCAGGAGAATGATTGCGTGCTTTGAACTTGTTCAGCAAAAGCAGGGTAAAAGGATAAATAAAATAACTAAATACGGAAAGTAGTACGAGTAACCAGAATAAAAACGTCATATCCATTGTTTAGTGACTGCCCATGTTGTTGTTACTTTACAGAGAATTTCTGCCGAAGTACAAACATCCCTATCGGTACAGGCGACACTATTGCCTATGCTACCCGGGATGCTTGAGTTGCACTAATATACGTAAAGAGTAAGATAAGGCTCATCAAAATCGTGATAATTTTTTATGATTATTCGCCTGCACTTATCATGCCTGCGCATGAGAACAGTGCCCTGCCGGTGAATTGATGATAGCGCCACTGAAGTAACAGGAATCCAAAGCACAATATGGACAAATCAGGTTTAGTATCGTCAGTCAGCTGGAAAGTGCTGGCTGTTATCGTCGCCGCACTGGTAATCACCGGGCTTATTATCCCCGATACCTACCACACCCTGCATGAATTATGGACCAAGAATAACGAAACCTACTCCCACGGTTATATCCTGCTGGGTTTTGCAATTTATGTTCTGGTGACCGACTTTCGCTGGCAACAGTTTTCCCCTTCATTTTTATATGCACCATTAGCGCTGGGCGCGGGTCTGGTGTGGCTGGCAGCAGAAGCGGTTCAGGTAATGCTGATTCAAACGCTGGTGCTGCCCGGGGTCTTGTGGTGTCTGCTGGCATCCATGGTGGGCTTTAAGAACAGCCTGAAAACCCTGGTGCCGGTATTATCACTGTATTTAGCCTTACCTATTATGGATATTCTGGTGGTGCCGCTACAAAACCTGACCACCTGGGTAAATACCCGGCTGATTCAGGCGGTCGGTATCACCGCGTATATTGAAACCTACAATATTCATATGCCCTACGGCATTATGCGTATTGCTCACGGGTGTGCCGGCCTGAACTATTTGCTGGCCGGCATGTGTCTGGGTATTTTTTATGCTTATCTTAATCTGCAACGTTTGTCGCTGCAGATACGAGCCGTCGTGGTCATTTTGCTGCTGTCATTGGTTGGCAACTGGATCCGGGTTTTTGCGCTGATCATGATTGGCTATGAAAGCAAAATGCAAAGCGAATTGGTGTATGATCATGGCTTCTTTGGCTGGGTGATCTTTGCGGTACTGGCAGTATTTTTCTTCTTTTATGCCAAACGTCTGGAAGCCAAAGATGGTGAATTTGAAAGCACCGGACGTGAGCCCTCACTTCCGCTTTCACCAAAGATGATTGCTGCTATTGGTACCACCCTGGCGGCATTTTGGGCGGTGCCGGCAAGTTGGCAGATGCTCAATAGTCAGGTTAGCGCCAATACGGTGCAAATTACGCTGCCCGAGTCATTGCAAATGCTGAACAAAACCAGCCTGCCATTAAGTCGTGTTGGCGCCAATTACGAAGGTAACGATGCCTCTGCGGTATATAGCGGCCGGGTCGAGGGTTACCGACTGAATGTGCTGGTGGCGGCCTACCGCACCCAAAAACAAGGCAAAGAGCTGATTTACTATGCCAATAAACCGGCGAATCAATTAAGCCAGAGAACCACCATTAAAGTGGGTGAGAAAAGTTTAAATGCCGCCACACCAGCGGCGACTCAACGGGTATTCTGGCTTTATAAGGTAGGCAATAGTGTAACCCTGACCGACATGCAGACCAAACTGGCGCAATTAACGCATATTCTTGATACGCCGGTGGTCAGCGTGGTGGCGCTGCAGGTTAACTGTCAGCGCCAATGTCCGGATAATACCAGTCTTATGCAAACGTTACAGCCTCAGCTGGAGGCGCTGGTCACGGTTGAGGTGCAATAATGAAGATTATGCATATTGCCTCGGGTGATAAATGGGCCGGGGCTGAAGTTCAGGTGTGGACCCTGTGTGCCGAACTGGTGAAGCAGGGCCACGCGGTGAGTGCGATTATTCTTAATCCGGGGCGCCTGGCAGAGCAACTCATGCAGGCGGGCGTTACCGTGACGGTGCTGGATGAAACCCGCTTCAGTTTTGGCAAATTGCTGCAAAAAATCAGGCTGGAGCTACGCCGTACCCAGCCTGAGGTGGTACATACTCACCGGCAAAAAGAAAATATTCTGGGTCGGTAGCAAATCGGCTGACTATTCGGGCCAAATGCTTTCGCACCGTACATGGGGCACCTGAGTTTGCGCCCAGTGCAAAACAACGGGTTCAGATAGGTCTGGACCGGTATTGCGGACGATATCTGCAGCACGGTGTGATCAGTGTGGCGGACGAGTTAACCCAAAAGCTGACTGGTATATTTGCACCCTCGCATATACATACCATTGCTAATGGAATCAGCGCCGACTCTGTGCAACAGGATGCTACTTCACAGCAAGTACCGGCACCGAATAACAGGGTAAAACATATCGGTTTTGTGGGGCGCATAGAGCCGGTAAAACGAGTGGATTTGTTTTTAGAAGCGGCCAAAGCGCTACTGCAAACCGACCCGCAATCGCTTCATTTTCATATTTTTGGCGATGGCCGTTTAAAAGATGACTATGTGCAGTGGGTCAGGGCAGGGCAGCTTGAACAGCATATCACCTTTCATGGGCACACCGATGTCATTCGCGGCTGGATACAGCACATGGATGTACTGCTTATGCCTTCCGATCACGAAGGCTTACCGATGACCGCGCTGGAAAGCCTGGCGCTTGGCACGCCGATGGTGGCGCATGCCACCGGTGGCCTTGTGCCTTTGCTAAAAGCGGCAGAATGTGACGGGCTGGTAGAGCAACACACTGCCTCAGCTTATGCCAGCAAAGTGGCAACCATGCTGGCTTCCCCGGCTAATGTGAGCTTACCTGCTGAATATGAAGCGGCGCATAATGCCCAGAGTATTTTAGCGCTGTATCAGGGGTGATACAGCGCACTAACCACGCTTATCAGAAGTTTTACCCGTGAACCCTGCCATTCAGGCAGTGCCTGGGTTTATCAACTACAGTTTGTCGTAGCCTAAGCGTTCCAGCATAAAGGCGGCTTTACGATTGAAGGTTTCGATATCTTCAGCCGATAGCTTTTTAATGCTACTGGCATTCATATCTTTTACGCTGTCATTGCGCTCGTGAATCGCGAAGTTTTGCGACGCAACATCCGGAAAGGCGGGTAGGCCTAAAAAGCTGGCGATGTTATCCAGCTCCTGCTGGGGCGAGCTGGCCAGGTCTTCGTAACGCAGCAAATGAAAATTGTTAAGATGTTTTGCATCATCAAGCATAACTTCGTTGCTACGGGCCCACTGCCAGGCCGATTTATCCATCGGCCAGCCATCTTTGATCGATTTCGGATCCCCTTTGCGGGAAATGCCTTCGGCTACCGCATAGCCATTTCGGACAATGCCAATAAAGTGCGCGTTTTCAAAATGTTTCTGAAGCCAGCGGGTACGGGCCGCATTGGGCGGGGATTTTTCTACCAGCACCGGCTTACTGAGGTCCAGGCGCATACCCCATTCTTTTTTAATCCGCACCACATCCGGGCCTTCGTCATTTTCATTAAGGCGGAAAATGTCTTCACGGTCGACCCACATTCTGGGAATGCCCAGATCATAGTCTTTTTGAAACTGGTCGGTAATAAAATGCCCTTCGGTGGGCAGGGCAGACATATCCGGATGGCGGCCCATAAGCTCAGAGAGCAGTGTGGTGCCGGAGTTATAACATCCAACAATAAAGACCCACTTTTTTGGCTTAGGGATAGGCTTAGCGGCAATTTTCACTTCGCGAAAAATATTGCCCAGCGCTTCACGCGCGACGGCTTTAAATCTGGTTCCAGCCATGTTTACCTCAATACTGCATTAATGTCATAACCAAACCGGTCCACGATAAACTGTTCTCTGGTACCTATAATATTAGCGGTTTGCTCATCATAATAGTGAGAAACATCTTTACGCGAAGATGTATTGGTTTTTTTGTTTTTGCCCGCCATTATGGCTTCGCGATCAGACTCTGAAACTGAAATGCCGGCTTTTTTCAATGCTGCCAGAAAGTCCTCTTCAAGGCGCTCCTGGCGAACGAATGCATCTACGAATCCTTGCGTATTCCAGATCTCTTTTAATGCTTCCGGATTAGTATTAAGAGCTTCGTCGTACAGTTTTTCATCCAGCCCCGTAAAAAGTTTGAAAAAGCGGTAACTCAACACACCGGCAGACTGACTAAAAGGACTAAAGCCATACCCTTCGCCAATATCCAGGGCCCGGTCAGCATCAAACATCAGCTGGACCCAACGTCTGAAGCCTTCTACATCGTTGGCATCGGTATACACTGACTGCCAGTCACCAACATTCTTTTTGGCATCGTGGCGCATTTGTTTAAGCAAATAGCCTGGTTGCACATGCGCAGACCCCATCTCCCGGTGCAGCTGGCGCCAGCAATAGCGAAAGCTGGTCTGCCGGGTAGATTGGAGGTAGACGCTACCTTTATTGTCGCAGCCATAACCCCACAGGCTCACATACCAGTCCCATGGATTACGAATTGATCCTAATACGAAGTTTTTACGAAGATACTTCGGGATTTTGTTGTGTTTACCAATTTGCTCTCCGCCGATATAGGTAGAAAGCAGCTTCAATAAATGGCTACCCGCCGTTTTGTGTAATTCAGTAAAAACAAGATTTTCAGAGACAAACATAACAGAGATTTCGAAAGCATTTGCCGCATAGCATATACAAAAACTCTGTTGTACCATAACCCTAATTTACTAAATTTTGATGTAGCCTGTGATTAGAAGTATTTACTATAAAGTGGTTCCCGCTGAGTGGCGTTTCTGGCTTTACAAACAGCGAAACAAAGATGCAATTGCTGAGTTACGTCAGACGGTAAATCCGTCTTCAAAAGGCGACTTTTCTTTGGCTCCTTACCAGCAAAAGAAAACCATTTTTGTGCATATCACAAAAACTGCAGGTACCTCTGTTGCCCTGACTTTATTCGGGGCTTTGCCGTATCATTATCGTGCCTGGGAATACCGCGTAATTTTTGGCCGCAAAGACTTTAACGAGTATTTTAAATTCGCGTATGTCAGAAACCCGTGGGATCGTCTGTATTCTGCTTTTTCGTTTTTAAAAGGCGGCGGCTGGGATAACAAAGATAAGCAGTGGGCTGAAGAAAACCTTGCGGGCATCAATGATTTTAACGACTTTGTAATTAACTGGCTTACCCCAGATCGTCTGCATTCCTATATTCACTTTTGGCCCCAGTCTGACTTTATTTGTGACAGT
Organism: Salinimonas marina; assembly: GCF_015644725.1. Lineage (NCBI taxonomy): Bacteria > Pseudomonadati > Pseudomonadota > Gammaproteobacteria > Alteromonadales > Alteromonadaceae > Salinimonas > Salinimonas marina. The sequence continues at coordinate 981,511 of NZ_CP064795.1, forward strand.
AAAAACCGGGCAATGATTGATTATCTGGCTTACTTTGAAACCATCGGCGAAGACTTTGATTATATTGCCAGCCGTATAGGCTGTACCGAATCCTTACAGCATACCAACGCTTCAAAACGTCAAGGTTATCAGGACGTTTACACTCAGGAGGCCCGGCATAAAGTGGCCTTGTTGTATGCCCGCGATATCAACAATTTTGGCTACACTTTCGACGGCTATAAAAGAAAACAGATTAAGAATCAGGCGTTTGTTGATGCATAATTCTGCTAAGCCGGCAATTTTGTGCGTGGCTAACTGGAAATCGGATGTGGGCTATGCCTGGTGGCTGATGGAAAGTTACTGGGTAAAAATCAGCGAATTGTACGCTGATAAGTACACCACATTACTGGCCTATCCTGAAATCAATGCGGTTCCCGAAGCCATTGAAAATAGTGATATTCACTATTTTCAGCATAGCTTTAGAGCCTCGTCTGTTGGCGATATCAGGCGCAATATGGCTTTGATTAAAAAGCACAATATCAAAGTACTGTACTTGTCGGATTATGGTGTGTCAGCACCGGACTATGCCCTTTACCGCACGGCCGGAGTAGAAAAAATTATTGTGCATGATCACACCCCGGGTCTTCGAACCAAGGCCTCAGGTATCAAAAAGCTTTTGAAAAAGGTGAAGGCTAATCTGCCCCTGATGCGAGCTGATGCCGCCTTTGGCGCTACTGGCTTTGTCACCCGGCGGCTAACCGATACCGCCTGCTTTGACGCTTCTCGCTGTTATACGGTGCAAAATGGCATCTTGCCTTTTAATCCTACCGCGACCCCGGAAAATCGCTGGCAACAGCTGGTGGGTAATACGGGGGCCAGAGTCATAGTTACTGCTGCCAGAGCAAACCGGTACAAGGGGATAGATTTTGCCCTTCAGGTGGTGGCAGAGCTTGTACACACTCATAAGCAAACCGATATTATTTATTTATTATGTGGTGACGGCCCTGATTTAGAGGCTTTCCGCGAACAGGCAGCATCGTTAGGCATTGAGTCATATTGCCGCTTTCCTGGTCGGGTGGATAATGCCAGTCAGCTGCTGGGGTATTGCTATTTAGGATTTCAGCCAGCGCAGGGTGAGGTGGGCTATTCCTTGTCTATCTTAGAGTATATGTATGCCGGTTTGCCGGTGGTGGTACCAGATAACAAATCAGTGTGTGAAGCAACCGCGAATAACAAAACCGGCACCATTTACCCGCAGGGAAATGTTAAGCTGGCCGCCGATGCTATTGCCGGTTATCTGGACAACCCGGCAAGCCAGCAACGCCAGGGTGCTGCCGCCAAGCAAACCGTTGAGCAGCAATACACATTACACGCCACGCATAATGCGCTGGCCCATGCTTTTACGTCAGTAGTAGGACGCTAATTTAATGCCCGGCCCCAGTTTTAAAGCATTTGATAAAAACGGTGACCATCAGCAACTTAAAGTATTAACGCTGGCAGCCATGTATCCCAGCAAAGTTCAGCCCTGGATGATCAATCACCTTTACCAGATTGAACAAAACGGCGGGCAGAACCGGATTATTTCCGTTGAAACCGAAGACTACACCTTTGATGAGGCATTGGCTGACTTCGATTTTGCCAATTATTACTGGCATATGGGCAGCGAGCGCAAGGAGCAGCTGGTAAACGCAGTCAAACAATTGCGTGAACCGCAAATACTGAAAAACACCTGTAAGCTATTAAGTCAAAGTAGCTGGCCTGATTCCATAAAGAAAAAAGTCAGGCATGGTCTCAATGCATACAGCTTTACCTTAAAGCCAGATGTTATTCATAGCCACAGCGAAATTGCAGGCTCTCGGTTTTTGAGCCTTATTGAAGCAAACGGTGCCCCGCTGGTGCATACCTTTCATGGCCAGACCCCGGTGGGCGTACCTTCCATCAGCACCGAAGCCAGACTGCGTTATTCACAGGCTGCCCGAGCAATCCTGGTTAATACGCAATTTGCCAAACGTCAATATGAAGCGTTAGGCGCAAAAAATAGTAATTTTGTCATAATTCCGCAGGGTATTGACCTGTCTCAGTGGGACTTTGCGCCCCTGCCACCGCCAGTGAAAGGCGAGCCGCTGCATATTCTGACAGTAGGGCGCATTGTAGAAGAAAAGGGCCATAAATATGTGATAGAGGCCCTCAAACTGTTGACCGAGAAGGGTGTGAATGCCTGTTACCATATTGTGGGCCGGGGCCCGGAGTTGAGCAATTTGCAACAGCAGACCAAAGCACTGGGGCTTACCAACAAGGTAATTTTTCATGGAGTGCTAACCGGGCAGGCGTTAAAACAACAGTATGCGCAATCGCACATTTTTGTGTTGCCCAGCTTAAAAGGGGATGGCCAGCTTTGGGAAGAAACCCAGGGGGTGGTGGTTCAGGAAGCTCAGGCCAGCGGCAGGCTGGTGATTGGCGCAGACTCCGGCGGTATTCCTGAATCTATTGTAGATGGCGAAAATGGCTTTATTGTGCCCGATAGAGAACCTAACGCGCTGGTGCACAAAATAATAGATATCGTCAATGCACCAGAGAAATGGCAAGCCTGGCAACAGGCAGGGAGAAACTGGACCCAGAGTCATTACGATCTGAAAGTCGTGGGAGCCCGGGTCTATGATGTGTATAAAAATTTATAAAGTATAAAAAAGCTCAGCGTGATCACGCTAATTAAAATTGAAGATTGTTTTAGGATTTAGATTATGGATAACGAAAAGCGTCTTGTGGTTACCATTGTGATTGGCGAAGAGATTGGTTCTTTAGCTAAGTATACAGTGCCGACTATGGAAGCTTATGCGAAGAAGGTTGGCGCCGACTTTAAACAGCTTGGTAAAACCGAGATTTCAGATAAGTATCTTGAACCATATGAAAAAAATCAGATTCGAAAATTTTTTGATAAATATGACAAGGTATTGTTTATTGATGCAGATATTCTGGTGACTCCAGACGCGGCCGATTTTTTTGATGCTTGCGAAGGCGATAATATGGGCATGGTAAGTGTAGATAAGTATTATCCCGTCGCAGAGCGCGAAAAAAAGAATTTGCAAAAAGTACTGGGCGAAGTTGACTGGAAAAAAGACTATTTCAATGCCGGGGTAATGCTTTACACGTCTAAGTATCAGCACGTTCTTAACACTGACGATGGTTTAATAGACAAGTGGCGGGCCGCGCAGGCAAAAGGGATGGACGGCAGAAACGATCAAAGTATTTTTAACTACCGAGTCAATAAACACGATATTCCCACAACATTTGTTGATAGAGGTTTTAACTTTACCCGTGTTTTTGGGTGTTTTGAAAAACGCTTCTCACAGTATTTTATTCATTATGCCGGGCTTAAGGGCAACCGTTTAACCCGCATCAAAGTTGATAACTATGTAATGAACACGCCTTTGTTATACAAGATACTTAAAAAGTGCCCTAAAGTTACCTGGGTGTTCGACCGGGTTATTCTGCGTATACTATAACGTCTCAGCGAGGCCTGTATTCACAGGCTTCTTTTTCTAACACTTCAATTTACACATAGGCAGTTGTATGAACCTTAGCAGGCTTAATAAGAATCCTGTGGCCTGGTATTCCACCGGTACTATTTTACGCCAGCTAACCGCGTTCATTATGCTCCCGGTCTACACTCAGTATTTGTCGCCGGCAGAGTACGGCATTGTGGGCTTTTTGGCTGTTATTCTGGGCATTTACGAATTATTTTTAGGTGCGCGGTTTGGCATGGCCTTGCCAAAATTTTTCTATGACAAAGACACCGGTGAAGAGCGTCACCGGCTGGTCAGTTCGGCATTGCTGGCAACCGCCGGGGCAAGTATTCTAGGGGCAGTGGCTTTTGCATTATCGTCAGGGCCTCTGGCAACGCACTTTTTTGAACGCTCTGATCTTACGCTTGCGTTAGCCGCCTACGGCATCACCTTGCTCACCAGCTCAATTGAAGAATATACCCTGGTGTTTTTGCGTCTGCGCGATAAGCCTTTCTTTTTCTTTGTAATGTCTATCATGAAGCTGACCTTGCAGGTTGGTCTGAATCTGTACTTTTTAATTGTGCAGGAATTAGGCGTAGCCGGTGTTATTTACGGTAACGTGGTCGCCTCCATGATTATGGCAGTTATTTCTGGCGCATATACTTATGGTATCTGTGGGTGGCATTTCGACCGGGCGCAGGTTAAGGCGCTGATTATGTATACCTGGCCTATGTGGCTAAGTGGGATTGCAGCGGTCTATATCAGCTTTATGACTAACTTTATGCTGAAGCATTTTGCTAGTTTAGAAGAAGTCGGTTTATTTCATTTTGGCCAAAAATTCGCCACGTTAATTGCGCTGCTTCTATGGCGGCCGTTTAATCAGTGGTGGCAAACTGAAAGGTTCAAGGTCGCCAAACATTCGGATAATCCCCAAGAAACTTTTGGTAGTGCCTTTATTCTGATTTTATGCATTATGTGTGTTGGGGTGTATGGAATCAGCATTTTTTCCGGCAGTGTTATCGAGCTTATGGCCGACCCGTCTTATCTGGCGGCAGCCAGTGTAATACCGATTCTGTGCTTTACCGTAATGGGCTCCCAGCTTGGCCTCTTTTTTAATTTCCCGTTTTTGAAGACATCAAAAACCGGCTACTTTCCCAAATTCAAGTTTGCCCGGGCATTTTTGCTTACCATCTTAATGTGGTGGTTTACCTCACAGTGGCAATTGCAGGGGCGGTATTTGCCATTCTCACCTGTCAGCTGCTTGAATTGGCGGCGCTCTATATTTTTGGACAAAAACTGTATGATCAGGGAATTCCGGTCAAAACATTTTTACTGGTAGTGGGTGTCACTGTCGCCAGTATCATACTCACCAGACACTTTGTTGAGCCGTCTCTGTCGTTCTGGATACGCAACGGCTACAACGTAATCGCCACCGTCTTTTTTGTAGCGGCGCTTGCTGTAGTGCTGTTCGGGCTGACTCGCCATGGTTTGAGGGTGTTTAAATTTATCACCGGTAAAGCCTGAATAACTCACATTCACATGTGGCAAGAAAAATGCTTAATCCTTTCAATATCTCTGCAATTAGCCTGACAGTGTACCAAAGCAGGTAAGGACACCTATACTCAAAGTTTCTGGCAATTGGCAGCTTTTGAAAAGGTGGCAATATGTGTCTTGTATCTACAATAATCCCTACCCACAATCGAAGTGAATGGCTGTGTGACGCCATAGAAAGCGTGCTTGCGCAAACATACACCGACATAGAGTTGATCGTGGTTGATGATGGCTCTACCGAAGACATACGGGGAAATATTAATAAACGTTTTCCAAACAATTCTTTTTTATTTGCTCGCAATGAAGTGACTACCAGCCCTGGTTCAGCTCGCAATAGAGGCGCAGCATTAGCACAGGGAAAATATCTCGCATTCCTTGATTCTGATGATTTATGGCTTCCGGATAAACTTGAAAAACAAGTCGCGCTGCTGGAGCAACATAGTGCTGAAGGCGCGGCGTTAGCAGGAGGAGCGTGCAGGTATATGACCAGCGATGGCAAACCTACGCTGCGACCTTCTTTCCCACCGGCGTCGGCGGGTTACGAAGACTTTATTTGCCGCATAAAAATGCCGGGCTCAGGTTCCAATAATTTAATTCTGAAAGCGGCGTTTGATGAGGTAGGCGGCTTTCGGGAGGATTTGCAACGGGCTGAAGACAAGCAGCTGTGGCTAAAGCTATTAAAACGCTATAGCGTAGTTTATGTTCCTGACATTACTGCGGTTATTCGGATTCACAACAACGCCAGGGTTAATGTGGACGAAACCGTAGTGGTATGTAATCGGTTAGCAGTAGACAATGAAATTGAAGACTCAAATCTGCGTCGCAAAGCTATCGCTTTTACGTATTTTGTTATGTTTAATCGATTGTGGGGCAAAGAAAAATGGTTGGCGGCTAAGTATTTGCTCAAGTCTTTCTGTAAGTACCCTTTTAAAATTGAACCAAGTGCGAACCGACTTTCAGCAATTAAAGATAAATTACTTCATAGTTAGTATCTTTTAAGGGAAAGGTGACATCTCAAAGATGGGCAAAAAAAAACAAGTAAATCATCTCTTTTCGTGTGCTCGAAAAGTTCTCAATAGTAAAAAGAGAATACTTTTTGTGGCGCCGGTAGAGTTTCATGTACCTCACCTTGAGCCAGTCATAAATCAGCTCAAACAGAATACCATGTTTGAAGTGCACACCCTTGGGCCTTTTTCGGACGTATCGGGGCACCGACATTTTACCAAGCAACATGAAATGGCTTTTGTTACCGCTTATGATTTGGTGGTTTCCACCGATTTTAGTGTAGTGCCTTACTGGATAGCAGCTCCGAAAGCTTTTTTTGGGCACGGCATAGGTCCAAAGGTTAATTATCAGGGTCGGGAGCCGATTAGGGATTTTACCTACAGTTTTTGTCCTTGTTCTGCATTTTATCAGGTACACAAACAGGCCGGTTTACAATGTTATAAAATCGGTCTGCCTATTCTGGATAATCCGACGCCGCCTGCTATTCAGCCGCTTTTGACAAGTTTTGGTTTACCCACAGATTTACCCCTGCTGGTATACGCGCCTAGTTGGAGTGGTACTTCGAAGGTTATTTCAGATATTCCCACCATCCTTAAAAAGCTTGAATTGCTCAGTGAAAAGATGAATATTGTGGTTAGCCCACACCCGAATTTACTGAATCCTAAACGCTACTCTCAATATAATTTATTTGTAAAAACCAGCCTGCCCGTGAACCGACCTGGTGGAGCATTCAATACTTTTGATTTGTGCAAAGCAGCAGAATACGTAGTAAGTGACATAAGCTCTGTGCTGTTTGAATCTATGGCATTGGGTAAAATAGTACTGTTTGATGGCAATCGGGAAATTTATGAATTCAGTGATGCCGGGCAGATTCTTGAGCAAATGTTGCCTGAAGTGCCTACCGTAAATTGGGATGAACCTTTAGATACTCAGTTAACAGCGGCAAAGAATTACCCCCAACCAAACTGCTTCATCCAGAACTATCTATACAACAACGGCAGGGCGGGGCTGGTAATGGAAAAAGCGATAAAAAATATACTTAATATCAGGGAGTGCAACGAGTGAAACGAATTGTAACTTTTGGCACATTTGATTTATTTCACGTGGGCCATGCCAATCTTTTGCAACGTGCCGCAGCGCTGGGCGACATTTTACTGGTAGGGGTCTCGACCGACGAGCTGAACCTGAACAAGAAAGGTCGTAAACCTCTTTATAGCTATGAAGATCGGGTAAAAATTATCAGTAGCCTGCGCTATGTAAATTTGTGCTTTGCGGAAGAGTCACTAGAGAAAAAAGCTGATTATTTAAGGTATTACGAAGCTGATGTGTTAGTCATGGGCGACGACTGGAAGGGTAAATTTGATCATCTTAAAGAAGTCTGTGAAGTAGTTTATCTTGAACGTACACCTTCGGTTTCAACCACTGAAATAATTGAAGTCATATCCAGCAAGTAGCCAATTTAATTTGCTGCCGGACAGGCCGTTACACTAACAATTAGTCTGGAGAAGACTGACAAAATCGGAGTGCAAATGCAGAATCAGGAAATGAGTACCGCTTATTCTGACGCCGTAGCTCGTTTTAACAAGAGTCAGTATAAAATTTTACCCCGTAAGCTATTTCAAAAGCGTCAATTCCAGGCGTTTTGCATCGGTACGCCCAAATCGGGTACGCATTCGGTAGATACTTTGTGCAGTGCCTATCGAAGCCGGCATGAGCCGGACGAAAAGTTTATGATTAGTTTTATAAGCCAGCTCAAAAATGGCCAGGTCAGTACTCAGGACGCCATCGACATTCTCAAAAAACGGGACTATCACCATTGGCTTGAGATGGAGTCTTCCCATTATTGCGGAGAAATTATTGAACCCTTGTATGAAGCATTTCCCAAAGCCCAATACATTCTGACGGTCCGTGACTGTGTGTCATGGGTTGACTCATGGTTCAATCATCAGCTAGCCCGTAAGCGTCTACCCGAAGATTCAATCTTCAGTATCGGAAGAGCTAATTATTACGATATGGGGCTTAGCTATAGCCGCCATGACAGATTTTTAGAAGAGCTCGGGTTGTACCCTTTAAAAGCTTACCTTACCTATTGGGCTAATCGAAACGCCGGAGTATTAAATACTATCGCCCCGTCTCAGCTGTTAATATTGCAAACAAATCAGATAAGCAAACAGGCTTCGTTGCTCGCTTCCTTTTTGGGGATTCAGCCTGGCACGTTACAACTAGAAAAAGCTCATCAGTTCAAAGCAAAAGAAAAATTTCATATTATCAATCGAATTGATAAACACTACCTTGAAGATAGTTTTGAGGAGATTTGTGGCGAAGTACATAGTCAGACATTTCCGGAAGTTAGTATAAATGGCCTAATTGAGAAAAAGTTGGCTAGGGCAGATGTGGCTTAACATCACTTCACATTAAAACGGAATGTTAACAGAAATTGCAATAAAACAGTAAAAGTTGAAGCTGTATCAGCTTCGCTCTGTGGTTTACATAGAAATAAGAAAGAGAGTTCACCAACTATCAGGTAATTAAAAGGTGACGATCTGTGCTTCACAAGCTACTATCGTACTTCAGGTATGGCTCAATGGATGAATATTACATGGACAGTTACTATTTTTCTCCGTTCAAAGAGAAGAGAGGCGAGACAGCGCTCAATGTGCTCACCGTAACAGAAGCTTTTCCAAATTTAGTGCAGCCCTGGTTAGTTAATCAACTTGTACAAATAGAAAAGCAGGGTGGAGACAATCGAATAATTTCATTTCGAGAAGAGGAGCTTCCGAAAACTCTCGTCAACTTAAGTGGCCTGGAGCAAAAATATTGTTGCGTAGGTAACGACCGGCCATCGCTGTTGAATTTTTTTTCCAAGAACGTGTTTAGGCTGAGTAGTCTACGTAGTGTGGCAACTCTTACAAAATATTATATTGTTTCTGGACGTTTTTGTAGACCTAAAAAGCTGTTATTTGAGCTGATGTCCTCTCCTGCATTCTGCGTCAAACCGGATTTGGTTCATTCACATGCCGAAAAAGCCGCTGACAAACTAAATAATTTGATTAGAGCATTAGGAGTGCCCCATGTTGTTACGTTTCATGGGTTACCTCCCGCGGATGTGACTCAACTGACAATTAAGGGAAGGCAACAATTTGCAAACACAGTCGATCTTGTGTTTGTAAATACAGAATTTGCTAAGCAGCATTACATATCTTTAGGCGGTCCTGAAGACAAAGTCCAGGTGGTGCCCCAGGGAGTAGATCTAACGCAATGGCACTATCAGCCCGTTTCGCCTCCAACCTCAACTGAGCCACTTCAGCTTCTTACTGTTGGTCGTCTGTCTGAGGAAAAAGGCCATAAGTATGTTATTAATGCGCTGTGCTTGCTCTCAAAATATGGTGTAAATGTGCAGTATCATATCGTTGGAAGAGGTCCTGAAGGCGCTAGGCTAGAAAAACAAGTGAAGGAATTGGGACTAGAAAAAAATGTAGTATTTCATGGAATTCTTAAAGGCGAAGAATTGCGTCAACGCTACGTACAGTCACACATTTTTATATTGCCCAGTATTAAAGGCAATGGAAAAGCAGAAGAAACACAGGGAGTAGTAATTCAGGAAGCTCAGGCTAGTGGTGTTTTGGTAATTGGCACGAATACAGGTGGTATTCCAGAATGTTTGGATAATGGAACGTCTGGGTTCGTCGTGCCTGACAAAAATGCTTATGCGATCGCTGAAATGGTAACTCACCTTTTCTCTAGAAAGTCAGAGTGGCCCCTTATTCAGGCGAAAGCTAGAAAATGGGTTGAAACTTACTACTGTGCAGATAAAATTGGCCAGAAAATGAACCAGTATTACAGGCTGGCCATTCAAAATTACAATCAATCAGTAGCGGAGCAACTGGTTGAAAGTAATAGCTTATTAGCCGATGACAATTAAAGTTCTTCATTATTCTGGTTGGGTAGGAAAGTAAAGCTCGTAAAAAATCATAAAATCTGTTTGCAGATTAATAGGTCATTCAAACAGTTTTTAAACAGCGCAGCTATAAATATCAGCCTTGTGCCCATTCTCTTAGCTTCTTAGTTAATGTGATGGGTTCCACCCCGTTTTCACGGACGGATTAGTATAGACGTAAAATTGCTGTCTAAATTGCCAGACTACGTCAGTCCTTGCTACATCCTGTGTTCGGTATTATTGATCGTTAATGCGTTCACGTTTTGGTCTATCGAGGAAGCCTTAACAGGTGATATTGTCTGCACAGTGGCCTACAGCACTCATGCTACTTGTTAAATTTTTTGCGTTTGAGTAGTTTCTGATAAACGCCGCCGGTACATTGCGTCCCATGATCTCGATTATGGCAGCGACCCACTTGGTCTCCGGCTGCAGTGCCATAAAGTCGCGTTCAAAATGGTTGGCGAGCCCAACAGGACGCATTGTCTTTCGTTTTGCGCCTCAGTGTTTTCTGCGCGGCCCGCCATAAAGCCGATTTTCTAGCATTAATCGAGCAATACAATTCAAGCTGGCTTTAATACCTTCACTGTGCAGATCTTCATATCTTCTTGGTGCGCCGATGATACCGCCGCTGTCTGCGTGAATTTTACGCATTCGCTCGAGTGCTTGTGTATTGATGATGTCGCGCACACTAGGCTTACGCTTCTTCCACGCATGATAACCGCGCGGGGTTGACGAACAAGCATCGACACATACTGCGAACAGCAAAGCTTATTCTACAACGCGATATGGCCTGATACCTTGCGGTAATTCTTTGGCGAAGAACGTTGCCGCTTCTCGCAAAAAATAGCGCTCCTTTCTTACCTTGGCAAGTTCGCGCTTGAGCGTGGCAAACTCTTAATCGCGAGGGGTACCCTGGCCTTGAAACGTCTCGCGTCTGGCTTGTTCGGCATCACGCTTCCAGCTATTTAAATTGTTTGGATGAACTTCAATATCCAATGCTATCTGGCGACAACTCACACCCGGTTACTGGGTCAGTAATACGGCTTCGCGTTTAAACTCGAATAAATACTTTCTTCGTTTGGTCATAAACATTCTTTTTAGACACAGTATTTCTTTTTATGGATGTTTCCGTAAAATATGGGTAGACCCCCTGGGGTAGTTTTACTGTAAAGGTATCGGGTATCCTCCTGAGAAATCCATTAATAGCCTTAGTATTTAGGTTAAGTTCCTTGTTCAGGCATTTAAAAATGTTTTTCATGATAGAAAGTCATATGACAAGTAAGCTAAAGTAAGATCCGGAAGAATCAAATAGTTTTTCAAACCTTTTCTGCGGTATTTTTTCAGATGGGCTCATTCAATAAAAGTGGTAATTCCGATTTTGCCTGTGAAAGACTGAACCTAAACCGCCTGGTGCGAGTAGAGTAGAGGCCGATCAGAAATGAAGACTGGTGAGTGTAAGTGAGCATGTAAATAATCACCCTTCTTTGGCGCAAATGCATGCTACCCTCAATGGTAATCGTATAAATAAACGACTAATGGTAGCTGTTTGGGTTGATGCGGCTATCAAAATGTATTCAACGGGTAATTTTATGAAGACAAAGAAACTTGAAGTAAAATCCTGGTTAGAAGAAACACCGCTGTTTAATAAAGCTACTGATTTATGAGTCAGTTTAAGAGCTGGTTTTCTAAAACGCACAGTGTTCCCTTATTTCAAAAAGAGCAGTCACGAAAACATATTCAGGTGCCCATATGGAAGCTAGCCATTAAGGGAAAGTCTCACTCGATCCTCAGGCCGAAGGCCTTCAAGCGGGTAAATAGTTTTGTTCAATTTTTAAGTTTTCCCCGTTCAGGGCACTCACTTATCGGCTCGCTGCTCGATGCTCATCCCAATGCAATCGTGTCTCATGAATTAGATGCCATGGGGCTGATTCACAAAGGGCTATCCAAAAACATTATTTATGGGCTCATTGAGAATAATTCTAACGCATTTACCCGGCACGGACGTTTTTGGAATGGCTTTTCTTATGAGGTGAAAAATCAGCTGCATGGCGACTCGGATTGCCTGACTGTGATAGGGGATAAAAAGGGCGACTGGGCGGTTCGGTGGTTTGATAAAGATCCCCAATTAATAACAAAATTACGCCAGACCACAGACGATAAAATCCGGTGGATACTGGTGACGCGCAATCCGCTGGATAACATTGCCACATTATCGCTTCGTAAAAACCGAACCTATGATGAAGTTCGCATCCAACATAAGTCTGGCGATACCTTTGCCGCTGAACTAAAAAATAAGCAGGAATCCGGAACCATCGCTGCCAGTGTCCGGGACGATATGATTGCCGATTACCGTCTTCTTTGTAATACCATTTCGAACATGCAACACCAGTTGGCAGACGAAGAAGTGCTACATGTTATTTATGAAGATTTTTGTGCAGATCCCGACAAAGGGTTGAGCAGACTTTGTGATTTTCTGAATATTGAACCGTCGGCCGACTATCTTCGAAATTGCTCGGCAAAAATCACTAAGAGCCTGCACAAAAGCCGGCAACGCGTAGAGTGGTCACAAACCCAGGTGGATGAGGTCAGGGATATCGCCCAAAACCATGAATTTCTTAATTGTTATCTAAACGATATGGACATCAAATGACTGAAATCAAACTGATAACATGTGTGGGTGTTGAACACGATTTAGCCCTTCTTCCGCATTTTTTACAGTATTACCAGGGGCTGGGAATTTCAGCCGGAAATATACATGCTGTGCTTCACGCATCTGAAGATAATACCGCTGAAATGGACAAGGCAGTTGCACTGCTGAGTGATTATGGTATCAGACCGCAGGAGAGGTGGATTGCGCCCTATACCAGCAAATCGATGTGGGACAAACGGCGCGAAATTCAAAAAAAAGTAGCAAAAGCAGATGACTGGATCATTAGCGCAGACGTGGACGAGTTTCATGAGTTTCCGGTCGATTTAAAGGAATTTCTGGTCTATTGCGACAAAAAAAAGCTTAACTGTATTCAGGGTGTTTTTGTTGATCGTCTTGCCCATGATGGAAAACTTACGCCGGTAGCGCCAGATACCCCAATTTGGGAGCAGTATCCTATCCAGGCTGATGTAATGTGTACCATCAGACAATACGAACAAGGCAATTGGGCGGCGGGCACGGTAAATGTGATGGCGTGTAAAGGCAGTGTGCTTCCTTCATTAGGGGGGCATAGCGCCTTAGCCGGCGAGACGCCGGTTAACTATCTTTTTGGAAGGCATCTGGGAAAATTACCAGGTATTGGCAGAGCTCAGGTGCGTTTTGCCGTCCCGCTGCGCGTTCACCATTTCAAATGGACCGACAGACTCACTGCCAGCCTGAAAAAAAGACTATCTACACCCGGCGTCAGTGAAAGGGGGAAAATGTACGGGGAAGCTTTGCTCAATCACATTGATGGACCAGGCCGGATTCTGGTGGAAAAAATGCCTGTAAGAACGCCTGGTTTTTTTGAACGGCTACCCTGGAAATACCAACTTAATGCCTTTTCACAACGTCTTCTCAGGATTCGTATTTCCAATAAACTAAAAAAAATCGTGAGCAAGCAATAAGGTGTGAGAATGAATCCTCTTCGTCGAATCATAGAGACATGCTGCAGACATTGGGGCTGCTTACTGGCTCAAGTGCACATTAAGAGGGCTATGGGGAGTAGAAAAGCAGTGTATGACTGTGTCACTAAGTAAACAGGCGTTCAACCTGAAGTGACGTTGCCATTGGCTTTTAGAAAATGCTATCAAAGGAAAACAAGGACTATTGATGAGCAATGAGTCTTGTTTATCTAACAATCAATAACGCGCTAAACAAACAGGCATGATAATGACAATGGACGATAAAAATAACAGCTGGGAAAGAATTCAATTAACCCGGGGTAGTGATACAGGAAATTATCATTCCCATGCCTATTATGATATACCGGTCTTTGATTCGCAAAGCCGGCTACTTGCCGGGCACCGCGTTTCGTTTCAAGAGCGAAGCCCAGCTCCTGAAGACAAGATTGATATAGGATATATGGATCTACAGGGAGATAGATCCTGGATCAAAGTGGGTGAGAGCACAGCATGGAGTTGGCAGCAAGGGGCCATGAGTCAATGGCTTCCACAAACCAGAATCCTGATTTGGAACGACCGGGAAAATGATAAATTTGTTTCAAGACACTATTCTGTGGACAGTGGTGAAACAAAAACCTTCCCCCATCCGGTATACGCCGTAGCGCCCGACGGTAAATTTTTTCTGTCTTTAAATATGTCCAGACTTAACTATGTGCGCCCCGGTTATGGTTACGCCGGCGGAACAGGTCACCAGATGGATTCGTTAAAACCTAAGCAAGATGGCGTCTGGAAAATTGATGCAAATACAGGTCAGGAAAAGCTTTTGTTGTCGCTACACGACGCGGCGAATTTTCTTCTCAAGCGCCTGCCGTTACGACTCCGCCTCAGTAATTTTATAAGGCGCTATGTCTTCTGGTTCAATCACGTAAAAATCAGTCCGGATGGCAAACGGTTTACCATAAAACTTCGGTTTCGCTCAAAAGACTTGTCGAGAAACTGGAATGATAGTATGGGTTGCAGCCTGACATGCGGTACTGACGGAAGTGACCTGAGGTTACTGGAACATGCCACATCACATGTGATTTGGCTGGATGAAAAAAGGTTATATTTTTGGAAAAAAGGCGGACTGTATCTTTACGAAGATGCACAAGAAGGTGGAAAACGATTAAAGCAAATTGCGCCTGATCTGATTAATCATAATGTTCATATGCGCCACTTTCCTGACAATCCCGAACAGTTCATTTTTGATACACCGTATAGAGAAACCATCGATCTGTTTACCTATAACGAAGCGGATGCCGATAGTGTGAAAATTGCGACATTTCATAACCACAAACCAAAACAAGGCGAGTTCCGGTGCGACCTGCATCCGTGCCCCGGCCCTGACGGCAAAAGTATAGTGGTTACTTCCTTGGATGATGGCGGCCGACAGATCTACTTGCTAAGAAAACGTGACTGATGATAATCCAAAAAGAAAAAGTTCGGATTAGGAGCATCTGGGCAAACATCTAAGATTTCCCGAACGATGCAAAATAGACGTCGCAGTTAGCTGCAACGTCTTTGTGCTGTTTTTACAAGAGCAGGGGAGGTTACTTTATCGCCGAATTCACTAATTACCTTGCCAAATGATCCGAGTATTCAAAAAGCTTTGATTTTGTGAGCTATTTAAAACACAGCTTGACGCTTTCGCCCAAAGTAGACAAATCTTGCATTTAGCCATTGGGAATAAGCCCGTACTTATTCAACAATCCATCGACGGCTTCCACAGTATAGCCTTTTTTATGATTAAGCTTGGCCAATGGCACCTGCGCCAACTCCGCCATATCTGGGAGCTCAGCACCATCGAGATGGCCATCTAGCAATCGTTGGAATACATGGGGGCCGCGGGCTGAAACCTGTGGGGTCTGACTCCACAAACCGTGCAAATAAGGACTGCGTTGAAGCAGCCAGTCGAAGGTGTGGTGTGACCAAAAATAGGACTGAGGCCGTTTACCCGATAGCACATAACTTTCGCTCCAGCGTTGCCACGCCTTCGTTAGCGTGGCCTCAGGCGCGGAGGCGATGAACCAGTTTGCCAGTGATCGCACAGGTTGAGGACGAGCGAAAGCGAACATGCCGCTGGCATATGCACAACCAATCCAGTCATCAAGGGGACGCAGGCAAAGCGTTGTGGCATCGGTCCAAATGCCGCCGTAGCGGACCAGTAGACGTAACCGTATGATGTTGGCCATATGATTAAGACTGGTCCCAGGAGGAAACTTCGGTAACTCAATCCATCTAGACAGGCTGCGTTCATCCAGCACCTCCACCTGCCAGCCTGGATTCAGGTCACGCCAACTATTGATGCATCGGGTGACAAGTGGGGGAGCCTGCGACTCGCTCTGTAGCCATAATATCCAGAGTCTCCGTGGCGGCCATCCAGTGGTAGAGTCTGACCGCAACTGCGACCAGTCGTCAGAAAATGTATCCAGTCCAAGCTTGCGCTGATTAGCTTTATCGCGTCGATGTTGCTGACCGACAAAGCGGCGATGGCGCCATTTCTCTATTGGGGTTGTACGGGGGATGCCTTCAGGGTCTATCATTGGGCGAAGTCTTCTCGGTTTGAGGCTATGGAACAAGTAGAATGGCTGAGTCCGTTTTGCCACTTGGTGCTGCCAAGTGGAATTTGCGGTTTTTACCCAAAGCGTTCGTATAATTTGAAAGGCAGTAGCAGTCAGAACCACACAAGCGGTAAGAAGCTAAACCAAGTGTATTAAACATCACCATAACCATTCACCTGAACATCGAAGGAACAATTCTTGAAACAGGGATTTTTGCAAAATCGGCAGGCAAGGGCGTCTTCCTCTCACTAATATGGGTGTAAGATATATAAAACTGCCTGGGATTCTTTTTATAATCAACAAAACAGTGCTGTAATGTTTTTTTCCAGGTCATAAAGTGCAAATACATAATCTCCCCGCCTTTATCGCCTTCCTCAAATAATTTGCCATCATGCCAACGCCAATGATTCAAGACTTTTGGAACATAAGATGGTTTCTTCTTACGAGTTTCTTTAAAATTCAGCAAATAGTCAGGCCAGTAAACACGAAGGCCTGCCCCGTCTGCCTGGTCTTTTTTTATCACTTCTGTCATCCCGACTTCATCAAAATAGAAGCTGGTGGGACTTAAAAAGGCTTTTTGGTATATGGGATGAGACAGGTATAGCTTGTTGATTTTCTCAACGTTTCTATACAGCGTAAAGTGACCTGAGATAGCACCTTTACGGGCAGAAATTACATCATGATTGTTTAATATGTCGTCGGTGATAAAGCTACGAATATCGCCGAAAATTACGTCGATGTCGCAGTGTCCCCAAAAGTCATAGTCTTTAAGTTCTTCGCCGAAAATTTTACCAAATAATGGCCGGATGTCATTTAGCTTGTAAGGACGTTGCATATCTATGTTCAGACCTGTGACATCGCTGGCCGTCTTACTCAATGCCTGCAAAGTGCTTTTTACAAAAATAACATTATCAGGTGCTTCACGAGGAATATCACAATCTGTAGGGATAAGCCATGTTATATCAGGGTTGGCTTTACACGATAGTAAAAAGGCAGGAAGCCAGACAGGCCACTTTCCATAGTAAGGGTTAATCAACAATATCTTGTTTTTGACAGACAAAATAACTCCAGCAGACCTCGCCATCCTATGGCAAAGCATTATGGCTATAGGCTTCAATACTTGAACTATTGTACCGGGAAATACAGTAATTAAGATTTATCCTTACAGCGTGATTTAGACAGGGCATAAAGCTTTTTCAGTATAATGCCAATATACTATACGTAAATCGAATTAGTAGGTTTATCCCATACGCAAAAATATCTATAATCTTATCGGGTGTATGGTTTCAGTGGTTCCTACATGTACAAAATGGTATCTACTGCCCTACAAGATTTAGGGACTACCAAGTATTTCAAGAAGGCATCAGTTTCTTCCAATTGCCTTTTTGATATTTTTTTTCATTCTGAACCACTTACGCTTTTTGTATTCCTGAAAAGGTTTTACAGGATGATAAAGCATGTTTTTTTCGAAACCGGCAAACAGTTTAGGTGGCATATAGATAAACGTGCCCGGACCCATGCCCATGACCTCTGGCGAGCTGGTATAACACTTCGTAATGCTGTTTAGGTCAGTTATTGCCAACTTGTTATAGCGTAATACTGACGGCCAACTGATTTCATGATGACCGCTCCACCCGTTAGCGTAAGCCTTAATAAGTATATGTGCTGCCTTTTTTGATATTCTGAAGAAAGGTAAAAAAACTGATTTATCGGACATGCTAGCTTCTACCGGTGAAACATAACTGTTTTGTGGCCACCACTCAGGACCATAGCCTCGATAATTGGTCGCCAGTAACGCATCGTTATGATGTTCGAATTTCCTGATAAGCGATGACATGTCACCCGTGTAGCGTACGTCATCTTCACAAAACCAGAAATAATCATAGTCCTGGTTCTGGTTAACAAACAGCAGGTGCGCAAGATCAAGATTGCCAGGCATAATCGCCCAGTTTTCCATTGCAAATTTAGGCGCACAACCTGTAAAAACGGTGTTTAAAGAGCGTCTGTTGTAGACTACATGTCTGATGCCATCATCTATTTCATCGTTGGCTTCACCCGTATCATCATAGGTGAGTACACAAAAATCGCCATTACCATCAAACTGACGGGCTAAATTTTTGGCATTCTTATCAATAGCACGTGAAAATAAGACAAAACAGACTTTTGAATTCTGATGTTGCTCTGATGATTTGTTAGCTGTATCACTCATGTGTGTAATAATGTCTTTTCTTAAGTTTTTTTTATCTACCGCCGGTCGCTGATAGGCCCATACGAAGTATCAATGATCCGGGGTAAACAAGTGACTCTTACGCTTTTGTCAGCTACCTATTAATTAAACGGTCTCTTGTGAACCATCTACCAGCTCTTTGAAGTAATCGGACTCTACAAGCAACTGCTGATAATTACCCTGATGCTCAATCTGGCCATTTGCGAACAGATAGATTCTGTCACATTTTTCGACCGTACTAAGTCGATGGGCAATCATAATTACTAACATTTCATCTGTTAGGTTATTGATCTCTGATAAAATCTTACGTTCGGTGATATTGTCCAGGGCACTGGTGGCTTCATCAAGAATGAGTATGGAAGGTTGTTTATACAGCGCTCGGGCAATAGCCAAACGCTGGCGTTGGCCTCCGCTGAGAATTTCTCCATCTTCGCCCACATTAGTCTCATAGCCATCAGCAAGGGTTTGTATGAACTCATGCAGATTGGCTTTCTTTGCCACTGCCACTACGCGTTCCTGATCAATTTCATTTTTGGGTATGCCAAAACAGATATTGCTGGTAACAGTATCATCTACAATAAAAACCGACTGAGGCACGTACCCAATCTTATTTTGCCAGGCTCGCAACCGACTGTGAGTCAGTGGGGTACCATCAATCTCTATTGTGCCTGTAGTAGGAGTAATGAGCCCGGCAACCAGATTCGCCACGGTGGTCTTTCCGGCACCTGACCCGCCGACAAAAGCAATTAGCGTGTTTACTTCCAGGGTCATATTGAGGCCAGAGATTACGTCATTATCGCTATTGGGATAACGATAGTTTACTGACTGCAAATGCATGCGCTGGAAATTATTAAACGTTACAGAGGTATCCTGTTTTTGCGTAATATGTCGGGCACGCTCTGAAGCAGTGTTAAAAGAGGTCCACACCTCATCTACCACGCTGGCATTCCCTTTAATGGATGTAATGGCCTTATAAATTGTTTGAGCTGCAGGGAGCAGTTTGTATCCGGCCATGGCATAGAAGCTCAGGGTGGTTACAATCTGCTGTTGCGGGGTCCCGGATGTAATCAGATAAACACCCAAAACAATTATGGCGCTAAATACTACGGTTTCGACAATGTAGCGGGGCAGTTCACCCGAAAGCCGAATAAAAGCCTGCGCCGCCAGGCCCCGACGGGTGTTTTTATCAACTTCGCGTTCATACCAGGGTTCTGCGCCCAGCAGCTTTATTTCCCGAATACCTCGGATTGATTCTTTGAGCATTTTAAGCTTATTACGGGCAACTTCAGACACTGCCTTACCCGATTCAACCGCACGTCGCCTAATGGCGAAATAAATAATCACATAAACCGAGGTGACAATTAGCGCAGCAATCAGTGCCAGTAAAGGATCCACCACAATCAGACCAATGACGATAAATAGCGTGAGCATCACTTGTGAAACAGCCTGCATAAACGGCTGAAACACCATATACACCATGCGGGGAACCTGATTAGAAATCGTGGTGATGAGGTAACTGGAATTCTTTTCTAAAAAGAAAATATACTGATTTTTCATATATGCGGAATAAAGCTTACGTTGCAAGCCGCTACCAATATCGATGGTAAACTTGATTGATAACCACAGGACGGCTGATGCCACCGCGTTGGATATGAATATGATTGCGCAGACACAAATGGAATAAATCAGTAAAAACTGCAGGTAACTGTCGGCCCCGGTAAAGTCGTAAGCCATACTAAAATACTTATTGGTTTCTAAGTAGTTAGGGTCAGAAAGGAGAGTAATGTAAGGTGCCAGAAAGCCAATACTTCCCATTTGCAGCGCAGCGGAAAAAATAAAACAAACCTGAAGAATAAGAAACTTAATTTTTTGCGTTCGATTAAGTAGCTGTCGAATATGGTTAACGGGCAACATCTATTGTTCTCTTTAATCAATTATACCGAAGCGGTATTAACTTTCGTACTTGAGACGAGCGTGTGACAAAAAGGAGTCTTTTGAAATAGATAAGTATTACAGGTAAGCGCTCATTTATCTGCAAGACGCATGAATAAAGGGTATTACTTCAAATATCTTCCATTGATGTTTTACAACTAATAGCGCCTGATTTTGCACCTTGTAGCGTCGCCACGAATGCTTGCATTCAATCGCAGCCCAGGTAAGTGAAGCTGCCGTGGACCCGGCCTCCGCTAACGTAGTCAGACGGAGAAATGCAGCCCGGGTAATTATATTTATCTGCGCAAAATAGCAGGTAATACATTCGTTGTAGACTGGAAGTTGTACTTAGTAAAACAATGATTTAGATCACAAAAAATAGTCTCTCTGTCCTATTGGGTGGCTAATCCTGAAGGTATGCGTTATTCAAATGCCCCTCGGGTAGATTCAACTGACACATCTTGTCTGTTATCGGTTTCTATTTTTGATGCAGGTCATGTTATCAATCAAACCGTGCCCAACGATAGACGAAACATTCTGATTGGGGTGGGGATAGACGAATCGCATCTTGATCAAAAAAAGTGGAAAGCATCAGTTGTCTCTAAAAAGTTTATAAAGACACGGTTATTAGTGCCTTCACAAGCAAAACTGTAGCAGAGATAACCCAGCAACTAACTACGCCCGAAATTGCTGAGTTTTGCTTTGAACTTCAAAGGCGTGTCACTGATATCATTATGCACTCCAATACGTAGCAAGGAGTGAGGCGAAAGATTTTTTAGTGTGTTGATACCACGCATGGTGGTCACTGCAGCATCGTAATGCTGGCTTACCAGCTGATGCGCCTCTTTTGAAAAGTCACCATTGGGGAAACAAAAGGTGGTTACCTTTGTACCTGTTTTTTGTTCAAGAATGTCTTTGGCTTCCACCACTTCTTCAACTAACTGGGCACCAGACAAGCTTTCTTTTAAGCGGTAATGCCGGCGGGTATGGCAGCCCACTTCCACCTGCATGTTATGCTTGGCATCTAACAATTGTTCTAAAGAAATCATTTCTACCGGCACATTGGTGGCTGCCGGTATCGGCTTTAAGGCCTGGTAGATCTCGTGATCGGAATGCTGTTTGAGTTTATCGATAACCTCAGCAGCCGCATCGCGACTCATCGGTACCTTAATATCTTCACCTGTGAGCTTTAACAACGCCTGCCATTCGGGGGTAATAGTCGCCTCCGGGCTGAGCAGCAGGGTTAATACTTTATTTGGCCAGAAGGGGGCGGGCTGGCCTAAAAAATCGGTCACCACATATAAGGTACTGGGAAAGCCGAATTGCTTTAGCACCGGAAATGCATATTCATAGTTATCCAGCCAGCCATCATCAAAGGTAATGGCTATAGTCAGTGGTGCTTTTGCGCTTTCAGGTTGGGCCAGCCAGTCTGACACTGTCATCACGGGTAAATTTTCGTCTTTCAGGGTTTGCATATGCATGGCAAAGGTGGTTTCGGAAACCACCATGCCGGGCTCTTCACGCTGGTAGCGGGCATCGGTGACCGGCAGCACGCGATGGTACATCAGTACAATCAGCTTTTTGTCGCCACGCTTTACCAGCGACCAACCCAGGGTGCCCGCGGTAGCCGCAATGATGTTTTTAATTAATTGTTTGATCACAACGTGTTCCTACCGATAATGCTTCAGTTCGAACCAGAACGGCCCCATATCATCGAGCCGGTTAACCTCATGCTTGCGGTTGCTGAAATTAGGTTTTAAAAACTGCCCTATGGCGGCCAGTTTTTGGCCCCAGGATGATTTCGAATCTTTAAGCTGCAGATACAGATTATCCAGATCGCCCAGTAGCCAGCGCAACTGCACCCCTTCGGTAAAGCCGGCAAGCGGTGTTACCTGCTGATATTCGCCGTCAAACAACAGGGCAGGGAAATTAACCCCCGCATCAATCGATAATTGCAAAGAGCCCCATAAGCGGGTGTTAATTTCCATCAGATAAGGTGTGCCATCGCTGGCTACCTTAAACTCTACCATTGCGGCGCCATGCCAGTTGACATTGTCCAGTAATGCTTTGGCGTGCTGTTTCATCAGCGGATTCACCGGGGCGCTTTCGCTCAGCACACTGACGCCACCAGAAGGGGGTTTTTCACGTAAGCGTTTGTGGGCAAAGAAGGCTTTGGCTTCACCATTTTGGTAATAGCAAAAAATCCCCGCGCCCTGACCATCAATATATTGCTGCACCATAAACGGATAATGAAGCAGGTACTCTTTGTGGTTAAGCAGCTCCTCCATTTGCTGCTGAGTATCAACAATATGAACCTGGGTTTCCAGCCACTGATTATTCACCAGCACTTTCGACAGCGCAGGTTTTAGTACACAGGGAAACGTGACCTGCTGCCAGTCTATATCTGCCGGTGATTCGCAATACTGTGAAAAGGGCACAGGCACATTTAAACGCTGGGCCAGTTGGGTAAGCGCGGTTTTGTTGCTCAGATCCAACAGGGTTTTGAAATCGCTGAATGGCAACTTGCAGGGCGGTAAGCTATCGCGATGCTCTACCAGAGTGCGGCTGGTGACCTCTGTCACCGGCAACAAAAAGTCTATCTCATACTTTCTTACGGTAGAGTTAACCCACTTTAAGAATTCAGCCGTATCAGCACTCGGATCCGGCCCCTGCAGATATTTGGTGGTGTATCTGGAACACCCCGCCAGGGCGCTTTCGGTGCTATCAGTTGTGTAAACAATAATATCTTTGCGCTTACCCAGGGCACGGGTGGCAGCCAGCGCACTGCGCTGAGCGGCATCAAAAATAAGAACGGCTGTTTTTTCCATGGCGTTACAACATTGTCCAGTATGCAGCAAGGATATTGCTTGTTATCCTTGTCTTAGTAGTAAAACATTAGGAAGTTTGTCGGCTAACGCCTTACACTCCATTATGACTTATAAAATATTACATCTAATCGACACAACCGGCCCGGGTGGGGCGGAAGATGTGTTTATTACATTAGCCGATAAAATTCGCAGTCCACATACCGACTCTATTGCAGTGATACGAGGTGAAGGCTATGTTGCCAACACTTTACGTAAACGCGGTATCGAACCGATCATAATAGACTCAAAAGGCAGTTTTAATGTTGGTTTTATCCGGCAGCTTTGTCAGCTAATAAAAAAGCATAACATCGGGTTGATACAATCACACCTTTTAGGCTCAAATGTGTATGCCAGTATTGTTGGATTAATTACCCGAACCCCGGTAATAGCAACCTATCACGGCATGGTTGATGTGTCGCCTAATGAACGCTTTAAAAAGCTCAAACTGTGGTTTATGCGAAATGGAATAGCCCGATTCGTGGCAGTTAGCCGTTCATTGCAGGAAAAAATTCAGGAACACCAGTTGCTGGTACCTGAACGTACACAGGTTATTTACAATGGCATTGATGTTGCGCTGTACACACCAAATCGAAGCACTCGCCTGAAACAAAAGTTGGCTTTGCCTGCTGATACGTATTTATTGGGGGCGTTAGGCAATATCCGCAAATCAAAACGGTACGATCTACTGGTTGACGCCGTAGCAAAAGCTAACAAAAAAGGCTTAAATTTTGCAGTAGTCATCGCCGGCGATCCCAAGGCCTCGTTAAAAGCAAAGCTGGATGAGCAAATGCAGACCGCCGGTGTTAATAACATTCATTTTATTGGCTTTATTGACGATACTGCCGAATATTTACAAAATCTGGACGGATTTATTTTATCCTCGGATGCCGAAGGATTTTCTATCAGTACCATAGAAGCTATGGCCAGCGGGCTGCCGGTTATCGCCACCCGTTGTGGCGGCCCGGAAGAAATTATTGAAAATCGGAACCAGGCCACGCTGGTGGACATAGACGCCACCGCTCTTGCCGAAGCGATTGAAAATAACGTAATGAACAATAAACCCGGCTTTGTGAACACTGACGCGATTGACCGGGTTAGTCGGGCATTTTCCCAACACGCGATGGTTGCAGCTTACGCCAAGCTATACAAATCGGCAGACCGCCAATACCCTGGATATGAAGCAGATATGGAGCCCAGCGTTTGAACTACAATAAATTTATAGCTGATACCTACGGCTCAAAACGCGGTCTGGCGCGGTATATAAAATTCAACACCAAACGACTTTTGGGGGCTTATCGCGCGGCTGATCATAAGAAAGTAAGCCATATAAAACGGCTTATATTTATTTGCAGCGGCAACATATGCCGCAGCCCCTTTGGAGAAGCCGTAAGTATGAAAGCAGGCTTTCCCGCTATCTCATTCGGACTGCATTGTCGGGGGGGGATCCGGCATTTGCAAAAACGCTCGATTATGCCCAGCGCCATGGTTACAACCTTGAGCGCCATCGTTCAGCCCGTATGGCCGATTATCAGCCTCAGCCTGATGATTTGTTGATTGTCATGGAGCCAGCCCACTTAGATGAGTTGAACAGATTATACCCGGCACAGGACAAGATACTGATTGGCCGGTTTGCAGACAATCCCACGGTGTATCTGCACGACCCCTTTAACACCAATCAAATATTCTTCGACAGATGCATGCAGCAAATCGAAGAAGCAACATTGTCTTTAATAAATACAATAAAGAAGTAGAAGAATATGAAAACCCAGGCAGCGGAGCTTAAGGACACCGACTTTGTCTTTTTTAAAGTCAAAAATCTATGGACGTATTTTATATCCGAGTCTTTGGCGTTTAAAAGTATTTGTGCGTATCTATTTATTGAGTATGCCCGGCCTCAAGAAATATTCCCTATTATTGATATTCTGCCCTGGGCGCAGGTTTTTCTTGGCCTGAGCTTTCTAGGTCTTTTTGCTGATAAAAAGGCCAGAATGAAATTCTCGGGAATGCATTTTTTACTTTTACTGTTTACCCTGGTCATTCACCTGTCTATTGCAGGCGCATACGAACCGAAATGGGGTATGGAGTACTATGTTATATTCATTCAGTGGGTAATAATATTTTTTCTAATTGCTTCAATTATTACCACTAAGGAAAGGTTTTATATATTTTTCCTTGTCTTTTTTGTCTGTAGTTTGAAAATTGCCTTTGGAACCGCCAGAAACTTTGCTTTTCGAGGCTTTGGCTTTACTAGTTGGGGGTTAAAGGGGCCGTCCGGATACTTTGAAAATTCAGGCGAGTTGGCAGTGCTGATGCTGATTCTGTTTCCTATAAGTTATTACTTTTATCGAAGTTATAAAAAAGATGTCCGTGTTTGGGAAAAGTACATTCTTATCGCTGCCGTAATCTGTCCTATACTAACCATTTTAGGCAGCAGTAGCCGAGGTGCACAGATCGCGTTGGTAGCCCAGTTACTGGTGATGTTTTGGCGACAGGTCTTTAAGCCAAAAGTCTTTGTATCAATAGCGGTATTAGCCTGGTTAGGGTGGCAGGTTCTACCTGCTGAACAAAAGCTCAGGTTTACCGAAATAGGGGAAGATAAATCCTCTATTCAGCGTACGTTATACTGGGAAAATGGTTGGGAAATGATGAAAGATCACCCGGTCTTGGGGGTCGGCTATTTCAACTTCAGGCCCTATTTTCAGGACCACTACCCTGAAGATGTCCTCTATGAGTATGCGCAGCTGCCGCACAACATTTTTATTCAGGTAGGAACTGATGCGGGATTTCTCGGGTTGGGTACCTATATGCTTATTATCGTAATGGCGTTAACCCGACGACTTCCGGTGAAATTAGGTTCTACCAGAGAAATCGAACCCTACTATTTAGCCGCATGGCAAGGGCTCAAGATTGGCGTTATAGGGTTTGTCATAGCAGGGCAATTTGTAACCATCGGCTATTATCCCTTTCTTTGGATTTCAATAGCACTCCAAACGGCACTTAAATTTGCCATTCAGGAAAATCTCAACAGGAAAGCATAACCACTCATATGAACTCACAAGCAGTAGATTCTAAGAAAGCCTGGATCACCTGGGAACGGCAACCAAGAAATCGCTCTATGGCGGCACTACTTGAGGCCGATTATATCGAGTTGAGTACGACTAAAAAAGGTTTCTCACGATATGTGGAATGTATCAAACGCACCTTTAAAGTTTTACGTAATGGGCATTACGATGTCGTTTTTGCACAAAATCCCTCCTTAATTTTAGTTGCTGTGGCAGTGTTTCTTAAATTATTTTTTGGTTTCAAGCTCATTATTGATGCCCATAATGCTGGGGTTCGACCCAAAGAGGGACGTAGCGTAGCGCTAAATAAAGTAAACCTTTTTCTTCTGAAACGAGCTGATGCAGTTATCGTCACCAATGAGCAGCTAAAGTGTTACCTTGAAAATCATAATGTAAATGCTGTGGTATTCACCGATCCTTTACCCAGCCTTGCTAAACCAAAGTCTCTTGGACTGAATAACTTTGTTTTTGTTATATGTTCATGGTCAGAAGATGAGCCTATTCGCGAGTATATACAAGTCGCGAAACAGCGAGACGATCTAAATTTTGTGTTTTCCGGAAACTACAAAAAATATTTCAGTGACACTGAACTTGCTTCTTTACCTGAGAACATCAAGTTGCCGGGGTTCGTTGCTGAAGATGAATATGCAGGTTTAGTTGTTGATGCAAAGGTCGTTTTAGACCTGACTACACGCGATGACTGCCTGGTATGTGGCGCTTATGAAGCAATATCAGCCAACAAAAAAGTTATTCTTTCCGATACTAAGGTCAATAAAGACCTGTTTGGTGACGCAGCATTCTATACTAAAAACAATAGTACCGATCTGAATATGGCGATCGACACAGCCTTGCGTACCGATATTGATGCGCATATCAAACAATTTAAATCGGACTATAATGCAACTCAGGTCAATGCAAAACAAAATGTGTTCGCCACACTTTAAACTCATATATAGCCGAATTTATGCATATTCGTAAGGTGCAGTTATGCAATACATTAACAGAATAATAGCCACAGTCCTGGCCATACTGATTTTTCATCCCTCCTTTGCGGCTGAAAGCAGTAAAAATGGATGGACCTACGAAGCAAAGATGCCAATGCATGTGGTATATCCTCGTCCAGATTGCGAAACCCGGGAAGTCGCGAGGCACCGTTGGGCGCATACGGATATGACATACCGTATCCCTATTGGTGTGCAGGGAGGGGCCTGGCCGTTTACCTATAAGTTGATTGAAGGGCCAGAGGGTGCAGTTATTGGGCAAACTGAAACGGAAGATAACTATGGTATTGTCTCATGGGATCCGGGAACAGCATCGCCTTCTGAGGTGACATTTCGCGTCAGGGTGAAAGACAAAGTAGGCAACAATACCGATATCACCTGGTCAGTGAGGGTAGATAACGACAAGTTCTTATTTATCCAGGATGGTTACGACGGGCCAAAGGTCGGAAGCATCAACCAACCTTTAGAAGATATCGCTGATTGGTACAAAGGTGATAGAGATAACGCAGATTATCACAACAGGATTGTGGTCTTTCGCGATGGAAATTATCAATTAATTGGCGGTGAAGATACGAAATTCAATGTCAGACTCAATGCTGATACCAAGACACCAAGCTTAATTGGGTTCCCTGGAGAAAAAGCTGTTATAGATGCCTCTAAAGCTAAGGTCTTAACTGAGAATGACCGGATGACAGATTTGTTTATAGCCGATCTTCATTGGAAAGATTCCAGACAGGATGTGAATAATGCTCACTTCTTCTGGGCAGTGGGTAATGTAACCCGAGCTACTTGGTGGAATAACAGCTTTTCCAATCATGGAATGGGCAAGAAAGGCAACGACAACCCTGCCGGTGTCTTTATTTCAGACCGAAGTCATCATAAGAAAAACATTTTGTATAAAGACAATAAGCATGATGGCTTTATGAATGGACGTGGAAATGGTTCATATGTAGATATCTACTACTCTAGCTATGTTTTAATCGAAGGTAATTATGCATCAAATAGTGATAATGCCTGCGGGTTCTGGGCCAAGGGGACAACCAGCTTTGTAACTATCAGAGACAATCATGCTTATGACAATATAGGCAGCGGCGGCATCTGTGTAGGTTATGGAAGAGAATCCCCTGAAATCCCCCATGACCATGAAATTGCCTGGAATAGAATTGTCATAAAAGAAGGTAATAAGCGTGGTACCGCGTTAAGATTCTCAGGTCAAAAATCTTGGGACGGAAAGCACTACAACTCATACATCTATAGAAATACCTTTATTAATGGATCCGCTTGGGTTCGATTCGAAGGGAAAAATAAATATTTTGTCGATGGTAATGTTGTCGTAAATAATAATCCCCGTCATTGGGATACCAGGCTCATGAAAACTTATCAAAACAATATGACCGGAACGCAGTCTGACTATATTGTGGATAAGAATGGTGATTTGACAGGATTTGCGAGGGAATCTAAAGGACAAGTAGGCTATCAGAGGTAAGTTTTCTAATGTTTTAAGCTGAAAATGATTGTTTTTATCTTTTTCAGCTTATCCTAATTTCACTTCTCAAGTTCTTCGGAGGTTCTTTTAGAAAAGAAATATATTTTTGTTACGTTATTTTTTAGAGTTATGTGGCAACGAAATACAATATATCTGATAAAGTTCTTAAGGTTGTATTTCTGTCTGTTTTTAGGATAGTTTAGTCTGGATATAAAGTTACCACAGCCAAAAGTAAAGTTTTCAAGAAAGTCTTCCTCCAATTCTCTCCAGCGCTCAATTGGAGTTGTATTAGATTCTTTACCTATCCGCCCAAAAGCACTGTTGGATTGCTTTGGGTCTAATGCTTTTTCAATGTCAAAATATTCTTTTCGGGTATCTAAAAAATCAGAGATTCGCTCAACGTAT
The DNA here is from genome assembly GCF_015644725.1 of Salinimonas marina. Lineage (NCBI taxonomy): Bacteria > Pseudomonadati > Pseudomonadota > Gammaproteobacteria > Alteromonadales > Alteromonadaceae > Salinimonas > Salinimonas marina. The sequence continues at coordinate 1,010,657 of NZ_CP064795.1, forward strand.
ATATTCGGTTTTTGTAGAAAGTCCTCATAGCGTAAAATGAATACGTTCTTTTTGTTTTTTATACTAGTTTTATTCGTTAGCTTCCAACTCAACAAAGCATAGTGCATCTTGTCTGCTTTTGAATTGAAAGGTGGAGGTGGGTTTACCCAGCCAAGTTTTTCCTGAGAAATCGTGACATCTCTTCCATCCCTTATCATCCATATAAACTTTGCGTTTGGATGCTCACTTAGTATTGAATGTATATGTTTTACGTTAGCGGGAGTGCTATCTACAATAAACTTTTTATCAGCTTTATAAGCCATTTCCCGTAGGTATTCGATAAGTAAATTAGCATAGCTTTTTACTCTATCAAGCAGTTTCTTAAATTCCTTTTCATTTAGATTTGATCTTTTAAATTGCCGAGACTCAAACCAGTCTTTTAAAAATAAGTCTTTATTTTTTTTTGAGTTGAATATATCTCCATACTTCTTACGGCAAACAGTCATAATTAGTGTTTCAGCTCGGTAGTCATAGAAATCCTGATTAGTAAATAATAATTTACCAATCATAGTGGTACCTGACCTTGCAGAGCCGACGATGAATACGGGTTGAAATTCCTTCTTATCTTCCATAAACTTTCCAGTAGCTTAAAAATACAAGTTTTTAAATTTTTTCTCTCATGGTTATTCGAGCTCTATAAATCATGAAAGGTTTTTCAATAACCTTATAAGACAAAAACGCCAAGATTAACGTAGTAATAGACCCGGCTGTTAAACTAAATAAATAATTATCAAAAAATTTAAATCCCACTCCAAGCCCGATAGGGTGGTATAAATACATCGGGTAAGATATTTTTGCCAAACTAGTTATAAGGTGGCCGTTTACAAAATTGAATATTCTATATTCTGAGATTTTCATTATTGAGAGCATGGAGACAACAGCCAGTATGCCTTCAAGGCTATAACCTATAGTATAGCGTAATTCAGGAATGTCCTGCATGCTATTTGACGCATATACTGATACCACTAGAAGTAGCGGCCAAATGTATACGGGGGCGGTGAGCTTATTGTAAGGAAGTTTTTGTATATAAAAGGCGGCCAAGGAGCCTATCAATAATGAGTCTAGTCTTGTGTCCAAAGCATTGTAGAGCCAGGAAGTCTTGTGTTCTATATTTATTAATTCTGAGAAAATCAGAAATCTCCAGAACATACAGAGTGCAATAATTAGCAGAATGATAGGTATCGGTTTTCGAATTTTGAATGCAAGGTATATAAAAACTGGATAGACCAGGTAGAACTGTTCCATGGTTGACAACGTCCAGAGGTGTGCAACCATTCCAGAGCCATGACCAAATAACGCGTTATAGTAATTTACCGAGTGAAAAAGTGTAAATATTAGAAGGTTACTTTCCCAGCGTTCACCAAGGATAATAACGTCTAAAGTGTACGCTAATGCTATAAAGGCATAGTAAGCTGGAGCGATTCTGAGGAAACGACTCCGCCAGAAGCGCTTTAAGTCTAAATTATTGGTGCCTTTATATTCGCGTATCAAAGTTTGTGTGATCAAAAACCCTGACAAAGCTAACAAAAAAGGGACCCCAACGCCTCTAAATAGCTCTAACCCAGAATGGCTAAGAATTATGAAATAAACGGCAAGTACTCGAACTAGGTCCAGGCCTGGAAGTCGGTGAGATTGCGACATACTTACTTATCTCTGAGTTTGTTAGTCGGTACGTTATAAGGATTTTTCTTTATTTGCTAGGGCCTGTAGCTTTAATATCGACCAGAGCGTACCTAAGTGAATGAGAGGGAATAGTACACAGGCTAACAAAAGTTGTTTTAGATTTATACACGAAAATAGTTAGGTGCGGATTCAACCTGGAAGTGCACCATTCACTAAATTTACCCATGTCTCTGGCTATTTAAACCCGAGGCTTTTCCAAGGGCTTGAATTCAGGACATGCTCAGCCTCAGCAATCTGCTTGGCGGGCACCGTTCGTAAGTCTATACTTTTCGGATGCACTGCCTCAGCAGCCCGTGAAGTTTCGTTTAACCCTCGCGCCCAAGCGGAATATGGTTTAGCGCAATACACATCCGCTTTCAGCTTTTTCGCAACCACGTCGTGGCCACAGAAATGGTTTCAGTTATCCGCCTTTATTGTGCGGGCATGACCGCGGTGGCGCCATAACATCCCAACCATCGCCTGCACAACATCTTCGGCATTTTTAGCAGGCATTTTTCGTGTCAGATAAAGTTTAAAAGTTTATTTTGCGCTCATCTAGACTAACGATGGCAGCCGTACCGTTCTTGCCTAATATGCTATCGGCTTCCCCGCCACCAAACCGCTTTTTCTCATTAATAATGGCTGGGCTGCGTTAAATTCCAACTCGGATCGGAAAAATGATGCGCTTCGCACAGCTGCCTTTGCGGTATTTTCGACGACTATGTCGCAACTGTTTATGCACCTTGCCACCACACAACTTATCGCCCTGTATATAGCCATAAATCCATTCTTGGTTGACGCAATGCCTTATGGGTTTAACTACACCAGCATTTTCCTCAGAACTCCCTTGGCTCAACCCGAATTTAACGAACGCGCTAGTCAGCACTGATACACAATTTTTTGCTGCCCGACATCGTCGTTTAGCTGTCTAAGCGTGAGAGGCTTTAGGCAGATAGTGATTGTCATTTATTCTATTACGCTGGACTTCTCGGCTAATGTCGCTGTGACTAACCTTCAGCCTCTTTCCAACCGCCCGATAGTTGAAACCCTCGCGTAAGTTGGCTTCGAGCAACTGCTTGTAACTAATGGTAATACTCTTCTTTACTGGCGATTACAGAGTGCCCCCAACAGGCTGTTCATCTCTTCTCACCGTTTAACCATGAGTGGTGCACTTATTATCTGAATTCAAGATGCAATATCGATAGATTTATAAAGTAAGGAATCTTTTTGCTTTATAAATAATTAAATCTATGCAGATTTTTTTTCATAACTTTACTAATGGCGGATATTGTATTTTCAGAGAGTTCCTGTTTCCACGAGAGATCTTCAACAATATCAAAGTTAAAGTCTTTTCTCATACGATTTCCTAGTATATGAGAAGTTGAGTTGTCTTCCTCGAATTTTTTTGAGGAAGATAGTTTTAAGAATTTTGAAATTTCTAAACCGACACGGTGTTTATTGTTGCACAAATCCTCATACCGTATGGTTAGGGTATTAACATTACTAAATTTATTGGCGAGATTGTCTACAAGTTGAATGTAATCATTCCATTCCTGCGCTGCAAAATTTAGATCTTTTTCGGTCAGTTTTCTGTTTTTCTTATAGGAATTGCAAAAAGCTCTTCCATCTCTTACTAGGTGGATTAAATTTAATTTTTCATTTCTGAAATGGTTAGCGAAGATTTGAGTCCTTCTTATTGATTTTGTTCCATCAACATATACGTTAGCGTCACTGTAGTTTAAGGCATTTTCCATGAAATTAAATTGATAATTTATGTAACTATTTAATCTATTTTTGATGTTTGTGTGAGTAATAATTTTACGACGTAGAAATGATTCCAGCAATGGAGAGGAAAGATAACGATTTACTAATATATTATTATGTAGTCTAGGTTTCACCACCGCATTGTTATAGTCCCAATTTCTAGGAAACGTTTCATCTTCTTTTATATATATAGTGTTTTTGTAGAAGTCACAAGTGTCAATATATGCTCCGCAAGAGCAAATATTACGCCGTTTGTCTTTATCACGTAGTGGAAAAGTTTCGCCGTTACATATAATCTCTGGATGAGAATCTAAAAAAAAGGCGAAAAGTGTAGCGCCAGAATACCAGTTGGATAATAGCATAGTAGGAATCATCGAATATCCCTTTTTGACGATTGAAATTAAGTTATATCAAAAAAAGGCGTTCGAGTGAATAAAACTTGAAGAAAATGTAGGTTTTAGACATTTTTTTGTCTATATCAATCAATAAATTCGATTTTATAGTTTTGGGGGCAAGTCGAGATCGATTTAAAGAATATTATCAAAAAGAACGAAAGTTATGGCGATATTTCTTAAGGTATCCGCGGGGATCCCGATTTCCTTTTTATCATTTCTCATACTTTGATTAAGTGGTATTAGAAAATTTGCAATAAAATTTAGGGGGCCGTAACCAAAAATCTGGTCACGGCTTAGTAAAGCTACATCTTCGCTTCTATCTCTTTCTTAGTATTCAATAGCGCTTTCTGATTGGGCTTAAGCTCCAGCGCCTTCTTAATCCAGGTGTACGCATCGTCTTGCTGGCCTTGTTGATTTAATAACCAGGAGAGGTTATTCATCGCTTGCCAGTTTTTAGGGTTTGCCTCTACCACCATACGATATTGCTTGATAGATTCAGCTTGTTTATCTGCCCGAGCCAGTTCGCTTGCATACATTTCACGGGTGCTTCCGGAATCAGAGTTTTCAGCTAAATACTCTTCCAGCAGGTCAAACCCTTGCTGCTGCTGACCTTGCTTTTTAAGCCCCTGATAGAGGGCCTGTACAGTGCGACTATTGGGTGAAGCTTCATAAGCACTACGTAAACTTGCAGTGGCATTACCGGTGTCGTTATTCGCCAGCGCGACCTTGCCTTTTATTAACTGGGCGGCGGGCGTTTGTGCCTGCTGGTCGCTTAACTTATCCAGTAGCGTTTGCGCTTGACCAGGCTGCTTTTTAGTCAGGTAAATATCGGCGGCCAGTAATATGGCACGGTCGCTTACCGGAGTGTCATTATTTAAAAGCGGCTGTAGGGTGCGAAGCGCCGTATCGTTAGCGCCTTGCATTGTCTGGGTCCGCGCCAGCATGTAATGGACTGCCGGGGTCGACATTTCACTTTCAATCAGTTTATTTAACCGATATTCCGCTTTTTCATATTGCTGGGTTTGTAAAAATGAGCGCGCCAGTAAAAACTCAGCCTTTGGCTTGGTTTGAGGCGGAAAGTTTGCATTTTTACCAATCTCAATGGCTTCTTCAAAATCCCCGGTAAGTACATATGTATACATTTTAGTGTATTGCTGGACGTCTTCAGCAGTGGTTACCTGTTGTACCAGGTCGTCGGTTTTACCTTGGGGATCTTCACTATTCTGTGCTGCCAGAAATGCGCCTTTTAATGCCTGTTCATCGTTGGGCGCCTTTTGAAGTACATCAGCAAACAGGGTATAGGCCTGGTCAAACTGTTGCTGTTCCATGGTGCGCACTGCTTCATGGTTTAACGCAGCAATATTGTCTTTATCGAGCTGTCTGACCTTTTGATAGATCTCGTCAAGGGCGTCATAATTGCCCTGGTATTTTTCAAACTCGGCAGCAATCAAATAATTAGCAACATTGTCAGGCTCTTCAGACTGCCATTGCTGTAATTGAGCCCTGGCCGCTTCTTCACCTTCTTCGTTGGCTTTAAGGGTCAGCAAGATCAGCTTGGCCTGTTTGGTGTTGCCTTCTGCTTCCTGGGTCAAAATGCGGTTGGAAGATTCACGAACCATCTCCAGACCCGACTGGTCACCTGAAATCAGCTTAAATAAGCCGACTTCCTGGCGCTGTTGTTCGGTTTTGATATTATTGCCATCCAACTGCGACAATATTTGGTTGGCGCCTTTGGAAAAACCGTCACGAATCAGGCTCATGCTGGTAATCACCGACAGCTCGGCATTGTCGTTTACCATTTCAGGGCTGCGATTGAAAATTTCCAGCGCATCGCTGCTGGCACCGGTTTCCAGCTTGGCCGCTATGTACAGTTGCTTGGCCGGGTGATTGGCGGGAACCCGGGTGACAATGTGTTCCAGATTCGCAATCGCCTGCTCGTAGTTTTGTAATTTGAAGTGCGCCATGCCGGCTATATACGAGGTAAGGGGGCTTTGCATACCGGCGTTTTGCGCTTTCTCGATATGGTTTGAGGCTTTTTCAAAGTCTTCTTTAGCTAAGGCGACAATGGCGGCCAGTTGATTAGCCATGGCCTGATTCGGAAAACGCCCCAAAATCTCATTGATATACTGGGTGGCTTCATCGAAGCGTTTCAGTCGAATAAGAGATTCAGCGATATTGAAGTTCAGCCGCAAAAAAGCAGGCTTATCTTCCAGCAGCTGTTGAAAATTCGTCAGAGCAGATTCCGTTGCTCCCATACCATACTGAATTTCTGCAATTAACGTGCGGGTCACCCAGTCGGTAGACTGCTTATTTTCAACCTCAGCCAAGGCGGCTTCGTCGGCGGTATCCGGGTTTACGACAAATTGATCGACCAGGCTTAGCAAGTTTGCATCCCGCTCACTCAACTGAGACTTTTCCAGCCCATCGATAATTGTCTGAGCTTCTTGTTTGTCGGCCTGGCGACCCAATACCAATGCTTCAATAATCTGCACAAAAGCGGAAGGCTGAAAACCTTCACGACTTTCCAGTTGCTCAATGGTTTGCAACGTGGCGTCATTATTGGCGTAGGCATAGGTGGCGCTGATATAACTGTCAGCAAATTTTACAGGTTCCGCCCCCGCCTCCATCGCCTTATCAAAGGAGCTCACAGCATTTTCCATGCTCCCCATCTTGTAATAAGCCTGAGCTAACAACAACCGGGCTTCTGCATTGTCAGGCGACGCCTGAATGGTCTGTTTGAGCTCAATTAACGCTTGCTGATATTCATTGTTTTCAATAGAAGTGCGCGCCTGCGACAACTGTTCTTCAATAGACTGTTCGGCACAGCCTGTCATAATGGCCAGAGGCAGGGCAGCAATAAGCAATTTCTTGGTAAATATTCGTTTCATAATTTTGCAGTTCAAACTAGTTGGTATGTTCACAGTAAGCAATCTGAAGGTAAAGTCAAAGGCTATACGCTCACTTTGAAGTATTGATCAGTATAAAAGCTTCGTAGCTTACCATTAGTTGCGATGAAAACGGTATGGAAGGTATTGCCATTGAAGGTCTATGGCTTTGTCCTGCAGAGTGAAGTCGTTCAATTAGTTAATTAACGTGCTTCGTTGGGCGCACCTATTGTATATTGTCTTTTTTCATTAAGGAGCGAAGTTTTTGCAAGCTTCTACACCCACTAGAATACACGGCCTGGATACAGCGAGAGCTTTTCTAATGGCTCTAGGCGCCTTTTATCACGCTGCGCTAATCTATAGTGAAAACAGAGCTTGGCGGGTAGCATCTTCAGAAAATTCTGGCCTGTTAAAGTTCATTGCCACGACAATACATGAATTCAGAATGGAAGCTTTTTTCCTGGTATCAGGTTTTTTCTTTGTGCTCTTATTCGACAAGATGCAAAGAGGATTTCTTGGAGAAAGACTTCAACGAGTCGTGATTCCCTTGATCGCTTTTGGGCTGACTCTTAATGTTTTGATGAACTATTTCAGTGAAAACATAAACATAGACTGGAATGTTGTCAGCTATTTCTTAACAGGACACTGGCTAGGACATTTGTGGTTTTTAGGTAATCTTTCGGTCTATTTCGTTGTATTCTATGCTTTTCTTAAAGCATTCTCGATACCGAACAATATTGAAAAGAAACTAATCATAGTTAGTTTTTTTCTTGTTACCCCTATAGTCTCATTGCTTCTGGCATCGCCAGTATCGGATTTTTACCCTAAACAATTACTTTTCATTACTGTAGCCAAACTGGCTTTACATGCCCCATACTTTTTTATGGGTATGATTATGTATCGAAACAAAGAAATTTTTCTTTCTTTATTTTCGAAGAAAGGCATTGGTATAGCAGTTTTAGCTGTACTTGCCATCAAGTTGGTAAAACGTGAACTGGCGCTTTCCGGGGTTGAGTATAATATCACTTCACTGTTTGATGAGTTCAGTAAGCCTTTCTTAATATATATAGTGTTGGGTATTTTTATGGTCTTTATGAATAAAAGCAATAAAGCCATTAAATCGATGTCTGACGCCAGCTATACCATCTATTTGCTACATCAGCCTATAATAGTATTGCTTTATAGCTGGCTTATGTATATGAATATTAACCTGTATATATATACCGAGTATGCTGTGTTAGTTAGTGTAAGCCTATTTCTACCGTATGTTATTCATACATATATCGTGAATAACTTCAGCTTTGCGCGTTTGCTGTTTAATGGCGTAATTCCTAAAAGCGCCCACTACAAACGTAAACTTGGTGCAATTTGATGTACACAGGTTTCTTGCTTAAACCGAGTTGAAGCAGACTACAGCGTTACGTTCGGCGACTGGTCTTGGGATAAGTTAGCTCATATTTCGCTTAAAACGCCCGATGTGTTTCATCGGGCGTTTGGTATTTGAGGGCCAGATGGGGCCGCCTTTCATTAAAGCTTGCCACTGACACCGTAACTATCTTTCTTGCATCCTCTAAATCACTCGACCTGCTAAGCAAGTGCTCGTTTTTAAAAATAGTAAATTAAAGAGATGGTCTCCACCAATATCAATCTGGCCGCACGCTAGCAAATAGTGAAGTTTTCGTACGCTGATACGTAGCTGCAGCATCCGCTCCTGGCCGACGAACCTGACAACAATATATTCATGCGCTTCGGGCTTGATACACGAGCACTATGTTGATAGTAGGCTTGACGAGAGACGCTCAGGAAGCGACAGGCTCGCGCGACAAACATTCCCTTTATCGCTTTTTTACCACGCTGACGCCTAGTCACTTTCGAGTACATTAATCACAGCTTCGAAGGAATCAGCCTCCATTTTGCTCTCTGCCAATTCTTTTTTTAATACTGTGATTCGCTGTTCAGGAGTGAGTTCTGGTTTGGGATTATCCATCGTATAGCCTCAATTAAGTAACAGGGGAGACCGATTTTTTCAATCTAACCGACCATGCTTACGAAGCTAAACTAAAACCGTAGAACGGCCTTGGACCCCATAGTGTTCCTGCGCCTGCTTATAGTGAATTCTCCTTTTCCATCTGGTCGACAACGGCTAATTTAAAAGCGAGGGAATAATCGCGTTGAGATCTCTTTGTATCTATTTTCATTACACTCTCCACAATAAGTTTGAAAAGTGTCAACGCTATTTAGGATGAGACACAGACATAAAAAAAGCGACCCGGAGGTCGCTTTTTTTAAAACTATAAGCTGCGTATTATTACGACTTACGACGGCTGCTTGCGCCAAGGCCCAACAGACCCAGAGACAATACCGCAATAGTTGAAGGTTCTGGAACATCAAATACTGCGCTTACATCGCCAGTTACTTGTTGCTCACCTTCAAGAGGAATGTTATCGAAATCACCATCTACACGAACATTCATGTAGAACGGAGTAGGAGATACAAAATAAGTATCGCCATCTTCAGTCAGTTCAAAGTCACGGAACATAAAGTCAAACACACCGCCGAAGCCGTATAGCAGACCAACATTCTGTGCAATAGTTTCGCTAGCACCTAACAGCATATCATCTGAAGTGTTTGCCAAATCTAACGTACCCACATCATTCGCGATGGTGTCTTGATTTTTGTCAAGATACAGCATGAATGAACCTGTTTCGGCAGACAAAGAAGCCTGTGCACCACCTGGTCCTGGGATAGTTACATCGCCGGCAGCAGTGAAAGTTGCATACAAGTTGTAGTTAGAGCCGATTACCGAACCGATTTGAGAGCTGTTCGCAGTACCGTCGCTACCGAATAACTGATTCATAGAAGCAAACGCTGAAACTGTGAAGCCATCGTTATCATCAAAGTTGATGATTTCAGTGTAACCGCCATTCAGTTTGTCTGCCTGAACGATTTCACCGCCATATGGAGTTTCATCGATCTCGAAGTCAAGGAAGTCAGCGTGGCTGGCAAAAGAAGCCGAAAGGCCAACCGTTAGCGCGATAGATTTTACCAATGTTTTAATTTTCATACTTTCTCCATATTCCAATTGGAAGAGTTTGACGTAAACTCTGCTCGTCACTATGCACTTGCAATACCAACTTTATAGGTGGTTGAATCATTCCGATTTTCACGAAACTCAAAAAAAACTGTCCCCGAATGTGTAAATTACTCTGACACTAATTTGTTTAATAAATGACCTAAAAGGTGTATCTGGCCGCTTTTTGTCCCCGCCGGCATTTGCTGGTTTTAGTTTGCTTCTGACTAAATGGGCTGAGTGGCGGATGTTGTGGCACTTTTTTCTGAGCAATTCGTACTGTTTGGTATGCAGAATCATAAAAGGTATTGTAAAAAATACCATTTGAGTCGGCTTTAACCGAGCTTGAAGCTGCCAGAGGAAAGAATTTTCCTGAGTTAGAATGGGTAGAATGTCGGGAGGGTACCTGATTGTCAGGCACTTAGAATAGAAAAGCGACCCAGAGGGCCGCTTTTAAAATTGCTGATTCTAACTGATCTTTATGATTTACGACGACTGGTGGCACCGAGCCCTAACAAACCCAAAGACAAAATTGCAATGGTAGAAGGCTCAGGAATGAATACCGCACTCACATCACCGGTGATAGTTTGCTCACCTTCCAGTGGGATAGTATCAAAGTCTCCATCAACATTTACGTACATGTAAAATGGGGTGGGCGAAACAAAATAGGTATCGCCATCGCCGGTTAATTCAAAGTCTTTGAAAATAAAGTCAAATACCCCACCAAAGCCAAACAGTAGGCCTACATTGGAACCGATAGAAGTGCTTGAGCCTAGTTCCAGGTCATCCCCGGTATTGGCTAGATCCAGCGTGGCCACATCATTTGGGGTGGTATCCTGATTCGCATCGAGCCATAGGGTGAAAGAACCAGAGTTTGCCGATAGCGAAGAGTCGGAACCCTGCTCTCCAGGAGTCATTACGGTACCTGCAGCGGTAAAGGTCGCGTATAGGTTATAATTGGCCCCGATGACGGAACCAATCTGGGAGCTATTGGCCGAACCGTCATTGCCAAATAGTTGATTCATAGAAGCAAATGCGGAAACAGTGAAGCCACCTTCGCCATCAAAGTTGATGATTTCAGTATAACCGCCGTTCAGTTTATCAGCGGTGATAACTTCACCACCGTAAGGGGTTTCATCGACCTGGAAATCCAGGAAATCAGCATGGCTGGCAAAAGAAGCAGCAAGACCCGCCGTTAAAGCTAGAGTTTTTACTATAGAAGTGATTTTCATCGCCATCTCCATATATCTATTTAAGTCGACTTCCAAGAAGCCGTATTAAAGATGTTGCATTAGCGGTGCCATTATTTAAGTGGTTAAATTTTAACCGCTTTATTTTTGAGAAATTCACGAGTGTAAAGAAATTTGACACTTTGAGAGGAAGGAGCCCATTGGCAAGCTCTGTAACACAGCGTCAGTACGGCGTTATCAAGCGTCTGAGGAGTAGGTAAGAAAAGTTTCAGGCTATATTTTTATCTCGTGTTATAGATTGGATGGCCTGGATAAATGCTGTATGGATGTATCTTCTTAGTTTTGTCTGTTTTGTTTATGACAAAAGCAAGGTGACTTCCCTGTCACCTATGTTGCTATAGTTTACCAAAAGCAGAGCCGATTAAGATTTACGGCGTTTGGTAGCGCCTAACCCTAGTAAGCCGAGCGAAAGTACTGCTAATGTGGCTGGCTCTGGAACAAATACTGCACTTACATCACCGGTCAATATCTGATTGCCTTCTAAATCAAGCTCATCAAAATCACCATCTACGGTTACCATCATATAAAATGGAGTAGGTGACACAAAGTACTCTTCGCCATCCTCGGTTAATTCGAATTCATTGAACATAAAGTCGAACACCCCGCCAAATGGATACAGCAGACCAATATTCTGAGCAATTGAGCTACTGCCGCCCAGTTCTATATCATCACCTGTACCACTTAAGGTCAAAGAAGCCAGGTCTGTGTAGGTCGTATCCTGGTCATCATCAAGATAAAGGGTAAAAGAGCCTGAGTCGGCTGACAGTGAAGCAATTGATCCCATTACACCCGGACTCGTTACGGTACCGCTAGCGGTGAAGGTTGCATAAAGATTATAGTTAGCACCAATAACCGAACCAATTTGAGAGCTGTTGGCGGTACCATCATTACCAAATAGCTGGTTCATTGAGGCAAATGCAGCAACGGTAAAGTTGCCTTCATCATCAAATTCGATATATTCAACGTAGCCACCGTTCAATTTATCGGCGGTAACAACATCACCATCATAAGGCGTTTCATCAACCTCAAAGTCCATAAAACTGGCGTGACTGGCAAATGCAGCTGCAATGCCTGCGGATAGAGCTAAAGATTTTATAAGCGTATTAAATTTCATGACCATCTCCGTATTCCAGTGTGGGGAGCATTAGATATGTGCTCACTAATACTATTGCATTAGAAGTGCCAACCTGTAAGTGAATGATTTATAGTCTGTTTAAAAATCAACCAGGTATTTGTGTAAAAAAAGCAGACGTCTGACCCCGTTTTTTTATTAGAAAAATAGACTAAAGGCTAAAGTCAATTATTAGCGTCCTGGAACATCCGCAGGCTTCGACAAACCGCAAAAATTGAATTGATGCTGAATAAGAAACCGCGTTAGATGATATTTGGCGAAAGGTTTGCTGCCCGAGGGTAATAACAACAGATACAGGAGAGTGCAACGTGAGCCTGGATTAAAAAGTGAGTCTGGTTAATAAAGATAATGCTTGTTTATAGCGCCATGCATAACCAAGACAGGGGCAACATCACCAGCCGATGTGAATAGCTCACCCTATGGGACCTCTTGTTGTTGAGCGCTTTGACAACAACTGCAGGTTAAAAGCTTTATTTGTAGCTTGTACAAAAAAGGCGACCCGAAGGTCGCCTTAATATTCATTTGCTGACGTAAAATTATGCTTTACGACGGCTGCTGGCACCAAGACCTAATAGGCCTAAAGCCAAAACCGCTATGGTTGAAGGCTCTGGTACCTCAAATACTGCACTTACGTCACCAGTAACCAGCTGATCACCTTGCAGTGGAATATTATCAAAATCGCCGTCTACACGAACGTTCATGTAGAAAGGCGTTGGAGAAACAAAATAAGTATCGCCGTCTGCTGTCAGTTCAAAGTCACGGAACAAAAAGTCAAACACACCACCGAAGCCATACAACAAGCCTACGTTTTGCGCCAGGTTATCACTTGAACCCAACAGTTTATCATCTGAAGTATTGGACAAAACTGACGGCGCACCAACATCAGCAGTGGTATCCTGGTTTTCGTCCAGATACAAAGAGAATGAACCCGAGTCTGCCGACAACGACGAATTAGCACCTTGCTCTCCAGGCGTCATCACAGATCCAGTTGCTGAGAATGTGGCATAAAGGTTGTAGTTTGCACCGATTACAGAACCAATCTGAGAGCTATTAGCAGAGCCGTCGTTACCAAAAAGCTGATTCATAGACGCGAACGCAGTGGCGGTAAAGTTACCAGCGCCATCAAAACTTAACAATTCGAAATAACCGCCGTTTAGTTTATCAGCAGTGATCACTTCGCCACCGTATGGGGTTTCATCGATCTGGAAGTCCAGAAAGTCGGCTTGGCTAGAAAAAGATGCTGCGATACCAGCAGTTAATGCTAAAGATTTTACTAATGTTTTAAGTTTCAAGTTCCGTACCCCAATTTCGAATAAGTATGAAGCTTCAGTAAGCCTCTGGCATGACATTGCAATTGGCGAGCCATATTGCAACTTCTTGAATTTGTTAAAAATCAACGTAAGGTTTAGGTGGTGTGTAAATTTTGTTGACACTTTAGTAGTGGGTGTACGCGTTGTTATAAACCACAGGAAGGTACTCTGATTGTCAGTAAACCGGCCCTGCAAATTTTTGGCTTTCCGGATATGGGGATTACTTGTAGCGAAATAGAAAGGAACATCGCTTCTTAATATTATTAAGTATTTAGCGGTCGTACGATGGTGACTTTGTTACTGCTAAGCGGAAAAGAATCGTTTTTCGCTTGCTAATTCTGTTTAAGAAACTAATTTGTGATATACAAAAAAGACGACCCGAAGGTCGCCTTTTTTATTTATAGCGGGCGTAAAATTAAGATTTACGACGGCTGGTAGCGCCAAGACCTAACAGGCCTAAAGACAGTACCGCAATAGTTGATGGCTCTGGTACATCAAATACCGCACTGACATCACCCGTTACTTGTTGCTGGCCTTCCAGAGGAATGGTGTCAAAATCACCGTCTACACGAACACTCATGTAGAAAGGCGTAGGAGATACAAAGTAGGTATCGCCCTGTGCAGTCAGTTCGAAGTCACGGAACATGAAATCAAACACCCCACCGAAGCCATACAACAGACCGACATTTTGTGCCAGGTTGTCACTTGAACCTAACAGCATGTCATCTGAGGTGTTAGCCAAATCTAATGTGGCTACGTCGTTCGCCGTGGTGTCCTGATTGGCATCAAGGAACAAAGAGAACGAACCAGACTCTGCTGACAATGATGAGTTAGAACCCATTGCGCCCGGAGTCATTACGGTACCGGTAGCAGAGAATGTGGCATACAGGTTGTAGTTAGCACCGATAACAGAACCAATCTGTGAGCTGTTGGCTGTGCCGTCGTTACCAAAAAGTTGGTTCATTGACGCAAATGCAGTAGCAGTGAAGTTACCGGCATCGTCAAAGTTAATGATTTCAGTGTAACCGCCATTCAGTTTATCAGCAGTGATCACTTCACCACCATAAGGAGTTTCATCAATCTGAAAATCCAGAAAATCAGCGTGGCTAGAAAAAGATGCTGCGATACCCGCGGTCAGTGCTAAAGATTTTACTAATGTTTTAAGTTTCATATTCCGTACTCCATATTCCAATTAAGAGTGAAGCTTCAGTAAGCCTCTGACCTAAGATATTGCAGCAAGCGTGCCAACATATAAATCATTGATATACGGTTAAATTAAGATCTGATCTAAATGCCGTGTTAAATTTGTCGACAGATTCAGGGTCAAAGTTATTTGGTTATGTAAAACCCTGTATTTATACACTTTAATGCGTGGAGATGAGTGGATAAGTCGTGGGGGCTGACATCTTTGGCGTGCAATAACCTTGCAAAAAGAATTGAACAAGGATTACGTTAAAGCGTAAGAACGATGCTGGGTGATGTTGGGTAAAAGGGAGCTGCGGGGAAACAACAGTAGGCGAGTGTAAATCTGTAGCTGGCCAGGCTGGTTTAAGCACTATCTACTTAGGAAGGTTTGAACAAAAATCTATCTGGACGGTCGTATTTGCTCGTCTTTTGTCTCTGCAAAAAAAGGCGACCCGATGGTCGCCTTTTTCAATTGTGCGCGTGTAAAATTATGCTTTACGACGGCTGGTCGCGCCAAGGCCAAGAAGACCTAACGCCAGTACTGCGATAGTTGAGGGCTCTGGTACATCGGCAACAAATACGGCGCTAAGGTCACCGGTTACCTGTTGCTGGCCAGCCAGAGGGATGGTGTCGAAATCACCATCGATATTAACGGTCATATAAAAAGGCGTTGGAGATACAAAATAAGTATCGCCGTCAGCGGTTAGTGTGAAGTCATTAAAAATGAAATCAAACACACCACCAAAACCGTACAACAAGCCTACATTTTCAGCCAAAGAGGTGCTGAAACCCAGCATTCTATCATCTGCAGTATTTGCTAAGGTCAACGACGCGACATCAGTAGCCACGGTATCGCGGTTCTGATCAAGATAGAGTGAGAAAGAACCACTATCAGCAGACAACGAAGCGTTTGAGCCCATGACACCAGGGGTCATTACCGTCCCTGTCGCCGTGAATGTTGCGTACAGATTATACTGAGCGCCAAGCAAAGAACCAATCTGAGAGCCGTTGGCGGTACCATCGTTGCCAAACAATTGGTTCATCGAGGCAAATGCTGAAGCAGTGAAATTACCTGCATCATCAAAAGTAAGAATTTCGGTATAGCCGCCATTTAGTTTATCCGCAGTCACGACTTCACCACCGTACGGGGTTTCGTCAACTGAAAAATCTAAAAAGTCAGCGTGGCTAGCAAAAGAAGCAGCAAGACCAGCAGTAAGCGCTAAAGATTTTACTAACGATTTAATTTTCATAAAGGGTATTTTTCCAATTAAGGTAAGGGGCTTCCATAAGCCGCTCAAGTTATTAGCACTTTATATGCCAAAATTTAACCTGTTGAATTTTGAGCTGATATAGCTCGACGCAATATTGAGGCCATAACAAGTGTAAAGAAACATGACAGTTTCAAGGTTACTTTTGCTGAAGAAAGGCCAATACTTCAAACACACTTTGTTTTTGCGGACCAGGCTTTTAAAGCGGTTGGTATTGCATAGCAAGAAATTCAGTGCTTTCTGTTTATAAAATAGTGTTGCTGATAGCGGAGATAAAGTGGGGGGCAAGGTGATACAAAAGGTAATAAAAAAAGACGACCCGAAGGTCGCCTTTTTTATTTATAGCGGGCGTAAAGTTAAGATTTACGACGGCTGGTAGCGCCAAGACCTAACAGGCCTAAAGACAGTACCGCAATGGTTGATGGCTCTGGTACATCAAATACCGCACTGACATCACCCGTTACTGTTTGCTCACCTTCCAGAGGAATGGTGTCAAAATCACCGTCTACACGAACACTCATGTAGAAAGGCGTAGGTGATACAAAGTAGGTATCGCCATCTTCTGTCAGTTCGAAGTCACGGAACATGAAATCAAACACCCCACCGAAGCCATACAACAGACCGACATTTTGTGCAAGGTTGTCACTTGAACCTAACAGCATGTCGTCTGAGGTGTTAGCCAGGTCTAATGTGGCTACGTCGTTCGCCGTGGTGTCCTGATTGGCATCAAGGAACAAAGAGAACGAACCAGACTCTGCTGACAATGATGAGTTAGAACCCATTGCGCCCGGCGTCATTACGGTACCGGTAGCAGAGAATGTGGCATACAGGTTGTAGTTAGCACCGATAACAGAACCAATCTGTGAGCTGTTGGCTGTGCCGTCGTTACCAAAAAGCTGGTTCATTGACGCAAATGCAGTAGCAGTGAAGTTACCGGCATCGTCAAAGTTAATGATTTCAGTGTAACCGCCATTCAGTTTATCAGCAGTAATTACTTCACCACCATAAGGAGTTTCATCAATCTGAAAATCCAGAAAATCAGCGTGGCTAGAAAAAGAAGCTGCGATACCCGCGGTAAGTGCTAAAGATTTTACTAATGTTTTAAGTTTCATATTCCGTACTCCATATTCCAATTAAGAGTGAAGCTTCAGTAAGCCTCTGACCTAAGACATTGCAGCAAGCGTGCCAAAATGTAAGTCACTGATATCTGGTAAAATTGAGATGTGATCTAAATGCCGTGTAAAGTTTGTCGACAGATTCAGGGTCAAAGTTATTTAAATAAGTAAAATCCTGTATTTAATAGCGTTAAATGATAGTGAGTACTTCCTGCCCCGTGGTATTAACAGTCTAAATGGGTCGTGAAAAGCACATAGGCCAGGTTTAAAAAAGGCAGAATGGATAGGGTCGAGAACTGACAAATACCGCCACGGGGGATTTCACAGACCTGACAACGCAGGCTATCGAAGGATAGAGTCAGCGGGCACAAAGGTGGGTTGTATTAAATAGAATAGTCGCAGAGACTGCGTTGTATACAGACAAAAAAGACGACCCAAAGGTCGCCTTTTTTCATTTATATGGCTGGCGTAAAATTAAGATTTACGGCGACTGGTAGCGCCAAGCCCTAACAGGCCTAAAGAAAGTATCGCAATAGTTGAAGGCTCTGGGACCTCAAAAACTGCGCTGACAGAGCCAGTTACCTTTACAGGACCTAGTGCAGGCTCAAACTCCCCAATTGAACCATCCACACGAATATTCATGTAAAAAGGCGTTGGTGATACAAAATAGGTATCACCATCTTCAACCAGCTCAAAGTCACGGAACATAAAATCGAACAACCCAATAAAGCCAAAATGTAGCGCAAAATTCTGAGCCAGGTTGTCGCTTGAACCTAACAATTTGTCGTCGGAGGTATTCGCCAGATCTAGTGTTGCAACATCGTTAGCGTGGGTATCCTGATTTTCATCAAGATACAAAGAAAAAGAACCCGATTTAGCTGATAATGATAAGCCAGCATCGCTATTGCCCAGAGACCTCACGGTTCCGTTTGCACTGAATGTGGCATAAAGGCTGTAGTTTGCCCCAAGCACAGAACCAATCTGAGAACCGTTAGCCGTGCCATTGTTACCAAATAATTGGTTCATAGAAGCAAACGCTGTGGTCGTAAAATTACCTGCGCTATCAAAGTTAATGATTTCAGTGTAACCACCATTTAGCTTATCGGCAGTAATTACTTCACCACCGTAAGGGGTTTCATCAAGCTGAAAATCCAGAAAGTCGGCGTGGCTTGCCCATGACGTTGTGATTCCAGCAGCTAGCGTCAATGATTTTATTATTGTTGTTAGTTTCATAGTTATCTCCACAGTCCATTTGAAGTACTTCTAAATTGAGTTACGTCTTAAGCACAAAGAGTGCCATTTTTTAAGGCTCTGTTTTATAACGAATATTTTATGAGGGGTGCACGAAGGTGTAAAGCACTCTGACACTAATTAGTTTGTTTATTGCTCTATAGCACTTTAGTGTTACTTGTTGGGCAGGATGTTGCTGACGGCAGGCGGTGTAAACTAATGCAAAAAAAAACGGCCCGAGGGCCGTTTTTTATAAAAGCGTATTTTTGGCTTAAATCAGGATTTACGACGGCTGGTAGCGCCCAGTCCTAGTAGCCCTAAAGCCAGAACAGCCAGCGTTGACGGCTCAGGAACAAATACCGCGCTAACATCACCAGTGACACGTTGTGAACCGGTTACCGCAAACGTATCAAAATCGCCATCGGCAATAACAAAATTGTAAAAAGGATTCGGCGCAACAAAAAAGCTTTGTCCATCGGCGGTCAGAGTAAAATCACCCCAGGTGAAGTCGAAAACACCCCCCCACTCATATTGCAGACCGTAGTTTTCCATCAGCATGTTGCTTGTTCCTAGCAAAAGATCGCCTGCGGTACCTACAGTGGTAAAGTTGATGGGATCATCATCAGCGATGTTTACGCCGAAATTGTTGTCTTGATCGAGGAATAATGAAAATGAACCCTCAGCACCGGTGAGTGAGGAGTTTGAGCCTTGTTCCCCTGGCACTGACACTGTACCTGTGGCAGAAAATAATGCATATAGCTTATACTCAGAGCCGATGACCGAGCCAATTTGTGACGAATTTTGTGTACCGTCGCTTCCAAATAGCTGCGCAAAGGTCACCGCCGCCTGGGCCGAAAAATTACCTTCACCATCAAACATCAGAGTTTCTGTATAGCCACCATTTAACTTATCGGCAGTGACTACCTGTCCACCGTCGAAGCGTGTTTCGTCAATGTTAAAATCCATAAATCCGGCATGGCATGCAAAAGAAGCAACCAGAGCGGTGGAAAGGGCAAAAGGTTTTACCAGAGCAGTCAGTTTCATCGTGCTGTTTCCTTGTTCAAAGAACTTGAAGAAAGTGTGCATAATTGCGGACAAAAGCTCAGCATAAATCGCGCCACCTTTACAAGTGGTTGTTTTTCGCTCTTTTTGTTGTTTCCTTGTGCAAAATAAGAATTAGTTTGTAAATTAACCTGACACTTTTTTGTTAGTCGTCGCTGACAATACGCTTTGCCATTTTGAATTTTAAGCGCTGTACCAATCCCCGATTGCCTTTGGGGCAGTGAGTACGGGTTAGCTTGTTGCGGTACGCATCAAAATGCAGACCATGAGGAGCACACTCTACCTTGCCCCGGTTAAGCAATATTTTAAGCGCGTAAGTCTGGGCCATGCCGGCACACAGATTTACCGCCATCGGTGTCGAAGGGCCACGTTGATCTTTAAAGCTCACCGCGGTTTCATCCACCAGATAATTACGCTGTAACATAGCGGGCGACAAGCCGATTAAAAACTGAATCAGCTGTTCTTCTTCTGTTTGTTTGTCTTCAAACCGAAAATACTCTTCAAAAGTCATCTGACCCGGCATAAAGCATAACAGGGCGCTACCCATGCCCAGCGGGGCAGCAGTGACTACCGGAATGCCCTTGTCATAGCATTTTTGAAACACCAGCTTTCTTGCTTTTAAGGCAAAAAAATCAAGACTGTCGACGTATAAGTCGACGTCTTCCAGAAACTCGTCCACATTGTCGTGGTGTACGCCGTCGCCAAATTCCCGTAAAGCCATTTCCGGGTTAATGTCGTGCAGCATCGACGACATTACTTCCATTTTGTTTTTGCCTACTGTGGATAAAAACGCACCGGCCTGCCGATTAAAGTTGTGCACATCGTACTCATCAAAATCGGATAAATTCACTTTTCCAATACCAAGGCGCGCCAGGGTCAGGGCATGTAAGCTGCCTACGCCACCACATCCGGCAATGGCCACTCGCTTGCTGCGTAACTCTGCCTGTTCCTGCTCTGTGACCCAGCCAATATTGCGTGAGAATGCTACATCGTAATCAAACACGTCTGAATCTCTTTGTTTAAAACCGTTTGCGATATTATAAAGGGGATACCCCCTTTTAGCGAGTTTCGTTTTCACGGTTAGGTATGTAATTAGCTGTCATTCATGCATACTATAGTACCAGATAGCAACTTAATCTTGCGCATCTTTAAATATGTCGGGATGAGCAAAATAAACAAGGAGTGTTGGCGATGTTTTTTAAAGTGCTATCAGTACTGGCGGTCAGCCTGTTACTGATGAGGCCGCCTGTTTTCGCGGCTGATTTGCCGGAACAGGTTAAAAAAATAAAACCCGCCATTGTAGGGGTAGGGCGGGTTGCGCCACTGGCCACCGTCAGTCACCAGCTAACCGGCACCGGTTTTGTGATTGGTGACGGGCAGTATGTGGTCACTAACGACCATGTCGCGAATGCCAAAGTGCCTAAGGATTTGAAATATCGCCGGGCGATTTTTTATGGACAGGGGCGCCGTGGCAAAATTATAGAAGTCCTCGAGGTTTACGAAGATCCTGAGCATGACTTGGCCATTCTGAAGATTGCTGAAAAATTACCGGCGGTGACATTGGCCGCGACCACGCAAATAGATGATGGCAAAACGGTGGCGACAACCGGGTATCCCATGGGCGGGATACTGGGATTATATGCAGCTACCCATCAGGGTATTATTGCGGCGTTTACCCCCAGCATCACTGCAGCAAAAAATAGTCAGCAAATTTCTGAACGATTCTTGCAAGGATTGCGTAATCGCTTCATGGTATATCAGCTGGATATTGTTGCTTACCCGGGTAACAGTGGTAGTCCGGTGTATCTGGCAGAAACCGGCGAAGTTTTTGCCGTTATCAACAAAGTCTTTGTTAAGCAAACCAAGGAGTCGGCTATTAGCAACCCAAGTGGCATTACTTATGCTATACCGGTTGAACACGTTTATGCGTTAGCCAAAAAACATAATATTCCTTTAGGGTAAATCCTATACTCTTTAGCTTGATAATATCGTTTCCTTGCATAATAAAGTATGCAAACATCATTAAAAAATGAGCGTAGTATTTGTATGTCAGTAGAATTTAAAAAGATTGGAGTCATAGGCTTAGGCTATGTGGGCTTACCCCTTGCTGTGGCTTTTGGAAAATACCGACCCACGGTGGGTTTTGATATTAACACCCGCCGGGTAGAAGAGCTTCAAAATGGCTCTGATCACACCCTGGAAGTTTCCTCGCAGGAATTGCAGCTGGCCAGCCAACTGTCTTTCACTGCCGACAAACATGCATTGTCCGACTGTGACGTTATTATTGTAACCGTGCCCACCCCATTGATCGCAATAAACAGCCGGATATGACGCCGCTGCATAAAGCCAGCGAGATGATTGGCGAGGTCATAAGCGCTAACAGTGTGGTGATATATGAGTCTACGGTATACCCAGGCGCTACTGAAGAATATTGTATTCCGCTTATCGAGAAGATGTCAGGCCTGACCTACAACCAGGATTTTTATGCCGGCTATAGCCCTGAGCGCATTAACCCCGGGGACAAAACCCACCGGTTGGAGTCGATTGTTAAAGTAACCTCAGGCAGCACCCCTGAGATTGCCGATAAAGTGGACGCGCTGTATCAGGAAATTATCAAGGCGGGTACACATAAAGCCTCGTCCATCAAAGTGGCCGAAGCGGCCAAGGTTATTGAAAATACCCAACGGGATTTGAACATTGCACTGATCAATGAATTAGCCATGATTTTTGAAAAAGCCGGCATTGATACTGAAGAAGTATTAGAAGCGGCGGGCAGCAAGTGGAACTTCCTGCCATTTCGACCCGGGCTGGTGGGCGGACACTGTATTGGTGTCGACCCGTATTATCTTACCCATAAAGCCGAAGAGTTAGGCCACCACCCAGACGTTATTCTGGCTGGGCGCCGCATCAACGATAAAATGGGTGAGTATGTGGTCTCCCGCTTAGTAAAAACCATGCTTAAAAAGCAAATTATGGTGAATGGTGGCAATATTTTGCTGTTAGGGATCACATTTAAGGAAAATTGTCCGGACATACGCAATACTAAAGTGGTGGATATTGCCTCGGAGCTTAATGAGTACAATGTGAATCTGGACATTTACGACCCATGGGCAAGCCCAGAGGAAGTACGCAGCGAGTATGGTCTGGAACTGGTTGATGCTCCTGTTCAAGGTAAATACGATGCGGTGATCGCCGCCGTGGGTCACCAGCAGTTCAAATCGCTGTCGAAAGAAGATTTACGCGCCCTGTGCAAAGACAACAGCGTGATCTTCGATCTGAAATACATGTTTGATAAATCAAGCGTAGATATACGCTTATAAGGAATTTGTAAAATGAAAGTGCTTGTTACCGGAGCGGCAGGTTTTATCGGCTCGCATGTCTCAATGTATTTGCTTGAGCGTGGCGATGAAGTGGTAGGCCTGGACAACCTGAATGACTATTACGACCCGACACTGAAAGAAGCGCGTCTGGAGCGTATTAAAGCGTTGCCCAGCGCCGACAAATTCCGCTTTGTTAAAATGGCCGTGGAAGATCGGGATGGTATGGAAACCCTGTTTGCCGAAGAAAAGTTCGACAAGGTGGTTCACCTCGCGGCGCAGGCAGGGGTTCGTTATTCTATCGAAAACCCCCATGCTTATATTGACTCCAACATCGTTGGCTTTATGAACATTCTGGAAGGATGTCGTCATAATAAGGTTAAACACCTGGTGTATGCATCATCAAGTTCGGTGTATGGCGCTAACGAAAGCATGCCGTTTGCGGTGGAAGACAATGTCGATCATCCGATGTCCCTGTATGCCGCCAGCAAGAAAGCGAATGAGCTTATGGCTCACACTTACAGCAATCTGTATAACCTGCCTACTACCGGTTTACGCTTTTTTACTGTGTATGGTCCGTGGGACGGCCTGATATGGCGTTGTTCCTGTTCACCAAAGCGATATTGGAAGACGAGCCTATCAAGGTGTTCAACCATGGCAACCATCGTCGGGATTTCACCTATATCGACGACATTGTGGAAGGTATTATCCGCACCCTGGATACCACTGCGGCAATTGACCCCAACTGGACCGGTGAAAACCCGAACCCAGGCTCTAGCAAGGTGCCGTGGAAAGTGTACAACATTGGCGCGCAAACGCCGGTGCATCTGATGACCTACATCGAAACATTGGAAAACGCGCTGGGCAAAAAGGCCGAAAAAGAATTACTGCCATTGCAGCCTGGCGATGTGCCGGATACCTACGCAGATGTAGAAGCGCTGGTCAACGATACCGGCTATCGTCCGACCACCACTATTGAAACCGGTATCAGTAACTTTGTGGCCTGGTATAAAGATTATTACAAGGTGTAAAGCTAAATAGGCATTACTGATATTTAAAAGCGCACTTCGGTGCGTTTTTTTATGCGCCCTTGTTTTGTGAGAATGCCAACCTTGGGGTGGCTACTTCCGGGTCCAGCTCACAGTAAATTGCAGTGAATTAAAAAGCTTTAAAAGAAGCGGGTCCCATCACCGAACGTGATACCAGGCTGTTAGTGTCGACATCTTTTTGGAGACTCCTACATCAGGAGGCATTTTCTGCACCTGTGGGCCCCACTGGCTTGTTAACCATCAAGCGCTCATTACTGCTATCGGCAGGATAGCCTTTGTAGGCAACCCGCGAGGGTTTTCTCAGCGCACATAAAGCGGTTTTAACAAGGCGGGTGGTAAACCCGGGTAGGCATCTCGGGAGGTAGGCTGCATTCGAACAGGTTAAAAGCAGCATCGTTCTGTTTTGTCAGTTTTTGACAGGATTGCTGTGGGGAAATATATAGGGTAGCGGTAATGTGGCGCTAAGGCGCCACCTGCTTTAAAGGCTCACACAGATGCTTCAATTCCCGCTCATAGAATGCTTCGGTGGCGGGCAGCTGGTCGCGAATGTTGTCTCTTATGGCATCCAGCATAACGGCAAAGCCCGGCTTCATACTGCTGATTAGCAATTCGCGATTGATATAATATGGCGCGCGCTTGCCATGATAATCCACCACCGGGCCTATTTGCTCAAACTTAATGCCTACAAAGCTCATACTGCGCGCCAGCCTGGGTTCCATCATCACAAAAGCATGCGATATATTGGCCTCAATGGCCGTCGCCGCGGCAGCAAAATATAAGCCTATGGCGATAAATGGAAAGCAGCGTAACTCGGTTTCGGAATACGCTTGCTGGTTAATCACACCGGTGGCCGCACCTGCAAACCTATCCATTTGTCGGCGCCGAAACTGGGCGGGGACGGCTAAGCGTGAAATTTCGCAGATTTCCTTGCGGTCAAAATTGCGCGGGTTCAGATCCTGCCGGGTAATAGAATTAAGACAATACTTTTCTATTGGGAGTTGCTCGTGGTCCTGCAACGGGCGAACAATTCTGACGGTGCCGGCTAATTCGTTGCTATTCAGATGGCGAATTAAGCAGTGACGGGAAAACTGATCAAACTCATCAATTTCGAGACCATCAGCAGCTATTGGCTCAAATTTGAGCTCCTCACAATATACTTTGTGACGAATTCTGAAAACTTCATCACGTAGTTCATGTGAGCTGGCCAGTTCGGGAGTTAAATAAGTACTGAAGTGTGACGAAATATAGTGTGCTTCTCGCAGTTGCTGATAACCTTTAAATAGCTTACCCAGCTTAGATTTGCTTACCCGCCGGGTAAGGTTACTCATCATTGTTTTTTTATTAGTCATAACCACAGCTACTGAAGTTGATTTCTACCACACCCATGCATTCCTTGCATGGCACCTCTCAGACTTTTGCCGTACCCAGCAGGTACGTATTTAAGTCTGGACCCAGTATGCTCAAATTCCAAGCAGACTTCATTACACTATAGGCTATTATACGTATTCATATTCATACCAGTGTCGAAGTGATGTGGTACGCAGGGTGTTGATACTATAATAAAAGATGCTGTTTACAGCCAGCCAGGGTCCAAATGAGTATCGAGATGTTATTTGTGAGCATTTAATAGGTTTTCAGACAAACACCTAAAAAAGGCTGAGTAAAAATCATCAGCCTTGTGTTAATCAGCAGCTATTGCTGGTTTACCGGGGGTGTTGTTGCAGCTCCTGCTTCATTTGCCGGCGCCGGGCATGAAGTAACGGTTCGGTGTACCCGCTGGGCTGGGTTGTGCCTTCAAATATGAGATCCCGGGCAGTGTCGTATCCTAAGGTAACCCCATCGTCGGTGGTCATAGGAATGTACTGCGGGTCATCTTTATTCTGTTCATCCACAAGTTCGGCCATGCGTTGTAAGCTTTGCTCAACCTGTTGCGGGCTCACCACCTTGTGTACCAGCCAGTTAGCAATATGCTGAGAAGAGATACGCAGTGTCGCGCGATCTTCCATCAGCCCGGTATTATCAATATCCGGTACTTTCGAGCAGCCAATGCCCTGATGCACCCACCGCACCACATAACCCAGAATACCCTGCACATTATTGTCCAGCTCCCGCTGCACTTCCGGCTCAGAAAGCGTTTCTCCAGGCTTTAATAAAGGCAGGGTGAGCATATCAGGTAAATAATTCTGATGATGTTGGCGTAGGGCAGGGTGTAATGCCAGCACGTCCACCTGATGATAATGCAAAGCATGTAGCGTCGCCGCTGTTGGTGAGGGGACCCACGCGGTATTGGCGCCTGCCTGCAGATGGGCAATTTTGGTTTGCATCATCGCCTGCATATTATCGGGTACTGGCCACATGCCTTTACCTATCTGGGCTTTTCCGGAAAGCCCGCACGCAAGCCCGGTAGCAACATTGGCTTTTTCATAAGCGGCGATCCAGGGGCGATTTTTTAGTTCCCCTTTAGGCGCAAAAGGCCCAGCGTACATGGAGGTATGAATTTCATCCCCGGTACGATCTAAAAAACCAGTATTAATAAATACAACACGGCTGGAAGCCTCAGCAATACAGGCTTTCAGGTTCAGGCTGGTGCGTCGTTCTTCATCCATAATGCCCATTTTTAAAGTATCAGCCGGTAAGCCGATGGCACGCTCCACCTCACTAAATAGGGTATTCGTGAACGCGACCTCGTCAGGCCCGTGCATTTTGGGTTTGACAATATACACACTGCCATGGCGGGAATTACGTTGGGGTCGGGTGCTGTAGATGTCATGCAGGGCGATGGTGGCGGTGATCATTGCATCCATTAAACCTTCATAAACCGGTTTGTTGTCCAGCAACATGGCATCGTTTTGCATCAGGTGACCCACATTTCTGATAAACATCAGGCTGCGGCCTGGGATGGTTATTGCCGAATCTGTGGCGGCGCTCTTATACTCACGGTCGGGATTCATGCGGCGGATATGGGTCTTACCCTGTTTTTTAACCTCCACACGTAAATCACCGCGCATTAGTCCCAGCCAGTTTTGATACACCAGGGTTTTGTCCTGTGCATCCACCGCGGCCACCGAGTCTTCACAATCCATGATTGTGGTCAGCGCTGATTCAACCAGGATGTCGTTAAGGCCGGCCCGATCAGCTTTGCCTATAGGCGCTTCACGGTCAATCTGCAGCTCAACATGTAGCCCATGATGTTCGAGTAGCACTGCTGTGGGCGCGTCAGCTGACCCCTGATACCCTTTAAAAGCCGCAGGCGCCTGCAATGTGGTGGTGCGATTTTCACGAAGCTCAACCTGTAACTGCCCGGCATTCACGGTGTAAGCACAAACATCAGCGTGAGAGCCTGAGACTAAAGGCAGGGTATCGTTCAGCCAGCGTTTGGTTTTTCCAATCACCGCCTGGCCGCGCTGAGGGTTATAGTTCTTGCCAGGTGCCAGGTCGCCGTCCGTGTCAATGACATCGGTGCCGTAGCAGGCGTCATACAGACTACCCCAGCGGGCATTCACGGCATTTAAGGCGTAACGGGCATTATTAATAGGCACCACCAGTTGCGGGCCCGCTTTTCTGGCAATTTCTTCATCGACTTTGTCCGTCGTTATGCTGACGTCATCGGGGCGGGAACCAGATAGCCGATATCTTCTAAGAATGCCTGATGGCGGGCAGGATCTGCCGAACTTGCGCCTTCCTGCCGATACCAGGTATCAAGACGCTGCTGTAATTCTTCTCGGGTGTGGAGCAACGATTGATTCTGCGGAGTCAGTTTAACCAGCATGGCTTCAAACGCAGACCAGAACTGTTCAGCATCAAGATGGGTGCCTGGCAGCACCTGCTTATTAATAAAATCATGTAGCACCGAGGCAATATTAAGACGTCCCTGGGCAATATAGTTTTGCATAACTCTCTCCACATCTTTGTTTTCCAAGGCGATAAAATCAGCCTATTTGTTTCAGTGTAGAGCCTAATTTAATGTTTTATTAATTTATGGCTGCTATGTTTGTCATTTATCCTGTGAATGGGTCTTGCTGGTTCATTTGTTCTGCTACTTCACTGATTAGCCTGCGCAACCAGATATGTCCTGCATCATGATGTAGCAATGCGCTCCAGGCCATCTTCAACGCAATCGGCGGAATGTCAAAAGGGGGGCTTTCAGGACCACCTGAGGATCCTCATTGAACAAACGCGCGGCTTTGGTGGGTAACGTCGCGATAAGATTTTGGGTTTTAGCCATCTGCAGAGCTGCATGGTAATGCCGGGTAAATACCCGGATATCCCGCTGCTTTCCTAACTTGGTGAGTTCGGCATCTACCCAGCCAAGCTTTTGCACCTCATTGGGGTCAATACCGACGCCCACGCCAAAACCGGTTTTACTCACCCAGATATGGCGCGACTCCAGATAGCCGGCTAAGTCCCAGTTGGTGGCTAAAGGATGATCCGCGCTCAGCACACAGCTAAAGGTGTCGTACCAGATGACCTTTTGATGAAAAGACAGCGGCAACTCTTCAAACCGATTGATGGCCATGTCCACCTTGCCCTGTTCAACATCGTGAAAGGTCACATCACTGGGGGTGATAAGATCCAGGGTGATATTGGGCGCCTGTACCGCCAGTTCGCTTAACAAGCCTAACAGCAGTGTGCTTTCTGCATAATCACTGGTCATAATTCGAAAGGTACGGCGACTGGAGGCGGGGTCAAAATCCGTCTCTGGCTGAATTGAGCTTTCCAGCCGGCTAAGTACATCACGAATCACCGGCTGCAGCTCTAACGCCCGTTTGGTGGGAGTCATGCCATCACTGGTGCGCACCAGCAACGGATCTTTAAATAAATCGCGAAGTCGTTTCAAACCGTTGCTCATTGCTGGCTGAGTAATGCTCAGCTGATTGGCTGCCCGGGTTACGCTTCCTTCGCGTAGCAATACATCCAGATACACCAGCAAATTTAAATCGACTTTGGCTATATTCATAGTAACAACATCTTGTTCGGGGTGATGGGATAACAGCAGTATAAATACAATACGAGTCTGTGTCAGAAGTGTTTGTGCTTGTAACATATGGAAAAATTACTTCGCAATCTGGCGCAGGCGCTGGGCTGACCTACCCAATAACAAAGCCCCTTAACGGGGCCTTGTTATGAGTTGGCGTAATGTGGAGGTATCACAAGAGTCAATCAGACATCAAACTGGTTCATGGTGTTGTCATCACCTGATGCTTTGAGTGCCGCCTCGCCTGAGAAATACTCTTTGTGGGTGTCACCTAAATCTGAGCCGGCCATCGCCTGATGTTTAACACAGGCCAGACCTTCACGGATTTCTTTGCGCTGAACACCTTTTACGTAAGCCAGCATACCCTCTTCACCAAAATAGCCTTTGGCCAGATTGTCTGTGGACAACGCCGTGGTGTGATAAGTCGGCAGCGTAATCAAATGGTGAAAGATTCCGGCTTCACGAGCTGCATCCTGCTGGAAGCTCTGAATTCTCTGGTCCGCTTCCAATGCCAGCTCGGTTTCGTCGTATTGCGCTGACATTAATTTTGCCCGGTCGTAGTGACTGACATCCTGGCCTTGCTGCTGCCATGCATCAAATACCTGCTGGCGGAAGTTCAGCGTCCAGTTAAACGATGGTGAGTTGTTGTAGACCAGCTTTGCATCGGGAACCACTTCACGAATGGCATTCACCATTTCGGCTATTTGCCCGACATGGGGTTTTTCAGTTTCTATCCATAGCAAATCGGCGCCATGCTGCAGTGAGGTAATACAGTCAAGCACCACCCGGTCCACCCCGGTATCGGCTTTAAAGCGAAACAGGCCATTAGGCAGACGCACCGGCTTAACCAGCTTATTGTTTTGCTTAAGGGTCAGGTCACCTTCTTCTAACTCGTCGATGCTGGTAACTTCCTGCGTATCTAAAAACGCATTGTATTTTGCGGCCAGATCGCCAGGCTGAGTCGATACGGGGATCTTTTGGGTCAGCCCTGCACCCAGTGAATCGGTACGTGCGACAATCACCCCATCATCTACACCCAGCTCTAAAAAGGCATAACGCACGGCGTTGATTTTTGCCAGAAAGTCTTCGTGGGGCACTGTAACTTTACCGTCCTGGTGGCCACATTGTTTGGCATCAGACACCTGGTTCTCTATCTGAATACAACAGGCCCCGGCTTCGATCATTTTTTTGGCCAGCAAATAGGTGGCTTCTTCGTTGCCAAATCCGGCATCGATATCGGCAATAATCGGAACCACGTGAGTTTCAAAGTTGTCAATTTGCTGCTCAATCGCCGTGGTGTCCTGCCCTTGGGCCCGGGCCTCATCAAGCTGTTTGAACAACTTGCCCAGCTCCTGGGCATCGGCCTGACGTAAAAAGGTATACAGTTCTTCAATCAGACTCGCGACCGATGTTTTTTCGTGCATGGACTGGTCGGGCAGGGGGCCGAACTCAGAGCGCAAGGCCGCTACCATCCAACCTGAAAGATACAGATAGCTCTTGCTGGTGGTACCCTGATGCTTTTTAACCGCCAGCATTTTCTGTTGTCCTACAAAACCATGCCAGCAGCCTAATGACTGGGTGTACTGAGCCGGGTCAGCGTCATATTCCGCCATATCTTTACGCATGATGGCGGCGGTGTAGCGAGCAATATCAAGTCCGGTTTTGAAACGATTCTGAGCTTTCATGCGTGCTGCAAAATCAGGGTTAATGCCTTCCCACGTGCCTTTATGGGTGGATTTTAGCGTAGCGATTGCATCAATATCTTGCTGAAACTGAGACATGTTGTGCTCCCTATGTCTTGTTATATAGTCGCTGGAGGGGTTACCCGACAGCTTAGTTCGTAAGGTCCATTTAACTGTAGCGCCAGAATTGGGATAAAAAAAATATATAAATCGCATACTCTTCATATATTTCGTGAATGGAGGTGCTATTTAGGCTGAGTCTATATCTGTTATTCCTGCGCCATGCTCATGCCCTCTGCCGAGGTAAATATTCTTGTATAGGAAGTCAGAGCCCTTGTAATAGACCTTATACAGAGAGCTTACACGAGCCTTTAGGTACAGCGGGAAAACCCGGAAGGGCTGTAAGCGCTGCGAACGACGCGCCGTTGACGGATAATGCTCGCACTGCTGCATGCGTACCGGTAAAATAATCTGCCTGGCTGGTTGTCATCAGTGACATTTTTTCGTTTCTATTTTCACAGAGCCTTTTTATGTCTATTTCTGCCCGTGGTTACTATGCCACTGTATGGCGCTGACACTTTTACGCCGGACTTTTCTGTATCCCATTGGTATTAATTCTGGCTGTTTCCGGGGCCGTTTATTTGTTCAAGCCACAGCTTGAGGGCCTGGCCGAAAGTTCGTTTCATTCAGACTCGGTGCCAGCCGGGCCCCGTCTTTCTGCCAACCAGCAAATTAACCGTGCCTTGGCGGTCTGGCCAGACAGCCGCCTGGTGCGCTACCGGCTACCGCAATACAACACCGAAGCGGTTCGAATTACTGTACAAGCCAGTCAACACGCCTGGTATGTGTATGTGAATCCTTATTCCGGCAATATCGTTGGCACCCGGCAGGTGAGTCAGACGCTGGCCGAATGGATGAAAACCCTGCATGGTCAGCTGCATTTAGCAGATAAGGGGTCACTGGTCATTGAGCTGGCCGCCAGTTGGAGCATTATTCTGATTGTGACTGGTCTGTATTTATGGTGGCCGCGGTCGGGACAGGGCGCCGCGGGTGTATGGTACCCCCGGCTGGGGCCGGTGGACGCCGGTTCTGGCTGGATATTCACCGGGTCACGGGCATGTGGATTTCAATACTGGCGTTATTTTTACTGGTATCCGGCCTGCCGTGGACAACCGTATGGGGCAGTGGGTTTCAGGCGGCGCGAAGTTATTTTGCCCAAATGCAGGTGGAGCAGGATTGGTCCACCGCCCCCGATACTAAGACCGCGCCTGCAAAAAACACAAAGTCAGAGCCCGAGCTGAACCTGAGCCCGGCAATTTATCGGGTAGCAGTAGATGCGGCGTTATCGCCACCGGTGGCATTGAGCCCGTCAACCTTGCAACCCGGGGCCTGGCGAATCAGTTCGATGGACCCGAATTTACCGGCACGCGCC
Source organism: Salinimonas marina (assembly GCF_015644725.1). NCBI lineage: Bacteria > Pseudomonadati > Pseudomonadota > Gammaproteobacteria > Alteromonadales > Alteromonadaceae > Salinimonas > Salinimonas marina. Next base: position 1,042,479 of record NZ_CP064795.1, read on the forward strand.
TCGGTGTGGGTGGACGCCAATGCCGCGGTCCTCAAACGCAGCGAATTTGCCGACAACCCTGCGCTGGATAAAGTGATTCTGACCGGTATCGCGGCCCACGAAGGCCAGCTATCCGGATTAGCCAATCAGTTACTGGGATTGCTTGCGGCGCTGGGCCTGATGTTACTGAGTATTTCAGGGTTTGTGATGTGGTATAAACGCAAACCGGGCCGCCAGCTGGGCGCACCAAAATCCCGTTTTTATGACAAGAGGATAGTAGCGCTGGTGACTGGCCTGACATTGTTGTTGCCCATGGTGCTTTTTTCGATACTAAGCTTGTTAGTAACAGAATGGCTGATCTTGCGGCGTGTTGAACGACTCCGGCGTTTTTTCGCCCTTTCAGAGCGCAAAACCTAACGCCTTCGGGGGGCCAATTATTTAGCCGTTGTTTTATAACTGCTTATCTAATTTGGTTGGTGCTGACGGTCCGGGTGCATTACACTAATGTCGATTATTATTCACGGATGTCTTCATGTTACGAAAACTCACCTTTATTTCAATGGTTGGGATAGCGGCTTTGCAAGGTTGTGCCCAATCAGGCTCTAATCAAACAAGCAACGATGCAAAGCTCACCGCGCCCCAGGCCCCTAAAAATATTATTATGGTGGTGGCTGATGGTATGGGCCCCGCTTATACTACAGCGTATCGTAATTTCGCTGATGACCCGGCTACGCCGCAGGTAGAACGGGTAGTGTTCGACAATATTCTGGTTGGTAATGCTTCTACCTATCCCGCGTCGGTATCGGGTTTTGTGACCGACTCGGCGGCCGCAGCCACGGCCCTGGCTACGGGAGTAAAATCTTACAATGGCGCTATCGGGGTAGATGTAAACAAACTGCCAGTCGAGTCGGTGATGCATCGGGCTAAAATTCGGGGCCTGCGCACCGGCTTAGCGGTTACCTCGCAAATTAACCACGCCACCCCAGCTTCTTATGTAGCCCATAATGAGAGTCGGCATAATTATAATGAGATTGCCAACAGCTATTTTGATGAAAGACTGGACGGTAAACTTGTTGCTGATGTGATGTTAGGTGGCGGAGTTCAGTATTTTGAGCGCGAAGACCGTGATTTGGTTGCTGAGTTTATTGATGCTGACTATGAGTATGTTGATACCTACAATAAACTGGCCACTTTACCCACTGGCTCCAATGTTCTAGGATTATTTGCGCCTAAAGGGTTACCTCCTGCACTGGATGATGTCAGGGCAACACGACTGGCTTATCTGACCGAACATGCCATTAAGCATCTTGAAAATGAGCACGGCTATTTCTTGCTGGTGGAAGCCAGCCAGGTTGACTGGGCGGGGCACTCCAATGATATTGGCTCGGCGATGGCAGAGATGCACGACCTGGCCGCCACTATGGAGTTGTTGAAGCAGTATGTAAGCGAGCACCCCGATACCCTGGTGGTATTAACCGCAGATCACAGTACGGGTGGTTTTAGTATTGGTGCGAATGGCGATTATGTGTGGTCTCCCGAATACCTGCGCTCGATGAAATCGTCGGCAGAACGCATTGCCCTTAACCTGGTGGATGTGGACCAACCGCTGGCCTATATCAGTCAGCAACTGGGCTTTGCCTTTGATGAAAATGATAATAAATTTTTAGAAAAAGTCATCGCGAACAAAGACGTCAAAGCACGTGAAGCCGGACTCAAACAGTTTTTGGATATGAAAACAAACACTGGCTGGACCTCCACTGGTCACACCGGCGTTGATGTTGAAGTTTTTGCCTTTGGCGCGGGTAGCCAGGCTTTTGCCGGGCAGCTGGATAATACTGATATTGCAAAAAAACTTAAGCAGTTTGTAGATGGCACCGCCGCAGCTAAAGGAGCACCGCCAGCGCCGGTAACTCAGCCTGAAGATGAAAATGCTGAACGTCCCTGCGACTTCAAAGAGGATTGGCGCTGCTTATAAGCTGAACACCAGCTACTAGCGCATACTCACAAAAAAGGCCGGTCAAAGACCGGCCTTTTTGTTATCGTTGCGATGAAGTTAGTTGTTCAAAAAGGTATCAAGATCTTCGCCGGTAATCTTAGAAATCTGGCTGAACAAATACCACAACGCGGTGATCAGCAAAATGGTGCTGGGGATAACAATGACTGGATAACTAAGTGCGGTCATGCGGCCCAGCTCCTCGGTATAGGCGGTGGTGCCGGGCTCACTGACCAAAATCATTTTGGCCAGAATATAGTTAAGCGCGGAAGAGACAAAAAACGACGTCGCCACAATGTAGGAACTGTTTGCCACCTTACGGCGAAATTCAGACTGTTTATTTTTCTTGTCCAGGGCGTTATTTAATGCCGGCCAGTTGATAATATTATCATTGAGAATCAGCATGCGAACCAATGGCTTTTTGGTGTATTGCGTAGCCAGCACCGCCAGCCCGATTAACGCGGGTATCGCGGCTTCTTTGATCGCAATGTATTCAGCTGGCAGCTTTAAAAGGCTGATACCACCGGTAAGCAACACGCTCACAATACCTAATACCGAAAAACCATTTATTTTTCCGGACTGTTTTAGATCCCAAAGACCATAGCCAATAGGAAATGCCAGGGCGGCAACGATACTCCAGGCCGGCCCGAGGTATTCCGGCGCACTGCCATAACTCATTACTACCACTGGAATGATGATATTAAAGGCTAAATTGCCAAAAAAGCCCTGATTCTGTTTTTGTTTTGTTTGCTCTGCCGAGGCCATGACTACTTCACTTAACTTGTATTAAAAGCATTTTTAGAAAAAAACAATGCGCTGCCAGCGACAGCCCATAGACTTATTATAACAGTGCATTTTATTACGCACATCCCGTGCCACATAACTAAGTATACTTGCTAAGTACGAAGACCAGTGAGCGGCGGGTGAGAGAACTTAGCTCGTCTGGTTGGCGCCCCATTTCCAGGCGGCCAGTAAGCCTGAAATGAAACCAAACAAGTGATACTCATAAGAGACAAAATCTTTGCCCGGCAAAATACCAATTAACAGGCCACCGTACAGAATGGCAACCAGTACTGAGATAATAATGTAGGGGATGCGCCGGGTCATAAATCCTGCCAGCAATAAAAACCCAAAGTACCCGTATACAATGCCACTGGCTCCCACGTGAAAAGCAGAACGGCCGAATAGCCAGACACACAAACCCGATAGCAAAAACACCGTAAGGGTAACCCAGCCGAAGGTACGCTTGCCCCATTGTAGGGTGAGCCACATAAACAGCATTAGCGGCACCAGATTAGTAATCAGGTGCGTGGGCGAGCCATGTACAAAGGGCGCAGTAAAGATGTGCCACCAGCCGGGAACAAAGCGCGGCATAATACCCAGTGAGCCTAAGCTACGCATGGTCAGTAAATTGATAATTTCGACCACGACCAGCAGCACTCCGATGATAACCAGAAACCGGGCTTGTTGTTTAAGTTTGGGCAATTGAGTCATAAAATGATATGCGGTACAAAACGCGAAAGATCTTGTGTAATCAAAGAGGAATCCTCTCTGACAGAAATGCCGGCGGGCAGATTGTCCACCAGCCAGCTACCTATAAGCGTATAATTACGGGAAAAACACGGAAGCGGATGAAACGCCTGTAAAATAAATCCTTCTTCACCGTATGGCCCCGCCGACAGCGGGCGTTCATGGTTATCTTCCAGTAACGAGATGTTCGCACCCTCGCGGGAGTACAGTGGTTTTTTTACCCATTTGCCTGGCAGCGAAGCACGGCGATCATCGGCAAAAAAGGCGGGCAGCAGGTTCGGGTGATTCGGAAACATTTTCCAAAGCTGTGGCAGCAGCGCTTTGTTTGACAGTACCGACTTCCACATGGGTTCAAGCCAGTTAACATCGGCCTGGGGCAAGGCCCCGGCAAATTCTTCACGCAGCATAAACTCCCAGGGATAGAGCTTAAAGCAGTCGGTTATAGGTGCGTTATTCAGGTCGGTGAAAACCTGGGTATCCGCCAGGCCTATATCTTCAATAAACACAAAGTCGGTGGTCAGGCCCGCGGCGGTGGCGCAATCCTGCAGATATTGCACGGTGCCCCGATCTTCCTCGGTGTCCTGACAACAGGCAAAGTGCATTTGGCCTATGTTGTACCAGCGTGCGATATCGGCAAATCGATGAATCAGTTTTTCCTGCAGCGAATTAAATTGATCAGCACCGCGAAAGAGCACCCCGCGCTCAACCTGTTGTTCTAACCACAACCATTGCCAGAATCCGGTTTCATATAAAGAGGTGGGGGTGTCGGCGTTGTTTTCCAGCAGTTTGGCGGGACCGTTTCCGTCATAAACCAAATCAAGCCGCGAATACAACGAGGGATCACGGTGTTGCCAGGACTGCTGAACCATGTCCCAGCAGTCCTGGGGAATCTGAAAGCGGGTTAACAGCTGTTCGCTGTTAACGACTTCATCAACCACCGCCAAACACATTTGATGCAGCTCGGCGGTTGGGGTTTCCAAATCGTTTTCGATTTGCGCCAGAGAAAACTGATAATACAACGACTCGTCCCAGTAGGGTTCGTTGTACATCGTGTGAAAATGAAAGCCGTACTGAGCAGCCTGCTGTTTCCAGTCAGGCCGCTCGGCTACCGTGTGCCGCAGCAATCAGCCACCCCAGCCACTGGAACGGGATTTACTGCCCCAACTTGATTTTGCCCTGACCGAACTACCAAAACCTCCCCGGCTCATCGTGCGGGTTACTGTAGGTTTGGGTTTAAAGCGTTTGGGGCTCACACGATAATTGCGCTTACGGATATCGCCGTCAAACACATGGCCGTCCGCCGTCACCCAGCGTGAACGAAACGACGAATAGGGCGAGTACGAAGTGAACAATGGTTGTGAGTAATAACTACGGGGGACAGCAACTGGCTTACCATGTAGCCAGCCATAAAGGGCATAAAAAATGAACCCGAATCATTAGCAACCTGACGGCACTGGTTCGGGCCAAATTCGTACTCGCAGTCATTTTCAGTAGAAAACTTCGGGCTGGTGCGCGCCGCTTCTTCAACGGCCTGCTGATAAGCGGCCTGACACTGTTGACGGGCGTCAGGATAGTCCTGATTACAGTCATCTACCGAGGTGTACACTTTGGCCGGTTGACGATCGTCGGCGCAGGCGCTTAAAAAGACACTGGCTACGCCCAGCGCCAGCGGTTTTACCGCAAAGCCTTTGCGCATTTGCGACAGGTCAATTCGTTTGGTGCGTTTTAATGAGGTCATACTTGCCTTCCTGCTTAGTAGGTCATGCAGGCCGCATTAAGCAGACCTACGGCAATCGACATGGCGGCCAGCATGGTGCCTGCAGAAACTTCATTATTGTCGATACGCTCGGCAATGCGCGGCATAAAGGTGAACCGAAGCAGGGCAAAAGCTAAGGACTGGGCGACAATGGCAACAATACCCCAGATAGCAAAATCAACTACGCCCAGCGAGTTTGCCGCGGCGCCCGACAGCGCCAGCGCAAAACCTACAATAGCCCCGCCAAAACCGATGGCGGCGGCCACATTTTTATCTTCTTTTACCAGTTTCCATTCATCGTGGGGCGTAACCAGGGCGTACACAAATTTAAAAACAAATAAAAATACCACCGAAAGCACGAAATACAGGGCAAAGTTATCCAGCCCTGCCAGTGATGCCATAATCGTGTCCATTCAATATTCCTCTAGCCGTTGATTGTTAAGTCGGTGGGCTGTACATCAAAACCGGTACTGATCACCAGACACCGATCTTTGTTCTGCCCTATTATTTTTTCTTCCCCCACCACCAATAAAGATTCGTAGCGGTCGTTATCCAGTTCGCGTTCATACAGCATCATAAACTGATCAGTGGTGCTGGTATCGCCATCTTCCTCATAGGTGGTCTCACTCACGGCCACCGGGGGCGAAGTGTCGCCCACAGCATCCCATACCCGGGTAAAGGTATGACCATTTAATGTATAAGTGGGCTGGGAGATCAGGTTATCCAGACAATGCTGCCATTGTTTGTCATCGCCGATGGTCTGGGTTTCATAAAAATGCCAGAGTTTTACGTCGGTGATATGATTTTCGGTCAGTCCGCCATCGGTGACCACCTGCAAAAAAGCCTCGTCATCGGTATAAAACCGTAACATGGTCCCACCTGAGTCCAGATTGGCCTGGCCTACGGCCTGAATCAATTGCGAGCGGGCACAGTTTTGGATGGTAAGTTCAGGCTCGAGCAATTTAAGCTTAAGGTCAGCCAGTTCAAACGACCCTCCCAGATAAAGCCCCATAATTTCCGGCGCTTTAGGGGCGTCCGGGGTTTTGTCTTTACCAAACCATTTACTGAACATGGGTTGCTCCTGTGAAAAAATTTACTGTGCCAGCCGGGCCCAGTCAATATTGTAGATTCGCGAACTGGCAATATAAAACAGCGTATCGTTGGGCGATAGCTGTTCATCAAAGTCGGGATTAACGACCATATTCTGATACACCCCGCCTGGCGCGTAACCAATTAAAATCGCATCGTGATGCTGCTTTAGCCCAATAAACAGCTGGCCCACGGTCAACGCCCCACAATCGGGTGGCAACGCAACCGAAAATTGGGCCTGACCGGCATCCACACTCAGTAAATCGTGGTGCAACATACTTGAACCAGGATCAAAAACCGACTTCGCCAGCATTTCTACCGCCACGCTCGGGGTACATTCTACGTTGGGGCAGTGGGTTTGCAACAAACTCACCAGTGAGTCATCGGTAAAATAGGCCACCTGATGGGCATCCGGATTACGCTTGGTACAGTACAGGGCCGTCGTCAGGGTCACATCGTCCTGTGGGTTGTCGATAAGAATAACCCCGGCATCAGCCACGCACGCCCGATCCATATCAGCATCTTTGTTAAACGACTCAACATGCACAAACTCAATCTGGCCGGGCAGGGGTTGGTGATATCGGCTTTAACACACAGGACAATATCGGGTTTGTCCGTCAGATCTTTACGTTCTTTCAATAACAAATCGAGCAGTAATAAGGTTTTTTGTTCATTCCAGCCGATGACCAGAATATGTTTTTGTACCTGCAAGTTCTTCATTCCTGTCAGTCCTTTCTGCCATTGGTCGCTCACCCAGGCCGCGATCCGGCCAATAACCATGGCAAAGATACTTAACCCCGCCGGGATCACATACAAGGCTACAATCACCTTGCCAGCACTGGTGACCGGCGACAAATCACCATAGCCTACGGTTGACGCGGTGACCGCCAGCCAATACACAAATTCAATCTGTCCGGTCAGCTCGGTTTCGCCGGCTGCCAGCAACAACGCATAGCTGGTAAGCCCGTAAATCAGCGTCATCACCAAAATGGTGTACCAACGCGACTCGCTGAAATATTTCACCATAAGCTTACGAATGTAGATCCAGGAGCTTACTGGCCGGGTAGTATCCTGATTTTTCAAAACACGTTTGTCTCTGTACACATGGAGGGCTTTCCTTTCAGCCAGGCTAAACCGGCTCCGGGGTGAAAACGGTTAAGCTTACTTTACCTAAGCCCACAATAATGTCATCCCCATCAGACTAAATTATTGTAAAGACTTACAAAAAAAGGGCGCTAACAGGCGCCCTTAGTAGTATTGCTCACAAATTACTTACCCAGAATACGGCTAAGCTCGTCATCAGCAGAGGTGGTGCCACCTTTGATACCGGCACTAGCCAGACGCTTTTCCAGGTCTGAAGAGGACTCTTCACCGGCCAGCTCTTCGGCTGCTTCAAGCTCAGCATTGCGTAGCTTTTGCTTGTCCTGAATGCGCGATAATGACTCCGTCGCCGTTTTCATTTTGCTATTTGCACCCATGTGCCGTGAAGACACCGCCACCTGGGCTTTTTGAACGCTTTCAGTGGCTTTCACCATGTCGACCTGTTGCTCCAGGCGACGCAGGTTAGCTTTTGCCTGTTGAATATTGCCAGCAAGCTGCTTTTCAGATTGTTGAAACTGATCAAGATAGGACTGTTCCTGAGCGCGCTCTTCTTTCAACTCAGATACTTTCTGGGCACAATCCAGGGCCAGCTGACGGTCGTTGTCGACCGCTTTACGGGCATGAGCTTCGTATTCGGCAATTGAGGCATCAAAACTGTCTATTTTTTGCTGAGACAATTTGCGCTTGGCCAGAATTTGCGTGCGGGCATGATCGGACTTACGCAACTCTTCTTTGGCTTCGCGGATTTCCTGTTCCAGAATACGAATCGCCTGACTATCGGCAACATTTTGCGCCGCTTCGGTGGCACCGCCTTTTACTGCGGTAATAAGTTTTTTCCAAACAGACATATGCTGCTCCTGTAACTGTAATCGTTAGTGAAGATGCGTTTCGTAGGCATCTAAAAAGGATGCGACATTTTGAAACAGTGTCTCAACTTCTATCACCACACTTTCAGCCTTTGACTGGGCACTCAGGGCCCCAAAGGCGGTGTAGTATTCTTCACCGTTGATGGTGGAGATGCCCACGGTAGTGAGCGGGAAAACCATATGGGTGGAAAGGATTTCATGATCCAGTGCTGCTTTGTCATTGACCTGACTGGCCGAAAACAACAAACTTTCTACCAGAATTTGCTCGCCCGAAATGGCCAGCCATGCATCGATGCCATCCTGATTGGCTATCAGTAAACAGCCTTCCTCTTTGGTCACTACATAATCGTCGTGTTCTTTTAACAAAGCTTCAAGCTGTGCCAGATCCCAGCTCATAGGGTTTCTCCTTTAATGTTGATGCGAAATGCGTGACAGCCACTTTACCCACAATTGTGTTGACCGCCAACATTCACACGCTCAGTGTAGACAGACTATAGCTGAATGGTCAATAATAAATAATGTTCTAATGTGTAAATAAGTGTGTTTTTGTAAACGATAACTCACAAATGGTGATTATGTGACTACACAGAAAAACTGGCGTTTATTAGTACAACGCCTGCTAAAAGCGCAAATGAGCGTACGTGGTATGAAATACCAGCAGCTTAGCGAGCGCCTGGCCCAGATAGGCATAGCACAAAGTGCCGACAACCTGCGCAATAAAGTGAACAAGGGTATAATGGGGCAGATTTGCTGTTGCAAATACTTATGGTGTTAAATGTGCGTGCGCTGACTATGTCAGATTTACAGGAAATCCTCGCTGATCTTGAAGACCAAGACGGGTAAACTAGGCGGCCGAATACAATAGCGGTGATGACACAGGTTAGTTCAGTGAAAATGATAGCCTGGCCAGGTCGGCAAACGCGGGGCAAAAAAGAGCCCGGTCAGCATGCCGGGCTCCGAAAATAGAATTCGGTCGGAGAACGTCATCTCTATTTACCAATTATCTTAACTGATTAAGTAGAGAAGTATATTTATTCGCCGTATTGAACAAAATATAAACGTATTAAGGGTTATACCTGCCGCTGCAGGAGTTCTTTTTCCATCAACAGGTTAGGTGCTGGTACCGTAAATGAAACTAAGTGATTTTAATTTTTCTTTACCCGAAAAACTGATAGCCAAGTATCCCACAGAGCAGCGCAGCGCCAGTCGGCTGATGCATCTTGAAGGTAAAACCGGTCAGGTTACGCACCGTATGTTTGCGGACATGCTGGAGCTGGTAGAGCCGGGCGATTTATTAATTTTCAATAATACCCGGGTCATCCCCGCCCGCCTGAAAGGCAACAAGGCTACCGGCGGTCAGGTTGAGGTGCTGGTTGAGCGTATTTTGCCCGATGACACGGTGCTGGCTCATGTGCGCGCCAGCAAAGCGCCAAAACCCGGTGCGCAGCTGACTCTGGAAGAGCATATTCAGGTCACGGTGCTGGGCCGGCAGGAGGCGTTGTTTCACCTTCGCTTTAATAATGACGACAGTGTACTGAATTTATTAGAAGCGCACGGCCACATGCCATTGCCGCCGTATATCGACCGGCCCGATGAAAACAGTGATAAAGAACGTTACCAAACCGTTTATAACCAGAAACCCGGCGCCGTGGCCGCGCCCACTGCCGGCCTGCATTTTGATGATGAATTACTGCAAACCCTGCGCGACAAGGGTATTGAGCTAGGCTTTGTAACCCTGCATGTGGGCGCCGGTACCTTCCAGCCCGTGCGGGTCGATAATATTCTTGAACATAAGATGCACGCCGAATACGCCGAAGTTGATGAAACCGTGGTGGAGGCCATTAAACGCACGAAAGCCGCGGGTAAGCGGGTTATTGCCGTGGGTACTACCTCGGTACGTTCAATTGAGTCGGCCGCCAAAGCGGCGGGCGAGGCCGAGTTGATTGCACCATTTTTTGCTGACACCGAAATCTTTATCTACCCGGGTTTTGAATTTGAAGTCATCGATGCCATGTTCACCAACTTTCACCTGCCCGAGTCCACCCTGATGATGCTCATCAGTGCATTTGCCGGGCGTGACAACGTGATGAATGCCTATCAGCAGGCTATTGCGGCCGAGTACCGGTTTTTCAGTTACGGTGACAGTATGTTCATTGAACGGGCCTGATACCGCCTTTCACAGGCAAAAATATAGCGATTGAGTATATCGGGACATGATCTGTAGCACAGAACTGCTATAATCGCGGCCAATTATTTTAGACCCCGGCGCCTTTGCGCCTGCAAACGGGACCACAGATTCATGCAATTTGAGTTGTTAAAAACAGAAGGTAAAGCCAGACGCGGGCGTCTGAAGTTTGACCGTGGTGAAGTAGAGACCCCGGCCTTTATGCCGGTAGGTACCTACGGCACCGTAAAAGGAATGACCCCCGAAGAGCTTAAAGACAGTGGCGCGCACATTTGTCTGGGCAATACATTTCATTTGATGCTGCGCCCTGGCACCGGCATTATTAAACAGCATGGCGACCTGCATGACTTTATGCATTGGGACAAGCCTATTCTGACCGACTCTGGTGGTTTTCAGGTGTTCAGTCTGGGTGACCTGCGCAAAATTACTGAAGAAGGGGTGACCTTCCGTTCGCCCATCAATGGCGAAAAGATTCTGCTTACCCCCGAAAAGTCGATGGAAGTACAGCGCGATTTGGGCTCTGACATTGTCATGATTTTCGATGAATGCACGCCGTTCCCGGCTACCGAGCAGGAAGCCCGGTTGTCGATGGAGATGTCTTTACGCTGGGCCGAGCGCAGCAAAACCGCCCACGGCGATAACCCGGCGGCGTTGTTCGGTATTATTCAAGGCGGTATGTACGAAGATTTACGTGATGTATCGCTGGCCGGTCTGGAAGAGATTGGTTTTGATGGCTATGCCATTGGTGGTTTGTCGGTCGGCGAGCCTAAAGAAGATATGATTCGCATTATTGAACACACCGCTCACCAGATTCCGGATAACAAACCGCGTTATCTGATGGGCGTGGGTAAGCCTGAAGATATTGTGGAAGCGGTGCGCCGTGGGGTGGATATGTTCGATTGTGTGATGCCCACACGAAATGCCCGTAATGGTCACCTGTTTGTCACCGAAGGGGTAGTGAAAATCCGTAATGCGAAACATCGCAACGATACCTCGGCGCTGGATGAAAATTGTGACTGTTACACTTGTGAAAACTATTCTCGGTCTTATCTACATCACTTAGATAAGTGTAATGAGATACTGGGTGCGCGTCTTAATACCATTCATAATCTGCGCTATTACCAACGGGTTATGCAAGGTTTACGGGATGCCATTGATGCAGGCTCATTAGAAGAATTCGTCAGCGAATTTTACGCACAAAAAAATATGCCGGTACCGGCACTATAACAACAACGAAAGATAGAGGAATATTATGAGCTTATTCATTTCAAACGCTTACGCACAGTCAGCCGGTGGCCAGGAAGGTGGCGGCTTCGAAATGCTAATCATGCTGGGCGTGTTTGGTCTGATTTTTTACTTTTTGCTGTATCGTCCACAGGCTAAGCGTGTAAAAGAGCACAAAGCGCTGGTATCGTCGCTGAGTAAAAATGACGAAGTACTGACACAGGGCGGCCTGGTGGGCCGTATTGAGAAAGTTGTCGAAGATAAAGACTTCATCGAAATTGCCCTGAATGACACCAACACTATTGTGGTGCAAAAGTCTTCTGTTACCGCCGTTCTGCCAAAAGGCACAATGAAAGCAATCTAATAAGTTCTACGCCGGAGCCGGACACGCTGTCTCCGGCGCCCGGCAAAAAGGAATTTGTCTGTGTTAAACAAGAACTCTGTCTGGAAGGTGATTCTTGCGGTCCTGTTTGTCGGACTGTGTGCATTATACGCCCTTCCTAATCTTTACGGTGAAGACAACGCCGTACAAATATCCGCTGGTCGTGATGCGGTTGTCACCGAACAAATGATTTCTCAGGTCGAGCAAACCCTGGCCTCAAACAACATTGATCCCAAACGCATAGAATTTGAAAATGAGCAGATTCTGGTGCGTCTTACTGGCTCTGAAGATCAGCTAAAAGCCCGGGAAATGCTGGAACGTGCGCTGGGCGATGATTATATCGTAGCAATGAACCTGGCTGCTGATACGCCGGAATGGCTGGAAAGCCTGGGCGCCACACCCATGAAGCTGGGTCTGGATTTACGTGGTGGTGTGCACTTTCTGATGGAAGTGGATATGAGCGAAGCCATTGCTAAGTCGCTGGAAGATGCGGAAAGTGATTTTCGTACCGCGCTGCGTGAAGAAAAAATTCGTTATCGCACCGTGACCAAACGCGACGAACATGTCGATATCAAATTTCGTAGTGAAGAAACCCTGGAACAGGCGCAATTTTTCCTGCGTAACCGTAATCGCGATCTTCAGTTCACCGAAGCCGGCGACATGGTACTGCGTGCTACATTTTCAGAAGATAAGCTCAAAGAGATTCGTGATTACGCGGTAAAACAGAATATTACGATTTTGCGCAACCGGGTAAATCAGCTGGGTGTGGCCGAGCCGCTTATTCAAAAGCAAGGGGCTGATCGGATTGTCGTACAGCTGCCAGGAGTGCAGGACACTGCCCGCGCCAAAGAAATTCTGAATGCCACGGCCACGCTGGAATTTCGTCTGCTGGACCAGGACAACGATGTGCGTGATGCCATTAGTGGTCGGGTACCACCAGGGTCACAGTTAATCGAAGACAAAAACGGGCAACCGCAGCTGCTTGAAAAGCAGGTGATGCTGACGGGTAACCATATTATCGACGCTAATAACAGCGTGGATGAATACGGCATCCCGCAGGTGAATATCTCACTGGACTCCGAAGGTGGTAACAAGATGTCGCGGGGCACCCGTGGCAATATTGGTAAGCCCATGGCCACGGTTTTTATTGAATATAAAGCTACCGGTGAAAAAACTGACAAAGGTAAGCTGATTTTCGAAAAACATGAAGAAGTGATTTCGGTCGCGACCATTCAGGCGCAACTGGGCAGCAGCTTTCGAATTACCGGTTTGGACTCGCCCAAAGAAGCTCGTGATTTAGCGCTACTGTTACGTGCAGGCGCATTGATTGCGCCCATTCAAATAGTGGAAGAGCGCACCGTTGGGCCAAGCCTGGGGCAGGAAAATATCGAGCTGGGTATGCAGGCCATTGTGTATGGTTTGCTGGCGGTTTTAGCCTTCATGCTGATTTACTACAAAGCCTTTGGCATCGTGGCTAATATTGCGCTGGTGTCTAACCTGGTGATGATTGTCGGTATTATGTCGATGATTCCGGGGGCTACTCTGACCCTGCCGGGTATGGCGGGTATTGTTTTGACGGTAGGTATGGCGGTAGATGCCAACGTGCTTATCTTTGAACGGATCCGTGAAGAGCTGAGGGAGGGGCGCAGTATCCAACAAGCCATACATCATGGTTATGACAGCGCCTTTTCAACCATTTTGGATGCCAACATTACCACCTTTATTGCCGGCCTGATTCTATTTGCGGTGGGCACCGGCCCAATTAAAGGCTTTTCGATCACGCTGATGATTGGTATTGCGACTTCTATGTTTACGGCCATTTTGCTAACGCGCATTGTTGTTAATGCGGTGTGGGGCGGACGTAAAGTGAAGAAATTGGCGATTTAAGGAGAAAGCGAATGCGTATTATCAATTTATCCGAGACCGTCAATTTCATGCGTCTGCGCATGGTCACTACGATTTTCTCGTTTGTGTTACTGGCAGGTACCATTGGTTCGTTAGCCATTAATGGCCTGAACTGGGGACTAGATTTTACCGGCGGCACCTTGATTGAAGTGGGGTACGAAGAACCCGCTAATTTGTCGAACATCCGAAAGCAACTAAATGCGGCCGACTTTGGCGATGCAGTCGTGCAAAACTTTGGCTCCAGTGAAGCGGTGCTGATTCGTATTGCTCCGCGCGACGGGGTTAAATCAGTCGAGGTGGGCAACCAGGTGGTGCAGGCTCTGCGGACCGGTGATACTGCGGTAGAAATGCGTCGTATCGAGTTTGTTGGCCCGAATGTTGGTGAAGAGCTGACCGAGCAGGGTGGACTGGCGATGCTGGTGGCGCTGATCTGTATCTTGCTGTATGTCGCCATGCGGTTTGAATGGCGCTTTGCATTAGGCTCGGTGGCGGCGCTGGCCCACGATGTATTGCTGACCTTAGGGTTGTTTTCAATCTTACAAATTGAATTCGATCTAACGGTGTTGGCGGCGGTATTGGCAGTTATTGGTTACTCTCTTAACGATACCATCGTGGTGTGCGACCGGATCCGGGAAAACTTCAGAAAAATCCGTAAAGGTGAGCCGATTGAGATTGTCAATATCTCATTGACGCAAACCCTGAACCGGACCCTGGTAACCTCATTAACCACCATTATTGTACTGGTCGCCTTGTTCTACAAAGGCGGAGCCTTGATCCACGGGTTTGCCACCGCCTTGCTGTTCGGTGTGATTATCGGTACTTATTCATCGATTTATATTGCCAGTTCAGTAGCCCTTGCGCTGGGGATCAGCAAAGAAGATTTGATGCCACCGCAGGTGGAAAAAGAGGGCGCCGATATGGATCCTCATCCTTAGGCGTTGTCTTCGATATTTTACAAAAATTAAAAAGCCGTCCATCTAAGGGCGGCTTTTTATTTGTGCAATTTTTGGTAGCCTTGAATCAGGAATTTAACTAAGGACTGGTTATGCTATCTCGTTTACTTTGTTGTGTATTATTGATTCTCAGCGCTTGGTCGGCGCAGGCGACGGTCACACCCTGGCTGGAATTTAAATTACAAGACGGCCATATTTCCCTCCCCGTGACCGTCAGTGGTCATCCCACCTATGCCATTTTAGACAGTGGCGCCCAAATGAATGCTATTAATAAAAAATTTATTGATAAACACGAATTAAATTATACCGGAGTTGGGACCACCTATATCAATGGTCCGTTCGGGAAAAAAGGCATAAAAAATTATCCAATATCCCGGTGGGAATGTTTGGTACAACTACAGGAATAAACAATGTAGTAGAAGCCGCTTTAGGTCATAGCTCTATAGGACTGTTACTGGGCGCTCCGTTGTTTCAGGGCAACGTTATGCAAATAGATTATCCTGGCCGGAAATTGCGGCTTATCAGCCGTGACGTGGTAAATTTACATAAGATAAAAAATATACCTATGGTAGAGCAGCGCGGTTCTGGCATGCCTTTGGTTGAAGTTACCTTGAACGGGCAAAGGACATGGTTAGTGCTGGACACCGGTAATGCTGGCGGCATCATGATTGAGCGAAGCCTTGCAGAAGGTTTGGGTTTAGCAAATTCAGACAATCAGGTGCACCAGGCCAGTGATATTAGTAAAACGGTTAAACTCGAATCTACCAGAATAGATGAGGTGGTTTTTGGACCCTATACACTCGAAAATATGCTGGTGTCTTTTAATGCTGAAGGCAGTAATATCGACTTAAACAATCAATACAAAACCACAGGCACCCGCATCAGAGGCAAAAAGGTCGAGGGGTTAATTGGATATGAAGTGTTGAAACACTTTGTGATCACCATGGACTACCAGCGCGCTTACCTGCACGCCGGCTTACCGGAACAAGATAGCGAATAACCGGGTATACAAAAAAGCCCGATGCGGGTAAACCGGCACCGGGCTAACGATTAAGCCTGTAACCACGTAAGTGGTGAAGAGGTGGTGTTGTTAAGGCATTGTCGTGATATTTAGATTGTATTTATTTTAAGTGTTTTACCAGGCCCTGTACTACTTTCGGGCTTCCGGCAACCACTTCGCCTTTGTATAAAGGATCGTTATTACCGGCAAAATCCGTTACCAGTCCACCTGACTCACGTACCATCAACTCGCCGGCCGCAATATCCCAGCATTTGATACCACGCTCCCAGTAGCCATCGTGGCGACCGGCGGCAACATACGCCAAATCCAATGCCGCACTGCCGGCACGACGTACATCACCACATTCATGGAAAATCTTATTCAGGCTTAAAGCGAATTCGCCATACTGCTGTTTGTTTCTGAACGGTAAACCGGTGGCCAGCACAGTGTCGGTAAGATCCCGCGGTTTGGTTACACGAATACGATAGCCATTTAGCTGCGCACCTTTACCCCGGCTGGCAGTAAAAATTTCGCCACGGATAGGATCGAAGATGACCGCCTGATCAAGACGGCCTTTATATAGCAGCGCAATAGAAACGGCAAAGTGAGGAATGCCTTTGATAAAATTGGTGGTGCCATCTAACGGGTCAATAATCCACTGAAAATCAGAATCTTCGCCATTGGTTTCGCCACTTTCCTCACCCAGGAAACAATGATTAGGAAAAGACTGACGAATTTTATAAATAATTGCTTTTTCTGCTTCCTTGTCGATATGTGTCACATAATCGTTACTGCCCTTTTCCTGCAGTTGCAAGTCATCACGATTTTCAAAACCACGGACAATAATCGTACCGGCCACACGCGCAGCGCGGACCGCAATATTCAGCATAGGATGCATAGTCACCACCAATTGTAAAAGATCGAAGTTCGGACACGCCGGTTACGGCATGGCCGATAAAAAACGCGCGAAGTGTACCGACTGTTCGCCTAATATGCAATGTATGATGCCGCTTGAGGCAGTTAAAAATTGGCAGCGTGCCGCAATAGCCCGCCAAAGCAGACTTATGTTAGAATTTACTACAAACCATTCAAACAAAAACAAAACCATGCTGGAAAATATCAGGGTTGTCCTTGTCAATACGTCTCACACAGGCAACATCGGCTCAGCCGCCCGGGCCATGAAAACAATGGGATTGAGTAATCTTTATCTGGTTGACCCGGTGCAGGCACCAGATGGTAAATCAAGTGCGATGGCAGCGGGCGCTGGCGATGTGCTTGGTAATGCGACCACCGTGACCACCTTAGAAGAAGCCGTTGCCGGCTGCGGTTTGGTGGTAGGCACTTCGGCCCGGTCGCGGACCCACTCCTGGCCTATGCTCGACCCACGCCAATGTGGTGAAAAAATGATTGCCGAAGTTCCCAAGTACCCGGTGGCACTGGTGTTTGGCCGCGAAAATAACGGTCTGACCAATGAAGAGTTGCAACAGTGCCATTATCATGTGTGCATTCCGGCGAATCCTGAATACAGTTCTCTTAATTTGGCGATGGCAGTTCAAACCTTATGCTATGAAGTGCGTATGGCCTGGTTAGCGCAGGAAACGATCCCGGAAGAGCCGAATGACTACCCGCTTAACGATGACCTGGAGCGCTTCTACCAGCATTTAGAAAGCAGTTTAATGGGCACAGGTTTTGTGGTGAAGAATCACCCTGGGCTGGTAATGACCAAATTACGCCGCTTATTTAATCGTGCCCGTCCTGAGTCACAGGAGTTGAATATCTTGCGTGGTATACTTTCTTCCATTGATAAGGCAGTTAAAAAAGACTAATCCCCATGTTTTCAAGAATAAAAGACGATATTCGTGGCGTATTTCATCGGGATCCTGCCGCCCGCAATACCTTTGAGGTATTGACCAACTATCCGGGCTTACATGCTATCTGGATACACCGTGTGGCGCATCGGCTGTGGCGCGCGAACTTTAAGTGGCTGGCACGCAGCTTGTCCACTTTCAGTCGCTGGCTGACAGGCATCGAAATCCATCCCGGCGCAAAACTGGGAAGACGCTTTTTTATCGACCATGGCATGGGGGTCGTCATTGGTGAGACCGCTGAGATTGGCGATGATGTTACGCTATACCATGGGGTGACATTAGGCGGAACTTCATGGCAGGCTGGCAAACGCCACCCTACGCTTGAAAACAACGTGGTGGTGGGCGCAGGGGCAAAAGTATTGGGTCCGATTACCATCGGCGAAGGCGCCAAAGTCGGCTCAAATTCGGTGGTGGTAAAAAGCGCGCCGGCCGGCTCTACGGTGGTGGGTATTCCCGGGCGCATTGTATTGAGTCAGGGCACCCGGCAGGAAGCCGAGCAAAAAACCGACAAGCGCAATTGTATTGCACAAAAATATGGGTTTGATGCGTATGCCATATCGCCAGATAACCCCGATCCGGTGGCTAATGCGATGGGCATCATGCTGGAACATATGCATCAGATGGACCATAAAGTGGAAGAGATGTGCGGAGTGATTCGCTCGATGGGCGGCGATGTCTGTACGGACAATCTGCATTCACTAAGCAAAGAAGATTTTGCAGAAACCGGTATAGATCCTGTGGTCAAAGAACACGAAGACGAGCATGCGTCGTTCGACCCTAAAATTTAAAACAGGCCAACTCGGGGGGTAGCGACAGTAGCATCGGCCGGAGCGTAACAGCCATGTCACAAAAACCAGGCATAAAAGCCAGGCGATAAAAGCCAGCCCCACAGCTGTTAGAACGGTTTGACAAAGTAGTAGCCACCGAGCATCTTTGTGGTGTTGGAAGATTGCCCGCACCAAGGCCAGGGCTTCAGCAGGCGAAATTGGCGTCGGATAGAGGACTGAGTGACTGCGCGTTCCAGGTAAAGCGCTACGCGCAGTCACTCGGTCAGGAATTAAATAGCGAAGCGGCGAGTGGGGGAGCGAGTTGCTTTCTTATTTGCATACATCGCAGCATCGGCACGGGCGAGCATCGCATCAATGGGTTCATTGTTTTGACGGTGCGCCAGCCCCACGCTGTATTCAATATCGTAGCCGCGCGAAGTGGTTCGATTAAATTCCTCCACCTCTTGGGCAAAGCGGGCCATCACCGTGCGGGTTCCTGCCGAATCAGTACCGGTGAGCAACACCACAAATTCATCGCCCCCCAGACGCGCAAATACATCTGACTCACGAAAAACCCGCTTTAGTAAATTAGCAAAAGTCACCAGGGCGCGGTCGCCTTCAGCGTGCCCGAACTGATCGTTAATTGGCTTAAAGTGATTCAGGTCAAACATCAACACTGTTACATCCATCTGCAAACGCTGGCAGTGGTGCAGGGCATAATTTGCGAGCACATTAAAACCCCGTCGATTAGAAATCAGGGTAAGCTCATCCAGGGTCGCCAGCTGCATCGCAGCAATTTCCTGTTCTACCATCACCGCCAGATCTTTCAGTAACTGAATATCTTCGTCTTCGAGCTCATGGGGTTTGGTATCAATTAAACACAAAGTGCCGATATTGTGACCATTAGCGGCTTTGAGAGGACTGGCAGCATAGAAGCGAATTTCAGGCCCCTGGGTTACCAGTGGATTGTCATGAAAACGAATATCTTCCAGCGCGTTAGGCACACAAAACACATCGTCGCTTAAAATAGCATGGCCGCAAAAAGAAATATCCCGGGGGGTTTCGGTGACATCCAGGCCCTGCGCCGACTTAAACCATTGGCGTTCAATGTCCACCAGGCTTACCAGGGAAACAGGCACCCCAAACATACGTTTGGCCATACGGGTGATTCGGTCGAAACGTTCTTCGGGCTCGGTATCAAGAATTTTTAAGGCATGGAGCGTGTTCAAACGTTCCGCTTCGTCTTTCGGAAATTCGGGCGCTATCATCGGATATCTCATAGATCAAGTTAAATTAATCTTAGCCGCAATCCAAACTGCTACCAACTAGACAATAGACTAATACCAGTGGGTACCACGCGCCGAGAGCGAGGGCAGCAGACAATCCCCCTGGCTGTAGATAACAAATTATACACTTCTAACAGGCACCAAGCACCAGATAGGGTCAGCTACAGACGATACTATTCGCCTACCTGCTGTGCAGAACCCGGCCTATTCTTCGAGGATAGGTGATGCTTTAATCTTTACCGCTGGAGGGGGCGTCGCTGGCGTTTTCAGCATCAGCTTTTTTGTCGTCGGCTTTTTTGACCCGAATTTTTGTTTCACCCACACCTTGGTTATTCAGATTTTTAATCGCCGCTTTGGCATCACCTGGCTTCGGCATCTCAACAAAAGCAAACCCTTTCGACTGTCCCGTCTTCTGGTCCATCACCAGGTTACAGGACTGCACCACGCCATAGGCACTGAACAAATTGGTAAGTTCTGCTTCGGTGGTGGTACGATCTAAATTTCTGACTAGAATTTTCATAAATAATTTTCACATAAAAATGATGATGTTTAGGTAATGTCTGAAAAACATCACCTGAGAGTAAGGTAGCATTTCGCGCAAACCGGCTGGGTTTTGAGGAAAGCCCGAGACATTCAGCGAAGAAATCGTAGCTAATAGTAACAGTTTCTCTACCGGCATTCTTGCCTTTGTCAGTCACCACGCCAGCGGGTGCGCTGCACGGTTGATGCTATCAGTGCAATCGTTATGGTCCGATCATATAAACGGAATATAGTTGAAGATAGAATAAAGCTCCCTTCCAGACAACTTTAACATTAAACAACCGGTTAAGCGGTCCTGACAGTGTATGCAGGTGTGATTGAAGCCAATAGGAACACGGTTTTGTCGCCAGGTTAAATAGTTGACCAATTTAGTCAGGTATGGAACAATTCTGCTATCAAAAACGGCAGGGGAGTTCTATGAAATTAACATCTAAAGGCCGGTACGCCGTGACCGCCATGCTTGATGTGGCGCTTCATTCTACCCGCGGCCCGGTTCCTTTGGCCGACATCTCTGAACGGCAGGAAATATCGCTGTCTTATCTGGAACAGCTTTTTTCACGTCTTCGTAAAGAGCAACTGGTCAGCAGTGTACGCGGGCCTGGCGGAGGGTATCTTCTCAGTCGCGAGCCCGTAGATATTGCCATTGGTGAGGTTATTCGTGCAGTGGATGAGTCGGTAGATGCCACCCGCTGTCAGGGCCAATCAGATTGTCAGGGCGGCGAACGCTGCCTGACCCATAGTCTGTGGCAGGACTTAAGCGACCGGATCAGTGTTTTTTTGAATGGCATTACCCTGGGCGAATTAATGGCCCAGCGGGATGTATTGGAAGTTGCTGACCGGCAGGATAAAAACATTCTGGGGAAATCTCAGGATATTCAGGTGAGTATACAACTGTGAGTAATCAAGCACAGCCACCGGTCTATCTGGACTATGCGGCCACCACCCCGGTGGACCCGGTGGTCGCCGAACAAATGATGCAATGTCTGACTATGGACGGCAATTTTGGTAATCCTGCGTCGCGGACCTATCGTTACGGCTGGATGGCAGAAGAGGCCGTGGATGTGGCCCGTAGTCAGGTGGCAGATTTGCTGAATTGTGATCCCCGTGAAGTGGTGTTTACCTCTGGTGCCACCGAAGCCAATAACCTGGCGATTAAAGGTGTGGCCGAGCAATACCAGGATAAAGGCCGGCATATTGTTACCGTGGTTACGGAACATAAAGCCGTGCTCGATACCTGTGCTTATTTGCAAACCCAGGGCTATGAAGTTACCTACCTACCGGTTGATGATCAAGGTTTGATCAGCCTGACAGAGCTTGAAGAGGCGTTGCGTGATGACACCATTTTGGTGTCGGTAATGCACGTAAACAATGAAATTGGTGTAATTCAGGATATCGCTGCTATCGGTAAATTGTGCCAGGAGCGCCAGATTGCCTTTCATGTCGACGGCGCACAAAGCGTCGGCAAGTTACCCGTGGATCTAAGTACCTTACCGGTTGACCTGTATTCGTTATCAGCTCACAAGTTCTACGGGCCTAAAGGTAGCGGCGCTTTGTTTGTACGCCGGCGTCCGAAGGTTCGGGTGGCCCAGCAGATACATGGTGGCGGTCACGAACGTGGAATGCGCTCCGGGACCCTGGCGACTCATCAAATCGTCGGACTGGGCGCTGCCTGCCAACTGGCCAGTGCCCACCTGGATGAAGAAATAGAGCGTATCGGTGCGCTACGTGACAGACTCTGGCAGGGACTGAGCGCGCTTCCTAACAGCAAGCTTAATGGCCATCCCACGCAGCGTGTTTCGGGAAACTTGAATGTTAGCTTCACCGGCGTGGATGGCGAGAGCCTTATTATGGCATTAAATAGCATTGCGGTGTCATCGGGTTCAGCCTGTACATCTGCCAGCATGGAGCCATCTTATGTGCTGCGCGCCATTGGCTGCGATGCCGAAACCGCTCATAGTGGGTTGCGTTTTTCTGTAGGTCGCTATACCTCAAGCGATGACATTGATCACGCGGTAGAAAAAGTTACCGATGTGGTTACCCGTATGCTTGAGACAAACGGCCAGTAATCCACCTGTAGACTTATTCGCGTTGAATAAAACCTGATATTCGGGCATGATCCGCCGCGCTCCGGCGAGGCGGATCATGGCAATTTATATAAAGCGTCGGCACACCACACCGGCACCCGCATAATACTTGAGTGTTTTACTCAGGTATTATACAATACAGCACAGTTTAAAAGCGTTGAGCAGCTTTTCACACACCACGAAAAAGTGATGTAGGGCAAGACCGTCATGGCCCTTTTATTCAATGCTCCGCTATAGCAGGCAAACAAGTGAGACTTCAATATGAGTGAACAGAGCGAACAGATAGATCAGGCGCTGGAACGTAAGTACGATGCCGGTTTCTACTCTGACATCGAGTCTGAAACATTTGAAAATGGTCTGGACGAGTCGGTTATCCGCCGTATCTCGGCTATGAAAAATGAGCCTGAATGGATGCTGGACTGGCGTTTAAAAGCCTACCATGCCTGGCTGGAGATGGACGAGCCGGAATGGGCCCATGTCCATTATCCAAAAATTGATTTTCAGTCGATTTCGTATTATTCGGCCCCCAAAAGCATGAAGGATAAACCCCAGTCACTGGATGAAGTAGATCCTGAGTTACTGCGAACCTACGAAAAGCTGGGCATTCCCCTGCACGAACAGGAAATGCTGGCCGGTGTCGCCGTGGATGCGGTTTTTGATTCGGTTTCGGTGGTGACGACCTTCCGGGAAAAGCTGGAAGAAGCTGGGGTTATTTTTTGTCCTATCTCAGAGGCTATTCAGAAGTACCCGGAACTGGTAAAAAAATATATTGGTTCAGTGGTGCCCCGTAGCGACAATTTCTACGCCGCTCTCAACTGCGCGGTATTTACCGACGGTTCGTTTGTTTATATTCCAAAAGGCGTTCGTTGCCCGATGGAGTTGTCGACCTATTTTCGTATCAACCAGGAAAATACCGGTCAGTTCGAGCGTACCTTAATTGTGGCTGAAGAAGGCAGCTATGTAAGCTACCTGGAAGGCTGTACTGCACCGCAACGTGACGAAAATCAGCTGCACGCCGCAGTGGTAGAGCTGGTGGCCATGGATGATGCGCAAATCAAGTATTCCACAGTACAAAACTGGTATCCCGGAGATGAGAATGGCAAGGGTGGCATTTACAATTTTGTGACCAAGCGTGGCATTTGTCACACTAATGCCAAAATTTCCTGGACTCAGGTGGAAACCGGCTCGGCGGTAACCTGGAAATACCCAAGCTGTATCCTGAAGGGCGACAACAGTGTGGGTGAATTCTATTCGGTCGCATTAACCCGTGGTCGTCAGCAAGCCGACACCGGTACTAAAATGATACACATTGGTAAAAATACCCGTTCGACCATTATCTCCAAAGGGATCTCGGCTGGTAAAAGCAATAATGCTTATCGTGGTCTGGTATCAATGGGCCCTAAGGCAGAAGGTGCGCGTAACTTTACCGAGTGTGACTCGCTGCTGATTGGTGATACCTGTGGAGCGCACACATTCCCGTATATCGAAAGCCGCAATCCTACTGCGATTGTGGAGCATGAAGCCACTACCTCTAAGGTAAGTGACGACCAGCTGTTCCTGTGTCAGCAGCGTGGTTTGGATCCTGAGAAAGCCGTTTCGATGATTGTGAACGGTTTCTGTAAGGAAGTATTTAAAGAATTACCGATGGAGTTTGCGGTGGAAGCCGGCAAACTGCTCGAAATTAGTCTTGAAGGTTCAGTGGGGTAATAATGCTTAAGATTCAGAATTTACATGCAAGCGTCGAAGACAAGACCATCATCAAAGGTCTGGACCTGGAAGTAAACCCAGGCGAAGTACACGCAATCATGGGCCCGAACGGTGCCGGCAAATCCACGCTGGGCTATGTATTGTCAGGCCGTGATGGCTACGAAGTGAATGAAGGTACAGCGACTTTCAAAAATGAAGATTTGCTGGATATGGAAGTAGAAGAACGCGCCCAGGCTGGCCTGTTTCTGGCATTTCAGTATCCGGTCGAAATTCCTGGCGTCAGCAACATGGAATTTATGAAAGAGTCAGTTAATGCGATTCGCGAAAAACAGGGCAAAGAGGCATTAAGTGCAGCTGAATTTTTGAAAACCGCGAAAGAAGCCTGCAAGCAGGTGCAATTGCCGTTAGCATTTTTAAAACGAGGTGTTAACGAAGGCTTTTCCGGCGGTGAGAAAAAGCGTAATGAAATTATGCAGATGATTTTGCTGGAGCCTTCGTTGGTGATTCTTGACGAATCTGACTCTGGTTTGGATGTCGATGCGTTGCAGGTAGTGGCCAATGGGGTTAACAGCCAACGCGATGGCAAACGCAGCTTTATCGTGGTGACGCACTATCAGCGCCTGCTTGACTACATCGAGCCCGATTTCGTACATATTCTGGCTGACGGCAAAATTGTGAAAAGTGGCGATGCCTCGCTGGCTAAAGAAGTAGAGAAAAGCGGCTACGCATTTTTAGGTAAAAAATACGAGGAGTCAGAAGTATGAGTCAATGGCTAAATCAGGTCATTGAGCACGCGACTGCCCCATCAGATTTTCTGGCCACCGTGCGCCAACAGTCGCGTGAGACCTTAAAGCAACAAGGCTGGCCTGGCAGGCGCGCCGAGAGCTGGCGGTTTACGCCGCTAACCTCGGTAGCCAAACGTGAAGTTAAGCCAGCGGATACAGTACCGGTTGAAACCAACACCACTCATAGTGTGGCACAAATTGCCGGGTTGGAAGCGTTTGACCTGATATTTGTGGATGGGCAGCTGGCCACCGATTGTAGCAAGCTGGATTTACCCGAAAGCGTTGTTATCGCTACCTTCGATCGGCTGGATGAAGCCCAGCAACAGCGCGCCGCCAGCGTATTTGGTCAGGTGAAGCCTACCCACCATGTTTTTGGACTGGTCAATGATATTGCCAGCGCGCAGGGCGTGTTTATTGATGTGCCAGCTGGCGTGAAACTGGACAAAATGATTCGCATTACCAATGTGATCACCCAGGATGTGGATGCCCATACCCGCGTAGCGGTAAACCTTGGTGAAAACGCCAGTGCCCGTATTCTAGAACAGGCTGAAGGTGATACGCCCAGTATGTCCACGGCCTTTGTCGAGTATGCCATTGGGGATAATGCCCACCTGGAACATTATCGCTTTGCGTTTATGGCCGGACAGGCCAAACAAATTGGCGGCAGCCACTTTGCCTTAGGCAATCACTCTACCTTAAATAGTACGGTGGTGGGCTATGGCAGTGAGCTCTCGCGACTGGATGTGGATATTATCCACCGCGGAGAGCATGCTGACGCTAAGATGAATGCTGTTTATTTGCTGGCCCAGGGCGAGCTGTTCGATTTGCATTCAAATATTGAACATACCCTGCCTAATGGCACGACCGAAGAAAATGCACGGGGTATTATTGGTGATAATGCCCGCGCGGTTTTCAATGGTCGAATTCATATTCATCGTGATGCGCAAAAAACTCTGGCCGAGCTGAACAACCGTAATTTATTGCTATCTCGCCGGGGACTGATAAACACCAAGCCCGAGCTTGAGATTTATGCTGACGATGTTAAATGTGCACATGGTGCTACCGTGGCAGAGATTGATGAAGAAGCGCTGTATTATCTGCTCAGTCGGGGCATTTCCCGTAGCAAGGCGCTGGTTATCCTTAACTTTGGTTTTATCCAGGAACTGGTAAATCAGGTCCCTGATGAAGCTATTCGTGAGTGGCTGCTGCCTAAGCTGAGTGAGCGTTTTGCCCGGATGGAGGTAAAATGAGCCTGAATGTCGCTGCGCTACGTCAACAATTTCCTATTTTGTCTCGTGAGATTGACGGTAAGCCGCTGATCTACCTGGATAACGCGGCGACAACCCAAAAGCCGCAAGCGGTATTGGATGCCATTATCGATTATTACACAACGTGTAATGCGAATGTGCATCGCGGTGCGCATCAGTTATCGGATGAGGCAACCCGCCGTTACGAGTCTGCTCGCGATACGGTGGCCCGGTTTATTAATGCGGGTGCCCGGGAAGAGGTCATCTGGACGCGCGGCACCACCGAAGCGATTAATTTGGTGGCCAACGGTCTGGCGCAGCTGCTGCAAGCGGGTGATGAAGTGATGGTGACCGAAATGGAGCACCACGCTAATTTGGTTACATGGCAACAGGCCTGTAAACATTCGGGCGCCACGCTTAAGGTTGTGCCTATCAATGAGCGTGGCGAACTGGACGAAACAGCCTTTGAAAGCATGTTGAACCCGGCAACCCGGCTGGTGGCCATGCCCCATGTGTCGAATGCACTGGGTACGGTAAACCCGATTCAGACTCTGACCGCGAAAGCGAAAGCAGCAGGGGCCTGGGTGTTAATAGATGGGGCCCAGGGCATTGCTCATGGTGATGTCGACGTACAAGCCATTGGCTGCGACTTTTATGCATTTTCCGGTCATAAACTGTATGGGCCTACCGGTATCGGGGTTTTGTGGGGCAGGCGCTCGGTTCTGGCAGACTGGCCGGTGTGGCTGGTGGGTGGTGAAATGATTCAGGAAGTTACCTATCAGGATGCCACATGGGGCGAGCTGCCAAATCGTCTGGAAGCCGGTACGCCAGATATTGCCGGTGCCATTGGCCTGGCCGCCGCGCTCGACTGGTTTATGGCCCTGGACCAAAAGGCGATTCAGACCCACGAGAAAGCCTTACTGGCCAGTGCCCATGC
This sequence comes from Salinimonas marina, assembly GCF_015644725.1. NCBI lineage: Bacteria > Pseudomonadati > Pseudomonadota > Gammaproteobacteria > Alteromonadales > Alteromonadaceae > Salinimonas > Salinimonas marina. The sequence continues at coordinate 1,069,663 of NZ_CP064795.1, forward strand.
ACAGGCAGAAGAGTTTGACGGCCTGCAAATTATTGGTACGGCGAAAAACAAAATTGGCGTAATGAGCTTTATGCTCGACGGTGCGCACCCGGCCGATGTCGGCTTTATCCTGGATCGTCAGGGCATTGCCATTCGTACCGGCGATAACTGCGCTCAACCACTAATGAAAAAGCTGGGAATTCCCGGCACGGCCCGGGCATCGTTTTCCATTTACAATACAATGGATGAAGTGGATGCGTTGTTCTCGGCGCTGCGTAAAGCCAGAAAAATGCTGGCTTAACAGGAGACGATATGAGTGTTGAAACCTTTGTACCAAGTAACACTGTCGTGTCGCTAACCGATGCGGCAAAAAAACATTTTTCAGCTAAGCTGGCCAAGGCCGACAAAAACTGGATTCGACTATCTACCCGGGTCAGTGGTTGTACCGGTTATGCCTATGTACTGGATTTTGCCGATAGTCCCGAAGCGGACGATGAAACCCTGGATGCCGGCGATAATGTTAAAGTTGCTATCGCCAGTAATGCTGTAAGCTTGCTGCGTGGTACCGAAATTGATTATGTCATGGAAGGAGTTAATGGCGTGATTAAGTACTACAACCCGAACGTAGTAGATGAATGTGGTTGTGGCGAAAGCTTTAACATAGGCTAAGAAAGTAAACATGGCAGCACAGAAAATGGTAGTCACAGAACGTGACTGCACCGCCCGGCTGGTACCAGCTGGTGACAAAACCGTTATTCGCGAAGGCGAGTTTGTCAGTATTACTCAAGAGCTGGGTGGCAATTACACCATTACCTGGCAGGGCAACATGTACCGGATTGATGGTACCGATGCCGATGCTATTGGCCGCAAACCGCAGGTACTGAATTTTGAAGCACCCGCAGACGGCACCATCAGCGAACAGCAGGTCTGGGATGCGATGGAAACCATTTACGACCCGGAAATCCCAATTAATCTGGTGTCGCTGGGCCTTATCTATAAAGTCGATATTGACCAGGATAACCACAAGGTGAGTGTGCAGATGACACTTACCGCGCCAGGCTGCGGTATGGGCCCGGTATTAGTCGGTGATGTGGAATACCGGGTTGGCATGGTACCGCATGTGAATGACGTGGAGGTTGAACTGGTGTTTGATCCGCCCTGGTCCCGTGAAATGATGAGTGAAGAAGCTCAGCTTGAAGCTGGTTTGTTTTTTTAATTACTACTTGGGATAAGCAACACTATGCAATTGCCAGATAGTCAGGAAATTATTGACGACATCGCGTTTTTCGATGACTGGGAACAGCGCTATCAATACATTATTGATTTAGGCAAAGCGATTCCGGGGCTCAGCGAGGAACAAAAAACCAGTGATCGGCTGGTGAAAGGCTGTCAAAGCTCGGTATGGATGGCGTCGCGCATCCACGAAGGGCGCATTCAGTTTGACGTGGACAGCGATGCAGTGATTGTCCAGGGCTTGTTGGCTTTGGTGTTGGCAGCCTACAACGACAAAACCCCGGCGCAGATTCTGGCGTTTGATATTGACGGTTATTTTGCCGAGCTGGATCTTGAGCGTCATATCAGTCCGACCCGGGGCAATGGCTTACGGGCAATTGTCGGGCAGATACAGGCGCTGGCAAAATCAGCCACTCGTTAATGGCGAAATGCCGGGGCTGGCTGAAACAAATATAGAATTAACTCCAGAGCAATGAACATCGGCTCTGGTCATGTTGCCAAGAATTGCCTATAATTTGCGGCCAAAATATTAATAGACTTTTTCGGAGACAAGAAAAATGGCTCTAGAGCGTACTTTTTCGATTATTAAGCCTGATGCAGTAGCAAAAAATGTTATCGGTGCAATTTACAACCGTTTTGAATCTGCGGGTTTGCGCATTGTTGCCTCTAAAATGGTACACCTGAGCAAAGAACAGGCTGAAGGCTTTTATGCTGAGCATAAAGAGCGTCCTTTCTTTGGCGCCCTGGTAGATTTCATGACGTCTGGTCCGGTAATGGTTCAGGTTCTTGAAGGCGAAAACGCCGTAGTTAAAAACCGTGAAATCATGGGTGCAACTAACCCAGCTGACGCGGCTGCCGGCACTCTGCGTGCTGACTATGCGGCTTCTATCGATGAAAACGCGGTTCACGGTTCTGATGCACCAGAATCTGCAGCACGCGAAATCGCATACTTCTTTTCAGAAGAAGAAATCTGCCCACGCACTCGTTAAGCACGAGGCGGGTCAGATAAAAGGAGAGCTAAGGCTCTCCTTTTTTGTTAGTGCCGAATCTTTGTCTCATCGCAGGCCTGTGCTTTTACCGGCATCGCGGCTATGGTAAAATTCGCGCCTAATTTTTGTACGATGCGAGCGGGCTCTCCCGCGCGTATCGGTATATGTTGCTGTTACTTAGGCAACCTCTTGATTTATATAGTTTAAGGTAAGGTCAGTCATCTTATGGCAAAAACAAATTTGTTAAATCTCAATCGCGAAGGCCTGCGTGCGTTCTTCAAGGAGATTGGCGAAAAACCATTTCGGGCCGATCAGGTGATGAAATGGATATACCACCAGGGTGTCAGTGACTTTGCCGAAATGTCGAATCTGAACAAGAACCTGCGGCAGAAACTGGAAGAGCATTGCGAAATTAAAGCCCCGGAAATTGCTTATTTTCAGGAAGCCAGTGACGGTACTATTAAATTTGCCTTAACCTTAGAAGGTGGGCAGGAAGTTGAAAGTGTCTGGATCCCGGAAACCGATCGCGCCACACTGTGCGTTTCGTCGCAGGTGGGTTGTGCTCTGGAATGTACTTTTTGTTCTACTGCCCAGCAAGGTTTTAACCGTAATCTGTCGGTCAGTGAAATCATCGGTCAGGTATGGCGGGTCGCCACCTTTTTAGGGCTGTCTAATGATACCGGCAAGCGTCCGGTTACCAATGTGGTCATGATGGGTATGGGCGAACCTTTGCTTAATCTGAAACATGTGATTCCGGCGATGGATCTGATGATGGACGACTTTGGTTTTGGTTTGTCGAAGCGTCGGGTCACGTTAAGTACCTCGGGCGTGGTGCCTGCACTGGACAAATTAGGTGACACCATTGATGTGGCGCTGGCGATTTCATTACATGCGCCTAATGATGAATTACGTAACGAAATTGTACCTATCAATAAAAAATACAATATCGAAGCATTTCTGGCAGGGGTCAGACGTTACCTGGATAAGTCGAAAGCCAACCAGGGCAAAGTCACCATTGAATATGTCATGCTTTCGCATATTAACGACAGCACCGATCAGGCTCACGAACTGGCAAAAGTTTTGAAGGATACCCCCTGCAAGATTAACCTGATCCCATTTAATCCCTATCCGGGCTCCCCGTATACATGTTCGTCAAATTCGCGAATCGACCGGTTTTCTAAGGTATTAATGGAACATGGCTATACCGTGATGGTGCGTAAAACACGCGGCGATGATATTGACGCGGCTTGCGGCCAGTTAGTGGGGGATGTGGTCGATCGCACCAAAAGAATGTTGAAAAAACAGATGAAGGGTGAGCAGATTTCGGTAAAAATGGCGCAGTAATCTAACTGGTACGAAATTCATAAGGAGGTAGTCGCCCCATGCGCAAAAGCCTAATTGCTTGCGTTTTTGTTTTAACAGGATGTGTAAGTCAGTCTCAGCCGGGAATGCTCAGCGATAATTTTGATCAGTCTGAAGCAGCCCGCACCCGCATGTCGCTTGGCTTAACTTATCTGAAAAACGGCGACTATACTCAGGCCAAAAAAAATCTGGACCGAGCGCTTGAGTTTGCGCCGCGGCTTGCCGACGTGCACTATGCCATGGCGTACTACTATCAAACTGTGGAAGAGGTGCCACGGGCGGTGGAGTACTATGAGAATGCGCTGGACCTGGCCCCCCGTAATGCGGATATTGCCAATAGCTATGGCGCGTTTTTGTGCCAGCAGCGCCAGTTTGACAAAGCCCAGGAACTCTTTCTTAAAGCGGTCAATAACAAGCGCTACGCGAATACCGCCCAGACTTATGAAAATATGGGGCTTTGCGCCCGGGACCAGGGCCTGCACCCACAGGCCATTGAATATTTCAAAACGGCGTTAAATCATCAGCCCTCCCGGGGCAAAACCCTGATGCTGCTGACGCAGGAATACCTTGAAACCGGCCGTTACGAAGAGGCCAAGGACAGTCTGCGGCGCTATCAGAAAATGGCTCGCGTAACGGCGCAGTCGTTGTGGCTGGCGGTGCAGGTGGCGGATGCGCAGGACGATATCGAATCGGTGCGAAGCTACGGCGAGATGCTGCGCTCATTGTATCCTGAGAGCATTCAATACCAACGCTACACTGAACTTGAAAAACAGCTTTCCACAGTAACAAATGCAAGAAATAACCATACAAACATAAAAAATAGTCAGGGCGCCCCGCGTCCGGGTAACTCAGAAGCCACGCTTTCGGCGTCAGCCAGGGCGCTCGCCTCGGACCTGAATTCGTTGCCGGTCGCTGAAAAAGAGCAGGTTCATATTGTTCAATTCCATGAGAACCTGTACCGTATTTCGGTTAAATACAATATTAGAATGTCTTCCCTACGTTCTTGGAATAATCTGGCACAAACGGATGTGCTGGAAGTAGGCTCCAGATTATGGCTGGTCCCCCCTGAGCAACAAACAAACCAGGTAGTTGAATGAATCCAGAAGAAACAACCGAAGAAAACGTCGGCCAGGCCCCGACGCAAAACCAGCAGACCCCCGGCAAAATGTTACGCGAGGCCCGTCTTCAACAGGGGCTGTCGCAGCAGGATGTCGCTGCTAAACTGTTTTTAAAAGCGCATACCATTGAACATATCGAGTCAGACAAAATTGATGAGTCGATGTCTGTCACCTTTACCAAAGGCTATGTACGCAACTATGCAAAATTTCTGGGCATTGACCATGAAAAAGTGATTGAAGAATTCAATCGTCTGCATACTGCCACCAAGCCGCCCGCCGCATTGCAAAGTTTTTCTCAGCGGGTTGCGAAACAGGCTCATGATGACCGCTGGATGATGGTGACCTGGGTCATATTACTGCTGCTGATTGCCGCGGTGGTGGTCTGGTGGTATCAGCAGGACGATAACACCACTCAACAAAACGCTTCAGTAAGCGCGCCCGCCACTTCAGTGACTGCCCGCGAGCGCGAATCTAAGGGCGTCAGCGAGCGCCACCGCCAACCCGCCACGGACACCAGGCCCACGGCTGAAAAAAAAACATTGGCAGAGTCTGCTGAAACCAGCAGCTTAATGTCTGCGCCAACCAATGATGAAGCGCAAAAGCCGGTAGAAACGTCGGCCCCGGCAGAGCAAGCCGACACCGATGCATCATTGGCGGCGGCCAGGGAACCAGCCTCTGAAGCTTCATCGCCGGGCGCCCCGGAATCTATGCAGTTCACGTTTGATGATGAGTGCTGGGTAAATATTGTTGATGCCAGTGGCGAAGTGCTTGCCACCGGAATTAAACGGGCCGGCCGGGTGATGGAGATTACCGGTCAGCCTCCTATCAGTGTTACTTTAGGCGCGCCAGATGATGTAGCCATTGTCTATGCCGGTGAAAAGGTCGATATTTCTGGTTTTCAGAATGGCCGAACCGCGCGCTTTTCATTACCTTTGCAGGATTAAACATGTTTGCTGAAAGTCCGATTAAACGCAGAAAATCAATTCGCATCAATGTAGGCAATGTGCCTATTGGTGATGGTGCGCCAATTGCTGTGCAGTCGATGACCAACACTCAGACCACCGATGTGGCCGCAACAGTGGCGCAGATAAACCGGATCGTGGGTGTAGGCGGTGAAATTGTGCGGGTTTCGGTACCCACGATGGATGCTGCAGAAGCCTTTAAAGAAATTCGTCGGCAGGTAACAGTGCCGCTGGTGGCGGATATTCACTTTGATTACCGTATCGCCCTGAAAGTAGCAGAATACGGCGTGGATTGTCTGCGCATTAATCCCGGTAACATCGGCAATATGGATCGTATACGCTCGGTGGTGGACTGTGCCAAAGACAACAATATTCCTATTCGTATCGGCGTCAATGGCGGCTCTTTGGAAAAAGATCTGCAGGAGAAATACGGCGAGCCGACCCCTGACGCCCTGGTGGAATCAGCCATGCGTCATGTCGATATTCTGGATAAGCTGAACTTTGACCAGTTCAAGGTAAGTGTAAAAGCCTCCGATGTATTTTTAGCGGTAGGCGCGTATCGTGAACTGGCACGACGCATCGACCAGCCATTGCATCTTGGGATCACCGAAGCCGGTGGCCTGCGGGCCGGAGCAGTGAAAAGCTCGGTAGGCCTGGGGATGCTGCTGGCCGAAGGCATCGGCGATACGTTGCGGGTATCGCTGGCGGCCGATCCGGTAGAAGAGATTAAGGTGGGTTTTGATATCTTAAAATCACTGCGCATCCGTTCCCGGGGGATTAACTTTATTGCCTGTCCAAGCTGTTCACGACAGGAATTTGATGTGATTGGCACCGTGAATGCGTTGGAACAGCGGGTCGAAGATATTCTTACACCCATGGATGTGTCGATTATTGGCTGTGTGGTGAACGGTCCGGGTGAAGCCGAGGTGTCTGATCTGGGGCTTACCGGTGCGCGCAATATGAGCGGCTACTATGAAGATGGCAAACGTCAGAAAGTACGCCTGAAAAATGATGAACTGGTCGATCAGCTTGAAAAGCGCATCCGGGCAAAAGCCAGCCAGTTAGATGAAAGCCGCAAAATTGCGGTTAATGTAAAAGACTGACAACCCACGCTTGCCCATGGCAGGCGTTGTTGTTTCCCCATAAAGCCCCTATAATGCGGGGTTTTTATTTATCAGCAGTATGAGAAATTCAGGTGGCTAAAACAATACAGGCTATACGCGGAATGAACGACTGCCTGCCGGAAGTATCCGGTATCTGGCAGCAGGTAGAGTCAACCTTACGATCAGTGGTAGCCAGTTATGGTTATCAGGAAATTCGTACTCCTGTGGTTGAGAGCACCGATTTATTCAAACGCTCTATTGGTGAAGTCACCGATATTGTCGAAAAAGAAATGTACACCTTTGAAGATCGCAACGGCGACAGTCTGACCTTGCGACCAGAAGGTACGGCCAGCTGTGTGCGGGCGGGTAACGAACATGGCCTCTTGTACAATCAGCACCAGCGCTTATGGTATATGGGACCGATGTTTCGCCATGAACGTCCGCAAAAAGGCCGCTATCGTCAGTTTCACCAGTTTGGGGTGGAAGCCTACGGCCTGGACGGGCCGGATATTGACTTAGAAGTCATTTTGCTAAGCGCACGGTTATGGAAGGCGTTTGGTATTGCCGATCATGTGAAGCTGCAAATAAATTCATTGGGGTCTAATGAAGCCCGCCAGGCTTACCGCGAGGCACTGATTGAATTTCTGACCGCCCGTGCAGATCAGCTCGATGAAGACTCGCGCCGGCGCATGGAAACCAATCCGCTGCGCGTATTAGACAGCAAAAATCCAGAGGTTCAGGCAGCACTAGAAGGTGCTCCGTCGCTTATCGATCATCTGGACAGCGAATCTGAGCAACATTTTTCTCAGCTGTGTGAACGTTTAAGCCAGGCGGGAATCGAATATGAGATTAATCCGCGGTTGGTGCGCGGACTGGATTATTATAACCGTACGGTATTTGAGTGGGTTACCGACAGCTTAGGCTCACAAGGTACGGTTTGCGCAGGCGGCCGGTACGATGGTCTGGTAGAGCAACTGGGCGGAAAATCGACGCCGGCGGTAGGTTTTGCCATGGGAATGGAAAGACTGGTACTGTTGCTGACTACCCTGAATGCCGAAGAGCAGGGAACCAGCAGTGCAGATATCTTTGTAACCGCCCTGGGCGAGGATGCCGCTAGCTACGCCGTGACCGTAGCCGAGCAGGTGCGCGATACGGTAGCCGGAGCGCGGGTAATGATGCACTGTGGCGGCGGTAATCTGAAAAAGCAACTGAAGCGCGCCGATAAAACCGGTGCCCGGGTGGCGTTGTTGTTAGGCAGTGACGAGGCTCAGAACCAACAGGTAACGATAAAGCCTCTGCGAGATGGTCAGGAACAAAGCACAGTGGCGTTGGCCTCGTTAGAGACAGCAGTAGCACCTTTTATTGATTAAACCCTTTAAGCGGCTGGGAGCAGACGCTTTGATGAACAACCACAGAGGTTAGTGATGGAACAGTTCGCTACAGAAGAACAACAAGTAGAAGCAATTAAGCGATTCTGGAAAGACAACGGTACGGCGATCATTTTAGGCGCAGTATTAGGTTTGGGCGGCTTATGGGGCTGGCGCTATTACAGCGACTCGCAACTTGAGGCAAAAGCGCAGGCATCGGTAGAATATCAGCAGGCCGTTGAAACATTACAGTCGGACGGTGGTCTGAGCAATGTTGAACAATTTATCAGTAATCACGGTGATTCAGGCTATGCCAGCATTGCGCGCTTTATGAAAGTCAGCAAACTGGTAGAAAATAACGAACTGGAACAAGCCGCAAGTACCTTACAAGAGGTAATGAGCAGCACCGATGACAACAACCTGAAGACCCTGGCCGGTATTCAGCTGGCTCGTATTCAGCTTGAGCAAAGCGACAATGACAAAGCACTGGCGACACTGGAAGGGTTGAGCAACAACGCCTTCGGCAGTCTGATTGCTGAAGTCAAGGGTGATGTACTGGCCGCGCAGGGCAAGCTGGATGATGCTCGTATGGCTTATACCAAAGCGCTAAAAGATGATGCCAGTAATCAACTGGTTAAAATGAAGCTCGATAACCTGGCGGTCGCCACCGGTTCATAACAACACTCAAGAGGTAGTTAGTTTGTCACGAGTAACGTGTGGCCAGAAAGGCCGAATTTCGCGCGCAATGGGATTGGCACTGGCAATGAGTGTGTCATTGACTGGTTGTACAACCGTTTCCAATTGGTTCGCCGATGAAGAAGAAATTGAAATACGCACCCTGAAACCTATTGATGCTCAGTTTGAAGCGCAGGTGGTATGGGATACCGAAATCGGTGATGGCATTGAAGATTATTTTTCGCGCCTGCGTCCGGTTTATGGCGATGACAAAGTATTTGTTGCCAGCCGCCATGGCGAAGTGGCAGCACTGGACCCATCAAGTGGCGAAAGGTTGTGGGAACGAAATCTGGCGATTTTTGCTGACGAGGGCATGCTGGACGCCGTGAGTCGATTATGGCGTTCGGGTGAATCGGCGCGTATCGGCGGCCTGGCTACCGAGGCTAAAACCCTTTATGTAGGCACCGAAAATGGCGCTATCATTGCCATGGATACCGCCACCGGTGAAACCCGTTGGTCACACTCTGTGGAAGGTGAAATTTTGTCTGCGCCGGTGGTCTCTGGTGATGTGCTGGTGGTAAACACCGGCGCCGGAACCTTGTTTGGTATTGATACCGAAACCGGTGAACAGCTGTGGCTGAATGAAAGCGATGTACCGCCGCTGACACTACGTGGTATTTCCGCGCCCATCGCGGCAAATGGCGGTACCATAGTGGGCACCCCACCGGCAAGGTACAGGTTAATATTATCGATTCTGGCCTGGTCGCCTGGGAAACCGCGATCACCAAACCTTCTGGTGCCACCGAACTTGAGCGGATTGTGGATGTAGATGTCACCCCATTGATGTATGGCGGTATTATTTATGCCATTTCTTATAATGGCACGCTGGCAGCCATTGAATTGCGTAGTGGCCGGGTTATCTGGAAGCGTGAGTATGGTTCATATCGCGACGTGACCATGAACGGCAATACGTTGTTTGTGGTCGATAATAAGTCAGTGGTTTATGGGCTGGATCGTCGCAACGGGGTGGAGCTATGGTCGCAGAGCTCACTTAAACAGCGTAACCTAACGGAAGCGATGCCCGTCGGTGATAATGTCGTGGTGGGTGACAAGTGGGGCTATCTGCACTGGCTTAATCAGGAAACCGGTAAAGTTGTGGCTCGCTACAATTTAGGGGGCGATGATGAAGACGAATCAGTGTATGTGGCGCCAATTGTGGTTGAGGACAAAATTGTTGCTATCACCCGTGATGGCAATGTGGCGGCGCTGACCACTCCCTAGTCGTTCGCGACAAGTGTACAAAGCTATGCCGGACGGCTGACGAACTTTGCGTTTAGCGGTACAATATAGCTATATAGAACAAGCCGCGTGCTAACGCGGCTTGTTCGTTTTTGTTTATATCTCATGTAGGAATACATTAATGTTGCCTGTAGTTGCACTGGTGGGCCGGCCAAATGTCGGAAAATCCACGTTATTTAATCGACTAACCAATACCCGGGACGCGCTTGTAGCGGATTTTCCGGGGCTCACCCGTGACCGCAAATACGGACAGGCCACCTTTGATCGCAAGCAATTTATTGTGGTAGATACCGGCGGGATTACCGGTGACGAGGCCGGCATTGATGCCCATATGGCCCAGCAGTCGTTGCTGGCCATTGATGAAGCAGATGTGGTGCTGTTTTTGGTGGATGCCCGGGCCGGTCTGATGCCTGCTGATCAGGGAATCGCCGAACATCTGCGTAAAGTTGGTAAGAAAGTCTATGTGGTGGCCAATAAGGTTGATGGTATTGATGGCGACAGTGAAAGCGCGGATTTTTATGCGCTGGGTCTGGGCAATGTGTATCAGATTGCCGCCGCCCATGGCCGCGGTGTCTCACAACTGTTGGATAAAGGGCTGAATCCGCTGGCCGATGAATTTCCGGAAATGGAAGTGGTGCCCAAGCCCGAGCACGAAGAATTAACCTCGGATGAGCAACTTGAACGGCTCAAAAATCTGCCGATCAAACTGGCCATTGTAGGTAAGCCTAATGTCGGTAAGTCGACCTTAACCAACCGTATTCTGGGTGAAGATCGGGTGATTGTGTATGACATGCCGGGGACCACTCGCGACAGTGTGTACATTCCACTTGAGCGTGATGATCGTGAATACATTCTGATTGATACCGCGGGTGTGCGAAAGCGCCGCAAAATCACCGAAGCGGTAGAAAAGTTTTCTATTGTTAAAACCTTGCAAGCCATTGAAGAGTCCAATGTGGTGCTGCTGGTCATTGATGCCCGTGAAGGTCTTTCGGACCAGGATCTGAGCTTGCTGGGGTTTGTACTGAACTCAGGCCGTTCACTGGTGCTGGCAGTAAACAAATGGGATGGGCTGGATACTGATGTTAAAGATGAAATTAAACGTGAGATTGACCGTCGTCTGGGCTTTATCGATTTTGCCCGGTTGCACTTTATCTCTGCATTGCATGGTTCCGGGGTAGGCAATTTGTTTGACTCGGTAGTGGAAGCCTACGACAGTGCCACCCGCCGTATCAATACCTCTATTTTGACCCAGATTATGGAAATGGCACAGGACGAGCACCAGCCGCCCCTGGTGCAGGGTCGTCGGGTGAAAATGAAATACGCTCATGCCGGCGGCTATAACCCGCCGGTTATTGTGATACATGGTAATCAGGTTGACCGTTTGTCCGGCGCGTACAAACGATTCCTGATGAATTACTTCAGAAAGTCACTGAAAATCATGGGCACCCCGATTCGCATAGAATTCCGGGAAGGGGCCAACCCGTTTGAGGGTAAAAAGAACAAGCTGACGATGGCTCAGGAGCGCAAGCGTAAACGCATGATGTCGTTTCACAAGAAAAGTAAGTAAGTTGATTAAGGGGCGAGAGCCCCTTTTTTGATTGTGCTTTGCTTTGGCAGCAGGGACATCTTCATAAAACTGAAGATTTTTCGAGTTCATCCCTGCAAGTACTTCAGAAAGTATCCACCTTCTTGTCGCGTTGGCGATGGCAACCAGAGGGACACCCGCCGCCCTAATAGGCTACAACACACACTAGGTTGTCTTGAGCCAGAAACCAGGTGTCGGCAACGAAGAAAGAACTCTTCCCCTTAAGCTGCTGCCGGCAGCCCGGCGGATGGTGGGGTAAACTAGTGTGCCCGCAGGGATAATCTCATAGCAACCTATAGGTTTTGTAATGCATGTAGGGCAATTATTACATTAGCAAAGAATCTTTGATGTTTGTCATTATCCCTGAGTAGATTGGCTGCAATCTCACCTTCTTGTCGCGTGGGCGACGGCAACCAGAGGGGCACCCGGCGCTCCTCTGAGCTTTCCCGGGTTCTGGCTCGTTTGCCCTGGCGAAGCGTGAGCAATTGTTGCTTCACACAGGCAACCCGAACCAGGAAAAACGGGACATTCTGTTCTCTTGCCTGTCCCGGTTCCCCTTGCCTGCGGCGTCCTGCCTTGGCTCTCGGGTCGCTTGACTGTGCTACGCATCAATACGCTTCGATGGGCTAAAGCTAGTACTAGGTTATTTTGGTATTTGTGAAGAGCTTTACTACAAAGAAAGAGAATAACCCTTTGGAGTGAAATTACCCCGGAGACTCAGAAAAATGGTTGCCAGACGAGGAATGGATTCCGAGTCAGGCCGGCTCGGTGCAGGGATGCGCCGTGTCGGTCGGTGGTGACCATCTGAGGCTGCTGGGTAATGCTTTTCACGACAGGGGTCGATAGGGGATCCTTAAGGGGAAGAAAGAATTCTTCCCCTTAAGCTGCTGCCGGCAGTCCGGCGAAGGGGTGGGAAAAGCTTTGTTGCTCCTAGGGATTTTCTCTAAAACAACGATAGATATTGCGAATTCATCCCTGCAAAGGTGTCAGAAAACCTTAGCCTCTTTGTCGCGTGGGCGATGGCAACCAGAGGGGCGCCCGACCCCGGTCAGACGCCTGCATAACTACTCACACCGAACGCTTGCCAGTCACCGTACTCACAATCGTGCCATCTGCTACCCGGGTTTCAATAGACTGACCCTCACTGACCTGTTCCACAGAGGTCACTGCATCAGTGCCGGTAAAACTAATGCTGTAGCCGCGCGCCAGGGTGGCTAACGGGCTCACCGACTGCAATAGCTGTACTGAATTACCAAGCCGTTGCTTACTGTGGTGTAGCTGTTTTTTTACCGCCTCGTTTAAACGGTATTCCAAGGCGCCGTGGCGGGCTTTTAACCGGGTCAGTTGCATTGCGGGGTTTTGCTGGAACAGGCGATTTGATAGTTGATCGTGCCGGCGCTGCAACTGGACAAGGCGGGTATTCAACCCCTGGGTTAACGCCAGTTGCAAACGGTCTACCTGCTGTGACTGGGTTTTTAACTGATTCGCTGGATGACAGGCTTTTAAGCGCTGGTTAAGTAACAACAGATGGTGCTGGCTTTGCTTAGCATGCTGCGCCCAGGCTTTATGTAACGCCCGGGTGACCTGTGCCACCTGTTGTTGCATCGCCTGTTGGTCCTGACTCAGCAACTCGGCACCGGCCGACGGGGTCGGGGCGCGCAGGTCGGCCACAAAATCGGCAATGGTCACATCCACCTCATGCCCCACGGCGCTGATTACCGGCAACTGACTCTCGGCGATGGCATAAGCCAGTGCTTCATGGTTAAAACACCATAAATCTTCCAGCGAGCCGCCGCCCCGGGTAAGCAAGATCACATCAACTTCGGCGCGTTGATTGGCCCGTTCTATCGCGCTTATCAGCTGGATATGGGCGGTTTCACCCTGCACCAGAGTGGGGTATACCACCACCTCAGTAGTAGGACTGCGCCGCTGTAACACGGTGAGCGCGTCATGTAAGGCGGCCCCGAAATCGAGGTAATAATACCTATGCGACGGATTGTCTGGGGCAGGGGCTGCTTCTTTTCCGGCGCAAATAACCCGGCCTGATGAAGCTGTGTCTTTAATGCCTCAAAGGCCTGCTTAAGCTGGCCTTCACCATCCGGCTCCAGATGCTCAACAATCAGCTGATAATCTCCCCGGGGCTCGTACAGACCCACTGACGCCCGCACCAGCACCTTATCCCCTTCTTTCGGACGTTGGCGCACTCCACGGTTGGTGTTTTTGAACATGGCCGCCCTTACCTGGGCTTTATTGTCTTTCAGGGTAAAGTACCAGTGCCCGGAGGCCGCACACACAAAATTCGAAATTTCGGCCGACAGCCAGATAAGGCCTATTTCGCCTTCCAAAATCGTGCGAGCCAGGCGGTTTAGCTTGGTCACAGACAAAATTTGGCGACTGGTAGAGGGACTATTAAAAAGCATTAAAAAAATTTCTTATTGATAAAATTCAAATACAGTTTACCTGAAACTTAAAAAACACTACAATTGCGCCGCAATTAACCCCCGACTAAAAAGGTGTTGTTGCATGCTTCGAATCGTCCAGGAAGCCCTGACTTTTGATGATGTGTTGCTGGTTCCCGGCCACTCATCAGTCCTCCCTCATACTGCAAACCTGCAGACCAAGCTTACGCGCAATATTACGCTGAATATCCCGATGGTCTCTGCGGCCATGGATACCGTGACCGAAGCGCGTCTGGCTATAGCCCTGGCCCAGGAAGGCGGATTAGGGTTTATTCACAAGAACATGCAGCCTGAAGAACAGGCCCGTCACGTACGCGAAGTGAAAAAGTACGAAAGTGGCGTGGTTTCAGATCCGGTTACCGTGTCAAAAGACACTGCGCTTGGCGACGTGCTGGCTCTGAGCAAAAAGCTCGGCTATTCCGGTTTTCCGGTAACCGATGATGACAATAACCTGATTGGTATTGTGACCGGCCGTGACATGCGTTTTGAAAACCGCCTTGAGCTCCCCGTGCACAAGGTCATGACCGGCAAAGACAAGCTGGTTACGGTGAAAGAAGGTGCGAGTTCTGAGCAGGTACTGGAACTGATGCACGCTAACCGTATCGAAAAAATTCTCGTTGTAGATGACAACTTCAAACTTACCGGCCTGATTACCGTAAAAGATTTCCAGAAAGCGGAAAGCAAACCAAATGCCTGTAAAGACTCGCTGGGCCGTCTGCGGGTAGGTGCTGCGGTAGGAGTTGGTCCGGGTACTGACGAACGTATCCAGTTGCTGGTCGACGCGGGCGTTGATGTATTGCTTATCGATACCTCCCATGGTCACTCTCAAGGCGTTATCGATCGCGTGGCGAAGGTACGCCAGGCTTATCCAGACCTGGAAATTATTGCCGGTAATGTGGCGACAGCGGCCGGGGCCAAAGCGCTGGTTGAGGCTGGCGTAGATGCGGTAAAAGTCGGTATTGGTCCAGGCTCTATTTGTACTACCCGTATTGTGACAGGTTGTGGTGTGCCACAAATCAGTGCGGTATCCGACGCGGTGGACGCCATTGAGGGTTCAGGAGTACCGATTATTGCCGATGGTGGTATTCGTTTTTCTGGTGACATCGCCAAAGCCCTGGCCGCCGGCGCCAGTTGTGTAATGGTAGGCAGCATGCTGGCCGGGACCGAGGAAGCACCCGGTGAAGTGGAATTATACCAGGGACGTTATTTCAAATCGTACCGGGGCATGGGTTCATTAGGGGCGATGGATCAAAGCCATGGCTCATCCGATCGCTATTTCCAGGATCCGAACAGTGCCGAAAAGCTGGTACCAGAAGGTATCGAGGGACGGGTGGCGTACAAAGGGCCCATTGCCAATATCATCCATCAGCAGATGGGCGGTTTGCGTTCTGCCATGGGTCTGACCGGCTGTGCCACTATTGATATTTTGCGCAACGAAGCAAAATTCGTCAAAGTGACCTCGGCCGGCATGGGCGAGTCCCACGTGCATGATGTCAGTATCACTAAAGAAGCGCCCAACTATCGTATGGGCTAAGCCACTTCATCGCTTTACATCAGGCTGGTTTCGACCAGCCTGTTTGGTTTTAAATACGGGTAACAACAATGACCACTAATATTCATGAGCAACGCATTCTGATACTGGATTTCGGTTCACAGTACAGCCAGCTAATTGCACGTCGGGTAAGGGAAATCGGGGTGTACTGCGAACTTTGGGCCTGGGATGTCACCGAAGCCCAGATTCGTGAGTTTAATCCGCAGGGAATCATTTTATCTGGTGGCCCGGAATCGGTCACCAAGCTGAACTCGCCACGTGCTCCTCAATATGTATTCGAGGCCGGGGTCCCGGTGTTAGGGGTGTGCTACGGGATGCAGACCATGGCCGAACAGCTGGGCGGTAGTGTATTTGGCTCCAATAAGCGCGAGTTTGGTTATGCTCAGGTGGAAGTCAGTGAGCCCTGTCCGCTGCTGGATAAAATTGAAGATCATATCAGCGAAAACGGTAATGCGCTGATGGATGTATGGATGAGTCATGGTGACAAGGTCGAAAGCATTCCTGAAGGATTTGTGACCACAGCAAAAACGCCATCATGCCCCCACGCTGCTATGCACAACCTAGAAAAGCAGTTCTTCGGGGTACAGTTTCACCCTGAGGTCACACACACGCGTCAGGGTATGCGAGTGTTAACCCACTTTATTATGGATATCTGTAAGTGTGAAAAACTGTGGACGCCGGCAGCTATCATCGATGATGCGATTGCTCGTATCAAAGAAAAAGTGGGCGATGACCATGTGGTTCTGGGCTTATCCGGCGGGGTGGACTCCTCGGTAGTGGCCATGCTGGTGCATCGAGCCATTGGTACCCAGCTAACCTGTGTGTTTGTGGATAATGGCTTACTGCGATTAAACGAAGGCCAGCAGGTAATGGATATGTTCGGTGATCATTTTGGTCTGAACATTATCAAGGTGGACGCCGAAGACCGGTTTTTAAAAGCTTTGGAAGGGGAAGCCGAGCCAGAAGCCAAGCGTAAAATCATTGGCAACGAGTTTGTACGGGTGTTTGATGAACAGGCAGCCAAACTGACGAATGCCAAGTGGCTGGCACAGGGCACCATTTATCCGGATGTGATTGAGTCTGCCGGTTCGGCCACGGGTAAAGCCCATGTGATCAAGTCACACCATAATGTCGGTGGGCTGCCCGAAGACATGAAAATGGGCCTGGTGGAGCCTTTGCGTGAATTGTTTAAAGACGAAGTACGTAAGATAGGTCTTGAACTGGGTCTGCCTTATGACATGTTGTATCGTCATCCGTTCCCCGGACCGGGCCTGGGTGTCCGGGTACTGGGCGAAATCAAAAAAGAATACTGCGACTTGCTGCGTAAAGCCGACGCCATATTTATCGAAGAATTGTGGGCTGCTGATTTGTATAACAAGGTCAGCCAGGCATTTACGGTATTCTTACCGGTACGTTCAGTCGGCGTTATGGGTGATGCCCGTAAGTATGATTGGGTGGTGTCGCTGCGGGCCGTCGAAACCATCGATTTTATGACCGCGCACTGGGCGCATTTGCCCTACGATTTCTTAGGTCGGGTTTCAAACCGAATCATCAATGAAATCGATGGGATTTCGCGGGTGGTATACGATATCTCAGGTAAGCCACCGGCCACCATTGAGTGGGAATAACACTCGCACAACACAACCGCTGTGCTAGCGAATCGTAAACTTTAAAAAAGTCCGCCTTATGGCGGACTTTTTTGTGTTTGCTGTGTCGACGCAGGCGAAATTCGGGGACACCGAAGACGGTTCGACGAGAACCCTGAGAGCGCAGCACGCAGTAAATATTTTCCGACATGCCATGAGCGGGGTTCTATGCTAAAGAATTAGAATAGGTGGGCCAGATTGGGGGGGTAAAGCCGGCTATAAAGTTGCCAAGGTCTATCCGTTTTTTCAGCTATCATTGGATAGTGTTTATTAAGATTTTTGATTAAATGCTTTAACCGGAAGGCTGATACAAATTAAACAGGTGAGGATTAGCGCGATGCCCATCCAGCCTGCCGCCGAAAGGTGTTCTCCGACAATGACGACTGCCAGGCAGGCCGCCACCACAGGTTCTGATAATGTGATCGTAGTAGCGGTGCTGGCAGGAATTCGCGCCAGTCCATGCCCATAACACACATAACCCAGAAACATGGGAACCAAAGCCATGTACAGTCCTACTGATGCATTAACCCATGTGGCCAATAGCGGGGCCCCGGTGGCCAGAAGCACCGGTATTAATATTATGCCACCCAGCCCGAAAGTTGCGCCCATCGCTGCCCGGGGCGCTATATTCCGCTGCATAAGACGGCGGGCTGTCCATGAGTACAGCGCATAGGTCAGGCCGGCCAACAACCCGAGCATTACGCCCGGTAGCACACTGGCGGCAGCGCCGGTGGTGCCATCGTTACCTGCGTCAGCTATCGAAAGCATTATTATTCCTGCTAAGCCAAGGCCAGCGCCAAGCATCCAGCGACGGGTAAGCCGCAGCCCGTCCAGGAAGTATTCAATCAGGGCAGATAACAAAGGCGCTGAACCTATAGAGACCACAGTGCCTATCGTAACCCCCGCCAGCCGCATCGAGGCATAAAACACTAGTGGGTAAATAGCTACGGCTACCGCCCCGTGATCAGGTATTTCCACTGGGCTTTTAAATGAGCCGCATTTTGCCGAATTTGTCTGCCAGCAAGCAGGGCCTGCAGCAGGCCGCCAAACCCCATCGCTACTGCGCCTATCGCTACAGCGCTAACCTCCGGGGCAAAAGTAGCGGCCGTTCCGGTGGTTCCCCACAACACCGCGGCAATAAACACGGCGATAAATCCCAACAGACTTTCATCAAGTGCTCGCTTCATAATGCCTCCAACATGGCTGCAGCGATGTTGCGGGCCTGGTGAAGGCAATCGCTTCGCCCCTCAAGGCCGGCTCGTGCCATTGCACCTTCCAGCAGAAAAGCGAAATGATAAGCCAGGTGAGGCACTTCAGAGGGGGCGTCCTCCAGCAGTTGCCCCAGATGCAGGGCCAGCAATGCCTGCACCTGCTCCTTGTGGCCTTTTACCACATTTCTAGCTGTTGCTTCGGCTGGTAATTCAGCTGCGGCATTGAGCAAACCGCAACCTCGAAAACCGCGGTTGTAGCTTTGTTCGGCGTGATCCTCGTAGGCCAGAAAGACCGCCATCACACGTTCCTGCGAGGTGGAAGCTTTGCCAAGCTGCGCTTCATAAAGACAGAGCCATTCAGCATGGCGGGCTTCCAGGTAGGCCGTAACTAAATCGGCCTTCGAGGTAAAATTATTGTAGAGACTTTTTTCGCAACGCCTGCCTGCTTTATAATGGAATCGATGCCGGTAGCGGTGATGCCATTTTTGTAAAACAGTATTGCAGCTGCAGCCAGCAAGCGAGCCCGCGCACTTTCAGGTTTCTGGCCAGACCGTAGCGTCATAATAATCCTGGGTGGGTCTCAATGGGTAGGTAGACCAGTCTGCCTACCTGCGCATGCAAAGCAAGTTATTTGTCTGTAAGTTAATATCGGGATAGCATGAAGCACAAGTCAAACCTTAAGCTACCGCGATAGCGGTAGATGTCTGCTGCGCACCCACGGCTTAACCCCAATTCAGAACCTGGAGAATTACCCCAAACTATGTTTTTGAAAAGCATAGCTTTACCCTTATGCGTCACCCCATGGTAGGCTTAATTTACTCGTTACCAACTTTAACTAAAGGAAAGATCTCATGCTTGCTTTTGGATACAAACAAACCAGCGATACGCCTCATGCAGACGCATTAAGCGCGTTTAATACGGCCAAGCCGGTGCCGGCCGGACACGATTTACTGATTGCCGTTGAAGCCATTTCGGTGAATCCGGTAGATACAAAAATACGCCGCAACGTTGCGCCTGCTGCCGATGAGTTCAAGGTGTTGGGCTGGGATGCGGTAGGTACGGTAGAAGCCGTAGGGCGTAACTGCACCTTGTTTACGCCCGGCGATAAAGTCTTTTATGCGGGGATATTTCCCGTCAGGGCAGTAATGCCCAATATCAGCTGGTGGACGAACGCATTGTGGGTCATGCCCCGAAGTCTGTCAGTGTTAGTGAAGCTGCAGCCTTACCCCTGACCTCACTGACCGCCTGGGAGTTGCTGTTTTCGCGTTTGCAGGTTCCTACCGATGAAACCGGAAAGCAACAAAGTCTACTGATTGTGGGCGGCGCGGGCGGCGTTGGGTCGATTATGATTCAGTTAGCTAAACAGCTTACCGGACTTACTGTAATCGCCACCGCCTCCAGAGCGCAAAGCCAGAAGTGGGTGCGTGATCTGGGAGCTGATCATGTTATTGACCATAGCCAGCCACTTGACCAGGAACTGAAAAAAGCAGGTATTGAGACCGTCGATTATATTGCCAGTCTGACCCACACCGATACCCATTTTGACGCGTGTGTGAATGTCCTTAAAGCCCAGGGGAAATTTGGTCTGATTGATGATCCGCAGCAGTTGGATATATTGGCGTTAAAGCGTAAAAGTATTTCGCTGCACTGGGAGTTTATGTACACCCGCTCGTTGTTCAACACCCCCGATTTACAGGAGCAGCACAATATTCTTAATCAGATCAGCCGGCTGATTGACAATAACACGCTGCGGACGACCCTGGGTGAGCATCTGGGCACAATTACCGCCGACAATCTTCTCCGGGCTCACCAGATACTCGAGTCTAACCAAGCGTGCGGTAAGCTGGTGCTTGAAGGCTTTGATGCCGACGCAGAAAATTACGACAGCGACTGACCACTGCCGCTGCTGAAGATTCACCGACCCACGGGAAAAAGGTATCGCCGGGAAAACGAAGCATTATCCTGGCATACCCGAGGGGTGGGCTTTGTCATAAAACTGTAACAAAGACTGCGTGTAATGGCGTCCGCAAAGTTCACCTTAGGATCCGCTATTATGAAGTACACCAGCATCAACCGTCTGGTAATGACGCCCGTTTTAATTACCCTGATAATCCTGGTGACACTTAATGCAGC
Organism: Salinimonas marina; assembly: GCF_015644725.1. Lineage (NCBI taxonomy): Bacteria > Pseudomonadati > Pseudomonadota > Gammaproteobacteria > Alteromonadales > Alteromonadaceae > Salinimonas > Salinimonas marina. Next base: position 1,090,336 of record NZ_CP064795.1, read on the forward strand.
CTCCCTGTATCAGTCATTTTCTTTGCTGAGTCATTATGAGCGTCTGGAGAGCAACCAGCTGCAGGCTGAGCGAGAAGTCAATGTGGTGTTATCGACCTTTAAAACACAGGTTCAGGAGTGGAAAAATGTCTTGCTACGGGGAACAGACGAGGACGCCCGCGTCAAATACTGGCAGCGTTTTTTACAAAGCGAAGCACAGATAGGCGACCTCATCGGTACGCTAGCGCAAAACACGTACTTAAGCGAAGCGACCCGGGGGATATCGATAAATTTACCCGCGCCCATGCACTGATGGCGAAAAAATATCGTGACGGCTATCAGGCATTTATTGATTCGGGTTTTGAACCTGCGGTGGCTGATGAAAGGGTGCGTGGCATCGACCGCGAGCCAGCCCGGTTGCTGGCCTCAGCGGCAGATAATATTGCCCAGACCTCCCACCAGGCATTTGCTCAGCTACGTAGTACCACCCACACTACCTTGTGGCTGATACTGGGCGCGGCGCTGCTACTGTCAGCCGGCGGTCTTTTGTATGTAGTGATGCGCTTGCGTACCGGCGTGATACAACCCGTCAGGCAAATAGCACATTGTCTGGATGCCCTGTCTAAAAGCGACTACCGGGATGAGCTGAGCTACACCAGCGCGCATGAACTGGGCGTATTGGCGCAGGCCACCCGGGCGCTGCAAAGCAAACTGATTAACTCGGTAGGTATGTTACAAAGTGCCGAGCACAAAATGACTACCGCCATCGACTCACTGGCGCAGGTTAGTCAGTCAATTCAGGGCGGGGCCACCCAACAGCAACAAGCCAGTCAGTCGTTAGAGCATAGCACTGCTAGGCTGACCACCATGGTGCATAATCTTACTCATATTACTGAGCAGGTGGCCCGGGCCACGGGAAGCTCCCAGACCCAGGTGGCCAGTTGCTATGCCACCTTTGAAAAAGCCAATGCTGGATTTCATCAGCTGGCGCAAACTGTTAATGCCACCGCCGGTACGGTGAATGAGTTGCAAAGTCGCAGTGTGAATATTCTGAAAGTAGTCAATGTAATCAACGAAATTGCCGACCAAACCAATTTGCTGGCCCTGAATGCAGCAATTGAAGCCGCTCGGGCGGGCGAGCATGGGCGTGGCTTTGCGGTAGTGGCTGACGAGGTCCGGGCGCTGGCAGCCAAAACCCAGCAATCAACCCGTGAAATCAACGATATTTTATCGTCGTTTGAGGCCGAAGCCCGCTCAGCGGTAGTGGCGATGACACAGGGCAAAGCCCTGTCCGACAGTAATGCGCAGGAAGCTAGTACGGCGCTATCCACCCTTAGTCAGGTGGTAGCAAATATTGAACAAACCGCAGCAGTAGTACAGTCTTTACATACCACCGCAGACGAACAGGAGCAGGTTTTAAAAGAGGTCGAAGAGGTTATCGGGCAGGTGGTAAGCTCGGCTGCGCATTATGAACAGCTGTCGCAACGGGATGATATCTCGACGGCGATGAAAGCCATGGCGGCGAATGTAGAGAACGTCGTGGGCTCCTTGACCCGCTAATCGCTTTCTGTCAGGTTGACGACTTGGATCCTTTCGCTGCAGGGTGTATTTATAATTCATGATTCCATTGACCTTTGACCCTATCTACAGTCAGTTGTCCCTGCCTCCCCGTCATCGGTTTCCGATACAAAAATATCAGGGGATTTTCGATGCGTTGTGCCGGGAAGGGGTGCCCGCCAGTGCTTTTCAATCACCGATACCGGTGACCACTGATGCCCTAACCGAATATTATGATCATGACTACATTCATGCTCTCACCCAGGGGCTGCTGGATGCCAAAGCCATGCGCCGCATTGGCTTTAAATGGTCGGAGCAACTGATTAAACGCTCCCTCACCGCAGTGGGCGGCACATGTTTAACCGCGCATAATGCACTAGAGCACGGTCTGGCGTTAAACCTGACCGGCGGCTATCATCATGCGTTTGCCAGCTTTGGTTCAGGCTACTGCTTATTTAATGACTTGTACCTGGCGGCCAGGTCAATGCAAACTCAGCCGGGAATAGACAATATACTCATCATTGACTGTGATGTGCATCAGGGCGATGGTACCGCCCACCTGGCAGAAAATGATGCGTCTGTGTTCACGGTTTCACTGCATGGTGAAAAGAATTTTCCCCATCGTAAACAACATTCAAATCTGGATATGGGCTTGCCTAAACACTGCCACGATGCTGAATATCTGGATACGCTGGACACCACCCTGCATTTGATTGAACGCTGTTTTAGTCCGGACGCGGTGATTTATGACGCCGGGGTGGATATTCATACCGATGATGATTTAGGCTTGCTGGACATTACTACCGACGGGGTGTTTGAGCGTGACACCATGGTACTGAACTGGTGCAAAAAGCATAAGTTACCGGTAGCGTGTGTGATTGGTGGTGGTTACCAGCGTGATATAGAGGCGTTGGTAAAGGTGCATCTGCAATTGTTTAGGGCCGCCGGGGTCACCGAAGCCGCTTATTCGCCAGGTTAAGCTGGCAGACCTACATCGCTTCAGATTATAAAAACATCAGCTGCACGCCCAGCCCGATACGTTCCTGAGAGCGGTCATAGTCTATGAGTGAATCACCAAAGCCGTTGAAATACTGCAGCAGTATTTCATAGCGATCCGACATCGGGTAGCTGAGATTTAATTCGAGGCTACCCCGATTGGTGCCAAAACTGAGGTTATTACGTAGTCGCGCCAGTAATTTAAAATTACCCACACGGGTGCCATAACCCAATTCGACCCGACCATAATAATCCTGAAGATTGGGATTGTCGTCACCGGTGGGATCAGCGGGCGAACGTTTGTCATCTTCAGGAATACGGTACCAGGTTTTTAGATAGTAAAGGTTGTCATAATCGGAAAACAGCACACTGGCAAAAAGCCGGTTCCAACTACGTGAGCGTAACCCGGACTGGCCATTAGACATATGATTAAAGCCCACCTGCAAGGCACTGAAGTCGTATCCCAACAGGGTGATGTCAGCCTCTTTCATATAAAAAATTTCAGGCTCGTAGTTGGTTTCTCGAAATGGCTTGGACACCTCAGAGTTGTATAGTTGCCAGAATGAAGTCAGGGTAAAACCAACATACAGACCATCGGTCGTGTCATGTTGCAGATACACCGGCAACTTCACACTCAGCTGAAATTTGGCTTCTTTGTTATCCACATTGTTCGGAGTGAGCTCTTCGTTACCCACGGAGTTAGGATTGGTGACATAGGAGATGGGCAAAATGAAGTTGGGGTGGTGCTGAGAGATCACAAACAGGTTATCCAGTGCCTTGCGATCAGCCTCGAAGCGTGAGCTCAGAATACTCGGCGCCTGCTTAATTTTGTCGGCTTCCTGATTAGTCTGTTGATTTTGGGGCGGCGTCGTTTCCTGCGCAAAAACAGGAGCGCCGGGGCATAACCCCAGCGCCAGCAATGTAACCAGTAACCGTTTCACCAAGTGACTCCCTTATCAGGCGAAATTGACGGATAAACCTTCTGCAGCGGCCATCATTTCCAGCGGCGATTCAGCGGCATCAATAAACCGGTGACAGTGCGCCACGACCGCATCGATGTCATCATCGGTACGCTCAGGATCATGACTGTACAATGCCAGTCGTTTGGCATTGCAGGCCATCGCCAGCTTTACCGCTTCTTCGGCTACCGAATGGCCCCAACCCGACTTGGCAGGCATGTCAGACAACATATACTGCGCATCATGGATGATAAGGTCGGCGTCGCGGGCAAAGTCCACAAAGGACAAAAAGTCGGTTTCTTTACGGTAAGGTGGATACAGCTCATTGTCGGTCATGTACACCACTTTGATGCCGTCGGCCACAATGGCATAGGCGCTGCCTTTGCCCGGATGGTTCATCGGTAACCGCGACAGCGCGGCCGCACCGATATTCCATTGTTCGGTCTCTTCAGGTAGTGGCGTAATCTCAATTTTAGACAACAGCGCACTGGAGGGGACCGGAAACACCGAGCCTTGCATCTGACGCAGAATCTGATCATGCTCAGGCAGGGTAGTCTGCCCCGGAGTAATGTTGATTTGCCGATCTTTTTGATAGATGGGGGCAAAAAACGGAAAGCCCTGGATGTGATCCCAGTGATTGTGCGTCAGCAACAAGTGGATGGGTGTGGTTTTTTTGATCAGGACCCCGCCCAGCTGACGAATGCCGGTGCCGGCATCAAAAATAACATCCGTTCCATCGTCTGTGGCCACATGCACACAGGCGGTATTACCTCCATAGCGGACAAAATCTTTCCCTGGGGTAGGGATAGAGCCTCGTACACCGTAAAACGTTAGCTGCATGGTTCCTCCTGCAGGCTCAACCGACTATCCACTCAGGCAAACTACAACGCGCTGACAAAGTCGCTGATGGCGTCAATGTCGAGCAGTTGTTTTTCCCCGGTTCGGCGATGTTTATATTCAACCTGCTGATTGTCTAGGTTTCTTTCACCAATAACAATGCTGTGAGGTATGCCAATTAATTCCATATCATTAAACATTACACCTGGACGCTCTTTACGATCGTCAAACAGCACTTCAACACCCAGCTCGGTCAGCTTCTCATACAAGGCTTCGGCGGTTTCTTTAATACGCTGAGATTTGTGCATATTCATCGGAATAAGCGCTACCTTGAATGGGGCAATGGCGTCTGGCCAGATAATGCCAAACTTATCATGATTCTGCTCAATCGCCGCCGCCACGATGCGTGACACGCCAATGCCGTAACAGCCCATGGTGAGGGTCTGGTGTTTGCCGGTTTCGCTTAGCACCCCACAATTCATCGCTTTTGAATATTTGTCGCCCAGCTGGAAAATATGACCTACTTCAATGCCACGTTTTATTTCAATCTGACCCTGTTCGTCCGGGGCGGTATCGCCGGCCATGACATTGCGAATGTCTGCCGAGTCAGGTGTTTGTGACCAGTTAGCGTTAAGTTGCATTTTGTTGGCAGCGCCAGCGCCGCAGATAAAGTCAGCCAGCACCGCGGCGCTGTGATCCACAACCGTTTCAATATCCAATTTGGTGGCATCAGCAAATAGGGGACTGCAGCCTAGCAAGCTGGTGGCTTTTTCTTCACTGGCCAGCACCAGAGGGGTGGCGATGCCGGGTAGCTTTTCTGCCTTGACGGCATTCAAAGTATGATCAGCGCGCAGCACCAGTGCTACCCACTGTTCTGCTCCAGCGGTATTGTCCTGGGCGTCGGCCGCTTTAACCACCACCACCTGTAACGTCTGGCTGGCGCTGCTGCTGACCTTGCTATAAAAGTCTTCCAGGGCCTGATTTTCAGGTTTTTCAACGACTTCGACCGCGGCACCAGAAGGTTGCTGTACAACGCCCGGTTTTTGAGCGGGCGCCATTTCCACATTGGCAGCGTAATCGCTGGTATTAGAAAACGCGATGGCATCTTCACCAGATTCAGCCAGCACATGAAACTCGTGGGAGACACTGCCGCCAATCGAGCCAGAGTCAGCAATAACCGCCCGGTAGCTCAAGCCCATACGTTCAAAAATATTGCTATAGGCCTGATACATTTTCTGGTAAGTCGCGTCTAAACAGGTGTCATCCAGATGAAAGCTATAGGCATCTTTCATGGTAAATTCCCGGCCGCGCATAATTCCAAAGCGCGGACGTACTTCATCCCGGAATTTGGTCTGAATCTGGTACAGATTCAAAGGCAGCTGCTTATAACTATTGATTTCATTTCGTACCAGCGCGGTGATCACTTCTTCATGCGTCGGACCCAATACAAAGTCGCGCTGATGGCGATCTTTCACCCGCAATAATTCCGGGCCATATTCTTCCCAGCGTCCAGACTCTTCCCACAAATCGGCTGGTTGCACCACTGGCATCAGGACTTCCACACCGCCGGCACGATTCATCTCTTCACGGACAATATTAGCCACTTTGTTTAACACGCGAAGTCCCGAAGGAAGCCAGGTATACAGTCCGGAGGCCAGCTTTCGAATCATGCCAGCCCGTAGCATAAGCTGATGACTGATCACTTCTGCATCTGCTGGTGTCTCTTTTTGGGTGGAAAGTAGATATTGGCTTGTGCGCATTATTCGCGTCTCATCCTTTGGGAAAATAAAAATCGGCGCTAGTTTAGCAGTATAGAAAAAGGCAAAAAAGAAAAATGTCAGTTGTTATTCATCACACCTTACCAGTTCACTGACAATTACCGCGCCAGCACTCACTTGCCAGCTGACATCAGCGTTGTATAGCCTGACTTTGTAGATTTTCGAGTCATTCTCATTTTGCTGCCGGTAGGCCGGTCGTGGATCCTGCTGCAGGACGCTTTCTATTAGTGCTGGTAGTTTAGACGAAAACGGGGAGTCCGGCGCACTCAGCTGTTCGGTAACCTGACGGGCAAAGACCACTGAACGGGTGGGGATGTCGGCGTACTGCGCCAGCGGGTCGGTGGCTTCACTGATGCTATCGGCGTAGGGCAGGTAAGGTTTTATGTCGATAATGGGGGTATCGCATAGCAAATCCACGCCACTGACTTTGAGCACCGGACGCTTGTTGCGAAACTCCACCCCTTCATTTTTGACCACCGATAAACCGATACTGTTAGGTCGATGCGTGCTGCGGCTGGCAAATACCCCCAGGGTGGCGTTGCCCCCAAGCCTTGGTGCCTTAACCAGGGGCTTCCATCCCCGTGGCTGGGTTTGATGAAACACAAATAACAGCCACAGATGACTAAAACCTTCGATACCTTTAAATGCGCTAAGGTCCTTAAAGTCCTCGTTTAAATGAATCTCGCCTTCCGCTTCGGCCAGATTTGGCTGGCGTGGGATGGCAAATTTTTGTTTAAATGGGCTGATAATGTGCCCTACCGGTGACACGGCATACGATTGAGATGGCATAGGCAATGCCCTTTGGCGACAGACAATAAAATGCATTGTAATGATTATCTGCAGATTGTCAGACTGTTTTGCCAGGCGGCTGCTAAAAAAGAATGAGCCAGCCAGGTATCCCGGAACAGTCTCTGCATTGTGCAAGCCGCGCGGTGACAGGGCGGGCCGAGGCACGGTGCCCATAAGGCGGCGTAGAAGTAATAAAACTTCTGTGCTATATCCATACGTGTATTGATATTTGAGGTAAAATCCTTATTAAAGAGGTCGCTTCAACAGAATTAGCCGGCAGGTACGAAGGCCTGATGGAAAAGACAGTCGCGATGCGTTCGTAGCAGGAAATTTGATGATATCAGTAAAAAATCTCAGTAAATCGTTCGGTGATTTTACCGCGGTGAACGATTTGTCGTTCGAAGTGAAAGCGGGGGATATTGTTGGCTTTTTAGGGCCAAACGGTGCCGGTAAGTCGACCACCATGAAAATGCTGACCGGTTTTCTTACGCCAACTACGGGCCACGTGCGGGTGAATGGACGCCGCATGAGTAAAAATGCCAGTCAGTTACAGCGCGATATCGGCTATTTGCCTGAAGGCGCACCTGCCTATGCTGACATGACCACCTTTCAATTTCTTAATTTTGTATCAGATATCAGAGGATTAAGTAAACAGGAGAAACACGCCCGGCTTAAAGAAGTCATTGAGCAGGTAGAGCTTCAGGAGGTTCTGGATAAAACCATTGATACCTTATCAAAAGGTTTCAAACGCCGGGTGGGGCTGGCACAGGCAATGGTGCATAATCCCCAAATTCTGATTCTGGATGAGCCCACTGATGGTCTTGATCCTAACCAGAAGCAGCATGTGCGCAAGCTTATCAAAAACCTGTCGAAAGATAAGCTGGTGATCATTTCTACGCATATTCTGGAAGAGGTAAGTGCGGTCTGTAATCGGGTAATGATTATTGCTGACGGGGCGATGCGTTTTGACGGCACCCCGATGCAGCTGCAGCAACAGTCGAAATATCACCAGGCGGTCACGCTCAAACTCAGTTATGCAGCTGACATCACGGGGTTATTAGAAATCGACGGCGTCGCCGATATGCAGGTGGACAAACAAACCGGCGAAGTGACGCTGTTTCCCGAACCGGGCAAACATATTCTGGGTCCTATTACCGAACATGTTCAGCATTTTCGCCTGCCGATTGACCGTCTGCATGTTGATGACGGCCGCCTTGACGATGTTTTTGTACAAATCACCTCACAGGAGAGTACCCGATGAATGCAGTTTTTCTTATTGCCCGTCGGGAGTTTGCGGCATTTTTTGCGACCCCCATCGCGTATGTGTTTATCGCCATTTTTTTGATGTTAAGCGGTATTTTTACGTTTTTTATGGGCGATTTGTATGAACGCGGGCAGGCAGACCTGCAGCCATTTTTTAACTTTCATCCGTGGCTGTATCTGTTTCTCGTCCCCGCCATTGCCATGCGCGGGTGGGCTGAGGAACGCCGCTCGGGTACTATCGAATTGTTGATGACCCTCCCGGTTACGGTGACACAGGCGGTACTGGGCAAATTCTTTGCCGCCTGGCTGGTGTTGCTGCTGGCGCTGCTGCTTACCTTTCCGGTGTGGCTGACAGTGAATTATCTGGGCCAGCCCGATAACGGTATTATACTGGCTGCGTATGTGGGGAGCTGGCTGATGTCCGGCGCCTTCCTGGCCATTAGTTTGTGTATGTCAGCGTTGACCAAAAATCAGGTAATCGCCTTTGTCCTGGCAATCATGGTGTGTTTTTTGTTCGTGGCTTCCGGCTCAGATTTAGTC